>NZ_JACFYX020000011.1:0-207530 GCF_015712105.2 Pseudomonas chaetocerotis
CGCTCAGTTCGAATGCGTTCGGGCCGCCAAAGGATTTGAGTACTTGCGCTTTCATTGTGTTTCCTCGTTTCTAGAAAAAGGGATATAGAGAATTTTCGATGTGTTGATGTAAAAAAACACGCGCCGTTGCCTGGGGGCTCTCGGTTGTCAGTCCTTGTTTCGGTTAAAAGGGATATCGAGAAGTGTCGATATGTCGGGTCAAAAAATTACAGCTCCTTGCCTATGAGTTCGGCCAAAGCACGGATATTGGCTTCATTGCGCTTGTAGTAGGTCCACTGTCCGATCCGACGGACTTCGACCAGGCCTACACGTTGCAGCGTCGCGAGGTAGTCGGACACCGTCGACTGCGACAGACCGACACCTTCCTGAATACTGCTGACGCACACACCCACGGTATGAACGTCCCCTTCATCTTGCGGAGGAAAGTTCTTAACCGGATCCTTCAACCCCTTGAGGATTCCAAGGCGGGTGGGATTCGAGAGGGCTTTGAATACATTGATCAGTTCCATGGGGGGGCATAGTATCGAGATTTACCGATATGTCAATGCAGTAATTACCCATTCGTCGGGCGCCCGGTTCGAGAGGCGCTGTCCGGGGTGTCGGCAAGTCTTTGTAGTGCACCTCAAGTCTCTGGCTTGCCGAGGCGTTCAAGCTGTCGAGACATGACTCAGTCACCGGGAGCCGTCTCTGACAGCTCGGCGCTTGAGCAGGTAGTGGTATACCCAGGCCGCTTGACGAATAATCTGTGCCCCGTCGTACCCAGCCAACAGAGATCGTCATGAGCGCCACGCTACCGCCCCTCGTTCTTTCCATTCAGTCGCATGTCGCCTGGGGGCATGTCGGCAATGCTGCTGCGGTGTTTCCGTTGCAGCGCTTGGGCTTCGAGGTGCTGCCGATTCACACGGTGCAGTTCTCCAACCACACCGGTTACGGCCAGTTTCGCGGGCAGGTGTTCGGTGCCGAGCATGTGCGCGAGGTGCTGTTGGGGTTGCGTGAGCGCGGGGTGCTGCCGCGGTTGTCGGCGGTACTGTCCGGCTACCTGGGCGATGCTGATACGGGGCGGGTGATCCTTGAAGCGGTGGGCGAGATTCGCCAGCACAACCCGGCGCTGCGTTACCTGTGCGATCCGGTGATGGGCGACGTCGGGCGCGGCGTGTTCGTCAACCCGGCGATTCCCGATTTTTTGCGCGATCAGGCGATTCCTTTCGCCAATATCATAACGCCCAATCAGTTCGAGTTCGAACTGCTCACGGGCTCGAAACCGGCCAGTTTGCAGGAGGCGGTGAAGATCGCTCGGCAGTTGCGCGGTCGAGGCCCTGACGTGGTCATCGTCACCAGCCTGGCGACGCCGGACATCCCTGAAAGCGAATTGGGCACGCTGGCGGTGAACGGCGAGGGCGCCTGGCTGGTACGCACCCCGCGCCTGGCACTGCATCCATTGCCGAATGGCATGGGCGATGTGTTCTCGGCCACGTTGTTGGGCCGGTTGCTGGCCGGGCAGGCATTGCCGCAAGCGCTGGAACTGGCCACGGCAACGCTGTACGCCTTGGTCGAGCAGACTGCGGACGGCGCGCGCGATCTGCCGTTGATCGCCGCGCAGGAGCAGATCGTGGTGCCGGGCAAGCGCTTCGTCGCGCAACCCTTGGCCTGAACCACGTTCGTCGGAATGATGGTGATTTCAATGTGATATCACCGTATTCTCCTGCCTGCGGTCCACATCCTGATGTCGTGACCGTTTCTACGGATGGATTTTGACCTTCACCGCAGCAGGCCAGCCTTACCGTAGACCGTCATCATGTCGTTTCACCGATTTCTTGCCTTGTTCGTGGCCACCGCGCTGTGCGCCACTGCCAATCTTTCTCTTGCTGAGCAGATCAGCGGGCAGCTACAGATCAGCCTGACCATTCTGAAGCGTTGCGAGGTTGCTGTTCGTGGCGATGCTGCTGCCGCGCACCTGTCCGCGCGTGACTGTGAGCATGCCGTCTATCAGGTGCAGGACGCTCACGGGCGAGCCTTAACGTCGAGCCTGAATGCAGAGGCGACCTCGATGGTGCTGCCTGCCGGCGGTGATGCCGGCTCGACGCTGGTGATCTACTGGTAATGCTTCAGTAGTTGATGATCAGCAGCACGTTGTCGGTATAGACGCCCACCGGCGCGTTGGCTTGCCCGGGGTCCAGAATCGCCTGGTAGTTGAAGCTCTGCGAGTTACCCGTGCCGCTGGTCGTCAGCGGTGAGGCGGCGTTCCAGATCAGGCTGCTGCCGCTGTAGTAGAGGTTGTAGCGAATGAACTGGCTACCATTGGTCAGGCGTCGCCAGGGCGCCTGATAGTTCTGCCCATTGTCGAAACTCAGCGTGTAGCCCTCCGTATTGGTGCAGGTGACGGCGAAGGTACGCTGCTGCGCGTTGAACTGGCTGATCAGGGCATTGGCGCCAAAGTCCACGTTGGGCAAGGTATCGACGCGGCAGGCTTTGCTGACCACCAGAGTGATGGTCAGAGTGGCGAGTGAGCCCGTACCCCAGTTGGTAGGGGCACCGCAGATCAATACACAGGTTTGCGTCAATCCGGGGCTGCGGTTCCAGGCGCAGATATTGAGCGCGCCGACGGTACAGATCGCCCAGTCCCAGCGCAGGGTGATTGTGGCGGTGTAGGTGCCGGCTGGCACGTTGGGGCCGGGGTTGGTACGAAAATACAGGCCGATGGCGGTGGAGTTGCCACCGAGCGCCAGCAGGTTGATTGCACCGAGCTGTTGCGGTTGGCCGGCTACCAGCGCCTGGTTGTAGCCAGCGTCCTGAAACACCTGAAAAGGGATCTGATTGCCCTGGCCATCTTGCAGGGCCAGGGTGCCGGGGGTCTGCAGCGTGACCCGGACATATGCACCCGCCAGTACCTGAAGTAATCCCGGACAGGCCAGGCCCGCGCCGGCTGCTGCTTGTTGCTGTGTGGTGCGCAAACTCAGAGAGTTGGTATTGCCCAGATTGACCGAGCCCCCCGCATAAGTGTTGCAGGCGTAGGTCGGTACGCTTACCAGTGCGCCGCACAGCAGGAGTGCGTGAATCAGCCTGCGGATCATGGCTGAGCGTCCTGCTGCAGGCAGGTGAGGGGGCCGATCACGGCTATTTCCATGGCACTGTCGTCCAGCGAGAACCGGCTGCTGCAACGGCTGCCATCGGCCAGCTCTACTTCCAACTGGTTGTCCTTCGCCAGCCCTTCGAAATACAGCTGGCCGTCCCAGCCAATGTAGGTGCGCTGACCGCTGGGACGATGCAGCACCTGGCTGCCGCGGGGCAGTGGCTGTCCCAGGCCGTCGACCAACTGGATGCTGGCTGACAGGCTCATCTCCATGGGGAAGGCGAGCAATGCGCCGCTGCCCTGATGCACGGCGATGCGCTTCTGGGTTTCCGACAGTTGCAGGTTGCTCGGCAGATTCAGCAGGTCGACTTCGTACTGGCCGGGGTAGTAAGACGGCACCCAGGGCACCAGCAGGTAACCTGCCGAGTCGGTACGACCCAGCAATTGATGTTCGTAGCGCACGGGCACATCTGAATAACCCTCGGTGCTGACCAGCACGAAGGCGTCGTCGATCCGGTTGCTGGCGAATACCTGTCCCTGCATGGCAACCAGCGAGCCGCTGACGCCGCCCCACCGGGTAGTGATGCCGTCGTTCTGGTAGGCGCCTGCCTGCACCTGTGCATGTTGGGTGCGCCACGTCAGGTCAGCCTGGCGGTATTCATTGTCGCCGCCGGCATAGCCAAGGTTCCACCCCAGACCGCCGTCGCTGGGTGGGTTGCGGCTGTAATTGGCGCGTGCGCGCTGGTTACCGTTGCTGTCTCGCTCCACGCCTGTGGTCAGCGTGGAGTACAGGTCGAATGGGATGACCAGTTGTGCCTGGATGGCATGCGAGGCGTCGTCCAGCTGGCGGTTGAGGGAGAGAAAGAAGCTGGCGCTGCCCCACAGGCTGCGTGACCAGGACAGGTTGAGCAGGCGCGTGCGCTGTCCGGTCTGTTCCTCACTGGCGAAGTAGCCGATGCCGAATGAGCCGAGCCCCTCAGGGCTGAAACTGAAGGTCAATTGATCGAGGATCTTGCTCAGCGGGCCGCCGGCCAGGTCGTTATCCAGGGCGTTCGCGACGCTCAGGTCGGCATAGCCCGAGGTGCGCTGGATGCGCTGCGCGGTGATACCGAAGCGACGCGCGTAGTAGCTATAGCCAAGGCTGTACTGTTGGCCGTTGCCGATACCGCTGCTCTGGCTCACGGAACTGGTCAGGGTGCCCATCAGACCAAGTCCGACGGTAGCGCCGATACCAGCCTGGCGCAGGCCTGCGCCGGCTTCGGCATGGCTCTCCAGGGTGAGGCTGTCGGTCACGCCGTGGCGCAGGCTGCCGCTGCTCACCAGGCTGCCGTAGGAAAAATCGTCCACGCCATAGTTGCGGCGCAGTTTGCCCAGCGACAGGGAGAAGTCCGAAAGCCCCTGGCGCAGCAGGGTATCGGTCACATAAAAGGGTACGGTGGTGGAGACCTGGCGCCCCAGCACATCCGTGGTCACCAGCGTCGCGGTGCCGGCGCCGCTGATGTAAGGCACGGTGTTGAGGGTAAAGGGACCGGGGCGCAGCTCCTGTTGACCGAGGCGGGCGTCGTCGATGAACAGATCAACGGTGCTGGGCACTGCAGCATCGCCATCGAACCGCGGTAATGGGTAAGTGATCAGATCCGGGCGCAAAGAGAAGTTGCGTGAAATCTGCAGCCCGCCAAGGCGGACCGCGCTGTTCCAGGTCAGCGCGCCGGTGATCAGGTCGCCAGCGCTGAGGCTGAGCATGCGTTGTTGATCGTTGAAGCGCCAGGTGCTGTCGTAGCGGGTATAGCCATCGCGATAGCCCGGCCCGGAGAAACTGTGGCGATGGACGCCCGTGTTGGAAATCATGCCGAAACCGTCGAACACCCGCTGTTCCAGCCAGGTGTTGGCGTAGTGGCCAGCGTTGTCGGTGTGGCTGTAGTAGAGGTCATAGTTGAACAGCACGCCGAACGCACTCTGCGCCTGCATCGGCTCGCTCAGGCTGCTGGGGCCGAAACGCTGATGTGGCAGCCATTCGCTGGGGAGGGTGAGTAGCAGGCGCTGGCTGTCCTGCTGATATTCGCTGCGCAGGGCATCGATCCGGTCCAGAGCGACCCAGGGCGTCGTCTCCGAGGGCAGGCGCACGCCTGCGGCGAGCAGGTCGGCGCGCTGGGCGAATAACCGGCCCTGATGTTCTCTCACTTCCACCACCTTGCCGCTGGACAGCTCATTGACGATCAACTCCAGGTAGAGCAACTGCGCCTCGGCGAACTGCTGTGCGTCATCGCCATGGGCTGACGGGACTGACAGCAAGGTGGCCAGTAGCAGCAGTACCAGCGATCTACTCAGCGGCCAGCGGCTGCTTGTGTCGACTTTCGTTGACGCGTGCCTGCACCTGGCCGCTGCGCACGCCTGTCGGCAGAGGCCAGCGCATCTGCGCACCAGGTAGTACATAACCGAGAAGCCCTTCGGCCAGTGGCTGTTTGCCGCTGTCTCGCGATAGATCGACCTGGGATAGCCGGGCCGGGGCGGGGCCGAGGTTGCGCAGGTAAAGGAAGGCGCCGTTGCTACCGTCAACGACGCGGTAGCGCAGATCGGGAGCCAGTGGCTGGCCCTGGCCTGGCGCATCTCGCGCACCGTCATCCAGATAGGCCCCAGGTCCGACCACGAACAAGGGCACCGAGTAACGCATCTGGAATTGCACGCCCAATTGGGACGGCCGCGGTTGTGGCGGCAGAACTTCGTCGACCAGCACACGGTAGGTGCGCAGCGTGCCGGCACTCGGCGGCTCCAGGTTGACCAGCCTGACCAGCTGCCGCTTGCCCGGTTGCAGCGTTGCCATTGGCGGGCTGCCCACGACCTGCTTCTGCGACGTCAGGCGATCTTCGAATTCCTCCTGCTCCCAGGCCAGTACGCGCACCTGCACATCCACTGGTTCCTGCCCGCGATTCTCCAGCCACAGCGCGGCTGATTTCTGTCGATCGGCTTCGATCAGCGGATTGATCGGCCAGATCAGGATGGAGCTGGCAGCCTGTGTGGCCAGACTCGCCAGCGCTGTGGTCAGCGCCAGGCAGCAGGCGAAGAGGGGGCGTGTGCTCATGGGTCAATAACTCACGGTCACGGTGACGGTGTCGGTATAGATGCCGGCCGAAGGCAACGGGCTGACACTGAACAGGCGGGCATAGACCGTGTAGGTCTGGGTGGCGCCGCCAACAGGGAAATTGATGCTCATGCGCGTGCCTCCGTTGCTGCCGTCGCCCCAGATGATGCTGCGTGCGGCGTCCTGGTACAGCTGGTAGCGCAGGCGCTCCGCGCCACGCGCCAGGTAGCGTCCGCCGGCCACGCTGCCGGTATTGAGCCCGGCATTTAGCGACAGCGTGACGGCAGTGCCGGGAGAGCACTGCAGTACGATGGACCCGTTGTCTGGCGTGCTGGCCGCATCCAGGTTGCTGGGCAGGGTGCTGACCTGGCCGAATGAAATGTTGCCGAACGAGGTGGCGTCGCTGCCGCCAGCGCCCAGCAGACAGCCCGGTACGATTTCCGCGCGCAACTGGAAGCTCTGGCTGACGATCTGATCGTTGATGCCCGTGTCGCCACGAGCAGACAAAGCGCCCATGGCCAGTACGGTCAGGCAGAGCAGGCGAGTGACCATGAGTGAATGTGCCCAGCACGGCATCACCAACTCACCGTGACGGTCAGAGTATCGCTGTAGCTTCCGGGAGGCGGGGCATTCTGTGCCGGCACGCGGGCGTAGATTGCCAGCCACTGATCCTGGCCATTGCCGGTGGCGCTGACTCCCGTGCTGTTGTCCCAGACGGTGGCGTAGTCCGCGCCGGTGTAAAGGTTGTAGCTGACTACGGCGGAGCCGGGACCGACCATCTGCCGATTGCTGGTGGTGCCGCTGTAGCCGGCATTGATCAGTACGCGATAGGGGATGTTCTGCTGGCAATTGACGCGCAGGGCACCTGCGTCTGGTTGACCAACCAGGGTAACCAGGTTGTCGAGTCTGAGGTGGGTGCCGAAATCCAGGGTCCCGAAGCTGGCGCCCGAACCGCCGCTGCTGCCCGCCTGACAGGCCGGTAACACCTCGACATTCAGGCCGATGGTGGCGGTCTTGTCGACTGCCGGCAGGACTGCCGGAGCCATCAAAAGCAGGGAGGCGATCAGGCAGCGCATGGCTATTCTTCCCGGAAAAATTCGAGATCCTCTTGCCTTGAGTGCGTGGTACCTACCAGGCGATGGTGACTTGTACGGTGTCCGTGTAGGTACCTGGGCTTGGGGTGGTCTGTGAGGGCACGCGGCCGTAGACGATCACTTCTTCGTTGACGCCGGTGCCAGTGCCGGAAAGCACTGTGCCTGTGGCGCCGCCGTCTCCCCAGGGTTCGGTGCGGCTGCTGTCCTGATAGAGGTTGTAGGCGACGTACTCACCGGCATTGATCATGCGCCTTTGGCTGCCGGAAGCGTTCTGCCCGGCGCTCAGTGCAACGCTGTAGTCGGTTCCCAAGCTGCATTGCAAGCCAAACGAGCTGCCCCCGGCGCTGCCGAAGGAGCGACCGTCGATCAGGTTGGCGAGGTCGTTGTATTCACCGAAGGACAGTGAGCCGAAGGTGTTGCTGGAGCCGTCGGCCGTGCCGTTGGTTACCGTACAACCGGTGCCGATGGTGATCTGAACGTTGAGTTGACCTTGCAACTCGCCTGCCGAGAAAGCCGGTGCAGCGAAATGCGAAAGCGCCAATAATGCGGCGATTCTCGTGATGGGCTTCATCGGCCGAGTCCCTTCGAAGTGGAGTTGTTTGGACCATAGTCCAGACCTCTTCCGTGCTCAAAGAATACGCATTCTTGGCTTGAGCGACCTCAACTCATTTTGCACGTATAACTGATTGATTGGCCCGTAAAAACTATTTTCATGTAAGAGATAGCGACTTATCCCATGAGGTGATTGCCTACATATCTTTAAGATGATGGCGAGATCATTTCCTCAAGCTCAGAGCTTGCTCACCCCGGCAATTACTGGCGTGCCGCTCAGCGGATCGCGCAGCAGCGTGCAGCGTACGCCGTAAAGACGCTCGACCAGCTCCGAGGTGACGATCTCATCCGGGCAGCCGCTGGCGACGATCCGGCCCTGGTGCATGGCGATCAGGTGATCGGCATAGCGGCAGGCGCTGGAGAGGTCGTGTACCACCATGACGATGGTCTTGCCGGCTGCAGCGAGTTGGCGGATCAGTTCGAACACTTCGATCTGATGGCCCAGGTCCAGTGCCGAGGTGGGTTCGTCGAGCAGTAGCAGAGGCGTGGCCTGGGCGATGGCCATGGCGATCCAGGCGCGCTGGCGCTGACCACCGGACATCGACTCCAGCGGCCGGTCGGCCAGTTCCAGCAGATCGGCGGCGACCAGTGCCGCATCGACGATGGCCTGGTCTTCCTCGCTCCACTGGCGCAGCAGGCTCTGGTGCGGCTGGCGGCCGAAGCGGATCAGTTCGCTGACCGTCAGGCCGTCTGGGGCGCTGGCATCTTGCGGCAGCAGGGCAAGGCTGCGCGCCACTTCACGCGATGGCAGGCTGCCGATGGCCTTGCCGTCGAGCAGGACGCTGCCTGATAAGGGTTTGTGCAAGCGAGCCAGGCCGGCCAGCAGGGTGGATTTGCCGCAGCCGTTGGGGCCGACGATGGCGCTGACCTGCCCGCTGGGAATTATCAGGTCAAGGTCTTCGATGATGCGGGTCTGGGCGTAGCCCATGCTCAGGTCGCGGGCTTCGAGGCGCACGTCGGACTGGCGCGCGTCGCCGAGCAGTGAGGAAGGCAGGGTCATGTCGAGCTCCTTGGGGCCTGGCGTAGCAGAATCCACAGCAGGTAGGGGCCGCCGACCACAGCAGCGATGATGCCGACCGGGATTTCGATGGGCGCCAGCAGGGTACGACCGAGCCAGTCTGCGAGGATCATCATCAGTGCGCCTGACAGCGCCGCGTTGAGCACCGGCACGCCGTGTCGGTTGCACAGGTGGCGCGCCATTTCCGGCGCAGCCAGGGCGATCAGGCCGACCGGACCGACCACCGCAACGGCCAGCGCCGTGAGCCAGACGCACAGCGCCAGGGTGAGCAGGCGCATGCGTTGCAGGCGCACACCGAGGCCGATGGCGACGTTGTCGGAAAAGCGCATCAGGCTCAGAGCATTGACCAGCAGCTTGGCCAGCGGTAGGCCCACGGCCAGGCCGATGCCGAGTAGCAGAACCGAGTCGGCCGGGCGTGCATTGAGGCTGCCGACCGTCCAGGGGTAGGCGGCGTTGGCGGCGTCCATGTCGCTGCGTGCCAGCATCAGATTAGTCAGCGCGCCGAACAATGCGCCGATGGCGATGCCAACGACGATGAAGCGATAGCCGCGTGCGCCACCGCCGGCGGCCAGGGCAAAGGTCAGTACCGCAGCGCTGGCGGCGCCGCTCAGCGCCAGGGCGGAGGGCGCCAGGCTGGTAGGCACGACGACGATGGAGGCGACGGCGAAGGCGGTGGCGCCGTTGTCGATACCGAGCACCCCCGGCGTGGCCAGGCGGTTGCGCGCCAGAGTCTGCAGCAGGCAACCGGCAGCGCCGAGAGCGGCGCCGCTGAGCAGGCCGGCGATCAGCCGGGGCATGCGCAACTCCTGAATCAGGAACACCTGCAGCGCCTCGCCCTGACCGAAGGCGGCCAGCAGGGCTTTGCTGGGCGTGAGGGCGTCATCGCCGGCCGCCAGTATCCAGGTGGCGACAGTGGCCAGCAGCAGACTGAGGGTCAATGCGATGACCATGCTGCGCCTGTGCAGCAGCAGGCTGTAGCGGCCCAGGCGCAGCAGGTGATGGCTGGCCGGGGCGAGCAGGGGGCGTGAAGAGGAAATGTTCATGTCACAAGGTCGGCAGGCGGTGGTTGCGCACCACGGCAATCAGGATCGGCGCGCCGACGAAGGCGGCCACCACGCCCACCGGCAGTTCGTAGGGGCGTACCAGCAGGCGTGAGATGACGTCGGCCAGCAGCAGGACGCAGGGGCCGAGCAGCATGCTCAGGCCGAGGGTACGGCGGATGTCCGAGCCGACCAGGCGACGGGCGATATAGGGCACGATCAGACCAATAAAGGCGATGGGGCCGGCGGCAGCGGTGGCGGTGCCGACCAGGATTGCGACCGCAAGTAAGGTGCCGAGGCGCGTCAGTTGCGGATGGTGACCGAGGCCGCTGGCAACGTGCTCGCCCAGCGCCAGGGCAGCCAGCGGACGCACCACCAGCAGCGCTACCAACAGTCCGCCGATCAGTCCGGGCAGGCTCCAGTCGAGCGTGTCCAACGGGCGACCGGCCAAGGCGCCGATGACCCAGAAGCGCATTTCATCGGCGGTACGCTGATCCCATAACAGCAGCAGGCTACTGAGCGCGCCGAGCATGCCGGAGAAAGCGGCGCCGGCCAGCACCATGCGTACGGGGTCGTCACCGACGCCGCGCATGCGCGTGACCAGCAGCACCAGCACGCAGCCCACCAGCGCACCCAGCATGGCGACGCCCAGATGCAGGCTGGCAGCCGAGGCGCCCAGGTTGATCGCCAGGACCACGGCGAACGAGGCACCGGCGCTGACTCCAAGCAATCCAGGTTCGGCCAACGGGTTGCGCGTCACCGCTTGCAGCAGCACACCGGCCGCGCCCAGGGCGAGGCCGACCAACAGGGCCAGTTCGGTACGCACCCAGCGCAGTTCGAAGACGATGAAGCGAGCATCCTCATCGCTGCCGCCGAGCAGGGCTTGCAGGCTGGGCAGGATGCCGATATCACCCGCGCCTAACAGCAGGCTCGTGACGCACAAAAGCAACAGGCACACAGCCGAGTAGCTCAGCGCCTGAGGGACGGAAAGGCGTGCAGCGAGCATCAGTCGAGCAGAGCCTTCTCCACGTCATCGAGTACCTGTTGAGCCGCCAGGTAACCGGAGCTGCTGCTCCAGATCTGGCCGTCGACGGTCACCACATGACCGTCGGCGACGGCTGACAGGCGAGTGAAGGCAGGCTGCTTGCGCGCGTCTTCCAGGGCCTTGCGACCATCTGGATTGAGCGTTGCGAGGAATATCCAGTCGGCATTGATGCGTGACAGGTTCTCCAGACTCAGCACGTCGCTGTGCGGCTTCTGCGCCTGGGCTGCGGCCAGTTCGTTGGCGCGCAGGCCGAGGTCGTTCAGCAACTGGCCAACGAACAGGTGGCTGGACATGATCACCGGCCCTTGCGGGTTCCAGCGCACCACGCTGACTGCCTGGCCCTGCGGCAGACGCTGGCGCAGTTCGGCGCTGCGTTTGTCGATTTCGGCGAGGCGTTGTTGGCCTTCTTCCTGTTTCCCGAGGGCCTGGGCGTAGGTCAAGTAGGTCTTGCGCCAGTCCTGGAAGGAATTGCCGGTGGGCACCACGGTGGGCGCCATCAGGCTCAGTTTGGCGTACAGATCGCGTGACAGGTCGCTGGAGGCCAGTATCAGGTCCGGCTGCAGGCGCAGGATGGCCTCCAGGTTGGGTTCGCGCACGCTGCCCACCAGGGTGATCTTGTCTGTCGTGGTCTTGAGATAGCCCGGTACGTCGTCGCCGCCACGGCTGGCCAGGGTGCCGACCGGCTTTATGCCGAGTGACAGCGCCGCATCCAGGGCGCTGTCGCCCAGTGCCACCACGCGCTGCGCAGTGCCGCTGATTTTCACTGGACCGTAGGCGCTGTCCAGCGTGCGTTCGCTGGCGTGCAGGGGCAAGGCGAGCAGCAGCGACGTGGTAATCGCCGCCGCAGTGCGTTGCAGGTGGGAGCGGATAGACATGCTGGACTCCGGGTCGAGACGAGCAGCGGCAAACGCTGCTCCGGGCAGGATCGAAAGCAAGCTATCTTTTACTAGGTGAGTTAATGAAAATCCATCGCATTTACGAAGTGTTTACAGGATGCAGCCGCTGAATGAGCCGGCGATGCCCGGGCCTTGTCATGAGGCTCGGGCCTCCTGCTGTGCTCAGTGCTTCAGCTTGGCCAGCCAATCGCCGAGCATCATGGCGCCCGCTTGCTCAAGGGCTCTGGCATGGCGCTTGGCGTCGTGACGCAGGGTGACGGGATCGCTGCCCGAGCTGGCCAGTTCGCTGGCATGGCCCAGGAGCCAATGTTCGAAGCGGTCGCCTCGCACTTCCGGGTGAAATTGCAGGCCCAGCACGTTTTGCCCGCGAGCGAAGGCCTGCTGGCGGCACAGCGGGGTCGAGGCGAGCAGGGTGCAGCCTTCCGGCAGGTCGAAGGTATCGCCATGCCAATGCAGCACGGCGACGTCGTGCAGGGCGGCAAGTGGCTGATAGTCGGAGGCTGCCAGCTCCAGCGTCGACCAGCCGATTTCCTTGGCTGGCCCTGGGTAGACGGTGGAGCCCAATGCCGCAGCCATCAGCTGCGCACCGAGGCAGATGCCCAGCGTCGGCTTATCGGCTGCCAGCCGTGCGCGCAGTATTTCCAGTTCAGCGGAGACGAGCGGGTAGCGGTCGTGGTCATAGACGCCGATAGGGCCGCCAAGCACCACCAGGAGGTCGGCTGCGAGCGGGTCGAGTTGACTGAGGTCACGTTCCGCGGCGTCGATGTACTCGATCTGGTAGCCGGCAGCGCGCAGCGGCGCCTCGAAGCTGCCGAGATCCTCGAAACCGACGTGGCGGATGGCTTGCAGGGTGCATTCGGTCATTGGCACTGTCCGTCAGTAAAGGAGGGGGGAGTGCCCCCTGGCCTGGAGAATATGTTCGAAGTCCTTCAGCGCCGCAGCGGCGGTGGCGAGGGGTTCAGCGCCGCCGCCGATGGCGATCGTCTCGCCCATGGCGTCGCTGTTGATGCGGATCGCCTTGTTCTTACCGTTCACCTGGGCGAAGGGATCGGACAGCGGATAGGTCTTGATCCCGACGCTGGCGCGGATCGCACTGTCCACGTAGCTGAGGCTGCCGACCAGGCGGGGAACCAGGCCCTGTGCTTGCCAGGCTTCGATACGCTGCGCGGTGACAGAAAGGATGCCATCGACCTCGACGTCAGCCATTGTCAGCTGGGCGCCAAGGCCGAAGTTGGCCAGCAGCAGGAGTTTGCAGGCAGTGTCCCAACCTTCGGTATCGTTGCGCGTGTCTGCTTCGGCGAAACCGCCGGCTTGTGCCTCGCGCAGTGCTGCATCGAAACCAAGACCCTGGGTGCGCATGGCGTCGAGCAGGTAGTTGGTGGTGGCGTTGAGAATGCCCTCGACGCTGAGCACCTTGCAGCCGGCCAGGCTGTGTTCGAGCAGGTCGAGTGTGGGCAGGGCGGCTGCGGCCGCACCGCTGAGTTTCAGCTGCGCACCGGAGGCGCGGGCCAGTTCGCGCAGACGCGGCCCGCTATGCACCAGCGCGCCCTTGGAGATGACGATGCAGTCCCGCCCGGCGGACAGCGCCGCACAGAGGTAGTCCAGGCTTGGCCCGCCGCTGCGAAAATCGCTGGGGCCGGCCTCGATCAGCACTTCGGCACCGCTCGCCGCCACGAAATCCGGCCCCGACAACCCGGGCTGAAGGTCGTCCAGCTGGTTAGCCTGCATGCCGTTGGCATCGGCCAGGCCGGCGCGTGAGCCACATACGGCAACCAGTCGCACATCCACGCCATAGATCTGGCGATAGTGGTCGCGACGTTGCAGCAGCAGGTTGGCCGTTGCGCGGCCGACACCGCCGAAACCGGCGATTGCAACCTTGAGCGTTTGCATGGGGCGTTCCTTTCGCTATCAGCGGGCGAACAGGTTGTTGATGTCGGCGAAAGCCTTCATTTCGACGGCGTTGCCGCTCGGGTCCTTGAAGAACATCGTCGCCTGTTCGCCCGGCTCGCCCTTGAAGCGGATATAGGGCTTGATGATGAACTCGACACCGGCGGCGGTGAGTTTATCGGCAGCGACCTGCCAGTCGTGCATCGGCAGAACGACGCCGAAGTGGCGCACCGGCACGCCGTGGCCATCGACCGCGTTGGCCGGTACCGCGCCTGCTTCGTCAGGCGCCAGGTGGGCGACGATCTGATGGCCATAGAAATTGAAGTCGATCCACTCTGACGAGCTGCGACCTTCGCTGCAACCGAGCAGGTTGCCGTAGAAGTCGCGGGCGGCGGCCAGGTCGTCAACTGGAAAGGCCAGGTGGAACGGGCATAGTGCGGTCATCGGGGTTCCCTCGTTGGTGAGTGGAATCATCCTATTCGGCGACAAGCCTCTTAAAAAACTATATGTTCTGATCATGAGCAAAACAGAATCTTATCAATCGACATGATCATCGAACTGCGCACGTTGATAGCGGTGGCTCGCTATGGCACTTTCAGCGCCGCTGGTGAGCGCATCGGCCTGACCCAGGCAGCCGTCAGCGGCCATATGCGCCGCCTGGAAGAAAGCCTGGGTTTCGCTCTGTTCGATCGCACCGGTCGTTCGGCCATATTGAATGCTGCAGGGCTGCGTACGTTGGCGCGTGCCGAGGTGCTGGTCGCCGGTTTCGATGCCCTGGGCGAGCCGACTCAGGACGAGGAATGGGCCAAACCGCTGGAGATCGGTGCGATCGCCTCGGTGCACGCGACCCTCCTCACGCGCGCGCTGGTGCCGTTCCGCCAGCGCTTTGCCAACTGTCGGGTGAATCTGTCGCCTGGCGTTTCCCTGCAGTTGATGGATCGAGTCGAAGCGGGAGAGCTCGACCTGGCCATCCTCATTCGTCCGGCGTTCGAGCCGCCCCGCGAGCTGGAGTGGGCGCCGCTGGCATGCGAGAACTACGTGCTGCTTGCCGCCAGCGGCGTGGTTGGCGATGACTGGCTGTCGGTCATTCGCGAGCAGCCCTTTATCCGCTATAGCCGCTCGTCCTTCGGTGGTCGCCAGGTGGAGCGCTTTTTACGCGACCACTCTTTAACGTTGCAGGAGTGGATCGAGGTCGACGATATCCAGGCGATGCTGTCGATGGTCGAGAGCGGTCTTGGCGTGGCCGTGGTGCCGTTGACGGAAACTATCCTGCCGCTGCCGGCCAGCGTTCGCGTCATCGCGCTCGGCCCGACGCCCATTCATCGGGAGATAGGTGCGCTGTATCCCAAGGTCAGTCACTCGGCGGCCGTGGCGGGTTTTATCGAATGCTTGCAGAGCGCCGGCGTGGCCCGATAGAGGGCTGATGCCTGCATTTTCATCTTTGCTTTGAAACTCCTAGCGGCTTTGCCTGCTTTCTTCATGCACAGGCATGCTGCAGACTGGCGTCCATTTCGCGTCATCCATCGATCAGGAGAGTGTTCATGAGCCCCGTTTCCTTCGCGCGTCAGCGTTACACCACCAAGGCTTACGATGCCAATCGCCAGGTGGATCAGGCGATCATCGACGACCTGCTGGAGTTGCTGCGCCTGTCGCCGTCTTCGGTCAATTCGCAGCCCTGGCACTTCGTCGTGGCGAGCACGGCCGAAGGCAAGGCGCGCCTGGCCAAGGGCGCTCAGGGCGGCTTCGCCTACAACCAGTCGAAGATCCTCAACGCCTCGCACGTGATCCTGATTTGCGCCCGCCGCGACCTCGATGATGCTTACCTGGCCGATGTGCTGCAGCAGGAGGCTGACGATGGCCGCTTCCGCGACGATGCAGCGCGTACGACTCAACACAATACCCGCAGCAGTTACGTCGAACTGCACCGTGGCCTTGGCGACATCCCGCACTGGGCAGAAAAGCAGGCTTATCTGGCGCTGGGCACCTTGCTCCTGGGGGCCGCTGCCAAAGGCGTGGACGCCACGCCGATGGAGGGCATCGACCGCGAGGCGCTGGATGAGGAGCTGGGGCTGGCCGCCCAGGGGTTGAGCAGCATGGTCGCGGTGGCGCTGGGGTATCACAGCGACAGCGATTTCAATGCGGAGCTACCGAAGTCGCGTCTGCCGGCCGAGCGGGTCTTCACTCACCTCTGAGCCTTTCGGCTGCGCCCCTCGTCACGGGGGCGCAATCGCCGCTCACTCTGGCAGCTTGGCGATCACCTTGATCTCGAAGTCGAAGCCGGCCAGCCAGGTCACGCCGACCGCGGTCACGTTCGAGTAGGGCGCCTCGCCCCAATAGTCGGCTACCACCTCCCAGATGGTTTCGAACTGCGCATGCGGGTCGAGCATGAATACGGTTGTGTCGACCACGTCATCGAAGCTGCAACCTGCTGCAGCGAGAATCGCATTGAGGTTGGCGAAGGCCAGGCGCACCTGCTCTTTCAGGTCGGGTTCGGGCGAGCCGTCCTTGCGGCTGCCGACCTGACCGGACACGAACAGAAAACCGTTGGAGCGAATCGCCGGCGAATAGCGATGCAGTTCATACAGGTCATGGCGGTCGGCCGGGAAAACCACATCACGTTTGCTGGTCATTGTTGCCTCCATCTGGGCCGCTACGGCCCGCTGTTAACGATGGAATCACTTTAAAAACACGGCCGGGCTGGATAAACGAGCAACTCTGGTCATGACTGTTTGTAGAATCCAAACAATCATGGGCTTAAGAGAGATGCATGATGGATCGTTTCGATGCGATGCAGGCCTTCGCTCGCGTGGTGGAAACCGGCAGTTTCACCAAGGCGGCAGCCACCCTGCACATGAGCAAGACCAGCGTGACCCAGCTCGTTCAGCAACTGGAGGCGCGGCTGCGGGTGCGCCTGCTCAACCGCACTACGCGCAAGGTCAACGTCACCGCTGACGGAGCCGCCTACTATGAACGTGTGGTGCGTCTGCTGGCCGATATCGACGATGCCGAGACCAGTCTGTCCAGCGCATCTATGGCGCCGCGCGGCCGTCTGCGCGTGGATGTGCCCAGCCCCTTCGCGCGCATGCTGCTGATCCCGGCCTTGCCGGCGTTCTATGCGCGCTATCCGGAAATCCAGCTGACCATGGGCGTAAGCGACCGGCTCATCGACATCATCGGTGAGAACGTCGACTGCGTGGTGCGTGGCGGCGAGATCACCGATCAGTCGCTGGTCGCGCGCCATGTCGGTGATCTGCAACTCGGTATCTACGCCACACCGGGCTATCTGCAGCGCGCAGGCACGCCGATGCATCCGCGCGAACTGGAGGCGGCTGGTCATCATACGGTGGGTTTTCTCTGGTCGCGCACCGGCAAGGCGTTGCCCTATGCGATGCAGCGGGGTGAAGAGCGCATCGAGGCCCATGGCCGCCCGTTGTTGACGGTCGACGATGGCAACGCCTATCTGGCTGCGGGGCTGGCGGGCCTGGGCATGCTCTGGCTACCGCATTACATGGCCAGGCCACACCTGGCCAGTGGTGAACTGGTGCGTCTGTTCGACGACTGGCAGATGAAACCGATGCCGATGTACCTGGCCTTCCCGCCGAACCGCCATGTCAGCGCCAAGCTGCGGGTATTCATCGATTGGGTGGTGGCGCTGATGGCCGAGCATGCGCCGGTGTTGGGAAGGCAGTGAGTCATCGTCCGGCGGCAGGACCTGCATCCGGCGCCGGCGCAGCTGGCACCAGAGTGGGCGTCGCGGATCTCGGCAGAAACCTGGCTGGTACACCGTTGATCCTGGGTTTCGATAATTGAGTTGACTAAAGAGAATGATCGTTCTACGTTATTGAGAACGATCATTCTCTATGGTTTGAATCATGCTCGAAGACGCCTCGATCCAGCAGCGCTTGCTGCGCGCCACTGAAAATCTGGTCTATGCCGGTGGTATCAATGCCACCGGTATGGACGCCATCGTCAAGGCTTCGGGGGTGGCGCGCAAAAGCATCTATCGCCTCTATCCGACCAAGGAGGCACTGGTTGCCGCCGCGCTGCGCGAGCGTGATGAGCGCTGGATGCAATGGTTCATCGCCGGCACTTCTGCGGGATCGCCGAGCGAGCGGCTACTGGCCGTGTTCCCCTTGCTGCGCAGCTGGTTCTCTGTGCCGGACTTCCACGGCTGCGCTTTCATCAATGCGGCCGGGGAGATCGGTGATCTCGAGAGTGAGATCCGCGCCGTTGCGCTTTTGCATAAACAGCGCCTGCTGGCCTATCTGAACGAACTGGCCACGGCTTGCGGTTTTGTCGATCCCGAGGAAATGGCCAGGCAGTTTCTCCTGCTGATCGATGGTGCGATCGCCGTCGCCATGGTTACCGGCCAGGCGGATGCCGCCGACAGTGCCGGCCGTACTGCGCAATTGCTTCTGCAATCCCTGTCGCCCAGTGATGGGCTCAACCCCCCGCAAGTCTGAGGTGTCTCATGTCGTCAACTACTGAAGTTCGTCCGCCGCTGCCGCCGTTCACTCGCGAGAGCGCCATCGAGAAAGTGCGCCTGGCCGAGGATGGCTGGAACAGTCGCGATGCCGCCAGGGTCGCCCTGGCTTACAGCCTCGACACGCGCTGGCGCAACCGCGCCGAGTTTGCCAATGGTCGCGATCAGGCACGTGCGTTCCTTGAGCGCAAGTGGGCCAAGGAGCTGGAGTATCGTCTGATCAAGGAGCTCTGGGCGTTCACCGATAACCGTATCGCCGTGCGTTACGCCTATGAGTGGCGCGACGACTCGGGCAACTGGTTTCGCTCCTACGGCAACGAGAACTGGGAGTTCGGCGCCGACGGTCTGATGATCAATCGCTATGCCTGCATCAACGACCTGCCGATTCATGAGTCCGAGCGCAAGTTCCGCTGGCCGTTGGGGCGCCGTCCTGACGATCATCCGGGGCTGTCCGAACTGGGCCTCTGATCCGGGCTATGTGGGCATGGGAGTTGCTGCTTTAATGCGTCAATCACACCGTGCTCCGAGACCCCTGAATGAATCGCAACGACCTGCGCCGCGTCGACCTGAATCTGCTGGTGATCTTCGAAACCCTGATGTTCGAGAGGAACCTGACCCGCGCTGCCGAGAAGCTGTTTCTCGGTCAGCCGGCGGTGAGTGCGGCGCTGGCCCGTTTGCGCGACCTGTTCGACGATCCGTTGCTGGTGCGCAACGGCCGTGGCTTCGAGCCGACGGCGCGAGCGCTGGCGATTCTCAGGGAGTTGCAGCCGGCGATGGACACCATCTCGGGTGCGGTCAGTCGTGCCCGCGAGTTCAACCCGGCGACCAACCGCGACACCTTCCGCATCGGTCTGTCCGATGATGCCGAGTTCGGCCTGTTCCCGGCCTTGCTCAAGCAGATTCGCGAAGAGGCGCCGGAGGTGGTGATCGTGGTGCGGCGGGTCAACTTCCTGTTGATGTCAGCCATGTTGGCCTCGGGGGAAATTTCCGTGGGCGTCAGTTACACCACCGAGCTACCGGCTAACGCCAAGCGCCGCAAGCTGCGTGAGATGAAGGTCAAGGTGTTGCGTGGCGATGACCGCCCTGGCGCGCTGACGCTGGACGAGTACTGTTCGCGTCCGCATGCGCTGGTGTCGTTCTCGGGGGATCTGTGCGGCAACATCGACAACGACCTGGCGCGACTGGATCGCTCGCGTCGCGTGGTGCTGGCGGTTCCGCAGTTCAGTGGCTTGCGCTCGATCATCGCCGGCACGGAAATGCTCGCCACGGTACCGGATTTCGCCGCCGCGGCATTGATCGACGGAACCCGTCTGCGCGCGGATGACCCGCCATTCGAGCTGGTCAATTCGGATCTGTCGATGGTCTGGAGCGGAGTGACCGATAACGATCCCGCCGAGCGTTGGCTCAGAAGCAAGATCGTCGAGTTCATGGGTGAGCCAGGCGCCTGAGCGGGGCTCAGTCGCGATAGAACACCTGGATCAGGTGATAGCCGAACTGGGTCTTCACCGGGCCGTGCACTTCACGCAGCGCCTTCTTGAAAATCACCTGATCCACTGCACGCACCATCTGCCCGGGCCGCACTTCACCGAGGTCGCCACCTTTCTTGCCGGAGGGGCAGGTGGAGTGCTTGCGTGCCAGCACATCGAAGGCTTCGCCGGCGGCAATGCGCTTCTTCAGCGCGGCGGCTTCCGCTTCGGTCTTGACCAGGATGTGGCGGGCCATTGCCTTAGCCATTGATGGGCTCCTCAATTCTGTCAGGGCGCTATTGTGCCAGTATTCATTGCGCCAGCAGAATGGCGTCAATTTTGTGGGTTGTGCGTTGTCCGCGGCGCGGACGAATCATGGCCTATGGTATTTCAATCGCGCTCACGGAAACGCCGCCATGGATCTCCAAGCAATGCTGAAAATCCTGTCCACCCAGGATGGCTCCGATCTCTATCTGTCTACCGGCGCGCCGCCCTGCGCGAAGTTCAATGGCGTGCTCAAGGCGCTGAGCCAGGAGCCGATGAAGGCGGGCGATGTGGCAGCGATTGCCGAGTCGATCATGGACAGCGCCCAGCGTGAGGAATTCGAGCGCGAACTGGAGATGAACCTGGCGATATCGCTGGCCGGCGTGGGGCGCTTTCGCATCAACATCTTCAAGCAGCGCAACGAGGTGTCCATCGTTGCGCGCAACATCAAGCTGGATATTCCGCGCTTCGAAGACCTCAAGCTACCCGAAGTGCTGCTCGGCACGGTGATGGAAAAGCGCGGCCTGGTGTTGTTCGTGGGCGGCACCGGCTCAGGCAAGTCGACCTCCCTGGCGGCGTTGATCGACTACCGCAACCGCAACAGCGGCGGCCATATCATCACCATCGAAGACCCGGTGGAATACGTGCACCGGCACAAGAAATCGATCATCAACCAGCGGGAGGTGGGCGTGGACACCCGCAGCTTCCATGCCGCGCTGAAGAACACCCTGCGCCAGGCGCCGGATGTGATCCTGATCGGCGAGATCCGCGACCGCGAAACCATGGAGCATGCCTTGGCCTTCGCCGATACCGGGCACCTGGCGATCTCCACGCTGCACGCCAACAACGCCAACCAGGCGCTTGATCGCATCATCAACTTCTTCCCCGAGGATCGCCGCCCGCAGTTGCTCAACGACCTGGGCAACAACCTCAAGGCATTCGTCTCGCAGCGCCTGGTCAAGACCGTCGATGGCAAGCGCCGCGCGGCAGTGGAAGTGATGCTGGGTACGCCGACGGTGCGTGATCTGATCAAGCGCAACGAATTTTCCGAACTCAAGGAAATCATGGAGAAATCCAGGAACCTCGGCATGCAGACCTTCGACCAGGCCTTGATCGATCTGGTGCATGAAGGGGCAATCGACGAGGACGAAGCGGTGAAGAACGCCGACTCGGCGAACAACGTGCGCCTGAAGCTCAAGCTCCACCGCGACAACCCGGCCAATGCCCGGCCTGCGCCCGCCGCAGCACCGGTGGCGGCACCCGTTGCGCCACCGAAAGCTGCCTCGGCAGGCGACTGGGGGCTGGAACTGAAGCTTGAGGACATCGAAGAGGAGCTGCCGCCAGAGGATCCGGGGCGGCAGGGGATTTAAGGATCGGGCAGCAGCGGCAGATAGGCCTGACGCAGACGCTGGCTGACACCGTCCTGTTCCAGCTCACTGATGGCGGTGCGCAGTTGTTCGACCAATTGCGCATCGCAGTCCTTCGAGCAGCCCAGATACAGGCCAGTACTGGCCAGGGTCGGGCTTCTGCGCAGATCCTGCTCGCGATAGGCTGAGCTTTCCCATATGTACAGTGCCTCCGGCACCCCGGTGAACCAGGCGTCGATACGTCTAAGGCTGAGCAGATGGGCCGGATTTTCGCCCAGTTTGAGTTGCACGATCTGCTCGTCGCTGAAACCTTGGCGCTGCAGGATGCCCACCTGCGCCGTGCCCATGCCGACACCTATGCGGCGATAACGCTCTCGGGCCTGGGCGAAGTTCTCGACGGGTTCGTCCAGGCTGAAAAAGGCGCGCTCAAGCTCCATGATCGAGGCAATCCAGGTATACAGCTCCTCGCGCTCGGGCGTTCGAGACAGGGGTATGATCAGCATGTTCCTGCCCCTGGACACGTTGATCTGGGCGCGTGGCCAGGGCTCGGCGACGATGTGGGTGAGTTTGCCGATCCTTGCCAATGCAGCCAGCACCACGTCACCCGCCATGCCATGGCCGTTTTCATAGTCATGCAGCGTCAGCGGCGGCGCGTCCGGCATGTACAGCTTGATGGGATCGTGGGCGGATGCGGTTCCAGCTAGCATCCACGCCAGCAGCAGGCAGAAAAACATATGCACGACGAACATCCTGTTGTCATTGTTGCTTCAGTATAGGAGGCGTTTGCGGCCAGCTGCACCGGCCGATCCTGAGCCGGCTACTCGTGCCGAATGCTGCGATTCCTGCCTTGGGCTTTGGCTGTGTAAAGAGCTTTGTCCGCTACCGTCAGCAGACGCTCCAGGTAGCGTTCGCAGGGTTTCAGGCCGGCGATGCCGATGCTTACCGTGACCGCTTCGTTGGCGACCTCAAGCGCCTTGATCTGATCATGCACGCGCTCGGCGATATCGCCGGCTTCATCGAGATCGGCGTTGGGCAGCCATATCGCGAACTCTTCGCCGCCGTAGCGCACCACGCTATCACCACTGCGCACGCTGGCCAGAAGCCGCTGCGCCATATCCACCAGAACTCGATCGCCCTCGGCGTGGCCGAAGCGATCGTTGATCTGTTTGAAGTGGTCGATATCGATCAACAAAAGGCTGCCGCAGGCCAGGTCGCTGACGCTGCCGAGCCACTGCTCGACGTGCACTGACAGGGCCCTGCGATTGCTCAACGCAGTCAGTGGGTCGGTATGGCTCAGTTGTGCAAGTTGCTCGGCTTCGCTCTGAATTTCAACGGCGTAGTTGGCCAACTGGGCGTAGGCGCTCTGCAGCGCCAGGTTGGCCTTGGCCAGTTGGGCTGCGCTTTCCTGCGCCTGTTCGCGAGCCTTGAGCAGCTCTGCTTCGAAACGCTGGCGGTCCTGGGCAACGAAGAACAGCCAGATGACCTCTGGCGCGCCATCGACTTCGCTGATGCGCGCGTTGGCCATGACGGGTATTGCCTGGCCGCCTTCTGATTGCAGTTGCAGGTAAAGCTCACTGAACTCACCGTTGCGCAGCAGCAAGGGCCAGGCGTGGGTTTGCAGGAAGATGCGGCTGGCTGGCGGAAAGAACTGATCCATGCCTTCGGCCGCGCCGGCACCTGCCAGGCGCTTGAAATCGCAATTGCAATGCTTGACTCGGCCGTTGCAGTCAGTGACCAGCACCGGACCGGGTAGGCGATCAAGATAGAGCACGTGTTCGTGCTCCCTGCAGGTAGCGATGCATGGCGGCGCTCACCAGTTCAGGATGGCTCATGTGCGCGCAATGGCCGCTGACGTCCAGCGTTTCCAGAGCGCTGCCGATGAGGGCGCTATGCAGATAGTCGGCAACTGGCGTGGGAACCAGTGCATCACGCTGGTGGTGCAGGATCAGGCAGGGCGACAGGCACACCTGCAGGGCTGGGCGGATATCGGAGAAGAAGGTGGCCTGAGCGAAGGCATGAGCCATGATTGGGTCGGTCGAGCAGAAACTGTCGGAGAGCTGCTGGGTGACGGCGGGAGCCTCGTCGGCCGATACCAATGGTGCGAACTGCTGGGCCCAGCCCAGATAGTTATGGGCCATCAGTTCCAGTAGTCCCTCTAGGTCACTGCGCTCGAATCCTCCGTGATAGTCGGGCGGATCGTTGAGAAAGCAGGGGGACGGACCGAGAAGAATCAGCCGGGAGAACAGCTCGGGGCGCCTGATGGCAGCGAGAATGCCGACGCTGCAACTGATCGAGTGGCCAACGAAGGTCAGATCACCCGAGAGTTCGAGGGCGTCGCACACTTCCAGAAGGTCCTCTACGTAACCCTCCAGTTGGGCATAGCGGGCAGGGTGGAAGGCGTTGGCATCGGAGCGGCCGCTGCCGACATAGTCAAACAGCACCTGGTGCCAGTGCTGGCTGAAGGCTGGCGTGACCTTGCTCCACATATCCTGATTGCAACCGAAGCCGTGGCCGTAGATGAGCGTTGGGGCATTGGCCGTTTCCGCTTTCAAGCGTTGAACGTTGTTGCGCTGGATGATGTTCATGCCGCCACCTTGCCATGTGCCGAGTCGACATAGGCCAGGACTCAGCTGCTGTGAAGACGAAAAAATGGCGTCAGTATAGTGATTTTTTCTGGCTGGTGGCTTTTTGCTACAGGTCGTCGGTCAGCCCTGGCACGTTGCGGTAAAGCTCAAGCGCCTGCGGGTTGGCCAGGGCATCGGTGTTCTTCACCGGGCGGCCGTGAACGACGTTGCGCACCGCGAGTTCGACGATCTTGCCGCTGAGGGTACGTGGAATATCGGCGACCTGGAGGATCTTCGCCGGCACGTGGCGTGGCGTGGTGTTGGCGCGAATCACTCGGCGAATTTCTTCGCGCAGGGTGTCGTCCAGTGTCACGCCATCACGCAGGCGTAGGAACAGCACCACGCGCACGTCGCCCTGCCAGTCCTGGCCAATGACAATGGACTCCAGCACCTGCGGCACCTTTTCCACCTGGCGATAGATCTCAGCGGTGCCGATGCGCACGCCGCCCGGGTTGAGCACGGCATCGGAGCGGCCATGAATGACCAGGCCGCCCTGGGCGGTTTGCTCGGCATAGTCGCCGTGGGCCCAGACGCCGGGGAAGGTAGAGAAATAGGCAGCGTGAAATTTCTCGCCATCCGCGTCGTTCCAGAAACCTACAGGCATCGAGGGAAAGTGTCGGGTGCAGACCAGCTCGCCTTTTTCTCCGGTCACCGCTTGGCCACTGTCGTTCCACACCTGCACGTCCATCCCCAGGCCCTTGCACTGCAGTTCGCCGCGCCAGACTGGCAGGGTCGGGTTGCCCAGGGCGAAGCAGGAGACGATGTCGGTACCGCCGGAGATCGATGACAGGCACAGGTCACGTTTCACGTCGCGGTAGACGTATTCGAAGCTTTCGTGAAGCAGCGGCGAGCCGGTGGAGAGTATCGCCTTGAGGTGCGTCAGCTTATGGCTTTCACGAGGTTTGACGCCGGCTTTCTCCAGTGCGGCGATGAACTTGGCGCTGGTGCCGAAGATGGAGATGACCTCCGTGTCGATCAGATCGATCAGGCGCGTCGGTTCGGGGTGAAAGGGCGAGCCGTCGTAGAGCACCAGGGTGACGCCCAGGGCCAGGCCGGACACCAGCCAGTTCCACATCATCCAGCCGCAGGTGGTGTAGTAGAAGAGACAGTCATCGGCTGTCAGGTCGGTGTGCAGGCCCTGCTCCTTGATGTGTTGCAGCAGGGTGCCGCCGACGCCGTGGACGATGCACTTGGGCACGCCGGTGGTGCCGCTGGAGTAGAGGATGTACAGCGGTTGGTCGAAGGGCACCGGGGTGAACTGCGGCGCGCCGCCGGGTTGGTAGAAATCCTGCCACAGGCAGATCGCTGCGACGGATTTGCAATCCGTGGCACGGGCGTCGAGCTTGGCGTAAGGCACCAGCACCAGATGCTGCAAGGAAGGCAACTGTTCGAGGATTTCATTGAGCTTGTCGGTCAGGTCCAGATTCTTCCCTGCATAGCGATAACCGGCGGCGGCGATCAGCACCTTGGGTTCGATCTGGCCGAAGCGGTCGATCACCCCCTGGGTGCCAAAATCCGGCGAGCAACTCGACCAGGTGGCGCCGAGGCTGGCGGTGGCGAGCATGCCCACCACGGTCTGCCAGGTGTTGGGCATGAAGGCCGCCACGCGATCACCGATGCCCACGCCCGCGTTGTGCAGGGCGCGTTGCAGGCCGGCGACATGGGCAGCCAGTTGCGCATGGCTGAGCTGTTCGCGGGTGCCATCCTCGGCGATGGCCACCAGTGCCGGATGACCGTCACGGCGGCGCAGCAGGTGTTCGGCGAAATTCAGGGTGGCGCCGGGAAACCACTGCGCATCCGGCATTGCCGGGCCTTCGCGCAGGACGCATTCGGCGGGGCTGTGGAAGCGAATGTCGAAGAAGTCGGCGACAGCCTGCCAGAAGGCTTCGCGCTGCTCGACGCTCCAGGCATGCAGGGCAGGGTAGTCGGCCAGTTGCAGGGCGTGGCGGTCGTTGACGAAGCAGCGGAAGGCATCCATGCGGGTGCCAGCGATGCGCTCGGCGGAGGGCGTCCAGAGAGGCTGCTGCATGGCCAGTCCTCGTCATTGCTTGTTCGTAAGCTTCAGGTTAGTACGCCTGAGCAATCAGGCCTTTAACCTGAGCGACCTTCGCGGCTATCGCACCGACCTTTACATATGTTCGGAAGCAAACGACAGGTCGATACGGTACACCTGCCTGTTGGAGCGGCTTTAGCCGCGATAATCGCGGATGAATCCGCTCCTGCGCATATGCGGGCTGTTGTTCAGTGCGTAGGGTGGATCATGCTTCACCGATCCACCACAACGGTGGATGATAGAAACATCCTCCGGCCTGCCAGGCCTAGCGGCTCAGAAATGCCCGCGTCACCCGCGAGCCATTGGCCTTGCCCAGTACCTCGCAAATGCGTTGACCAGCGGCGATCAGTTTGTCCATGTCCACACCTGTCTCGATGCCCAGGCCCTGCATCAGGTAGAGCACGTCCTCGGTGGCGACGTTACCGGTGGCGCCCTTGGCATAGGGGCAGCCACCCAGGCCGGCGACAGAGCTGTCGAACACACTGATGCCTTCGAGCAGGCTGGCATAGATGTTGGCCAGGGCCTGGCCATAGGTGTCGTGGAAATGCCCGGCGAGCCTGTCGCGCGGGATGTCGCGGCCAACCACCTCGATCAGCGCGCGCGTCTTGCCGGCGGTGCCGGTGCCGATGGTGTCGCCCAGCGATACTTCGTAGCAGCCCATGGCGTAAAGCTCGCGGGCGACACTGGCGACCTGATCCGGCGCGATTTCGCCCTCGTAGGGGCAGCCCAGTACGCAGGAGACGTAGCCGCGCACGCGCACGTTCGCCGCCTTGGCCGCCTCCATCAGCGGCACGAAGCGTTGCAGGCTTTCGGCGATGGAGCAGTTGATGTTTTTCTGTGAGAAGGCCTCGCTGGCGGCGGCGAACACCGCCACTTCCTCGACCTTGGTTTCGAGCGCAGCTTCGAGTCCTCTCATGTTCGGCGTGAGCGCTGCATAGGTGACGCCGGGTTTACGCAGGATGCTGGCGAACACCTCGGCGGAGCCGGCCATCTGCGGCACCCATTTGGGCGAGACGAAGCTACCTACCTCGATATAGCTCAGGCCGGCTGCTGTCAGATCGTCCACCAGGCGCACCTTGTCGGCCACGTTGATCGGCTGTTTCTCGTTCTGCAGGCCATCGCGCGGGCCGACTTCGACCAGGCGCACGGATTCAGGCAGGTTCATAGGCTGTCCTCGTTTTCATCGTAGGGTGCGCCGTGCGCACCACTCGCGGCAAGATGGTCGAACTGCTGCGTAGGGCGGACATCGCTTTTCATGTCCGCCTTGCTGTGGGCTAATGACCTCACGGTGGATCGATGAAGCGCGATCCACCCTACAGCGCTGCTACGTGGGGTGGACATCGCCTTTCATGTCCACCTTGCTGTGGGCTAATGACCTCACGGTGGATCGATGAAGCGTGATCCACCCTACAGCGCTGCTACGTGGGGTGGACATCGCCTTTCATGTTCATCTTGATGCAGGCGAATGACTTCATGGTGGATCGATGAAGCGCGATCCACCCTACGGTTCGAACTCCACCAACACGGCACCTTCGCTGACCATTTCGCCTTCACGGCAGTACAGCGCCTTGACGGTCCCGGCTTCGGGTGCGCGGATGCTGTGCTCCATCTTCATCGCCTCCAGCACCACCAGCGCTGCGCCAGCTTCGACCGCCTGGCCGGGTTCGATCAGTACACGGACGATGCTGCCGTTCATGGGCGCACTGAGGCCACCCTGCTGAGCATGACTGGCCTCGGCGGCGGCGATGGGGTCGAAGCGGCTGATGGCATGCAGCTCGCCGTGCCATTGCAAATAGAGGGTTTCGCCACGGCGAATGGCGCGCAGACGCTGGCGCGTGCCGTCGATCTCCGCCAGCAGTTCTTCGCCCTGCAAGCGGGCCTGGTTGCTCGCGCGCACCTTGCGGCTCTCGCCCTGGCAGTTCAGGTGCAACTCGATTTCCGCTGCACCACCGGCGCGCCAACCACTCCGCGCGGCCCAGGGCGAATGGCTGTCGTCCGCGCGCTGCATGGGGCTTTCGCTCTGTACCCAGGCATCGGCAGCGAGTTGCCAGAAGGCGCCAGGCAACTCGCTTGGCGCAGGTAGCAACTGCTGCTGGTAGCGTGGGATAAAGCCCGTGTCCAGCTCGCAAGCGGCGAACGCCGGATGGGCGAGGATGCGTTGCAGGAACGCCAGGTTGGTTTTCACGCCACCGACCAGGGTGTCGCCCAGCATGGCCAGCAGACGCAGGCGCGCCTGCTCGCGGTTGTCGCCCCAGGCGATCAGCTTGCCCAACATCGGGTCGTAAAAGGGCGAGACGCTGTCTCCCTCGGCCACGCCACTGTCGACGCGCCGCCCATCGCCGCTGGCCGCTTCGCGGTACAGCGCCAGGGTGCCGGTGGCGGGCAGGAAATCGTGATCCGGGTCTTCGGCGTACAGCCGCACCTCGATGGCGTGACCATTCAATGGCACCTGCTGCTGGGTGATCGGCAGCGGCTCGCCGCGGGCGACGCGAATCTGCCAGGCCACCAGGTCGAGGCCGGTGATGGCTTCGGTGACCGGATGTTCGACCTGCAGGCGGGTATTCATCTCCATGAAGAAGAAGTCGCCACGCTCGTCGAGCAGGAACTCCACCGTGCCGGCACCGACGTAGCCGATGGCCTGCGCTGCCTTGACCGCCGCCTCGCCCATGGCGCGGCGCAGCTCGGGGCTCAGGCCCGGCGCCGGTGCCTCCTCGACCACCTTCTGGTGGCGACGCTGGATCGAGCAGTCGCGCTCGTTGAGGTACAGGCAGTTGCCGTGCTGGTCGGCGAATACCTGGATCTCCACGTGGCGCGGCTTGAGTACGTATTTTTCCACCAGCATGCGCGAGTCGCCGAAGGCCGACTGCGCTTCACGCTGCGCGGATTCCAGCGTTTCGGCGAGCTGCGCTTCTGATTCAGCCACCTTCATGCCCTTGCCACCGCCGCCGGCAGCCGCCTTGAGCAGCACCGGGTAGCCGATGCGTTTGGCGGCCTCGCGGAAGGTATCAAGATCCTGCTTTTCACCGTGGTAGCCAGGCACCAGCGGCACGCCGGCAGCCTCCATCAGCGACTTGGCTGCCGACTTGCTGCCCATGGCCTCGATAGCCGAAGCGGGCGGGCCTAGAAAGATCAGCCCGGCTTGCTCGATGGCGCGGGCGAAGAAGGCGTTCTCCGAGAGAAAACCGTAGCCGGGGTGGATGGCCTGCGCACCGCTGGCCTTGGCGGCCGCGATGAGCTTGTCGATCAGCAGGTAACTTTCGCCAGGCTTGGCACCGCCGAGATTCACCGCCATATCGGCTTCGCGCACATGGCGTGCGTCTGCGTCGATGGCGCTGTGCACGGCGACGGTACGGATGCCCATGGCCTTGGCCGTACGCATCACACGGCAGGCGATCTCGCCACGGTTGGCGACCAGCAGGGTGTCGATCATGGTCATTGCTCCTGCCAGGTGGGTTGGCGTTTTTCCAGGAATGCACGCAGGCCTTCCTGACCCTCGGTGCTGACGCGAAGACGGGCGATGGCGTTCTCGGTGTAGCGGCGCAGGGCTGGGGTCAGTTCGCCGCTGCCGACTTCGCGCAGCAGGTCCTTGCTGGCGCGCATGGCCTGCGGGCTGTTGTGCAGCAGGTTGGCGACCCAGGCTTCGACCTGGGTGTCCAGTTCGTCGACCGGGTAGCACTCGGCGAGCAGGCCCAGTTCGCGGGCGCGTTTGCCGTCGAAGCGTTCGGCAGTGACTGCGTAGCGCTTGGCGGCGCGCTCGCCAATGGCCTGTACGACGAAGGGGCTGATCACTGCCGGAGCGAGGCCGATGCGTACCTCGGACAGTGAGAACAGGGCGTCTTCGGCGCCGATGGCCATGTCGCAGCAACTGGCCAGCCCCACTGCGCCGCCAAAGGCCGCGCCCTGTACCACGGCCAGGGTCGGGATCTTCAGGCCGTGCAGGTTGTACATCAGCTCAGCCAGCTCGCGGGCATCGCTCAGGTTGGCGTTGTAGTCGAGGGTGGCGGCCTGCTGCATCCAGGCCAGATCGGCACCTGCGCAGAAGTGCTTGCCACGGCCGCGCAGCAGGAGGAAACGCAGGCTCTTGTCTTCGCCGACGGCATCGAGGGCGAGGATCAGCTCGCGGATCATCTCGGCGTTGAAGGCGTTGTTCTTTTCCGGACGGTTGAGCCAGAGGGTGGCGAAGCCGCGTGGGTCTTTTTCAAGCTGTACGGTGGTGAAGTCGGTCATGTTCAATTCCGGAATCTGCTTTTGCTCTCTCTTCCATTCATGGGAGAGGGGCGTTGGTCATCACATGCGGAACACGCCGAAACGGGTCGGCTCGATCGGTGCGTTGAGGCTGGCGGACAGGGCCAGGGCCAGTACCTCGCGGGTCTGCGCCGGGTCGATCACGCCGTCGTCCCACAGTCGGGCGCTGGAGTAGAAAGCATGCGCCTGTTTCTCGTATTGCTCGACGATGGGCTGCTTCAAGCGCTGTTCGTCCTCATCGGAGTAAGGCTGGCCGGCGCGTTGCGCCTGCTCGCGCTTGACCTGCACCAGTACACCGGCTGCCTGCTGCGCGCCCATCACGCCGATCCGTGCGTTGGGCCACATCCACAAAAAACGCGGGTCGTAGGCGCGGCCACACATGCCGTAGTTGCCGGCGCCAAAGCTGCCGCCGATGATCACGGTGAACTTCGGCACATGGGCGCAGGCCACGGCGGTGACCAGCTTGGCGCCGTGTTTGGCGATGCCGCCTTCCTCGTACTTCTTGCCGACCATGAAGCCGGTGATGTTCTGCAGGAACAGCAAAGGGATGCCGCGCTGACAGGCCAGTTCGACGAAGTGCGCGCCTTTCTGCGCCGATTCGGCGAAGAGGATGCCGTTGTTGGCCAGGATCGCCACCGGGTAGCCGTTGATGCGGGCGAAGCCGCACACCAGCGTGGTGCCGAACAGCGCCTTGAATTCATCCAGCTGCGAGTCGTCGACGATGCGCGCAATCACCTCGCGTACATCGAAGGGCTGCTTGGCGTCGGCCGGAATCACGCCGTACAGCTCTTCTGCTGCGTAGCGCGGGGCGATGGGGGCGCGGGCATCGAGCTGGCCGAGCTTGCGCCAGTTCAGATTGCTGATGCAGCGCCGGGCAAGGGCCAGGGCGTGTTCGTCATCCTCGGCATAGTGGTCGGCCACGCCGCTGGTCTTGCAGTGCACGTCGGCGCCCCCGAGTTCCTCGGCACTGACTACTTCGCCAGTGGCGGCCTTCACCAGGGGCGGTCCGGCGAGAAAGATGGTCGCCTGCTCGCGTACCATGATGGTCTCATCGCTCATCGCCGGTACGTAGGCGCCGCCGGCCGTGCAGGAGCCCATCACCACGGCGATTTGCGGAATGCCCAGCGCACTCATGTTGGCCTGGTTGAAGAAGATCCGGCCGAAATGCTCGCGATCCGGGAACACTTCGTCCTGGCGCGGCAGATTGGCACCGCCGGAGTCCACCAGGTAGATGCACGGTAGACGGTTCTCACGCGCAATGGCCTGGGCGCGCAGGTGCTTTTTCACTGTCAGCGGGTAGTAGGAGCCGCCTTTTACCGTGGCGTCGTTGGCCACGATCATGCATTCGACCCCTTCGACGCGGCCGATACCGGCGATCACCCCGGCGGCGGGTACGTCTTCGCCGTAGACCTCATGAGCGGCAAGCTGGCCGATCTCGAGGAAAGGCGAGCCGGCATCCAGCAGGCGGTTGATGCGTTCGCGCGGCAGCAGCTTGCCGCGCGATATGTGGCGCTCCTGCGCCTTGGCACCGCCGCCTTCATGGACGCGGGCGAGCAGGGCGCGCAGCTCGTTGACCTGAGCAAGCATCGCCGCGCTGTTGGCGGCGAACTCCGGTGAACGGGTGTTGATCTGAGTGTGCAGGATGGCCATGGATGCCTCTTCGCTTGGCTCCCTCTCCCGTGGGAGAGGGTTGGGGTGAGGGAAAGCCCCTCATCCGCCGTTCGGGCACCTTCTCCCTGAGGGAGAAGGGATTACTTGGTTTCGTTGAACAGCTCGCGGCCGATCAGCATGCGGCGGATTTCGCTGGTGCCGGCGCCGATCTCGTAGAGCTTGGCATCACGCAGCAGGCGGCCGGCCGGGTATTCGTTGGTGTAGCCGTTGCCGCCGAGCAACTGGATGGTGTCCAGTGCCATTTTCGTGGCCATCTCGGCGGTGTAGAGAATCACCGCGGCGGCGTCCTTGCGCGACTCCTCGCCGCGGTCGCAGGCCTTGGCGACGTTGTACAGGTAGGACCTGGAGGCATTCATGCCGGCGTACATGTCAGCCAGCTTGCCCTGCACCAACTGGAATTCACCGATGGATTGCTTGAACTGCTGGCGCTCGTGCACATAGGGCAGCACCACGTCCATGCAGGCCAGCATGATCCCGGTCGGGCCGCCGGAGAGCACGGTGCGCTCGAAGTCCAGGCCACTCATCAGCACGCGCACGCCTCCGCCTTCGCTGCCCAGGATGTTCTCCTCCGGCACTTCGCAGTCTTCGAACACCAGCTCGCAGGTGTTGGAGCCGCGCATACCCAGTTTGTCCAGCTTCTGGTGGCGGGAGAATCCCTTGAAGTCGCGCTCGACGATGAAGGCGGTCATGCCGCGCGAGCCGGCATTGATGTCGGTCTTGGCGTAGATCACGTAGGTGTGGGCATCCGGGCCGTTGGTGATCCACATCTTGTTACCGTTGAGTACGTATCGGTCGCCGCGTTTTTCCGCGCGCAGCTTCATCGACACCACATCGGAACCGGCATTGGGCTCGCTCATGGCCAGGGCGCCGATGTGCTCGCCGGAGCAGAGTTTGGGCAGGTATTTGTGCTTCTGCGCCTCGCTGCCGTTCTTGTGGATCTGGTTGACGCACAGGTTGGAGTGTGCGCCGTAGGACAGGCCCACCGAGGCCGAAGCGCGGCTGATCTCTTCCATGGCCAGCACATGCGCCAGGTAGCCCATGTCGGTGCCGCCATACTCTTCCTTGACCGTCATGCCGAGCAGGCCCATATCGCCGAACTTGCGCCACATGTCCATGGGGAACTCGTTATCGCGGTCGATCTGCGCGGCACGCGGCGCCAGCTCGGCCTGAGCGAACTGGTGCACCGAGTCGCGCAGCATGTCGAGGGTTTCACCGAGGCCGAAGTTGAGAGTGGGATAGTTCATGGGGCACCTTTTGTTGTTGTCGTAGGGTGCGTTATGCGCACCGGGTCGGATTCTGTGGCGCGCGCAGCGCACCCTAGGCTTGAGTCTCGGCCAAGGCAGCGAGGCAACGCTCCTCGGCGGTATCCAGTTCCAGTTGCATCTGCTGGATATCCAGCAATTGTTGTTCAAGCTGCTGGCGGCGCTCGGCGATCTTGGTCAGGAAGGTATTGAGCTGTCGGTGGTTGCCGCTGCTGGGGTCGTAGAGGTCGATCAATTCCTTGCACTCGGCCAGGGAGAAACCGATGCGCTTGCCACGCAGGATGAGTTTCAGGGTCACCAGATCCTTGGGGTGGTAAATGCGCTCCTGGCCACGTCGCTCGGGGGCGAGCATGCCTTGTTCCTCGTAGAAGCGGATGGCGCGAGTCGTGACATCCAGTTCGCGGGCCAGGTCGGAGATGCTGTAGGTCGTGGGCATTGGAGCAGCCTTGTTGTTTACCTTTACGTAAACGTTAAGATGACCTTTGCAGGCTGTCAACTTCCTGGGGCCGGGTGTGAGTCTCTTTGGCAAACGCCGCCTGTTAGAATGCCGATCTTGTCGGCAGCCAGGATCAGGGAAATTCATGGCAAGCGCGTCCGCTGAAAAAGGCACGATTTCCATTCGTCTGGTGCGCGAAGCTCTACATGAGTTGCGTCAGCAAGGCTGTGATGAGGCGTCGCTGCTGCAGGGGGCAGGGATAGACGGCGAACTGCTGGCGGAGCCTGATGGCAGGGTATCGTCCGAGGCTTACGGCCAGCTCTGGCTAGGCATTGCCCAGCAGATGGACGATGAATTCTTCGGCATGAACCCGCGCCGGATGAAGGCCGGCAGCTTTGCCTACATGGCCCGTGCTGCCGTGAAGGAGCCGACCCTGGGCGCCGCCTTGCAGGGCGCGTTGCGCTTGCTGCAGCTAATCTTCGACGGTTTCAGCCCGCGGCTGGAGGTACGCGATGGCCTGGCTGCGATCGTCATCGATGAGCCGCCCGAACGCTGTTGCCGGGCTTTCGGTTATTTCACTCTGTGGCTGATGATCCACGGTCTGACCTGCTGGCTGGCGGGGCGGCGCATCGATGTGCTCGGTATCCACCTGCGTTGCGCGCAGCCCGATTACATCGAGGATTACCAGGTGATGTTTACCCGTAACCTGCATTTCGGCCGGCCGCAGAGCCGCCTGCTGTTCAATGCCGAAAGCCTGCAGACGCCGATTCGGCGCAGCCCGCGTGACCTCAAGCGTTTTCTGGCTGGCGCGCCTGCCAACATTCTGGTGCGCTACCGCGACCCGCAAAGCCTGGGCGCGCGTATCAAGGCGCACCTGCGCAGCCTGCCACCTGCGCACTGGCCGGATGTGGAAGCGCTGGCCGGGCATTTCCATATGGCGCCTTCGACCCTGCGGCGCAAGCTGTCGCTGCAAGGGCAGTCCTACCAGGGGCTCAAGGACCAGGTGCGGCGTGATCTGGCCATCGCCTGCCTGGACGGCGATTCAGGCAATTTCAGTGACCTGGCCTTCGAGCTGGGTTTTGCCGACACCAGCGCCTTCTACAAGGCGTTCAAGAAATGGACGGGCTCGACGCCGGGCCAGTACCGCGCGCTGAGCCACCCTGAAAGTGCTTGAATGAAGCGGTGTTCTGTCATTTTTGCTCAGGCAGGTTGAGACCTTTCGACATTGCTGGCCGGTCCGGCTGGAGTGACCATCGCGGCATTCAATAAGAACAATCCGGGAGATCACCCCGATGCGCGATTACTTCACCGCTGCCCGCGAATTCGATTTCGAGGTGGCCGTTGCCGATACGCTGGCCGGTCGCCTGGATGCCCTCAATGCCTGCGTGGAATGCTGCGACCGCCATGTTGGTAACGGCAAGACGGCGCTGATCTGGGAGGGCCGCAATGGCGAGCGTGCTACCTGGACGTTCGAGCAATTGCAGGCAGCCTCGGCACGCTTCGCCAACCTCCTGGCCTGCCGTGGCATCGGCGCCGGTGATTGCGTATCGGGCATCCTGCCGCGTACTCCGGAGCTCTTGATCACCATTCTCGGCACCTGGCGTGCCGGGGCCATCTATCAGCCGCTGTTCACCGCCTTTGGCCCCAAGGCCATCGAGCATCGGGTGCACACCGCAGGCTCGAGGCTGGTGGTCACCGACACGCTCAACCGGGCCAAGCTCGATGAGGTTGAGCAGGCGCCGCCGGCATTGGTTGTGGGTCAAGATTTCTGGGCCGAGATGGAGCAGCAGGCGGATCACTTCGCGCCGGTCATGCGCCGGGCCGAGGATCCCTTCCTGCTGATGTTCACCTCTGGTACCACCGGCCTGGCCAAGCCACTGCAGGTGCCACTCAAGGCCATCGTCGCCTTCGTCAGCTACATGCGCGAGGCGGTGGATCTGCGCCCGGAAGACCGCTTCTGGAACCTGGCCGACCCCGGCTGGGCCTATGGCTTGTATTACGCGGTGACCGGCCCCCTGGCCATGGGGCATGCCACCACCTTCTTCGAGGGCGCTTTCAGCGTCGAGAGCACCTGCCGGGTGATTCGTGAGTACGGCATCACCAATGTGGCGGGATCCCCCACGGTCTATCGCCTGCTGTTGGCCGCGCGTGAGGAGGTGGAGGCTGCGCTAAAGGGCCAGCTGCGCGCCGTGAGCAGCGCCGGCGAACCCTTGACGCCCGAGGTGATCCGCTGGTTCGCCGAGGGCCTGGACTGCACCATCCACGATCATTACGGGCAGACCGAACTGGGCATGGTGCTGTGCAACCACCATGCCTTGCAGCACCCGGTACGCCTGGGCGCGGCGGGCTTCGCCATGCCGGGGCATCGCGTGGTGGTGCTGGACGAGCAGATGCGCGAGTTGCCGGCCGGTCAGCCCGGCATCCTGGCGCTGGACCGGTCGCGTTCGCCGCTGTTCTGGTTCCCCGGTTACCGGGCGATGGATACCCGCGCCTTTGTCGGCGACTACTACCTCAGTGGCGATACGGTCGAACTCAACGATGACGGCAGCATCAGCTTCGTCGGGCGTGCCGACGATGTGATCACCACATCCGGCTATCGGGTTGGCCCCTTCGATGTGGAGAGTGCGCTGATCGAGCATCCCGCCGTGATCGAGGCTGCGGTGATCGGCAAGCCCGACCCGGAGCGCACCGAGCGGATCAAGGCCTTCGTGGTGCTGCACGCCGGATATGTCGCAGACGAGACCTTGGCCGAGGCGCTGCAGCAGTACGTACGCAAGCGCCTGTCGGCCCATGCCTACCCACGCGAGATCGAGTTCGTCAGCGAGCTACCCAAGACCCCGAGCGGCAAGATCCAGCGTTTCCTTCTGCGCAACCAGGAAATCGCCAAGGCCCAGGCGGCCGCCAGTCACTGATTCAAGGAGGCCTCATCATGCATATCGAACACTCCGTATTCCTGATCAGTGGCGGCGCCTCCGGTCTTGGTCTGGCCACCGCCCGGGCACTGGTCGGGCAGGGCGGCAAGGTGGTGTTGCTGGATATCAACGCAGAAGCGGGCCAGCGGGCGCTCGCCGAGCTGGGCGCCAACGCTCGCTTCGTGCGTGCCGACATCACCTGCGAAGAGGACGGCCACGCAGCGGTGGCGCAGGCGCTGGCGGCATTCGGTGCGCTGCACGGACTGGTCAACTGCGCCGGCGTCGCACCGGCCGAGAAGGTGCTGGGGCGTAGTGGAGCGCATGGCCTGGACAGCTTCCGGCGTACCGTCGAGATCAATCTGATCGGCAGCTTCAACCTGTTGCGTCTGGCTGCCGAAGCCATGGCGCAGAACACGCCGAACGCCGAGGGCGAGTGTGGGGTCATCATCAATACTGCTTCGGTGGCAGCGTTCGATGGGCAGATGGGCCAGGCCGCCTATGCTGCTTCCAAGGGCGGCGTCGCCGCGCTGACGCTGCCGGCGGCGCGTGATCTGGCGCGCTCGGGCATCCGCGTGATGTGCATTGCACCCGGTGTGTTCGAGACGCCAATGATGGCCGGTATGCCGCAGGAGGTGCGTGATTCGCTGGCGGCCAACGTGCCGTTCCCTCCGCGCCTGGGACGACCCGACGAATACGCTGCACTGGTACGGCATATCGTCGAGAACCCGATGCTCAATGGCGAGGTGATCCGCCTCGATGGCGCGCTGCGCATGGCGGCGAAGTAACGGACAGCTAGCCCGGATGTAATCCGGGAGGAACTCACGCAGATTTCCCGGATTGCATCCGGGCTACGCGATTCGAAGGTGAAACTCATGAAACAGCAACTCGACCCCGTGGTTATCGTCAGCGCAGTGCGCACGCCCATGGGCGGCTTTCTTGGTGATCTGGCCGGCCTGACGGCGGCTGAACTGGGCGCCGCAGCCATCCGCTCGACCCTGGAGCGTGCTGGGCTCGCGGCCGAGGCAGTGGACACGGTACTGATGGGCTGCGTACTGCAGGCCGGACAGGGCCAGGCACCGGCGCGCCAGGCCGCGTTGGGCGCAGGGCTGAGCCAGGCGGTGCAATGCACCACGCTGAACAAGATGTGTGGCTCCGGTATGCAGGCGCTGATGCTCGGTCACGACCAGTTGCTGGCCGGCAGCAGCGAGGTGCTGGTGGCCGGCGGCATGGAGAGCATGTCCAATGCGCCGTACCTGCTGGCGCGCGCCCGTGGTGGTTATCGCATGGGCCATGGCCAGGTGCTCGACCACATGTTCCTCGACGGTCTGGAGGACGCCTACGAGCGCGGTCGGCTGATGGGCACCTTTGCCGAGGATTGCGCGCAGCAGTATCGCTTCAGTCGCGAGGAGCAGGACGCCTATGCCCTGGAGTCGCTGCGTCGCGCCCAGCAGGCGATAACGGACGGCAGTTTCGCCAGTGAGATCGTTGCCGTGGAGGCGCCACAGGGGCGTGAACGGCGCCAGATCGGCAGCGATGAACAGCCGCCCAAGGCCCGCCCGGACAAGATACCCACCCTGAAGCCGGCGTTTCGCGAAGGCGGAACGGTGACGGCGGCCAATGCCAGCTCCATTTCCGATGGCGCCGCCGCGCTACTGCTGATGCGCCTGTCCGAGGCTCAGGAACGCGGCCTGGCGCCGCTGGCGCGCATCGTCGGTCATGCTGGCCACGCCCAGGCGCCGAATTTGTTCACCACCGCTCCGGTTTCGGCGATCCAGCGCTTGCTGGCGCGTATCGAGTGGCCACTGGAGACGGTCGACTTGTTCGAGATCAACGAAGCGTTCGCCGTGGTGCCGATGGTGGCCATGCGTGAATTGGGCATCGATCACGCCAAACTCAACGTAAACGGCGGCGCCTGCGCCCTGGGCCATCCCATCGGCGCATCCGGTGCTCGCATTCTGGTGACGCTACTGGCGGCGCTTAAGCAGCGCGGGCTCAAGCGTGGCGTAGCCTCCGTGTGCATTGGCGGCGGTGAAGCCACTGCCGTGGCTATCGAGTTGTATTGACTCGACCTCTCGGGTGCGCTGTGCGCACCGAGAGTTTCCGCCAACCAGCGGTGCGCTCTGCGCACCCTACGTATGGAGCCAGCCATGCTGCCCAACGAAGAAGAAATCCTCATCCGTGACATGGCCCGCCAGTTTGCCCAGGAACGGCTGAAACCCTTCGCCGCCGACTGGGATCGCGAGCATCGCTTCCCTGCCGAGGCTATCGCCGAGATGGGACAACTGGGTTTCATGGGCATGCTGGTGCCGCAGCAGTGGGGCGGCGCCGAGACCGGCCACCTGGCCTACGCCATGGCCCTGGAGGAGGTGGCGGCTGGCGATGGCGCCTGTTCCACCATCATGAGCGTGCACAACTCGGTAGGCTGCATGCCGATCCTCAAATATGGCAGCGAGGAGCAGAAGCAGCGTTTTCTCCGTCCGTTGGCCGAGGGCAAGATGCTCGGTGCCTTCGCCCTGACCGAACCGCAGGCCGGCTCCGACGCTAGCGACCTGCGCACCCGCGCCCGGCGTGACGGCGAGCACTATGTGTTGAGCGGCGCCAAGCAGTTCATCACCTCCGGCAGTCATGCCGGCATGGTCATCGTGTTCGCCGTCACTGACCCGCAAGCCGGCAAGAAGGGCATCAGTGCCTTTATCGTGCCGACCGACACGCCGGGATTCTCCGTGGCCAGGGTCGAGGACAAGCTCGGTCAGCATGCTTCCGACACCTGTCAGCTCCAACTCGACGAAGTACATATTCCGGCCAGCCTGCGCCTGGGCGAGGAGGGCGAAGGCTATCGCATCGCCCTGGCCAACCTGGAAGGCGGACGTATCGGTATCGCCGCGCAAGCGGTGGGCATGGCGCGGGCGGCATTCGAGGTGGCGCGTGATTACGCCCATGAACGGGTGACCTTCGGCAAGCCGATCATCGAGCACCAGGCCGTAGCCTTTCGCCTGGCCGATATGGCCACGCAGATCGCCGTGGCGCGGCAGATGGTGCACCACGCCGCCAGCCTGCGCGAAGCGGGCCAGGCGTGCCTGACCGAGGCCTCGATGGCTAAACTGTTCGCCTCGGAGATGGCCGAGCGGGTGTGCTCGGCGGCGATCCAGACGTTAGGTGGATACGGCTACCTCAAGGATTTCCCGGTCGAGCGCATCTACCGCGACGTGCGTGTGTGTCAGATCTACGAAGGCAACAGCGACGTGCAGCGGATGGTGATCGCGCGCGGCTTGTAGGTGCCGGCTTACGTAGGCTGCGCCGGCCTATGAGCCTCCCCCACGAATGACCTGTACGGTTGCAGCGGGTTGTAAGGTGCACCAATACCGCCTGGTAACGCATGGCGCTAGTGATCGATGGCCTCGAGCAACTGCAGCGCCAGGCGCACACGCTCTGCATTCGGGTAGTTGCGGTTGGCGAGTATCACCAGGCCGGTATCGCGCGTCGGCAGCAGCAGAATGTAGGCGCCGAAACCATTGGTCGAGCCGGTCTTGTTCAGCAGCAGGTCACCTTCGGCCCGTTCGGGAGCACTGAAGCGTTTCACCGGCTGGGGCTGCAGCGCCATCTCGGCGGAGTTGCCAGCCTGCAGTTTCTCCAGGCTGATGGGGCGGGCGTAACGCTCCCAGCCCAGGGCCTGGGTCATGTCACCGATCTGGTAGTAGCCGCGATGAGTGGAGCTGATGGCCTGGCGCAGCGGTGCGGGCAGCTTGCCCGGGTGCAGGTTGGCGTCGATGAAGCGCAGCATGTCGGCAGCAGTGGATTTCAAACCGTAGGCTTCGGCATCCAGCGCGCCGGGGCTCACGCGCACGGCCTTGTCATCGCGGTAGCCCCAGGCATAGCGCCTCATCTGCTCGGCCGGTATCCGTACGTAGCTTTCCTGCATGCCCAGTTGTGGCAGCAGGTCCTTCTCCATCAACTGCTGAAACGGCTTGGCCAGGCTGGCGGCTGCCAGGTGGCCGAACAGGCCGATGCTGGGGTTGGAATACAGCCGCTGCATACCCGGCGGATAGACCGCCTGCCAGTTGCGGTAGTAGTCGAGCATCTGTCGTTCGCTGCTGACCGCATCCGGAAACTGCAGTGGCAGGCCACCTGCGGTGTAGGTGGCCAGATCCAGCAGACTGATGTGATCGAAGGCGGTGCCGCGCAGAACCGGCAGATACTGACTGGCGTTGTCGCTGAGGTTCAGCGTACCGCTGGCCTCGGCGTAGGCGCCAAGGGTGGCGGTGAACAGTTTGCTGATTGAGCCCAGTTCGAACAGGGTGTGGCGATCCACGGCCTGGCCGCTCTCACGTGAGGCGACGCCGTATTCGAAGAAATGTTGCTGCCCCTTGTGACTGATGGCGATGGCCATGCCGGGGATGGCGTAGCTCTGCATGATCGGCTTCACGGCGGCGCCCACCTGTTTGTCCAGTGAGGGCGAGGCCGGCGCCTGGCTGGCGGCCAGCAGCGTCAGGGCAGCGAACAGGGGGCGGTACAGGTGACGCATGGTGAGTTCCTTTCGTGGCGGGACGATGTCTGTCCTGCTCGGCGAGCGAGTGCGGTGGCAAATCTATGGCTTGGGCCGATTTTTCGAACAATGGTTCAGGGCCTGACACCCTGTTCGCGCAGGCGCTTGTACAGGGTATTACGGCTCAGACCAAGGTGGCGGGCCAGGTAAGAGATGTTACCGCCGCACGCCTGGTACTGGCTGGCCAGATCGTCGGGCTCGGGGTGTGCTTGCAGGGTCGTGTCCGTTGGCAGGTCAAGAAAGAAGTCGTCCGGCAGGTGTTCGGCGCGGATGGGCTGGTCGTCGGCCATGGCCAGCGCCACGCGCAGCACGCTGCTGAGTTGGCGCAGGTTGCCTGGCCAGGGGTGATGCTGAAACAGCTCTAGTACCTCGCGGCTGATACCCGCGCGCTGGTGGGGTTCGCGGTGCTGCTCCCACAGTTTATGGAACAGCGCCTGCTTGTCGCTGCGTTCGCGCAGTGGCGGCAGCTCCAGGTTCAGACCGCTGATGCGGTAGTAAAGGTCGGCGCGAAATTGCCCGTTGTCGACGTCCTGGCGCAGCGGACGGTTGGTAGCGGAGACCAGGCGTACATCCACTGGATGCAGGTCGCTGCTGCCCAGTGGCTGCACGCAGCGTTCCTGCAGCACACGCAGCAGGCGGGCCTGCACGCGCAGCGGCATGTCGCCGATCTCGTCGAGAAACAGCGTGCCCTTGTGCGCCTTGCGGATCAGGCCGATATGGCCTTTCTGGCTGGCGCCGGTGAAGGCGCCTTTCTCGTAGCCGAACAGCTCCGACTCCACCAGCTCCGCTGGAATGGCGGCGCAGTTGACTGCGATGAACGGCTGACTGGCACGCGAACTGGCCCGGTGCAGCGCCTTGACGAAAACCTCCTTGCCGGCACCGGTTTCGCCCTGAATCAGGATCGGAATGTCCTTCTCCAGCAGGCGTTCGGCTTGGCGCACGGCCTTGTCCATCCGCGCATCGCCCGCGCTCAGCGCATGCAGTTGGGGCTCTTGCGGCGCGCTCTGCGGCGCTTGCGGGCGGAAGTCGCGAGGCTGGATCGGAGCGGGGCGGGCAGGGCGACGTACCCGAGCATGGAAGCGAAAGTGGCCGCTGGTGCGCAGGCTGAAGGGCTGGCCGTCCGGTTGGTTGAGCAACTGTTGCAGCGGCACGTCGAACAGCTGTTCGATGGCGCCGTAGGTCAGGGGTTGGCCAAGCAGGTTGTCGGCGCGGCGATTGGCGGAGACCACGTGGCCCTGCTCGTCGAACACCACGAGGCCGGCCCAGGGGCTGTCGAGGTTGTCCAGGCTGGTGTTGAAACTGAGCAGGTGGTAATGGTCGGCGAACAGCTTGAGGATCAGGCGGTTCTCCACCGACTGACTCATCATCTTGACCATGCCCAGGGTGTGCGCCGGCGGCAGGTAGCTGTCACTGGACACGTCGAGCACGGCGATCATGCGCCGTTGCTCGTCGAAAATCGGCGAGGCCGAGCCGGTCATGAAACGGTTGGCCTTTAGGAAGTGTTCGTCGTGCTGGATGTGCACCGCCTGGCCGCAACTGAGCGCGGTGCCGATGGCGTTGGTGCCGGTGTAGCGCTCCAGCCAACTGGCGCCGGCGACGAAGCCGGCGGCCTGGCGCGGTTCGATGAAACGTTGGTCGCCCCAGGAATGCAGCAGCCGGCCCTGATCGTCGGCGAGCATGATCAGGCAGTTGGAATTGGCGAGGATGGTGCCGTAGTAGGGCAGCACTTCCTGGTGGGTGGTCTGCACCAGGGCCTGGCGGCTTTCCAGCAGAGCCGAAAGTTCGCCGGCAGGTGGGGGGTCGAAGCGCGGCGGGCTCTGATGGGTCAGGCCATAGTCACGACAGCGCGACCAGGACTCCTGGATGAGGGTGTCGTGCGCCGGCGCGCGGGCAGCTTCAGTCATACATGATCTCTTCTTGTTGGTTCGCGATCTGCGCCGCGATCGATTCAGTTTCGTTCAAGCCTGTTCAAAGTCAACGAACGAATTGTTCAGTTGTTCACATTCGACTGTTCAAAAGTGTTCAGTGAAAAACTGGCGCGCCGATGAGTCTTGGCGGATTTATTAATTACCATCAAAGAGATACGTCTGATTTTTGGGCGCTGGCACGCTTGTCGCTATTGATGTTCGCAACCGAATGGCACGACAAGAAAAAGGACAGGCCATGTCGCTCAAGCTCGAACACGTCACCCGTATCGTCGACGGCCAGGTGCATATCGACGATGCCTGCCTGAGTTTCGAACCCGGCTCCTTCAACGTCCTGCTTGGCCGGACCCTGGCCGGCAAGACCAGCCTGATGCGACTGATGGCCGGGCTGGATCGCCCCAGCAGCGGCCGCGTGCTGATGAACGGCGCGGATGTCACCGGTGTGCCGGTGCGCCAGCGCAACGTGTCGATGGTCTATCAGCAATTCATCAACTACCCGACTCTGACGGTGTTCGAGAACATCGCCTCGCCCCTGCGCCAGGCCGGTGTAGCCAAGGAGCAGATCGTCGAGAAGGTCGAGGCCACCGCACGCATGCTGCGCATCGAAAAACTGCTGTCGCGCTATCCGCTGGAGCTGTCCGGCGGCCAGCAGCAGCGCACGGCGATGGCCCGGGCGTTGGTCAAGGACGCGTCGCTGATCCTCTTCGACGAACCGCTGGTCAACCTCGACTACAAACTGCGTGAGGAGCTGCGCCAGGAAATGCGCGAGCTGTTTCAGGCTCGCCACACCATCGCCATCTACGCCACTACCGAGCCCAACGAGGCGCTGGCCCTGGGCGGAACCACCACCATCCTGCACGAGGGCCGGGTGGTGCAGAGTGGCAAGACCGCCGAGGTCTATCACCGTCCGCAGCAGGTGCTGGCCGCCGAGCTGTTCTCGGAACCTGCGATCAACCTCATGCCCGGACGCATCAGCGGCTCCGAGGTGAGTTTCGCTGATTGCGTGCACTTTCCGCTTAATCCCGATCTGCGCGGCATCGCCGAGGGCGAGTACCGTTTCGGCGTGCGCCCCAGTCATATCGGCCTGGTGCCGTCCAACGACGATGACCTGGAGCTGGCGGTGACCGTGGAGCTGGCCGAGATCAGCGGCTCGGAAACCTTCCTTCACGTGCGCAACGAGCAGTTCGTGTTGGTGCTGCATCTGCCGGGGGTGCACGAGTACGCAGTGGATACGCCGATCCTGATCTACATCCCCACCCACAAGCTCTTCGTCTTCGCCGCCGATGGGCAACTGGTGCAGGCGCCCAGTCGCCGCCAGGGGAGGGCCGCCTGATGGCCGAGATTCGCTTGCACAACCTCGCGCACAGCTACAGCGGTGTGCCGAAGGCGCCGGAAGACTACGCGATTCGCGAGATGAACCATGTCTGGCAGCAGGGTGGCGCCTACGCGCTGCTGGGGCCGTCAGGCTGCGGCAAGTCCACATTGCTCAACATCATCTCCGGTTTGCTCAGCCCGTCCCAGGGCGAAGTGCAGTTCGACGGCAAGGCGGTCAACACGCTGTCGCCGCAGGCGCGCAACATTGCCCAGGTTTTCCAGTTTCCGGTGGTCTACGACACCATGACGGTGTTCGACAACCTGGCCTTCCCACTGCGCAACCAGGGCATGGACGAGGCGCGGGTGATGAGCAAGGTGCACGAGATCGCCGAAGTGCTGGAGCTGCATCCGCTGCTGCACAAGAAGGCGCGCAACCTCACCGCCGACGAGAAGCAGAAGGTCTCCATGGGCCGCGGGTTGGTGCGCGACGATGTGTCGGCGATTCTCTTCGATGAGCCGCTGACAGTGATCGACCCGCACCTGAAGTGGAAGCTGCGGCGCAAGCTCAAGCAGATTCACGAGCAGTTCAACATCACCATGGTCTACGTCACTCACGATCAGTTGGAGGCCTCTACCTTCGCCGACAAGATCGCGGTGATGTATGGCGGGCAGATCGTCCAGTTCGGCACGCCGCGCGAGCTGTTCGAGCGCCCCGGACACACCTTCGTCGGCTATTTCATCGGCAGCCCGGGCATGAATCTGATCGACGTGCAGCGCTGTGAGGGCGGGGTGCGTTTTGCCGGAACGGTCTTGCCCCTCTCCGACGCGCTCAACCAGCGTCTCGCCGACCTGCAGGGCAAACGCCTGCAGGTCGGTATCCGCCCCGAGTTCGTGCATATCTGGGATGGTGCCTACGAGGACGCGCTGTGTGGCCAGGTGCTGCACGTCGAGGATCTTGGCACCTACAAGATCCTCACCTTCGACCTTGACGGCCAGGTACTCAAGGCGCGCCTGCAGGAAGACCAGCCGGTGCCGCGTGAGCAGGTCTACCTGAGCTTCCCGGCGCAGTGGCTGATGCTTTACGCCGACGACTACCTGGTGGAGGTGGCGTCATGAAGGTGCAGAACAACAAGGCCTGGTGGCTGGTGCTGCCAGTGTTCCTGCTGGTGGCGTTCAGCGCCATCGTGCCGATGATGACGGTGGTCAACTATTCGGTGCAGGACATCTTCGACCCGTCCACGCGCTATTTCGTCGGGGTCGATTGGTATCGCCAGGTGCTGCAGGACCCACGCCTGCACGATTCGCTGCTGCGCCAGTTCATCTTTTCCGCCTGCGTGCTGCTGATCCAGATTCCGCTGGGCATCGCCATTGCCCTGTGCATGCCCACGCGCGGACGCTGGGCGTCGCTGTGCCTGATCCTGATGGCCATTCCGCTGCTGATTCCGTGGAACGTGGTGGGCACCATCTGGCAGATCTTCGGCCGTGCCGACATCGGGCTGATGGGCTGGGCGCTGAATGCGCTGGGCATCAGCTACAACTATGCATCCAACACCATGGACGCCTGGGTGACGGTGCTGATCATGGATGTCTGGCATTGGACCTCGCTGGTGGCGCTGCTGTGCTACTCAGGGCTGCGCGCCATTCCCGACGTCTACTACCAGGCGGCGCGCATCGACCGTGCGTCGAACTGGGCGGTGTTCCGTCATATCCAACTGCCCAAGCTGAAGAGCGTGCTGCTGATCGCGGTCATGCTGCGCTTCATGGACAGCTTCATGATCTACACCGAGCCCTTCGTGCTCACCGGTGGCGGGCCGGGCAACGCCACCACCTTCCTCAGCCAGACCCTGACGCAAATGGCCATCGGCCAGTTCGACCTGGGCCCGGCGGCAGCGTTCTCGCTGGTGTACTTCCTGATCATCCTGCTGGTGTCCTGGCTGTTCTACACCGCCATGACTCACGACGACAAAAACCGCTGAGGCCGACCATGACGCTGCGCAAACGCCTGGTACTGCTGATCTATTTCCTGTTCCTGCTGGTGCCGATCTACTGGCTGCTGAACATGTCGTTCAAGAGCAACACCGAGATTCTCGGTGGCCTCAGCCTGTGGCCGCAGAGTTTCACCCTGGACAACTACCGGGTGATTTTCACTGACCGCAGCTGGTACGAGGGTTACCTCAACTCGCTGTATTACGTCAGCCTCAACACCCTGATCTCGCTCAGCGTGGCGCTGCCGGCCGCCTATGCCTTCTCGCGTTATCGCTTTCTCGGCGACAAGCACCTGTTCTTCTGGTTACTGACCAACCGCATGGCGCCGCCGGCGGTGTTCCTGCTGCCCTTCTTCCAGCTCTATTCGTCCATCGGCCTGTTCGACACCCACATCGCCGTGGCGTTGGCGCACTGCCTGTTCAACGTACCGCTCGCGGTGTGGATTCTCGAAGGCTTCATGTCCAGCGTGCCCAAGGAAATCGACGAGACGGCCTATATCGACGGTTACAGCTTCCCGACATTCTTCGTGAAGATCTTCATTCCGCTGATCCGCTCCGGCATCGGTGTCACCGCCTTCTTCTGCTTCATGTTCTCCTGGGTCGAACTGCTGCTGGCGCGCACCCTGACTTCGGTGGACGCCAAGCCCATCGCGGCGGTGATGACCCGTACCGTCTCCGCCTCGGGGATCGACTGGGGCGTGCTGGCTGCCGCCGGGGTGTTGACCATCCTGCCGGGGATGCTGGTGATCTGGTTCGTTCGTAATCACGTGGCCAAGGGCTTCGCCCTCGGTCGCGTGTAAGGGAGGTTCGTCATGAGTTGGATGGCCTGGACTCTACCGACCGCGCTGTTCTTCGCCGGCATCGCCTTGCTGCTGGCCGGCATGACGCTGGTGGAGCTGCGCTGGCCGTGCGTCGAGCGCAAGGGTTTTCTGCCGATCACCACCACCCGGGGTGATCGGTTGTTCATCGGTCTGCTCGGCAGCGCCTACCTGCATCTGCTGGTGATAGGCGTGACCGACTGGAGCGTGTGGATAGCGTCGCTGCTATCGCTGTTGTGGTTGTGCGCAGTCATGCGCTGGGGCTGAGCCGGGCTGCCGCCGGTATGCCTCTCCCCAAATCCTGAGATGGAGGTCTCTATGTTCGACAATAACAACAAGACCCGACATAGCATGGCGTTGGCCGCCCTGCTGGCGTTGTCCGGTTTGAGCGGTGCGGCCTGGGCGGATGCCTATGAAGAGGCCGCGAAGAAATGGATCAATGATGAGTTCAATCCCTCGACCCTGACGCCCGAACAGCAACTCGAAGAGCTGAAATGGTTCATCAAGGCCGCCGAGCCGTTTCGCGGCATGGACATCAGCGTGGTTTCGGAAACCATCACCACCCACGAATACGAGTCCAAGGTGCTGGCCAAGGCGTTCAGCGAGATCACCGGGATCAAGCTGCGCCACGATCTGCTGCAGGAAGGCGACGTTGTCGAGAAACTGCAGACGCAGATGCAGTCGGACAAGAACATCTACGACGGCTGGGTCAACGACTCCGACCTGATCGGCACCCATGCGCGTTACGGCAAGGCCGTGGCGATCAGTGACATGATCGAGGGTGAGGGCAAGGACTTCACTTCACCGACCCTGGACCTCGAAGACTTCATCGGCACTTCCTTTACCACCGGGCCGGACGGCAAGCTGTATCAATTGCCCGACCAGCAATTCGCCAACCTCTACTGGTTCCGCGCCGACTGGTTCGAGCGTCCGGAACTCAAGGCCAAGTTCAAGGAAATCTACGGCTACGAGCTGGGCGTGCCGGTCAACTGGTCGGCCTACGAGGACATCGCCGAGTTCTTCTCGGTGCACGTCAAGGAAATCGACGGTCAGCGTGTCTATGGCCACATGGACTACGGCAAGAAAGACCCATCGTTGGGCTGGCGTTTCACCGATGCCTGGTTCTCCATGGCCGGCGGCGGCGACAAGGGCCTGCCCAACGGCCTTCCGGTGGACGAGTGGGGCATTCGTGTTGACGGCTGCCGGCCGGTGGGTTCCAGTGTCGCCCGCGGTGGTGACACCAACGGGCCGGCGGCGGTGTTCGCCACCCAGAAATACGTCGACTGGATGCGCCAGTACGCGCCGCCGGAAGCGCAGGGCATGACCTTCTCCGAATCCGGCCCGGTGCCGGCGCAGGGCGCGATCGCCCAGCAGATCTTCTGGTACACCGCCTTTACCGCCGACATGACCAAACCGGGCCTGCCGGTGGTCAACGAAGACGGTACGCCGAAGTGGCGCATGGCGCCTTCGCCGAAAGGGCCGTACTGGGAGGAGGGCATGAAGCTCGGCTATCAGGACGCCGGCTCCTGGACCTTCCTCAAGTCCACCCCGGAGAAACAGCGCCTGGCCGCCTGGCTCTACGCCCAGTTCGTCACTTCCAAGACCGTGTCGCTGAAGAAGACCCTGGTCGGCCTGACACCGATTCGTGAGTCGGACATCAACTCGCAGGCGATGACCGACGTGGCGCCCAAGCTCGGTGGCCTGGTTGAGTTCTACCGCAGCCCGGCACGCGTGCAATGGACGCCGACCGGTACCAACGTGCCGGATTATCCGCGTCTGGCTCAGCTGTGGTGGCAATTCATCGCCGAAGCGGCCAGTGGTGACAAGACCCCGCAACAGGCGCTCGATGGCCTGGCCGCGGCGCAGGACACCATGCTCGGTCGCCTGGAACGCTCGGGTGTGCTGGGTGAGTGCGGGCCGAAACTGAACGAGCCGCGTGATCCGCAATACTGGTTCGACCAGCCTGGTGCGCCGAAGCCCAAGCTGGCCAACGAGAAACCCAAGGGCGAAACCATCGCCTATGACGAGTTGCTCAAGTCCTGGGAACAGTCGCGCAACTGATCCGCACGTCAGAAACGACAACGGCACCCTTGGGTGCCGTTGTTCGTTGTGCAACGCTGCTTATTTATGCAGATGTTCGGCCGCGTGCAGCGTGTTTTCCAGGAGACCGGCGCGGGTCATCGGGCCAACGCCGCCTGGAACCGGGGTGATCCAGCCGGCACGGGGCAGGGCGGCATCAAAGGTCACGTCGCCGACGAGCTTGCCGTCTTCCTGACGGTTGATGCCGACGTCGATGACGATGGCGCCTGGCTTGATCCACTCACCCTTGACCAGCCCAGGTTTGCCTGCGGCAACCACGACGATATCGGCCTGGCCGACGTGAGTAGCCAAATCCTTGGTGAAGCGGTGGGTGACGGTCACGGTGCAACCGGCCAGCAGTAACTCCATGGCCATTGGTCGGCCGACGATATTGGAGGCGCCAACCACTACCGCATGCATGCCGTAGAGATCGGCGCCCGTGCTTTCCAGCAGGGTCATGATGCCCTTCGGTGTGCACGGGCGCAGCAGCGGCATGCGCTGCGCCAGACGACCAATGTTGTAGGGGTGGAAGCCATCGACATCCTTGTCCGGGCGAATGCGTTCGAGCAGCAGGGACGAGTCCAGATTCTCCGGCAGCGGCAGCTGTACCAGGATGCCGTCGATGGCCGGGTCTTCGTTGAGCTCGTCGATCAGCGCGAGCAAATCGGCCTGGCTGGTCTCTGCCGGCAGATCATAGGCGCGGGAAACAAAGCCGACCTCTTCGCAATCCTTGCGTTTATGTGACACATAGACCTGGGAGGCGGGATCGGTGCCGACCAGGATCACGGCCAGGCCTGGCGCGCGAAGGCCTTGCTTACGGCGTTCGGCGACACGTTGGGCAATCTGCTGGCGGAGGCTGGCGGCGATCGCCTTGCCGTCGATCAGTTGTGCGGTCATTGCGCTGGTTAACCATTAATAAGGATGAAAAAAGGATGCGCATTCTCGCATGGGCGCTCATCCGGGCAAAGGCGCCTGCCGTCGTTTTCGCGTAACTCCTTTAAATCGCTGAATTTTTTTGAAAATTTCTGTTGACGAGGTTGGGAGCCGTCTATAACATTCGCCCCGCTTCTCAGGAACAGCCACTCGCTGGGTGAGGCGGCAAGAGCCAAGCCCTGGTGGTGAGGTTGGAGCCAAAAGCTTGTAAGTCTGCGCTAGCGGATGGATAAGTGCCCGTAGCTCAGCTGGATAGAGCATCCGCCTTCTAAGCGGATGGTCGCAGGTTCGAGTCCTGCCGGGTGCGCCATTTGGCGGTCAGGCAAATCGAGTAAGCAAATGCAATATGGTGGGCGTAGCTCAGTTGGTAGAGCACAGGATTGTGGCTCCTGGTGTCGTGGGTTCGATTCCCATCGTCCACCCCATATTCCAAGGCGCCAGGCCAAAAGCCTGGCGTTTTTGTTTTAAGCTGCAAAGCCACGCGGACGTGGTGGAATTGGTAGACACACCAGATTTAGGTTCTGGCGCCGCAAGGTGTGAGAGTTCGAGTCTCTCCGTCCGCACCATCTTTATATAGCCCCTCCCGACTGCCGCCTGCTTCTAGGGTGACTTCTGCACATTGACCCTCTAGAATGCTTGGCCTTGATTCGGGGCCGGTTCGAGCCGGCTTATGTCTGTGCAACGAGGAATATCCATGCAAGTTTCTGTTGAAAGCACTTCTGCTCTTGAGCGCCGCATGACTGTCGGCGTACCCGTCGAGCGCATCGAGACCGAAGTCAACAAGCGTCTGCAGCAGACTGCCCGTCGTGCCAAGGTTCCTGGCTTCCGTCCTGGCAAGGTGCCGATGAGCGTGATCCGTCAGCGCTACGAAGATACCGCTCGTCAGGAAGCACTGGGCGACCTGATCCAGGCTACCTTCTATGAAGCCGTGGTCGAGCAGAAGCTGAACCCGGCCGGTGCTCCGGCTGTAGAGCCCAAGTCCTTCGAGAAGGGCAAGGATCTGGAATACGTCGCTACCTTCGAAGTGTTCCCCGAGTTTCAGGTTTCCGGTTTCGAGTCCATTGCCATCGAGCGCCTGGAAGCCGATGTGGCTGACAGCGACGTCGACAACATGCTCGACATCCTGCGCAAGCAGAACACTCGTTTCGAAGCTGTTGAGCGCGCTGCCGAGAATGGCGACCAGCTGAACATCGATTTCGTCGGCAAGATCGACGGCGAAGCCTTCGCTGGCGGTAGCGCCAAGGGCACCCAGCTGGTGCTGGGCTCCGGCCGCATGATCCCGGGCTTCGAAGACGCCCTGGTTGGTGCCAAGGCCGGTGAAGAGCGCGTGATCAATCCGACCTTCCCCGAGGATTACCAGAACCTCGACCTGGCCGGCAAGACCGCCGAGTTCACCGTTACCGTGAACAGCGTTTCCGCCCCGCAACTGCCTGAGCTGAATGACGAGTTCTTCGCCCTGTTCGGTATCAAGGAAGGTGGTCTGGAAGGTTTCCGCGCCGAAGTTCGCAAGAACATGGAGCGCGAACTGCGTCAGGCCATCAAGTCCAAGGTCAAGAACCAGGTAATGGACGGCCTGTTGGCTGCCAACCCGGTCGAAGTGCCGAAGGCGCTGATCGGCAACGAAGTGAACCGTCTGCGCGTGCAGGCCGTTCAGCAGTTCGGTGGCAACATCAAACCAGACCAGCTGCCGGCCGAGCTGTTCGAAGAGCAAGCCAAGCGCCGTGTGGTGCTGGGCCTGATCGTTGCTGAAGTGGTCAAGCAGTTCGATCTCAAGCCTGACGAAGCCCGCGTACGCGAGCTGATCGAAGAGATGGCCTCGGCTTACCAGGAGCCTGAGCAGGTCGTTGCCTGGTACTACAAGAACGACCAGCAGATGAACGAAGTGCGTTCGGTTGTACTGGAAGAGCAAGTTGTAGATACTGTTCTGCAGAAGGCCAACGTGACCGATAAAGCGGTTTCCTACGAAGACGCAGTCAAGCCGGCGGAAGCTCCTAAAGCCGACTGATCTGGTAACCTCGTTCGAGTACACCACCATAAGCCAGCCTCCGTGCTGGCTTATGTGTATTTGAGACATGACTATTAGGGAGTGAGCGCAAGACATGTCCCGCAATCCTTTTATGCAAAACATGCCTGAAATCCAGGCCGCTGGCGGCCTGGTGCCGATGGTCATCGAGCAATCCGCTCGTGGCGAGCGTGCCTATGACATCTATTCGCGTCTGCTCAAGGAGCGCGTGATCTTTCTGGTTGGCCCGGTCGAGGACTACATGGCCAACCTGATCTGCGCCCAGCTGCTGTTTCTGGAAGCAGAGAACCCGGACAAGGACATTCACCTGTACATCAACTCGCCGGGTGGCTCGGTGACTGCCGGCATGGCGATCTACGACACCATGCAGTTCATCAAGGCGGATGTGTCCACCACCTGCATCGGTCAGGCCTGCAGCATGGGTGCTTTCCTGCTGGCGGGCGGCGCCAAGGGCAAGCGTTTCTGCCTGCCGAACTCGCGTGTGATGATTCACCAGCCGCTGGGCGGCTTCCAGGGGCAGGCTTCGGACATCGAGATCCACGCCAAGGAAATCCTCTTTATCCGTGAGCGCTTGAACGAGCTGCTGGCTCAGCACACCGGTCAGAGCCTGGAAACCATCGAGCGTGATACCAACCGCGACAACTTCATGAGCGCTTCGCGCGCCGTGGAATATGGTCTCGTCGATGCCGTGCACGAAAAGCGTCAAATGCCGGTCTAGATAAGGCGCTGGTTGCGGGCATCCTTCACTGACGCGAGCTGCGCCCTTGAAAATGCCCGCATTTGCCTTCATCTTGTGTTTCAAGCCTACCGTATTGGATTGATCGAATGACTGATACCCGTAACGGTGAGGACAACGGCAAACTGCTTTATTGCTCCTTCTGCGGCAAAAGCCAGCATGAAGTGCGCAAGTTGATCGCCGGTCCTTCCGTCTTCATCTGCGACGAATGCGTCGACCTGTGCAATGACATCATCCGCGAGGAGGTGCAGGAGGCACAGGCTGAGAGCAGCGCGCACAAACTTCCGGCACCCAAGGAAATCAGCGGCATCCTCGATCAGTACGTGATCGGTCAGGAGCGCGCGAAGAAAGTGCTGTCGGTAGCTGTATACAACCACTACAAGCGTCTTAATCAGCGTGACAAGAAAGATGATGTCGAGCTGGGCAAGAGCAACATTCTACTGATCGGTCCGACCGGTTCGGGTAAGACGCTGCTGGCCGAAACGCTTGCACGCCTGCTCAACGTACCGTTCACCATCGCTGACGCCACCACCCTGACCGAAGCCGGTTATGTCGGTGAGGACGTCGAGAACATCATTCAGAAGCTGCTGCAGAAGTGCGATTACGATGTCGAGAAGGCCCAGATGGGCATCGTCTACATCGACGAAATCGACAAGATTTCGCGCAAGTCCGACAACCCGTCGATCACTCGTGATGTGTCGGGCGAGGGCGTGCAGCAGGCGCTGCTCAAGCTGATCGAGGGCACCGTGGCTTCGGTTCCACCGCAAGGCGGGCGCAAGCATCCGCAGCAGGAGTTTCTGCAGGTTGATACGCGTAACATCCTGTTCATCTGTGGCGGTGCGTTCGCCGGCCTGGAGAAAGTCATTCAGGCCCGCTCCACCCGAGGCGGTATCGGTTTCGGTGCAGAAGTGCGCAGCAAGCAGGAAGGCAAGAAAATCGGCGAATCTCTGCGTGAGGTCGAACCAGACGATCTGGTCAAATTCGGCCTGATTCCCGAGTTCGTCGGTCGTCTACCGGTGATCGCGACACTGGAGGAGTTGGACGAGGCTGCTCTGGTGCAGATTCTCACCGAGCCGAAGAACGCGTTGACCAAGCAGTACGCCAAGCTGTTCGAGATGGAAGGCGTGGACCTGGAGTTCCGTTCCGATGCGCTGAAATCCGTGGCGCAGAAGGCGCTGGAGCGCAAGACCGGTGCTCGTGGCCTGCGTTCGATTCTCGAGGGCATTCTGCTCGACACCATGTACGAGATCCCGTCCCAGCAGGACGTGAGCAAGGTGGTGATCGACGAGAGCGTCATCGAGGGTTCGTCCAAGCCGCTGCTGATCTACGAGAACAGCGAACCGCCGGCGAAGGCCGCGCCAGACGCCTGACGGCTGTTACACGATGCAAGGAAGGGGCCCCTCGGGCCCCTTCGCTTTTGTGGACATTGCGCTTGTTTTTTACGGGAGCTACCCCCATCTTAAAAGCCAAGGGTAATCCCGCCTGTTTACGGCCTCATGGCCGCCGCTGAGCCGAAATCATGAAGACAACCATCGAATTGCCTCTCCTGCCATTGCGCGATGTAGTGGTCTATCCGCACATGGTCATCCCGCTTTTCGTCGGGCGTGAGAAATCCATCGAGGCCCTCGAGGCAGCGATGACGGGCGACAAGCAGATCCTGCTGGTGGCCCAGAAGAACCCGGCCGTCGATGATCCGGATGATCAGGATCTGTATCGCGTTGGCACCGTTGCCACCGTCCTGCAGTTGCTCAAGCTGCCCGACGGCACCGTCAAGGTGCTGGTCGAAGGTGAGCAGCGCGGCTCGATCGAGCGTTTCATCGAGCTCGATGATCATTGCCGTGCCGAAGTGCAGCTGATTGAGGAGGGCGAAACTGCCGAGCGTGAATCTGAAGTCTTTACTCGCAGTCTGCTCAGCCAGTTCGAACAGTACGTGCAGCTGGGCAAGAAGGTCCCGGCCGAAGTCCTGTCTTCGCTCAACAGCATCGATGAGCCCAGCCGCCTGGTCGACACCATGGCCGCTCATATGGCGCTGAAGATCGAGCAGAAGCAGGAAATCCTCGAAATCACCTCGCTGTCCGCTCGCGTCGAGCACGTACTGGCCCTGTTGGATGCCGAGATCGACCTGCTGCAGGTCGAGAAGCGTATTCGTGGGCGCGTGAAGAAGCAAATGGAGCGCAGCCAGCGTGAGTACTACCTGAATGAGCAGATGAAGGCCATTCAGAAAGAGCTGGGCGATATCGATGAAGGTCATAGTGAGCTCGATGAACTGCGCAAGCGCATCGATAACGCGGGGCTGACCAAGGAAGCCTTGACCAAGGCCAATGCCGAGCTGAACAAGCTCAAGCAGATGTCGCCGATGTCCGCTGAAGCCACGGTGGTGCGCTCCTATATCGATTGGCTGGTGAATGTACCGTGGAAGGCCGAGAGCAAGGTTCGTCTGGATCTGGCGCGTGCCGAGACCATTCTCGATGCCGATCACTACGGTCTGGAGGAGGTCAAGGAGCGCATCCTCGAGTATCTCGCCGTGCAGAAGCGGGTGAAGAAACTCAAGGGGCCGGTGCTGTGCCTGGTCGGCCCGCCTGGCGTGGGCAAGACCTCGCTGGCCGAGTCCATCGCCACTGCCACCAATCGCAAGTTCGTGCGCATGGCGCTCGGTGGCGTGCGTGACGAGGCCGAGATTCGTGGTCACCGCCGCACCTACATCGGCTCGATGCCGGGTCGTCTGATTCAGAAGATGACCAAGGTCGGCGTGCGCAACCCGCTGTTCCTGCTCGACGAGATCGACAAGATGGGTCAGGACATGCGCGGCGATCCTGCCTCGGCGCTGCTCGAAGTGCTCGACCCTGAGCAGAACCACAATTTCAACGATCACTATCTGGAGGTCGACTATGACCTGTCGGATGTGATGTTCCTCTGCACCGCCAACTCGATGAACATCCCCGGCCCGCTGCTGGATCGGATGGAGGTCATTCGCCTGCCGGGTTACACCGAGGACGAGAAGGTCAACATCGCCATCAAGTACCTGGCGCCCAAGCAGATAAAGGCCAATGGTCTGAAGAAGGGTGAACTGGAACTGGATGAGTCGGCGATTCGCGACATCATTCGTTACTACACGCGTGAAGCTGGCGTGCGCAGTCTGGAACGGCAAATCGCCAAGGTCTGCCGCAAAGTGGTCAAGGAACATGTGCGCGAGAAGCGTTTCCAGGTCAGCGTCAGTGCAGATTCCCTGGAGCACTTCCTGGGGGTGCGCAAGCATCGCTATGGTCTCGCTGAACAGCAGGATCAGATCGGTCAGGTGACCGGTCTTGCCTGGACACAGGTAGGCGGTGAGCTGCTCACCATTGAGACGGCTGTGGTGCCTGGCAAGGGCAATCTGATCAAGACCGGCTCGCTGGGTGATGTCATGGCAGAGTCGATGACGGCGGCCATGACGGTGGTTCGCAGTCGCGCGAAAAGCCTGGGGATCCCGGCTGATTTCAACGAGAAGCGCGACGTTCATATCCATATGCCGGAAGGTGCCACGCCCAAGGACGGCCCGAGCGCGGGCATTGGGTTGTGCACGGCGCTGGTATCGGCATTGACTCAGATTCCTGTGCGGGCGGACGTTGCCATGACCGGAGAAATCACCCTGCGTGGCCAGGTACTGGCCATTGGTGGTCTCAAGGAAAAACTTCTGGCAGCTCATCGGGGTGGGATCAAGACGGTGATCATTCCCGAGGAAAATGTGCGTGATCTGAAGGAAATTCCGGAAAATATTAAGCAAGACCTGCAGATTAAACCGGTTAAATGGATTGACGAGGTCCTGCAAATTGCGCTGCAATACGCCCCGGAGCCCTTGCCCGATGCGGCTCCGGAGATGGTTGCAACGGATGACAAGCGCGAGTCTGATTCCAAGGAGCGAATTAGCACGCATTAGCCGGAGGGCTTCCTTGACACAATTTTTGAGCCCTTGTTATAAAGCGGCTTTTATTGTGTCGGCAGGCCATCCAGCACCCGCTTTGCTTACACTAAAAATCAAGAAACAAACTCAACAGAAATAAGGGGACTTAGAGTGAACAAGTCGGAACTGATTGATGCCATCGCTGCATCTGCTGATATCCCGAAAGCTGTTGCTGGCCGCGCGCTGGATGCAGTGATTGAATCCGTCACTGGCGCTCTGAAGGCTGGTGACTCCGTTGTGCTGGTTGGCTTCGGCACCTTCGCTGTCAAAGAACGTGCTGCTCGCACTGGTCGCAACCCGCAGACCGGCAAGCCGATCAGCATCGCTGCTGCCAAGATCCCAGGCTTCAAAGCTGGCAAGGCTCTGAAAGACGCCGTCAACTAAGCGTCTTCTGGGTTTGCCTCGCCGACCAGGTTCAGCCTGGCGGCTGTCAAGGGGCAGCGCAGGTAGTCCTAGACTCTTCTGCTCTGACCGCTTGACGCGTTACGAGAAGGCGCATCCAAGGATGCGCCTTTCTTCTATCTGGACATTACCCACACTGCGCGGCTGGTGACTCTGTACAGTCGTTCTGGGGGAAGCATGCTGCAAAACATCAGGGACAATTCACGCGGTTGGATTGCCAAAATCATCATCGGCCTCATTGTGATGCTGATGGCGTTTACCGGTTTCGAAGCCATCGTCACAGGGACCAGCAATCGCAACAATGCGGCCGACGTGAACGGTGACACCATTACCCTCAACGAGCTCAACCAGGCCGTTGAAATGCAGCGTCGTCAACTGCTGCAGCAACTGGGTCGCGATTTTGATGCCTCGTTGCTCGATGACAACCTGCTGCGTGAGGCTTCGCTCAAGGGCTTGATCGAGCGCAAGCTGCTGCTGCAAGCAGCCGATGACGCTCATTTCGCCTTCTCGCAGGGATCGCTGGATCAGGTGATTCTGCAAACTCCCGAATTTCAGGTAGATGGCCGCTTCGATGCCGCACGCTTCGATCAGGTCATTCGCCAGATGGGTTACACCCGCTTGCAGTTCCGCCAGATGCTGGAAGAGGAAATGCTGATCGGGCAACTGCGTGCCGGTCTCGGTGCCAGTAGCTTCGTCACCGAGCAGGAGGCGCGTGCCTTCGCCAATCTCGAGCGCCAGACCCGCGACTTCGCCAGCCTCACCATCAAGGCCGATAGTACAGCGATCGAGTTGAGCGATAGCGACGTCAGCGCCTATTACGACGAGCACGCCAGCGAGTTCATGAGCCCTGAGCAGGTCGTGCTGGAGTACGTCGAACTGCAGAAGGACAGCTTCTTCGATCAGGTCGAAGTCAGCGATGACGACCTGCAGCCACTGTATGAGAGCGAGATCGCCAACCTGGCTGAGCAGCGTCAGGCTGCGCACATCCTTATCGAGGGCGATGACCAGGCCGCGCGTACCAAGATCGAAGAGATCAAGGCGCGTGTGGACGCTGGCGAAGACTTTGCTGCCCTGGCCAAGGAGTTCTCGCAGGACCCGGGTTCGGCTGCCGATGGTGGTGATCTGGGTTACGCCGGCCCTGGCGTTTACGATCCGGCCTTCGAGGAGGCGCTTTATGCCCTGCAGCAGGGGCAGGTTTCCGAACCGGTACAGAGCGAATTCGGCTGGCATCTGATCAAGCTGCTGGGTGTCCAGGCTCCAGAAGTGCCAAGCTTCGACAGTCTCAAGGACAAGCTGGCGCGTGACTTCAAGGCGCAGCAGGTCGAGCAGCGCTTCGTCGAGGTGACCAAGCAGTTGGAAGACGCTGCATTCGAAGCATCGGATCTGGCTCAGCCGGCCCAGGAGCTAGGGCTTGAGGTCAAGACCAGCGAAGCCTTCGGTCGTGAAGGTGGTGCGACTGGCATTACTGCCAACCGTCAGGTGCTGCAGGCTGCATTCAGTCCTGAAGTTCTGGAAGATGGCACCAACAGCTCGACCATCGAGCTGGACCCGAGCACCGTCGTCGTCGTGCGCGTCAAGGAACACAAAAAGCCCGAGCAGCTGCCTCTGGAACAGGTCGCTGAAAGCATTCGTGCCCATCTGCAGCAGGAGCGTGCCAGTGCCGCGGCCAAGGCCGAGGGTGAGAAGCTACTGGCTGCTGCCCAGACTGGTGAGCAGGTTGCTACTGATTGGCAGGTCCAGGAGGCGGCCACTCGCAGCCAGGATGGCGTCGAGCCTAAAGTGCTTCAGACGTTGTTCCGCATGCCCAAGCCAGCCAAGGCGGGTGAGCCGACTTTCGCCGGTGTGACGTTGAACAATGGCGACTACGTCGTGCTGCGCCTCGATGGTGTGAATGTGCCGGAAGAAGCGCTGGCTGACGAAGAAATCGCCATGTATCGCAACTTCCTGGCGTCGCGAGCTGGTCAGCAGGACTTCGCCGCACTGCGCAAGCAGCTGGAAGCCCAGGCTGATGTCGAGCGCTTCTAAAGTCGCTCAGGTGCCTCCTACGGAGGCTTGAGCAGGCAATAAAAAACCCGCACGTCGTGCGGGTTTTTTATTGCCTGACAAGACGCCGCTGGCGGCACCGAGTCGCGCCCGGCGCCGGGGCCGGGCGCTAACCTGTCAGTCTTCCATGGCGCCCATGGCGGTGGTGTTGAAACCGCCGTCGACGTACATGATCTCGCCGCTGATGCCCGAAGCCAGGTCGGAGCAGAGGAAAGCGCCGGCATTGCCGACTTCCTCGATGGTGACGTTGCGGCGCAGCGGAGTCTGCTTCTCGTTGGCGGCCAGCATCTTGCGGAAGCTGGCGATGCCGCTGGCAGCCAGGGTACGGATCGGACCAGCGGAGATAGCGTTGACGCGGGTGCCTTCCGGACCGAGGCTGCCGGCCAGGTAGCGTACGCCGGCCTCCAGGCTGGCCTTGGCCATGCCCATGACGTTGTAGTTGGGCATGGTGCGCTCGGCGCCCAGGTAGGAGAGGGTGAGGAGGCTGCCGTTGCGGCCTTTCATCATCTCGCGACCCGCCTTGGCCAGGGCAACGAAGCTGTAGGCGCTGATGTCATGGGCAATCTTGAAGCCTTCGCGGGTGGTGACGTCGGTGAAGTCGCCGTTGAGCTGATCGCCGGGAGCGAAGCCGACCGAGTGGACGATGCAGTCCAGGCCATCCCATTTTTTGCTCAGCGCTTCGAACACCGAAGCGATTTCCTCGTCGCTGGCCACATCGCAAGGGAAGCACAGGTCGGCGCTGGAGCCCCAGCCGGCAGCGAAGTCTTCTACGCGGCCCTTGAGCTTCTCGTTCTGGTAGGTGAAGGCCAGCTCGGCACCTTCGCGGTGCATGGCGGCGGCGATGCCCGAGGCGATGGACAGTTTGCTGGCAACGCCAACGATGAGTACGCGCTTACCGGTTAGAAAACCCATTGTGCTATTCCTCTTCCTGTTTCAAGGATCAGTGAGCCGTTGCCGGGGCCAGAAAAGCGGCTTCCAGCAATTGCTGCGTATAAGGGTGTTGCGGTGCACTGAAGATCGACTCTGCAGACCCTTGTTCGACCACCTGGCCCTGCTTGACCACCATCAACTGGTGGCTCAGCGCTCTGACTACCGCCAGGTCATGGCTGATAAACAGATAGGTCAGGTTGTACTTGGCCTGCAAGCCGCGCAACAATTCCACCACCTGACGCTGCACCGTGCGGTCGAGCGCTGAAGTGGGCTCGTCGAGCAGGATTAGCGCCGGTTTCAACACCAGTGCCCGGGCAATGGCAATCCGCTGCCGTTGCCCGCCAGAAAACTCGTGGGGGTAGCGATGCCGCGTCTGCGGGTCCAGCCCTACCTCCAAAAGCGCGTCGATGATGGCTTGTTCCTGCTCCGCCTCGTTGCCCATACCGTGAATGCGCAGACCCTCACCGACGATCTGGCTCACCGACATGCGTGGGCTCAGGCTGCCGAAGGGGTCCTGAAACACCACCTGCATCTGCCTACGCAGCGGGCGTACTTCCTGTTGGCTCAGGCCCTGCAACTGCTGACCCTGGAAGCGGATGTCACCGCGACTGGAGAGCAGCCGCAGAATCGCCATGCCCAGTGTGGATTTGCCGGAACCACTTTCACCGACGATGCCCAGAGTCTGGCCCTGGGGCAGGCTGAAGTTGATGCCGTCCACCGCTTTGACATGATCCACCGTCCGGCGCAGCAGGCCCTTTTTGATCGGGAACCACACACGCAGGTCGTCCACTTCCAGCAGCGGCTGGCCCACGGGGTTGGCCGCAGGGTCGCCGCTGGGCTCGGCGCCGAGCAGTTCCTGAGTGTAGGGATGCTGCGGAGCCTGGAACAATTCTTCACACGACGCCTGTTCGACGATGCAACCGCGCTGCATGACACATACGCGGTGGGCAATTCTGCGAACCAGGTTGAGGTCGTGGCTGATCAGCAGTAGCGACATGCCCAGGCGCGCCTGCAGATCCTTGAGCAACTCGAGGATCTTCAACTGTACGGTGACATCCAGGGCGGTAGTCGGCTCGTCGGCGATCAGCAGTTGAGGTTCATTGGCCAGGGCCATGGCGATCATCACGCGCTGCCGTTGGCCGCCAGAGAGTTCGTGCGGGTAGGCCTTCAGGCGCTTCTTCGGTTCCGGGATGCCGACCAGCTCGAGCAGTTCCAGGGTACGCGCGCTGGCGGCCTTGCCGCGCAGGCCCTTGTGCAGGGCAAGCACCTCGTTGATCTGCTTTTCGATGCAGTGCAGCGGGTTGAGCGAGGTCATCGGCTCCTGAAAGACCATGGCGATACGGTTGCCGCGAATGCCGCGAAGGCGGCCTTCGCTGAGCTTGAGCAGGTCTTCACCGGCGTACTCGATGCTGCCGTGTGGATGGCGCGCGAGCGGGTAGGGCAGCAGGCGAAGGATCGAGTGCGCGGTGACCGACTTGCCCGAGCCACTTTCACCGACCAGGGCCAGGGTCTCGCCTTTATGAATGTCGAAGCTGACGTTCTCGACCACACGCTGGCAATGCTCGCCCGTGACGAACTCGACGGCCAGGTCGCGTACTTGCAGCAGGGTTTCGTTCTGGCTCATGTCATTTCCTCGGGTCGAAGGCATCGCGGGCGGCTTCACCGATGAATACCAGCAGGCTCAGCATGATCGCCAATACGGCGAAGGCGCTGATACCCAGCCAGGGTGCCTGCAGGTTGCTCTTGCCCTGAGCGACCAGTTCACCCAGCGATGGCGCGCCAGGGGGCAGGCCGAAGCCGAGGAAGTCCAGAGCCGTCAGGGTGCCGATCGCGCCAGTGAGGATGAAGGGCATGAACGTCATGGTCGAGACCATGGCGTTGGGCAGGATATGGCGAAACATGATGGCGCCGTTCTCCATGCCCAGCGCCCGCGCCGCGCGCACGTACTCAAGATTGCGCCCGCGTAGGAACTCGGCGCGCACCACGTCGACCAGGCTCATCCAGGAGAACAGCAGCATGATGCCCAGCAACCACCAGAAATTGGGCTGCACGAAGCTGGCCAGGATGATCAGCAGATAGAGCACCGGCAGACCTGACCAGATTTCCAGAAAGCGTTGACCGATCAGGTCGACCCAGCCGCCATAGAAGCCCTGCAGCGCGCCGGCGATCACACCGATCACCGAGCTGGCCAGGGTCAGGATCAGGGCGAACAGCACTGAGATGCGAAAGCCGTAGATCACTCGTGCCAGTACGTCACGGCCCTGATCGTCGGTGCCCAGCCAGTTCTGCGCCGAGGGCGGTGCAGGTGCCGGTACTTCCAGGTCGTAGTTGATGCTCGAATAACTGAATGGAATGGGCGGCCAGATCATCCAGCCGTCCTTTTCCGCGATCAGGTCCTGAATGTAGGGGCTCTTGTAGTTGGCCTGCAGCGGGAATTCGCCGCCGAACACGGTTTCCGGGTAGCGCTTGAGCACCGGGAAATACCAATCCCCGTCGTAGCGCACGGCCAGCGGCTTGTCGTTGGCGATCAGTTCAGCACCGAGGCTCAGGCCAAACAGGATGAGAAACAGCCACAGCGACCACCAGCCACGCTTGTGTGCCTTGAAACGGTCGAAGCGGCGTCGATTTAGAGGGGAAAGTTTCATGCTCAACCCTCCCGGCTTTCGAAGTCGATACGCGGATCGACCAGGGTGTAGGTGATGTCACCGATCAGTTTCACGATCAGCCCCAGCAAGGTGAAGATGAACAGGGTGCCGAACACCACCGGATAGTCGCGGTTGATCGCCGCTTCGAAGCTCATCAGGCCCAGGCCGTCGAGGGAGAAGATCACCTCGATCAGCAGGGAACCGGTGAAGAAGATGCCGATGAAGGCGGCGGGGAAGCCGGCGATGATCAGCAGCATGGCGTTGCGGAATACGTGGCCGTAGAGCACGCGATTGTTGGTCAGGCCCTTGGCGCGGGCGGTCACCACGTACTGTTTGTTGATCTCGTCGAGAAAGCTGTTCTTGGTCAGTAGGGTCAGGGTGGCGAAGTTGCCGATGACCAGTGCCGTAACCGGCAGCACCAGGTGCCAGAGGTAGTCGAGAATCTTGCCGCCGAGGCTCAGTTGCTCGAAGTTGTTCGACGTCAGGCCGCGTAGTGGGAACCAGTCCCAGTAGCTGCCACCGGCAAACAGCACGATCAGCAGGATGGCAAAGAGGAAAGCCGGAATGGCGTAGCCGACGATGATCGCCGAACTGGTCCAGACGTCGAAGGCGCTGCCGTGGCGGGTGGCCTTGGCGATCCCCAGTGGGATGGAGACCAGATACATGATCAGGGTGCTCCATAGCCCGAGCGAGATCGACACCGGCATCTTCTCGATGATCAGGTCGATGACCTGGGCGTCGCGAAAGAAGCTGGAGCCGAAATCCAGCTGGGCGTAATTCTTCAGCATGATCCAGAAACGTTGTGGCGCCGGCTTGTCGAAGCCGTACATCTTTTCGATCTCGGCGATCAACTGCGGATCGAGGCCCTGGGCGCCGCGATAGTTGGAGCCGGCCACCGACACTTCGGCGCCGCCACCGCCGATGCGCCCGGTGGCGCCGCCAGCGGCCGCATCGAAACCCTCCAGCTTGGCGATCATCTGTTCGACCGGGCCGCCGGGCGCGGCCTGGATGATGATGAAGTTGATGACCAGAATGCCGAACAGGGTCGGAATAATCAGGAGCAGACGGCGAAAGATATAGGCCAGCATGTTATTGCTCCGCCTGTTCTGCGGCTTGCTGCGGGGCCTCGCTCGGCTGCTCCAGGTCCGGGCGCACCCACCAGGTGTGCAGACCGATGTCGTAGAGCGGCGTCACCTTCGGATGCTCGAAGCGGTTCCAGTAGGCGACGCGCCAGGTCTTGATGTGCCAGTTGGGGATCACGTAATAACCCCACAGCAGCACGCGATCGAGGGCGCGGGTGTGGGCGATCAGATTCTGCCGGGAGTCGGCGTTGATCAACCCCTCGACGATCTGGTCGATGGCTGGGTCCTTGAGGCCGATGAAGTTGCGGCTGCCGGGATTGTCGGCGCTGGAGGAGTGCCAGTATTCGCGTTGCTCGTTGCCCGGCGAGTTGGACTGGCCGAAGCCGCTGACGATCATGTCGAAGTCACGTGAGCGCAGGCGGTTGACGTACTGCGAAACGTCGACGCGACGAATCACCAGATCCATGCCGAGATCGGCCAGGTTGCGCTTGAATGGCAGCAGCACGCGCTCGAACTCGGTTTGCGCGAGGAGGAACTCGAAGCTGACCGGCTGACCATTGGCGTCGAGCATGCGATCACCTTCGATACGCCAGCCGGCTTGCTGCAGCAACTGGTAGGCGCGGCGCTGTTGCTCGCGAATGATGCCGCTGCCGTCGGTGACCGGTACGCGGAACTCTTCGCTGAATACCTCGGCCGGTATCTTGCCGCGTAGCGGCTCGAGAATCTCCAACTCGTCTTCGCCAGGCAGGCCCTGTGAGCCCAGTTCGGAATTGTCGAAGTAGCTGCGGGTGCGGAAATAGGCGCCGTTGAACAGGCGCTTGTTGGCCCATTCGAAGTCGTACAGCAGGCCCAGGGCCTCACGCACGCGGCGATCCTGGAACTGCGGGCGACGGGTGTTGAAGATGAAGCCCTGCATCCCGGTAGGGTTGCGGTTCTGGATTTCTTCCTTGATCAGTTGGCCGTTGGCAACCGCCGGAATGTTATAGGCCGTGGCCCAATTCTTCGCGCTGGTTTCCAGCCAATAGTCGAACTGGCCCGCCTTGAGCGCCTCCAGGGCAACGGTGTTGTCGCGGTAGTAGTCGATCTGGATGGCGTCGAAGTTGTAGAAGCCGCGACTGACGGGCAGATCCTTGGCCCACCAGTCGTCGACCCGCTCGTAGCGGATGCTGCGGCCGGGCTGGACGCGGCCGACCTTGTACGGGCCGCTGCCCAGCGGTACGTCAAGGTTGCCCTTGCTGAAGTCGCGCTCGGTCCACCAGTGTTTGGGTAGCACCGGCAGTTGGCCGACGATCAGCGGCAGCTCGCGGTTGCCAGCGTGCTTGAACACGAAGCGCACGCTGTGCGGTGATTCCACTTCCACCTGCTCGACATCTGCGTAATAGCCGCGGTACATCGGGGCGCCTTTTTCCATCAGCGTATCGAAGGTGAACTTGACGTCCTCGGCGGTGACCGGCGTGCCGTCGTGGAAGCGGGCTTCCTTGCGCAGGAGAAAGCGCACCCAGGCGTTGTCAGGTGCCTTCTCGATCTTTTCCGCCACCAGTCCGTAGGCGGTGAAGGGCTCGTCCATGCTCTGCACGGTAAGCGTGTCATAGATCAGGCTGATCTCGTCGGCAGCCACGCCCTTGCTGATAAAGGGGTTGAGGCTGTCAAAGCCGCCGAAGCCCGCTTCGCGAAAAGTGCCGCCTTTGGGCGCTTCGGGGTTGGTGTATTCGAAATGCGTGAAGTCGGCGGGGTATTTGGGCGGCTCGTCATAGAGGGTGACGGCGTGTTTGGGGGCGGCGAAGGCAAGGCCGGCCAGACCGAGCAGAATGAGGCTGCTACCTTGGAGCAGGAAACTGCGCAGCGGGTGGATCATCGAGCGTTCTCCGTGGGCTTCAGCCACCAGGTGCGCAGGCCCAGCGTGTAGGGCGGCGTGGTGACGAAGGCGAACCGGTTGCGGTACGCCAGGCGGTGATAATTGATGTACCAGTTGGGAATGCTGTAGTGCTGCCAGAGCAGGACTCGATCCAGGGCCCGCGTGGCTGCTATCTGTTCGTCTCGAGTCTGCGCCGAAAGCAGCTTGTCGATCATCGCGTCGACCACCGGATCGTTGACGCCAGCATAATTCTTGCCACCCTTGATGTTCACCTGGCTGGAATGGAAGTACAGCGATTGCTCCAGGCCTGGGCTGAGGGTTTGCGGCAGGGTCAGCAGAATCATGTCGTAGTCGAACTGGTCAAGGCGTTGCTTGTACTGGGCGCGGTCAACGGTGCGCAGGTTGGCGCGTATGCCGATACTCGCGAGGTTGGCAGTGTAGGGCTGGAGAATGCGTTCGAGGCTGGGGTTTACCAGCATGATCTCGAACTCGAGGCGTTGACCGCGTGCATTACGCAGCTCCTGGCCGGCAGGCTTCCAGCCGGCATCGGCCAATAGACCGAGGGCGCGGCGCAAGGTTTCCCGGGGGATGCCACGGCCGTCGGTTACCGGTTGGGTCGGGGCTTCGGTGAACAGGCGTGCGGGCAGCTTGTCGCGATGTGGTGAAAGCAACAGCCACTCCGCGCCCTCGGGTTTGCCGGTGGCCGAGAATTCGCTGTTGGGGTAGTAACTGGCGGCACGTACGTAGGCATTGTTGAACAGCGCGCGATTGGTCCACTCGAAATCGAACATCAGCCCCAGTGCCTCGCGCACCCGGCGGTCGCTGAACAGGTCGCGGCGCGTGTTCATGAACAGCGCCTGGGTCTGGGTCGGGATCTGGTGTGGTATCTCGGCGCGAATCACATCGCCACGGGTCACGGCCGGAAAGCGATAACCGTTGCCCCAGTTCTTGGCCTGGTTCTCGATGTAGAAGTCGAATTCACCGGCCTTGAAGGCTTCGAAGGCGACATGGTTATCGCGGTAGAACTCCACTTCGATGCGGTTGAAGTTGTACTTGCCGCGATTGACCGGCAGATCCTTGCCCCACCAGTCCTTCACCCGTTCGAAAACCAGACGGCGGCCGGGCACAACCTGAACGATGCGGTATGGCCCGCTGCCCAGTGGCGCATCGAAGGTGGTGCTCTTGAAGTCGCGGTCTTTCCAGTAGTGCTGCGGCAACACAGGCAGTTCACCCAGGCGCAGGATCAGCAGCGGGTTGCCGGCGCGCTTGAAGACAAAGCGGATGCGGTGGCGGCCCAGAATGTCGACGCGTTTCACTTCCTGCAGGTTGGTACGGTACTGCGGGTGACCGTCATTGCGCAGCAGGCGATAGGAGAAGGCCACGTCGTAGGCGGTGATCGGCTTGCTGTCGTGAAAGCGCGCTTCTGGCCGCAGGTTGAACACCACCCAGCTGCGGTCCTCGCTGTACTCGACGCTTTTCGCGATCAGGCCATAACTAGAGGCAGGCTCATCCCCCGAGGGGTCGTAAGCGCCCGTGCCAACCATCAAGGGTTCGTTCAGCTCGTTGGCGCCGTACTGCAGGAAATGCGCCGTGCTGATCGGGCTGCTGCCCTTGAAGGTATAGGGGTTGAGCGTATCGAATGTGCCGGACGCCATGATGCGCAACGTGCCACCTTTGGGCGCATTGGGGTTGACCCAGTCAAAATGACTGAAGCTGGCAGGATACTTGAGTGTCCCGAACTGGGCGTAGCCGTGGCTCTCGCTGATAGTCGCAGAGGCGGGAAAGCTCAAGGCCAGGCTGAGGAACAGCAGTAGGAGGGGACGCATCGGGCGTGAGATCCGATCCATGGCGGCGTTTGGGCTTCTGGGTCGGTACAGTAACAGCTTGTATGGACAGGAAAAAGAGTGCTGCGGTGGGCAGGCGGTTACGACACGATGACATACACTTCAGGGACACACCATGAGGGTACGAATTTGTCGGAACGAAGCCATGGTTTGCAGTCATGGATCGATCGCCTGAACCAAGCAGAACTGCCCGCGCTGGCTACAGTGGTGCAGGATCTGCAACGCCTTGCGCAGCAGGATTCTGCGTCGGTACAGCAACTGGCAGATGTGTTGTTGCGTGATGCGGCACTGACCAGCAAGGTGTTGCGGGTCGGCAACAGCGTCTACTACAACCCTTCCCAGGAAACCATAAAGACCATCTCGCGAGCCATCGTACTGATCGGCTTCGACAATGTGCGCCTGATCAGCCTTTCTGTGAGCCTGGTAGACGGGCTGCTGACCCGCGCTCCGCGTGAGCAGTTGCAGACGTTGCTCGCGCGGTCGTTCCACGCTGCGGTGCAGGCGCGCAACCTGGCCGGGTATGTCATTTCCGGACACACCGAAGAGGTATTCATCGCTGCGCTGCTCCATCATCTGGGCGAATTGGCGTTCTGGGGCTGTGGTGGGGCGCAGGCTGACGAGCTGGCCGACGCGCTTGAACGCCCAGGTGTCGATGTCGATGAGGCGGTGCGCGAGGTGCTTGGTGCCAGCTTTCGTCAACTTACCCAGGCGTTGCTGAAAAGCTGGAACCTGGGCGAAACCGCCATCCTCGCCCAGGCGGGCGCCAGTCAGCATGATCCGGCCGCCTATGCCGTGCAGTTGGGCGTGCGTATCAGCGAGGCGGCGCTGGATGGCTGGGATTGTGCAGAGATGGAGGACGTGCTGGGAAAGGTAGCGGCATTTATCGAACTGACTCCGGAGGAAACCCTTCAGCAGGTGCTTGCCAGTGCTGATGAAGCGGTCAAGGTCGCCTCGACCTTCGGGGCCAGCAAGTTGTGCCGGCTGATTCCCAATACCGATCCCGAGCAGATTCGCCAGCAGCAGGAAGAGCGTCGTGCGCGTTTGCTGCAGCCGGATCTGCTGGTGATGCAGCAGGCTTTGCAGGATCTCGGCCTGATGGTCAATGCCAGGGCCGATGTCGGGCTGGTGCTCGACACCTTGCTCAAGGGCTTGCATCGAGGCGCTGGTCTGGAGCGGGTGATGCTCACGGTTCTGGCCGACGGGCAAAGCCGCTTTCGCGCCAAACGGGTGATCGGTGAAAAAGCTCAGCAATGGCTGGAAGACTTCGTGTTGCCGGCCGAGCAGGCGGAGCAGCCACATATCTTCAGTTATGCGTTGCGCCATCGTGAGGCGATCTGGATGGGCGTGCCCGCCAGCTACAACCTGGCCGAGTTGGTAACCCAGCCTATTCGGCGCAGTCTTGGCGCTGGCATGTTTTTCATCGCGCCGATAATCGCCGGTACGCGGGAGATCGGCGTGTTATATGCCGACAGCAGACTGTCCGGTAGGGCATTGCGACATGAGCAGTTCGTGGCGTTTCAGCGCTTCACTCAACTGGCGGGGCGTTGCCTGGAGGCGATCAGCAAGCGCTGATCACGGCAGATAGAGGGTCAGCATTTGCCCGGGGCGCAACGTGCTGCTACGCGGGTTCCAGGCTTGCAGGTGCTTGAGGTCGATCTTGAAGCGCTTGGCGATCACGTACAGCGAGTCGCCATGCTGGACGCGGTAGTAAGTGGCCTTGTCCCGTGAGCTGGAGCTGTTGCGCGTCGTGCTGGCAGCCCGTGGTGCGCTGTCAGCGGCAGCCAGGTTGAGCACCTGGCCGACTTTCAGCTGATTGCCTTGCAGCTTGTTCCAGTGCTTCAGATCATGCACGGCAACCTGATTGGCGCGAGCGATCTGCCACAGGTTGTCGCCATTCTTCACCTGATAGGTTCGGCCGGCCGCGCTCTGCGCGGTGTTGCGCTGTTGATACAGCGGCGCGCTTGGTTGCGCGCCAGGTTTGCCGGGAATGGTCAGCACCTGGCCGATGCTCAGGTTGTTACTGCTCAGGCGGTTGACGTCCTTGAGCATGCTCACTGACAGATGATGACGGTTGGCGATGGCGTGCAGGCTATCGCCAGAACGCACGGTGTAGCGCTGCCAGTCGACCATTTCCTGCGGTTTCATCAAGGCCAGGTTGGCGCTGAGCATCTCTGCTTTCTCGGTCGGTACCAGCAGATGTTGCGGGCCGTCGAGGGTAATGCCGTGCTTGTAGGCGGGGTTGAGCTGCAACAACTCCTGTTCATCGAGGTCGGCCAGTTTGGCGACGCGGGCCAGATCCATGTGCTGCTTGATTGCGATCTGTTCGAAGTAGGGTTCGTTGGCGATTGGTGAAAGGGTAACGCTGTAGGCTTCCGGCGTCAGGATGACCTGTGACAGCGCCAGTAGCTTGGGCACGTAGTCCTCGGTTTCCTTGGGCAGCGGCAGGTTCCAGTAGTCGCTGGGCAGGCCGAGTTTCTCGTTACGCTCGATGGCACGACTGATGCGACCTTCGCCAGCGTTGTAGGCCGCCAGGGCGAGCAACCAGTCGCCGTTGAACATTTCGTGCAGACGGCTCAGGTAGTTGAGCGCGGCTTCGGTCGAGGCGGTGACGTCGCGGCGGCCGTCGTACCAGTTGGTCTGGCGCAGGTTGTAGTAGCGGCCGGTCGAAGGAATGAATTGCCAGAGGCCGACCGCGTGCGCCGAGGAGTAGGCCTGTGGGTCGTAAGCACTTTCGATCACCGGCAGCAGCGCCAGCTCCATCGGCATGTCACGTTCGGCCAGGCGTTCGACGATATAGTGGATATAAGGCGCGCTGCGCTCACTGACGGTATTGACGTGTTTCGGGTTGCTGGCATACCACAGGCGCACGCGTTCGATACGCGGGTTGATGCCGATTTCATCCTGCAGCTTGAAACCGTCGCGCACGCGCTCCCAGATGTCGGTGTATTCGCGAGGTTTGACTTCGTTGCTACTCAGCCACTCGGCCTCACGCTCCAGACCAATGGCACGAGACGTATCGGTAGAGTGATCCGGGGTGTCACTGGGCAGGCTCTGACAGCCGGCCAGAATCATGCTGCACATCACCGCGAGCGCTCGGGAGCTTCGCGCTAATACCTTTATATTCAATGGCTTGCGTGATGTTAAAGGCATTGGTTGAGGTGTATGTCCCGGCGAAAAGATCGGGCGATTCTAGGAATCGGGCCGGGGGTGGTCAAGTTTTCGCCAGTCTTGATCTGGTCTTTTGCGGGGCTGTCGACCTTTTTCCCTGTGACTAAAACCTGTCTTTCCAGGCACGCAGGCTAGCGAATACGGCGCTTGGCTCGCTCGGCTGCCGGTCGTCGCGTCCTTTGGCCGCAGCGATGATCGAAGGCTCGCCAACACGCAGGAAAGGATTGGTGGCCAGTTCCAGTTCGATGTTCGACGGCAGGCTGATACGGCCCTCGTCGCGCCAGCGGGCCACTTCGGCCAGGCGCTCGTTCAAACGTGCATTGTCCGGTTCAACAGCGTGGGCGAAGCGCAGATTGCTCAGGGTGTATTCGTGGGTGCAGTACACCAGCGTGCCGGCGGGCAGTGCTGCCAGGCGGCTCAGGGATTGGTGCATCTGTTGCGGTGTACCTTCGAACAGGCGCCCGCAGCCGCCCGCGAACAGAGTGTCGCCACAGAACAGCAGGTTCTGTTCGGCGTGGTAGTAGGCGATATGACCGAGGGTATGGCCGGGTACGGACATGACCTCGAAGTGCAAGCCGAGCACCTCGATCTCGTCGTTGTCGTTCAGGTCGATGTCACGGGCCGGGATCTTTTCCGCCGCCGGGCCGGCGACACGGGCATCGGTAGCCGTCTTCAGTTGCTCGACACCGCCAACATGATCGAAGTGATGATGGGTAATCAGGATGTCGCTGAGCGTCCAGTCAGGATGGGCCTGCAGCCAGGCCATGACGGGGGCCGCATCACCGGGGTCGACCACGGCGCAGCGTTTGCTGCCGACGTCCTGCAGCAGCCAGATATAGTTGTCATTGAAGGCGGGCAGTGCGTCGATCTGGATCATTGCGGGTCGCTAAGCGAGTGATAAAGGTGCATCTTAGACACGACATGCAGAACCTGTCATGTGGAGGCAGCGATGACTGATCAGGCATTCGCCCAGGCCGACCCTGAGTGGCTAAAACTCATCGGCGAGGCGCGCGACTGGCTTGCCGGGCCGCTCGGCCAGCTGTTGCTGGAAGAAGAGCGGCGCTTGCTGGAAGAAGAGCTGGCGCGCTTTTTCGGGGGCTATCTGGTGAGCTACGGCCCCAGCGCCGAAGGCCCGCCCAGCGCGGGGCAGATCCAGCACAACGTGCGTCTTGGCGCGCCGATGCCAGGCGTGCAGATCGTCTGTGAGGAGCAAGCCTGGCCCTTGGGTGAGCACGCCGCCGATGTGGTGGTGCTGCAGCATGGTCTGGATTTCAGCCTGTCGCCTCACGGCCTGCTGCGTGAGGCGGCTCGCAGCGTCAGGCCTGGCGGGCATCTGTTGATCCTGGGTATTCACCCCTGGAGCGCCTGGGGCGTGCGTCGGTTGTTTGCCCGGGACGGTTTGGCCAAGGCGCGTTGCATCGCGCCGAGCCGTGTCGGTGACTGGCTGAGTTTGCTGGGCTTTGCGTTGGAGAAACGGCGGTTCGGGTGCTATCGTCCGCCGCTCGCTTCGCTGGCCTGGCAAATGCGCCTGCGGCGAATGGAAAGCTGGGGCGATGCCTGGCAGTTGCCGGGCGCCGGTTTCTATCTGTTGGTGGCGCGTAAGCTGGTGGTTGGCCTGCGTCCGTTGCGGCAGTCGCGTCGGGAGCCGATGGGCAAGTTGCTGCCAATGCCGGTGGCCAAGGTCAGTCGGCGCGATCTCGATAACTGAATGCCAGGCTGCGGCCAAACAATTCTGTACAGAGTTTATGAATGTCTGAAACCCATGATGTGGTGATTTACACCGACGGTGCCTGCAAAGGCAATCCCGGCCCCGGAGGTTGGGGCGCGCTGCTGGTGTACAAAGGCGTGGAGAAGGAGCTTTGGGGCGGCGACCCCAATACCACCAACAATCGCATGGAGCTGATGGCGGCGATTGCCGGCCTGATCGCGCTGACCCGGCCGTGCTCGGTCAAGCTGGTGACCGACTCGCAGTATGTGATGAAAGGTATCCAGGAATGGCTACCGAACTGGAAGAAACGCGGCTGGAAGACCGCCTCGAAAGAGCCGGTGAAGAACGCCGACCTCTGGCAGAAGCTGGATGAGGAAGTGAATCGCCATCAGGTGAGCTGGCAGTGGGTGCGTGGGCATACTGGCCATCCCGGCAACGAGCGTGCCGACCAGTTGGCCAATCGCGGTGTCGACGATGTGCGTGCGGCGCGCTGAGCGGTGACATGGCACCTGAGTTAAGATGCTGCGCTGAATGTGCGGCAACCCGAATAGATGAGAGAGGCAAGGCGTGACAACCGAGAACACCGTCAAGCGCTACGTAGTGCTGGATACCGAAACCACGGGTATGCCGGTCACTGACGGGCACCGCATCATCGAGATCGGTTGTGTCGAATTGTTGGGCCGCCGTCTGACCGGGCGTCATTTCCACGTTTACCTCAACCCTGATCGTGAAATCGACGAAGGCGCCATCGCGGTTCACGGCATTACCAACGAGTACGTTGCCGACAAGCCGCGCTTCAAGGAGGTCGCCGATGAATTCTACGAGTTCATCAAGGGCGCCCAGCTGATCATCCACAACGCGGCGTTCGACGTTGGCTTCATCAACAACGAGTTCGCCCTGCTGGGGCAGAGCGAGCGTGCCGACGTCAGCGATTACTGCTCGGTACTCGATACCCTGATGATGGCGCGCGAGCGCCATCCGGGGCAGCGCAACAGCCTGGATGCGCTGTGCAAGCGTTACGGCGTCGACAACTCCAACCGCGAACTGCACGGCGCCTTGCTCGACTCGGAGATTCTCGCCGACGTCTACCTGGCGATGACCGGTGGCCAGACCAATTTGTCCCTGGCCGGCGAAGGCTCTGATGGCGATGGCAGCGGGCGCCAGCAGGCCACGCCGATTCGCCGTCTGGACGCATCGCGGCCACGCACTCGCGTCATTCACGCCAGCGAAGAGGAGCTTGCAGCGCATCTGGCGCGCCTGGCCGTGATCGAGAAATCCGCTGGTGGCCCGTCGCTGTGGGCACAGTTGGAAAAAGCGCCGGAATAACCGAACAGCGCAATTGCGACCTTTTCTTATAGCGTGATGCTCAGGGGGGTTCCGCCGATCAGGGGGAGCCTCTAACCTGAGGCGATGGGCAGGCCGAGCCTGCCAGCCTTCAGGACGTCACAATGTATAAAGACCTCAAGTTTCCCGTCCTAATCGTGCACCGCGACATCAAGGCCGACACCGTGGCCGGTGATCGTGTGCGCGCCATCGCTCAGGAACTCACCCAGGACGGTTTCAGCATTCTGCCCACGGCGAGCGCCGCTGAGGGGCGTATTGTCGCCTCCACCCACCATGGTCTGGCCTGCATCCTGGTGGCGGCAGAGGGAGCAGGGGAGAACAGTCGCCTGCTGCAGGACATGGTCGAGCTGATTCGCGTGGCGCGAGTGCGTGCGCCACAGTTGCCGATCTTCGCCCTGGGCGAGCAGGTCACCATCGAGAATGCGCCGGCCGAGGCCATGGCCGATCTCAACCACCTGCGTGGCATTCTCTATCTCTACGAAGACACCGTGTCCTTCCTGGCGCGGCAGGTGGCGCGTGCGGCGCACAACTACCTCGACGGCCTTCTGCCGCCGTTCTTCAAGGCGCTGGTGCAGCACACCGCGCAATCCAACTATTCCTGGCACACACCGGGGCATGGCGGTGGCGTGGCCTACCGTAAAAGCCCGGTGGGTCAGGCTTTCCACCAGTTCTTCGGTGAGAATACGCTGCGTTCGGACCTGTCCGTATCGGTGCCGGAGCTGGGGTCATTGCTCGATCACACCGGCCCGCTGGCCGAGGCCGAGGCGCGCGCAGCGCGCAACTTCGGCGCCGACCATACCTTCTTCGTGATCAACGGCACCTCGACTGCGAACAAGATCGTCTGGCATTCGATGGTCGGTCGCGATGACCTGGTGTTGGTGGACCGCAACTGCCACAAGTCGATCCTGCACTCGATCATCATGACCGGTGCAATTCCGCTTTATCTGTGCCCGGAGCGCAACGAGCTGGGAATCATCGGGCCGATTCCGTTGAGTGAGTTCAGCAAAGAGTCGATTCAGGCCAAGATCGATGCCAGCCCCCTGGCGCGTGGCCGTGCGCCCAGGGTCAAGTTGGCGGTGGTGACCAACTCCACCTACGACGGGCTCTGCTACAACGCCGAAATGGTCAAGCAGGCGCTGGGTGATTCGGTCGAGGTGCTGCACTTTGATGAAGCCTGGTATGCCTACGCCGCCTTCCACGAATTCTATGCTGGCCGCTATGGCATGGGTACTCAGTACGACGAGCGCTCGCCGCTGGTGTTCACCACCCATTCGACGCACAAGCTGCTGGCGGCCTTCAGCCAGGCCTCGATGATTCACGTGCAGGACGGCGGGCAGCGGCAGCTGGATCGTGATCGTTTCAACGAAGCCTTCATGATGCATATTTCCACGTCGCCACAGTACGGCATCATCGCCTCGCTGGATGTGGCCTCGGCGATGATGGAAGGACCGGCCGGCCGTTCGCTGATCCAGGAAACCTTCGACGAGGCGCTGAGCTTCCGCCGGGCACTGGCCAATGTACGGCGCAACCTGAGCGCCGAAGATTGGTGGTTCAGCATCTGGCAGCCAGGTAGGGCCGATGGTGCTGACAGCCTGACGACTTCCGACTGGGTGTTGCAGCCGGACGCTGATTGGCATGGCTTCGGTGAAGTGGCCGATGACTATGTGCTGCTCGATCCGATCAAGGTTACGTTGGTGATGCCCGGCCTCAATGCGGCCGGCAAACTGGAGCAGCAGGGGATCCCCGCAGCGGTGGTCAGCAAGTTTCTCTGGGAGCGCGGCCTGGTTGTTGAGAAAACCGGCCTGTACTCCTTCCTGGTGCTGTTCTCCATGGGCATCACCAAGGGCAAGTGGAGCACGCTGCTGACCGAACTGCTGGAGTTCAAGCGCAGCTACGACGCCAATCTGCCGTTGATCGACGTGCTGCCCTGCATCGCCCACGCGGGCGGTGGACGCTACCAGGGTATGGGCCTGCGAGATCTGTGCGACGCGCTGCATGGCTGCTACCGCGAAAATGCCACGGCCAAGGCGCTGAAAAGCATGTACACGGTGCTGCCCGAGCTGGCGATCAAACCTGCCGATGCCTATGACCGCCTGGTGCGCGGCGAGGTCGAGGCGGTGCCCATCGACCAGTTGCTGGGACGTATCGCTGCGGTGATGCTGGTACCTTACCCGCCGGGTATTCCGTTGATCATGCCGGGCGAGCGCTTCACGGCCGCCACGCGTTCGATTCTCGACTACCTGACCTTCGCGCGGACCTTCGACCAGGCCTTCCCCGGCTTCGATATCGATGTGCACGGCTTGCAGACCGAGGCGGGGCACTATTGCGTGGACTGTCTCGTGGAGTGAATTGACGAGGTGACTGCCGAGGGCAAGACTCTCGGTAGATCAAGCCCTTATCCGTGATACTCAAAGCGGTTGTTAACGTCCGGGGCGTGCCCTGCGTCACAGTGGCAAGCATCGACTTTTATGACGCGCTTGTTATAGTTGCTCGGTTATTAATCACAAAATTGTTACTGTGCTGCCGAGCCGCGGCTGAGGATGCCTGCCATGTCCGACTACAAAGCCTTCCGCGTCGAGCTGGCGGACAAGATCGCCCATGTGCAGATCAACCGTCCCGACAAAGTCAATGCAATGAATGCCGACTTCTGGCGCGAGATCATCGAGATCTTCCAGTGGGTCGATGACAACGATGCAGTTCGTGTCGTGGTGCTCTCCGGTGCCGGCAAACACTTCTCTTCGGGCATCGACCTGATGCTGCTGGCCTCGGTCGGTGCCCAACTGGGCAAGGACGTTGGCCGCAATGCCTCGGCGCTGCGCCGCAAGATTCTCGAGCTGCAAGCTTCCTTCAACGCCGTCGACAACTGCCGCAAGCCAGTGCTGGCTGCCATTCAGGGTTACTGCATTGGCGGCGCCATCGACTTGATCAGCGCCTGCGACATGCGTTACTCCAGCGTCGATGCGCAGTTCTCGATCAAGGAAATCGACATGGGCATGGCCGCTGACGTCGGCACGCTGCAGCGCCTGCCACGCATCATCGGCGACGGCATGATGCGCGAGCTGGCCTTCACCGGGCGCACCATCGACGGTGACGAGGCTGCGCGCATTGGCCTGGTCAATCGCACCTACGAAAATCACGAGGCGCTACTGGCCGGGGTGATGGAAATCGCTGCACAAATCGCCGCCAAGTCGCCGATTGCCGTGCGTGGAACCAAGGAAATGATTCGCTATATGCGCGATCACCGGGTCGATGATGGCCTTGAATACATCGCTACCTGGAATGCCGCCATGCTGCAGTCGGAAGACCTGCGCCTGGCCATGGCGGCGCACATGACCAAGCAGAAGCCGGAGTTCGCCGACTGATGCCGTATTCGCTGATGTTCGCTGCGAGGCCTAGAGCATGGTAAGTGGAGCCACATCCCTGAATCTGGTGCGCGACGAGCTGTTCGTCACCATGGAAGAGGCCGAGCAGAGCCTGGAGCATTTCATCGCCGAGCGGCACAACGGTAGCCTGTTGCAGCAGGCGGTGGAAAGCCTGCATCAGGTTCGCGGCACGCTCAACCTGATCGAGCTGGCCGGCGCCGAGTTGCTGGCCCAGGAAGTGCTTGATCAGGCCACTGATATTCCCGCCGGTGCTGGCGAGGAGCGTGATGCTCAGCTCTCGGCACTGAGCAATGCCCTGCATGTGCTGCGCCGTTATCTGGAAAACGTCGATGCCCATCGCCAGGAAATGCCTGAGCTTTTGCTTCCGGCAATCAATGATTTGCGTCAGGCCGGCGCACAGCAGCCGCTGCCGGAAAGTTTCTTCTTCAGCGTCCGCCTCGATCATGTGCGGCCGCACACGGCTACCCAACCACTCGATGGCGCGGCCAAGCTGACCGAAGGCAAGCGCCTGCGCCACATGTATCAGGTCGGGCTGCTGGGCTTCATCCGTGAGCAGAATCCGCAGGCCAGCCTCAAGCTGATGGTGCGTGCCATGGCGCGCCTGGATAGCCTGTTCGCCAACGAGCCGCGTGGGCGCATGTGCTGGATTGGTGCCGCTGCCATCGAAGCGCAGTGCGATGGTCAACTGCTGCCACGCAAATCGCGCAAGCAGCTGTTCTCGCGGGTCGATCGCGAACTCAAGCTGATGCTCGGTAACCCGCAGTACGAAGCGCCGCGCAGTTTGCTCAAAGAGCTGCTGTATCTGGTCGCGCTGGCCGACAGCCATGGCCCGCACGCCAGCGCCATGCGCGGAGTGTTCGGCCTCACGCCGTTGCCGTTCACCGACCACCTGCTGGAAGAGGAATACCGGCGCCTGGCCGGGCCGGGCCAGGCGGTGATGCGTTCGTTGTCCACGGCGATTCGCGAAGAACTGGCCAGCGTCAAGGACATGCTCGACCTGCTCGAGCGCGGCACCTTGCAAGGCGAAACCTTGGGCACCCTGCATGCATTGCTGGGCAAGTTGGCCAAGACCTTGGGCATGGTCGGTCTGAACTCTGCCGGCAACTCGCTCGGTGCGCAGTTGCCGCTGGTCGCCGCCTGGAGCGAAGACACGCCGCCACAGGCTGAGCAGTTGCACAAGCTGGCCGATGCCGTGCTCTATGTCGAAGGCATGGTGGCCAGCCTGGAACGTGGCGAAGGTCACGATATCAGGCCGGCTGCCGTCGAGCCGGGCAATGAGGCTGACTCTTTCGCTACTCATCAGCTCAACGAAGCTCGTATCGTCGTGGTCGACGAGGCCCAGGCCGGTCTGGCTCTGGCCAAGCGCGCGATCACCGCGTACCTGGAGTCGGCTGGCGACAAGATGCACCTGTCCAACGTGCCGTTCAGCCTGCAGGCCGTGCGTGGCGGCTTGTGGTTTCTCGAGCAGCGCCGTGCCGCGATACTGGTCGGTGCCTGTGCCGACTATATCCAGGCGCGCATGCTCGAGTCGGCGCAAATGCCGTCGGAGCAGATGCTGGAAACCCTGGCTGATGCTTTGAGCAGCCTCGAGTACTACCTGGAAGCGGGCGCGGTTATGCGTCCTGAAACGCGTCCCAGCGTGCTCGACCTGGCTGAAGAAAGCGTCAAGGCACTGGGCATGCCGGTGGCAGCCTGATGGTCTGGCGCAATACCTTTCTCGATCCTGCCCAGCCTGGCGGCTGGGCGCTGCTCTATAACCAGCAGCACTTTCTCGCCGACAGCAATGGCGTGCTGTTCCCGCGTGATTGGATCAAGCGCCAGGACCTGCCGATTCTCGGCGAGCAGGGTATCGGTCATTTCGGCGACGATGCCGTTTACCTTCTGCAACTCAAACCCTCGGCGACGCTGGAGGGCTGCAGCTGGCAAAGCCTGCGTCAGTTCATGCTGCAGGGGGAAGCAGAAACCTTCCGCATGCTGGCCTATGCCGCGCAGATCGGCACCTGGTACGCCGAACATCGTTATTGCGGCAGTTGCGGTGCGTCGACGCGCCAGCTTCCTGGTGAGCGTGCGATGCGTTGCGACAGCTGCGAATCGCAGCACTATCCGCGCATTTCGCCGAGCATGATCGTGCTGGTCACGCGGGGCGACGAGATACTCCTGGCGCGTTCGCCGCGTTTCGTCACTGGGGTCTACAGCACCCTGGCCGGGTTCGTCGAACCGGGCGAATCGGTGGAGCATTGCGTGGCGCGGGAAGTGCGTGAGGAAGTCGGCGTCGAGGTGCGTAACCTGCAGTACATCGGTAGCCAGGGCTGGCCGTTTCCGCATTCGCTGATGCTTGGCTTCCACGCCGAGTACGCCGGTGGCGAGATCGTCATGCAGGAAGACGAAATCGAGGATGCGCGCTGGTTCCGTGTCGATCAGTTGCCACCGCTGCCTGCGTCGCGCTCCATCGCTCGCCATCTGATCGATCTTTACGTGGCGCGCCGGTTGGGATGGCCCGAGCCTGTGCTGCCGGCGTAGAGCACTTCATGCAGGAGCGCTTCAGGCGCGAACCTCTCCGACCATTTCGAGGCTGAAGCCGCTCCTGCGTGGTCCCGGATGGCCCGCCGAATCAGCCAAACCAGTGCTGCCAGACCAGGCGTGCGGTCAATGCCAATACCACCGTAATGAATACCGGGCGGATAAACTTCGAACCGCCTTTGATCGCGGTGCGCGCACCGAGAAAGGCGCCGACCATCAACGCGGCGCCCATGGTCAGACCGAGCACCCAGGCGACCTGGCCGAAGGCGATGAACACGGCCAGCGCCGCCGCGTTGCTGACGAAGTTCATGGTGCGCGCCACACCGCTGGCACGCACCAGATCCAGTGGGTACATCAGCAGGCTGCTGACCGTCCAGAACGCGCCGGTGCCAGGGCCCGCCACCCCATCGTAGAGTCCCAGGCCAAGCCCTTGGGGCCATTGCCGACCGCGCGCTATCGGCAGGTCGTGTTCGGCTGGCGCCTCCGGCATACGTCCGAACAGCAGGTAAACACCGCAGGCGAAGACGATCACCGGCAGCATCTGGTTGAGCCAGGCGGCCGGCATCCAGTGCGCGATGACGGCGCCGAGCAGGGCGCCGATCAGGGTTGCCAGCAACGCGTTGCGCCATTGCTTCGGGTCGAACAGCTTGCGGCGATAAAACGTGAGAGCCGCGGTGCCCGAGCCGAAGGTGGCGCACAGCTTGTTGGTGCCCAGCACCAGATGTGGCGGCAAACCTGCGGTAAGCAGGGCAGGGATGGTCAGCAGGCCGCCGCCACCGGCAATGGCGTCGATGAAGCCGGCGATGAAGGCGACCAGAGCGAGAATGGCCAGTGTGCTGGGATCGATGGCGAGCTCGAGAGCGAAGGGCATATTAAAGTGTCGACTTGTGGGCGAGTGCGCAGCCTGCTGGCTGTTCGTCGTGGGGAGAGCTGCGCATAATGCCGGGATTTCGTCAGAGAAGGAACGCAATCGATGCAATACGACGGGTTGGCCTGGGCCGTGGCGCTGCTGGCCGTATTGGTGCTGCTGGTGGCATTGCGCATTCTGCTCAATACGGGCTGGTTCCTAGGCTGGTTGCGTGGCACCTGTGGTCTGGCATTTCTCGCCCTGGCCGGCCTGGTCGGTCTGGTGGCTTACGATCTGTATGCTTACGAGCCTCTGCAGCCGGGCAAGCCGCTGGTAACGCTGAGCTTCAAGGCCGATGGTCCGCAGCGTTATCAGGTGACGTTGCTCGAAGGAGGGCGCGAGCGCACGGTCACGCTCGAGGGCGACATGTGGCAACTCGACGGTCGCCTGATTCGCTGGAAAGGCCTGGCCGAGCTGATAGGACTTGAGCCGGGTTACCGCCTTGAGCGTCTGTCCGGGCGTTTTCTGGCCATCGAGCAGCAGGCATTGGCGCAACATGGTCGCGTGCAGTTGGCTGAAAGCCCCTACGGTGTGGACCTGTGGCGATGGTTGCGCCTGAATCAGCGCGATTTGCTGCTGTTCGACCCGCAGGCATTGCGTGTCACCTACCTGCCGATTGCCGCCGATGCTGTTTACAGCGTCAGCCTGACGCCGACCGGCCTGCTGGCCGAACCCATGAACCCTGCCGCCGAAGCTGCGCTGAAAGACTGGTAGCGGAGGGGCAGATGTAGGGTGGGCTTTAGCCCGCATTAGATAATGATTGGTGGGCTAAAGCGGAGCGCAGCCTGGCTACCCTACAAAGTTGATGATCCTTTGTAGCTGCCGGGAGAGGAGTGGAATTAGGGCGCTCCGTGTGCACCAATGAAAACGAATGAGCTTGCGGTGCGCCCGGCGCACCCTACAAAAAAGGCACCTGTAAGGTGCCTTTGTCGTTCATGGCATCCGGCCTCAGGAGAGGAAGCCGCCGTCCACGTTCAGTGCCACACCGGTGGTGTAGCTGGACGCTTCGCTGGCCAGGTACAGCACCGCGCCAGCCATCTCGCTCGGGTCGGCCACGCGCTTGAGCGGGATGCGCTGCAGGGCGTGCTTGAGGATGGCGTCATTCTTGGTCAGTGCCGAGGCGAACTTGGTGTCGGTCAGGCCTGGCAGCAGCGCGTTGCAGCGAATGCCGAACTGCGCGCACTCCTTGGCGAACACCTTGGTCATGCTGATCACCGCGGCCTTGGTCACCGAGTAAATGCCCTGGAATTCGCCCGGCGAGACGCCATTGATGGAGGCGACGTTGATGATCGAGCCACCACCGCCTGCCTTCATCAATTTGCCGCCTTCGATAGACATGAAGTAGTAGCCGCGAATGTTCACGTCCACGGTTTTCTGGAACGCGCCCAGATCGGTATCCAGCACGTTGCAGAACTGCGGGTTGGTGGCGGCGTTGTTGACCAGGATGTCGAGACGGCCGAACTGTTCCTTGATTTGCGCGAAGACGTGGGTGATCTGCTCCATTTCGCCGATGTGGCAGGCGATGGCGGTGGCCTTGCCGCCCTCGGCGGTGATGGCATCTGCCACGGCCTGGCAGCCTTCGATCTTGCGGCTGGAGACGATCACGTGCGCGCCTTGCTGGGCCAGCAACTTGGCGATGGCTTCGCCGATGCCGCGGCTGGCGCCGGAAACGAAGGCGATCTTGCCGTCGAGGTCGAACAGTTGGGTCTTGGACATTGTGATTACCCCGGGGTTAGAGAGTGGATTTGCCGATGACCTGCAGGCACATCTGCTCCAGCAGCTTGTTCATCTGAATGAACTGGGCGAAGCGCTTGTCCTGGGTCTGGCCGTGGTAGAAACGGTAGTAGATCTGCTGCACGATACCGGCCAGGCGGAACAGGCCGTAGGTGTAGTAGAAGTCGAAGCTCTTGATCTCGATGCCGGCCTTTTCGGCGTAGTAGTCGACGAACTGCTGGCGCGTGAGCATGCCGGGCGCGTTGCTCGGCTGACGGCGCATCAGTTGCACCGGAGCCGGGTCACCGGCTTCGATCCAGTAGGCCAGGGTGTTGCCCAGGTCCATCAGCGGGTCGCCGATGGTGGTCATCTCCCAGTCGAGCACGCCAATGATCTGCATCGGGTTGTTCGGGTCTAGGATCACGTTGTCGAAGCGGTAGTCGTTGTGCACGATGCCCGGTTTGTGGTGATCGGCCGGCATCTTGTCATTCAGCCAGGCCTTGACCGGCTCCCAGGTCGGTGCGTCCGGTGTCAGGGCTTTCTCGTAGCGCTCGCTCCAGCCCTTGATCTGACGCCCAACATAGCCCTCGGGTTTGCCCAGGTCACCCAGGCCGCAGGCGTTGTAATCGACGTTATGCAGCTCGACCAGTTTGTCGATGAAGCTCTTGCACAGCGCGCTGGTCTGCTCGGCGCTGAAATTCAGCTCGGCCGGCATGTCCGAGCGCAGAATGATGCCCTTGACCCGCTCCATCACGTAGAACTCGGCGCCGATCACCGACTCGTCGGTGCAGTGCACGTAAGCTTTGGGGCAGTAAGGGAAGCCAGCGTTGAGCTGGTTGAGAATGCGGTATTCGCGGCCCATGTCGTGCGCCGACTTGGCCTTGTGGCCGAACGGCGGGCGGCGCAGGACGAATTCCTGCTGCGGGTATTCGATCAGGTAGGTCAGGTTCGAAGCGCCGCCGGGGAACTGGCTGATCTTGGCTGCGCCGCTCAGGCCCGGAATATTGGCTTTCAGATAAGCGTCGATGACGTCGGCGTCGAGTTCTTCGCCGGTACGGATTCGGGTGGATTGGTCGGTGAGCGCCATGCTTATCCCTTCTGCTTATGATGGGTGCCCTAGATAATTGGTTAATCTAATGCTGCACTCAGGCTGTCACAAGCAATACGCGCCGTTATTGGCGGGCGTGTTGCACCTCGATCAAACTGCCTGATCAGTCATTTCGGTTTATCACCTTGGCCGCACATCACGGGCAAAAAAAACCGGAGTGCCAGGACTCCGGTTTTCGTGTTTTGCGCTCAGTTCGCCGATCAGACCGGGAACAGTTCGCCCAGCTTCATCGCCAGCATCATGTCGCCTTCGGCGCGCAGCTTGCCAGCCATGAAGGCCTGCATGCCGTCGGTTTCGCCGCTGACGATGCCCTTGAGGGTTTCGCTGTCCATGATCAGGGTCACGTTGGCGTTCGGGTTGTCGCCTTGCTCGAGGGCACAGGTGCCATCCTTGACGATCAGCGCGTAGTTTTCGCCATCTTCGATGTTGAACTGGAATACCAGATCCAGGCCAGCAGCGGCGCTGGCGTTGAACTTGGACTGCATGGTTTGGGCGATGTCAGCAACACTCATGGTCTTATCCTTTTTCGGTTTTTTCGCGCAGCCTCGCGGCCGCAGTGGGCTGGAGCTCATCGGTAGGTGATGAGCTCCGGCGCCTTCAGCAGCTGTAAATGCACATGGCTGTTGAAGGAAGCCAGACTCACCTCGTTGCCGCGGAATTTCAGCTGGCTGAGTGAGGTATTGACGATTTGCCAATTCAATTCGAAGGCCTTTGCCGCCGGCACGCCGGTAATGAGACGGAGCAGGGCGGTGATGGTACCGCCGGAGGTGAATACGGCGATATTCTGTTTGCTGCCTGCTTGCTCGAGGATGCGCTGCAGGCCGCCTTCGACCTGCTCGACATAGGCCTGCCAGCTTTGCAGGCCGGGCTTGTCATGCTCGCCGGAAATCCAGCGCTGGATCAGTTTGGCGAACAGGCGCTGGAATTCGGCGCGGTTCTGCGCACCGTTGCGCAGGATATGCAGGGCTTCGGGTTCTTCCGGCAGCAGATCTGGCAGCAGCGTGCGAATCACCGCATCGGCATCGAATTCGTTGAAGGCTTCATCGATATCCAGCGCCGGCGCGTTGCTCATGTGCTGCAGGGTGGCGTTGGCGGTGTGTTGCTGGCGGCGCAGGCTGCCACTGACGCAACGATCGAGGGCGATGCCGAGTTGCTCCAGGTGTTCACCCAGTACTTCGGCCTGGCGCACGCCGACGGGAGACAGGACATCGTAGTCGTCTGCACCGAATGAGGCCTGGCCATGTCGAATCAGATAGATGCTGCCCACGTCCGTATTGGTCCCGGCACGTTGAATGTTTGGCGAGGGTATGAGGAAGCTCAAAGGCTGTCAACGAAAAAACATACGCTTGTTTGAATTGCTTGTATGTCCATTGTGCGGTGCTGCCACGCTTGGCCGGCGAGGCGCTGCGCCGGTATGCTTGAGCCTTTGTGCGCTCAGGCGCCGCCGCATTACCCAAGGGGGATCCGTGGAGTTTCTTAGCGAGTACGCCAGCTTTCTGGCGAAAACCCTGACCCTGGTGGTCGCCATCGTCGTGGTGCTGGTAGCGATCGCTGCCACGCGCGGCAAAGGGCGGCGCGGCAGCGGTCAGTTGCAGGTTCAGAAGCTCAATGACTTCTACAAGGATCTGCGTGAGCGCCTGGAGCACAGCGTGCTGTCCAAGGATCAGCTCAAGGCCACGCGCAAGGCGCAGGCCAAGGCTGCCAAGCAGGAGAAGAAGGCGCCGCCCAGTAAGCCGCGGGTGTTCGTGCTGGACTTCGATGGCGATATCAAGGCGTCAGCCACCGACAACCTGCGCCACGAAGTGACGGCGCTGTTGTCCATGGCCAAGGCCGAGGACGAAGTGGTGCTGCGTCTGGAAAGCGGCGGCGGTATGGTGCATAGCTATGGTCTGGCGTCGTCGCAACTGGTGCGCATCCGCGATGCCGGCATCCCGCTGACTGTGTGCGTGGACAAGGTGGCGGCCAGCGGCGGTTACATGATGGCCTGCATCGGCCAGAAGATTCTCAGCGCGCCGTTCGCCATCCTTGGCTCCATCGGGGTGGTGGCGCAGTTGCCCAACGTGCATCGCCTGCTGAAGAAGCACGAAATCGATTTTGAAGTGCTGACGGCTGGTGAGTACAAGCGCACGCTGACCGTATTCGGCGAGAACACCGAAAAGGGCCGGGAAAAATTCCAGGAAGACCTGGAGACCACCCACGAACTGTTCAAGGGCTTCGTTGCCCGTTACCGCCCACAGTTGGACATCGATGCCATTGCCACCGGTGAGATCTGGCTGGGCATGGCGGCGCAGGAGCGCCTGTTGGTTGACGAACTCAAGACCAGCGATCAGTACCTGGCCGAGCGCGCCGTCGAGGCTGAACTGTTCCATCTGCATTTCGCTCATAAGAAGAGCCTGCAGGAGCGCGTCGGGCTGGCTGCCAGTATGGCGGCAGATCGCTTCGTCCTGACCTGGTTGAGCAGACTCAATCAGCAGCGCTTCTGGTAACGCTTCGTTCATGATGGACTGCACGAGCGACTTGCGCCGCGCAGTCGCGAGCCACGACAAGAGGAGAGGATGATGACCGATTTCAAGGCCTTGCTGGTCAGCGAAGGCGTCGATGGCGGTTTCCAGCGTGAAGTGGTCCAGCGTAACGTCGAGCAACTGCCGCAGGGCGAGCTGCTGATTCGCGTGCGCTATTCCTCGCTCAACTACAAGGACGCCCTGTCCGCCAGCGGCAATCGAGGCGTGACCAAGGCTTACCCACATACGCCCGGTATCGACGCGGCCGGTGTAGTCGAAGCCTCCAGCGTTGCCGAGTTCGCCGTGGGCGACGAGGTGATCGTCACTGGCTACGACCTGGGCATGAACACTGCCGGTGGTTTCGGCCAGTACATTCGCGTGCCTGCCGCCTGGGCAATCAAGCGCCCACAAGGCTTGCCGCTGCGCGAGGCGATGATTCTCGGTACCGCCGGCCTCACCGCCGCGCTGTGTGTGGACAAACTGGAGCAGGCCGGTGTCACTCCCGAGTCCGGCACCGTATTGGTCACCGGCGCCACGGGCGGCGTTGGCAGCATCGCCGTGGTGCTGCTCAAGCAGCTGGGCTATCGCGTCGCTGCCGCGACCGGCAAGGCCGAGCAGGGCGATTTCCTTCGTGGCCTGGGTGCTGACGAGATCGTCAGCCGCGAAGAGCTCCAGCAAGGGAGTGAGCGTCCGATGCTCAAGGAACGCTGGGCGGGAGCGGTGGACACAGTGGGTGGCGACATCCTGTTCAATGTGGTCAAGTCGCTGCGCCACAGCGGCAGTGTGGCTTGCTGTGGACTGACTGCCGGTGTCGGTTTCCAGGCCAGCGTCCTGCCGTTCATCCTGCGCGGGGTCAACCTGCTGGGCGTGGATTCGGTGGAGCTGCCACTGGTGGTCAAGGCTTCCATGTGGGACAAGCTGTCGCTGCAGTGGAAGCTCGATCTTTCGCCGCTGTGCCAGGAAATAGGCCTGGCCCAGTTGCCTACGGCCATCGAGCGGATACTCTCCGGCGGTATGGTTGGCCGTATCCTGGTGCGACTCGACTGAGTGAGTCAGAGGCCCGTCGATGACGGGCCTCTGCATTTTCAGGCCTGGCTGACGTACATGGTGATCTCGGCGCGGAACACCGGCTTGTCGCCGACGTAGGCCATCACCGGCACCTTGATGTCGCCGGACTGGCTCCAATCCACCTTGCTGCCGTCGGCCACGGTGCGGATGTCGCCATCGGCCTTGGCCAGGTACTCCACCGTCATGCCCTTGGGAATCCAGCGACAACCGCTGGGAATGGACGCATCGGTCATGCTACCGGCGGCAAGCTCGGCTGCATTGCACAGGGCAATGGCGTGCACTGTCCCGATATGGTTCAGCACTTCGCGGCGTTTGGCGAAACTGACCTCGGCATAGCCGGGACGCAGCTCGACCATCTGCGGAGCGATAGTGGCGAAGTAAGGGGCGACCTGGCCGATCATCGCGCTGAACTGGGCAGCGCCGGCCTGCTGGAACATCTGCAACATCTGACTCATGACTCTCTCCTGCGTATTGGCGATTGAAGATGAGCGCGCGCCGAGGCAGTATACGAGCATTAGAAAGTTATTCTAGAAAAATATTCTAGTCATAGGAAGCGGCATGGCCCGTCCATCGCGTAAAGACGAGATCCTGCAGGCAGCGTTGGCCTGCTTCACCGAGCACGGCGTCGACGTCACCACCATCGAGATGATCCGTGACCGCTCGGGGGCGAGTATCGGCAGCCTGTATCATCACTTCGGCAACAAGGAGCGGATCATCGCCGCGCTCTATCTGGCCGGCACCGCGCAATACGCCGACCTGCTGCAGCGCGGATTTGCCAGCGCAGCCAGCGCTGAGGCCTGCGTCAAGTTGCTGGTGACCAGCTATATCGACTGGGTGGTGGCCAATCCGGATTGGGCGCGTTTCATCCTGCACAGCCGCGGTCGGGTCGAAGCGGGGGAGATGGGCGATACCCTGCGCGACGCCAATCATCAGCATTTTGCGCAGATTCTCACGGCGCTCGCCGAGTACCGTCGGCAGGGACTGTTCAAGGCGCTGCCGGATGACTGTTTCGCCTCGGTGGTGATTGGCCCAACGCATGATCTGGCGCGCAACTGGCTGGCAGGCCGCACCCGGAGCAATCTTGGCGAGTGCCGCGAGCTACTGGCGCAGATCGCCTGGGATAGTGTGAAAAACAGAGGCTAGCCGAAGCGATAGATATCCATCCCCAGTGCACCGTAGGTGAAACCACTGTGCTCGACCTTGAAGGCGCCGCCAGCACCGCGGGCGAAGAACAGCGGTAGCAGGTGTTCGTCGCTGGGGTGATTGCGTACGGCACTCGGTGCCAGGTGACGGTAATGGTGCAAGACCTCTTCGTCGTTCGCTTCGAGCTTTTCCACCACCCAGTCGCGAAAGGCCTTGGCCCAGGGCGTGATGACGTCCGGTCCGGCGCGCCAGTCGAGTTCGCCGAGATTGTGGGTGATGCTGCCGGAACCAATCAGCAGGATGCCTTGTGTACGCAGGCTGGCCAGAGCACGGCCCACGCGGGTCTGCAGCTCGGGGCCCATGCGGCTTGGTAGCGACAGTTGCAGCACGGGAATATCGGCTTGCGGATACATCAGCGACAGCGGAACCCAGGCGCCATGATCGAAGGGGCGCTGAGCATCGAGCTCAGCCGGCAGGCCGGCCTCGTTCAATTGCCCGGCGATCTTCGCGGCCAGCTCTGGTGCGCCGGGTGCCGGATATTGCACGGTATACAGCGCAGCCGGGAAACCGCCGAAGTCGTGCCAGGTTTTGGGATGCTCGCCCGCCGTCAGCAGCAGGCGCTGGCTTTCCCAGTGGGCCGACACCACCACGATGGCTTTGGGCCTGGGCAGCTCGGCGGCCAGTCTGGCCAGGGCAGGGCCGCTGGCACCCGGATCCAGGGCCAGCATGGGCGAACCATGAGATATGAACAGTGAGGGCAGCATCGCAATCAGCTCCTGAAGTAGGATGTCGTCATCTTCGTTGCTGGACCTATCGATTTCCAGCATAAATAGTTGAGTATTCCTATCGATTTTGTGGAGGTTTCATTCATGCAAGAGGCGTTCTGGCAGGAGCGTTGGGCACGTAGCCAAATTGGCTTTCATCAGGAGAAGGTCAACGGCTATCTGCGCCGGCACTGGGCTCGACTCGGGCTCTCTGAGGATGCGGCAGTACTGGTGCCGCTGTGTGGAAAGAGCCTCGACCTGGCCTGGCTGGCGGAGCAAGGGCATGCCGTGATTGGTGTGGAGTTGGCTGAGCGCGCGGTGCAGGATTTCTTCGCCGAGCGTGATGTGCAGCCGCAGATCGCTCAGCACGGCGCGTTCAAGATTTACCAGGCGGGCAAGCTGCGGATTCTATGCGGCGACTTTTTCGCCCTGAGTCGTGAGGATGTTGCCGACTGCCAGGCGTTCTATGATCGCGCTGCACTGATCGCCTTGCCGCCACAAATGCGCCAGCGCTATGTCGCTCATCTGCAGGCAATTTTGCCGCCAGCCTGCCAGGGCCTGCTGGTGACCCTGGTGTACGACCAGCAGCGCATGGATGGTCCTCCCTTCTCGGTCGATGACGCCGAAGTCGTTCAGCACTTCAGTGCAGGCTGGGTGCCGCGTGAGGTGGAGCGCAAGGACGTGCTGAGTGGCAACCCGCGCTTTATCGAGAATCAGCTCGAGGCGGTGGAGGAGGTGGTGTTTCACCTGGCACGCCGCTGATACGGCAGGCCAATGCAAAAGGCGACCCGAAGGTCGCCTTTTTGTCTGTGCCAGATGGATCAGCCGCGGCGTCGCAGCGCCTCGATGCGATCTTCCAGTGGCGGATGGCTCATCAGCAGGCCCGCCAGGCCATTCTTCAGGCCACCATTGATACCGAAAGCGGTCAGGCTGTCCGGCATCTGCACCGGTACGCCTTGTTCGGCACGCAGGCGTTGCAGTGCGGCGATCATCGCGCCGGTACCGGCCAGGCGAGCACCGGCTTCGTCGGCCTTGTACTCGCGTTTGCGCGAGAACCACATGACGATGATGCTGGCCAGGATGCCCAGTACCAGCTCGGCAAAGATGGTCGCGACGAAGTAGCCGATGCCGTGGCCGTCTTCGTTCTTCAGGATCGCCTTGTCGACGAAGTTACCGAAGATGCGTGCGAAGAACATAACGAAGGTGTTCACCACGCCCTGGATGAGCGCCAGAGTGACCATGTCGCCATTGGCGACGTGGCCGATCTCGTGGGCCAGCACCGCACGTACTTCATCCGGCGAGAAACGTTCGAGCAGGCCCTGGCTGACGGCTACCAGTGCGTCGTTCTTGTTCCAGCCTGTGGCGAAGGCGTTGGACTCGTAGGCAGGGAAGATGCCGACTTCAGGCATCTTGATCCCGGCTTCGCGCGACAACTCCTCGACAGTCTGCAACAGCCACTGTTCGTGACGGGTGCGCGGCTGGGTGATGATCTGCGTGCCAGTGCTCATCTTCGCCATCCACTTGGAGATGAACAGCGACACCAGCGAGCCGGCAAAACCGAACACGGCGCAGAAAATCAGCAGGCTGCCATGGTTCTGGCCGGTGAAGCGGTCGACCCCCAGTAGTTTGAGGGTGATGCTGGCGATAACCAGAACCGCCAGGTTGGTGGCCAGGAACAACATAATGCGCATCATGGTGTGAACGGACTCCTCACGGGGAAAGACGTACGAGTAATGCCGGCTATATAAGGGCGCCCCCCTGGGGCTTTCAACCAGCGACTATTTCAAACTATGTCTCTTGACCCTGTAGCGCGCTCTCGAACAGCAGGCGAGTAAGACGGGCAGTGCGCTCACCGTGCTGCTGGGCCAGGGCCTCGCGCAGCTGAAATGCCAGTGTGGCGTGCACGCGGCGCACGCTTGGCGGCAGCACTTCACCCTCGCGCAAGGCATGGGGGATAGCGCGTGACAGGCGCAGAAAACCTTTCTCGCTGAGCACCGCCTGATCCAGCGCGTCGTAAGCGATGGTCGACTCGAAACGCAGATAGCCTTCCTCGGCCAGCCACAGCAGCGCGCCGAGGCAAGCCTGGTGACGCTTGCTGGGCAGGCCGAACTCGTCCGGTTCCTCGCGCCCGATCAGGTCTTCCACGTACAGCGCCATCTTGCGCGGGAAGGCTTGATAGAGCATGAGCAGGCCGCTGGCGGCGTCCTTGTAGAAATCGTCGATCTGCAGGTCCATGTCGGCTTACTGGCTGTAACCCTTGAGGAAGTTGCCGATACGGCCGATGGCCTGCTCCAGGTCGTCGACGCGGGGCAGTGTGACCACACGGAAATGATCCGGCCACGGCCAGTTGAAGGCGGTGCCCTGGACGATCAGCAGTTTTTCTGACAGCAGCAGGTCGAGGACGAACTTCTCATCGTTATGGATCGGGCAGACTTTCGGGTCGATCCTGGGAAACGCGTAGAGCGCGCCCATGGGTTTGACGCAGCTGACGCCAGGAATGTCGTTGAGCAGTTCCCAGGCACGGTTGCGCTGCTCCAGCAGGCGGCCGTTGGGCAGTACCAGATCATTGATGCTCTGGTAGCCGCCGAGCGCGGTCTGGATCGCGTGCTGGCTCGGCACGTTGGCGCACAGGCGCATGTTGGCCAGGATATCCAGGCCTTCGATATAGCTCTGTGCCCTGTGCTTGGGCCCGGAGATGGCTACCCAGCCGGAGCGGAAGCCCGCTACGCGGTAGCTCTTGGACAGGCCGTTGAAGGTCAGGCAGAGCACATCCGGTGCCAGCGAGGCGGTGCTGATGTGCACGGCCTCGTCGTAGAGGATCTTGTCGTAGATCTCGTCGGAGAAGATCACCAGATTGTGCTGACGCGCCAGTTCAACGATGTCCTGCAGCACTTCCTTGGAGTACACCGCGCCGGTCGGGTTGTTTGGGTTGATCAACACCAGCGCCTTGGTGTTCGGTGTGATCTTGGTGCGCATGTCGGCGATGTCGGGGAACCAGCCGGCCTGCTCGTCGCACAGGTAATGCACTGGCTTACCGCCAGACAGAGCCACTGCAGCGGTCCACAGCGGATAGTCAGGCGCCGGAATCAACACCTCGTCACCGTTGTTGAGCAGCGCCTGCATGGCCATGACGATCAGCTCGGACACGCCGTTGCCGAGGTAGATGTCCTCGATGGTGACGCCTTCGACCTGCTTCTGCTGGTAGTACTGCATCACCGCCTTGCGCGCGCTGAACAGACCCTTGGAGTCGCTGTAGCCCTGCGCGGTTGGCAGATTGCGGATCACATCCTGCAAGATCTCTTCCGGCGCCTCGAAACCGAACGGCGCCGGGTTGCCAATGTTCAGCTTGAGGATGCGATGGCCTTCCTCTTCCAGACGCTTGGCGTGCTTGAGCACCGGCCCGCGGATGTCGTAGCAGACGTTGGCGAGCTTGTTCGATTTGCTGACCTGCATGTAAGGAATCCCGAGCTATGGAGAACCCACTGAAGTACGCTGCAAAATTCTCCCACCGGAGGAATCTTGGCAGCCTGTAACGTGGGTGACAGACTGGGGTCGAATCATACGTGGCGACCTGATCGCGGCAAAGGTACCCGTCCTGCTTTTTTCTGGCCTGCCACGCGGCGCACAATGGCGCTGCAGTCGTAGAACCCTCACCGTCGAAGCTGTCAAATGCTGGTGCTAGCTGTAACGCCGCGTATTGCCTAATTACCGAGGAGGAACCCTGTTCGTGGATAAAGTCGATAAACCCCTGGATAGCTGGCGCGAAGAACTGACTGACGAGCAATTTCATGTCTGCCGTCTGGGCGGCACGGAACGACCGTTCACCGGCGCTTATCACGACAGCAAGACCCCTGGCATTTACCACTGCGCCTGCTGCGGCGAGGCGCTCTTCGACTCGGATGCCAAATACGACTCTGGAAGCGGTTGGCCAAGCTACTTTCAGCCGATCAACGACGAGGTGATCGCCAGCCTCGACGATTACAGTCACGGTATGCATCGGATCGAGGTCAAATGTGCCAAATGCGACGCGCACCTGGGGCACGTATTCCCCGATGGGCCTCGTCCGACCGGGTTGCGCTACTGCATCAACTCACTGTCGTTGAAGCTGGTGCCACACGATTGAGGCCGGTACGCCAGGCACATTGCGTGTCTGGCGCAGGAGGTTCAAGCCTGCTGGCTGGTGCGCTGACGGCTTTCTTCCAGAGCATCGCAGGCCTGTTTGATCATCTCTTCGGTAATGGGCACTTCGCGGCCCTGACCATCAATGATAAAACCGCCCACCAGCTCCTGTTGTTGCTTGGCTGCGGTGGGGTACTGGGCTGGGTTATCTTGCAAGCTCATGGCCTGTCTCCTCATCAGTGATGCGCGCCACTTTAGAGATTCCAGATGAAGGCGCGGTGACAGCTGCGACGTAGGAACTATGTCACAAAACACATTGCGAAAGTCGTATTGCAGGCTGCGTGCCAGTCTGTGTGGAACGAGGAATTCATGTCGCGTTTTCATATCGGTCTGATCATCAATCCACTGGCCGGGCTGGGTGGCCCTGCAGGGTTCAAGGGCAGTGACGGCATGGCCGAGCAGGCGCTGGCTCTGGGGGTCGAGCCAAAGGCGGCGCAACGTACGCGCACCGCGCTTGAACAGTTGTTGACCCTGCGCGAGCGCATCGAGTTCTTCAGCTATCCGGGCGCTATGGGTGGCGATCTTTTGGCGCAGATGGGCTTCGAGCGCCGTCTGCTGGGGTCGCTCGGCGTACAGCCAACCACCGCCGAAGACACTCGCCAGGCAGTGCAGCAGTTGCAGGACGCCGGCGTTGCGCTGATCCTCTTCGCTGGCGGTGATGGCACCGCGCGCGATGTGTGCGCGGCTGTCCGGCATGGGCAGCCGGTGCTGGGCATTCCAGCTGGGGTGAAGATCCAGTCCGGCGTCTACGCCATCAGCCCGCGTGCAGCGGGCGAGTTGACTGCGCGCCTGGTGGAGGGCGGCCTGGTACGACTGGCCAGCGGCGAGGTGCGTGACATCGACGAGAGCGCCCTGCGCGAAGGCCGCGTCACCGCGCGCTGGTACGGCGAGTTGTGCGTGCCGCAGGAGGGCGGCTACGTGCAGGCGGTGAAACAGGGTGGTGTGGAGTCCGAAGAGCTGGTGTTGGCTGATCTGGCCGCCTGGCTCGAGAGCGAGTGGGAGCCGGGTGCGCGTTACGTGTTCGGTCCCGGCTCGACCCTGCACGGTCTGGCGCAGAATCTTGGTCTGGAAACCACCTTGCTCGGCGTCGATGTGATCGAGGATGGCCGGGTCATCGCCCGCGACGTCAATGAAGTCGAGCTGTTCGCCCTGGTCGAGGGGCACCCGACTTACCTGCTGGTGACCGCGATTGGTGGTCAGGGCCATATCATCGGTCGCGGCAACCAGCAGATCAGCCCGCGCGTGCTGCTCGCCGTGGGGTTGGAGCGTCTGCGCGTGGTGGCGACCAAGCGCAAGCTGGCGACGCTGGAAGGTCGGCCGCTGCTGGTTGACAGTGGCGACGTGAGTCTGGACGACGCGTTTCCCGATGCAGTGCGGGTCTGGGCCGGTTATAAGGAAGAACTGCTGTACCCCCTGAGTCGATAGGAGATCGATATGCGCATAGTGAGCGCGCTGCTGCTCGGGTTGCTGGCTTTTGCCGTGCAGGCCATTGAGGCAGACAGACTGGTGCTGGATGCACGCAAGCAGATCGGCGTGACCCTGAGCTATGACCCGGCCTATCGCCGCTTGAGCTATCCGGGCGGCGACGTGCCCATGGCAACCGGGGTCTGCACCGACGTGGTGATCCGCGCACTGCGTCAGCAGGGGCTGGATCTGCAGGAAGCGGTGCATCGCGATATGCGTGGCAACTTCTCCGTCTATCCGAAGAACTGGGGACTGAGTCGCCCGGACAGCAATATCGACCACCGACGCGTGCCCAACCTGATGACCTGGTTCACGCGCCAGGGCTGGTTGCTGCCGGTCAAACAGGAGGCCGCTGCATACCAGCCCGGCGATATCGTCACTTGGGATCTGGGTCGTGGTCTCACTCATATTGGCATCATCAGTGATCGTCAGGCGCCAACGGCTACGCCGCTGGTGCTGCACAACATCGGCCGTGGCACGCAGGAAGAAGACATTCTGTTCGCCTACCGCATCACCGGCCATTACCGCCCTTTGGCGCAACAGGCGAGCGCTGGCCAATGACGCAGCAGTCGCTGCCGCCCGGTCTTGCTGAAGGCGAGCGTGTCGTGCTGTTCGATGGCGTCTGCAAGTTGTGCAATGGCTGGGCGAGATTCCTCATTCGGCATGACCGCCAACGCCAGTTTCGCCTGGCTTCGGTGCAGTCGGTGCAAGGCCAGGCGTTGCTGGCTTGGCATGGGCTGCCGACCGACCGTTTCGACACCATGGCGCTGATCGATGAGGCAGGCTTGCATGTACGCTCCACCGCGTTGTTGCGCATTCTCGCCCTCCTGCCCCAGCCCTGGCGTGTTCTTGCCTGGCTGCGCCTGATTCCGCGCCCACTGCGTGACTGGTGTTATGACCGCATCGCGCTGAATCGCTACCGCCTGTTCGGGCGCTACCAGGTCTGCCTGCTGCCCACTGCCGATCACGCTGAGCGCTTTCTGCATGACTGAGCGGCGCCTGGCGCAGATCGCCTGGCTCGCTCGCTCGCTCGCTTGGCTCTGGCAGTGGTTTTCATCTGGCATGGCCTGGCGCCGAAGATTCTCTGGCTAAGCCCTGACGAGGTGGCGATGATCGCGGCCCATGGATTGCCAGATCACCCGCTGTTCGCGCCGCAACTGATCGCGGCTGCTGGCGGTATTGCCGAGATCCTTGTGGGCGTCCTGCTGCTGACGGTGCAGCGCCAGCGCTGGCCCCTGCCGGTCGCTGGCGCGGTGTTGCTGGTATTGCTGCTTGATGTCGTGCTGCTGAGCCCCCATCTGTTGATTCAGGCGTTCAATCCGCTTTCGACCAACCTGGCTGCGCTGGCCTTGTGCGCAGTGGCCTGGTTGGCCGAAGCGCCCTCGGCTGCTGACTCCTGAGACCCGTCATGACATCGATGCTTTCTTCTCGCCAGCGTGGCGCCATACGTCTGGCCTGGCGCTTTATCGCGCCCTATCGCGGCCGGGTGCTTGGCGCGCTGCTGGCCCTGATGTTCACGGCGGCGATCACCCTATCCATGGGGCAGGGCATCAAACTGCTGGTGGATCAGGGGCTGGCCACGCAGTCGCCGGCCGCGCTGCGGCAGTCCCTGCTGCTGTTTTTCGTGCTGGTATTGGCGCTGGCCTTCGGCACCTACACGCGCTTCTACCTGGTGTCGTGGATCGGCGAGCGGGTGGTCGCGGATATCCGTCGGCGTGTGTTCGATCACCTGATCGAGTTGCATCCTGGCTTCTACGAGAGCAATCGCAGCTCGGAAATCCAGTCGCGGCTGACTGCCGATACCACCTTGCTGCAGTCGGTAATCGGCTCGTCACTGTCGATGGCACTGCGCAACCTGATCATGTTGATCGGTGGCAGCGTGCTGCTGGTGGTCACCAATCCCAAGCTCAGCGGTATCGTTCTGTTGGCTCTACCCTTGGTGGTGGCGCCGATCCTGCTGTTCGGCCGCCGTGTGCGCGCACTGTCGCGGCAGAGTCAGGACCGCGTGGCCGATGTCGGCAGCTATGTCGGTGAGGTGCTGGGACAGATCAAGACGGTGCAGGCCTACAACCACCAGGACGAGGACAAGCGCCGTTTTGGCGAGTCTGCCGAAGCGGCTTTCGATGTGGCGCGCAAGCGCATCGCCCAGCGTTCCTGGCTGATCACCGTGGTCATCGTGCTGGTGCTCGGCGCCGTCGGGGTGATGCTCTGGGTCGGCGGCATGGACGTGATCGCCGGGCGCATCTCTGGCGGTGAGTTGGCAGCTTTCGTGTTCTACAGCCTGATCGTTGGCTCGTCCTTCGGCACGCTGAGCGAGGTGATCGGTGAATTGCAGCGCGCTGCAGGCGCCGCCGAGCGTATCGGCGAGCTACTGCGAGCCACTAACGCCATCGTGGCGCCGGAGCAGCCGCAGCATCTGCCGCAGCCGGTACAGGGGCGCATCGAGCTGCAGAGCGTACGTTTCGCCTATCCGTCGCGTTCGGACAGCTACGCCATCGATGGCGTTGACCTGCAGGTGGCGGCGGGTGAGACGCTGGCACTGGTGGGGCCGTCCGGGGCTGGCAAGTCGACACTGTTCGACCTGCTGCTGCGTTTCTTCGATCCGCAGGGCGGGCGCATCCTTATCGACGGTGTGCCGATCAATCAGCTCGACCCACGCGAGCTGCGCGCCAGTTTTGCACTGGTTTCGCAGAATCCTGCGCTGTTGTTCGGTTCGGTCGACGACAACATTCGCTATGGTCGCCTGGATGCCAGCCAGGCCGAGGTGGAGGCGGCCGCACGGGCAGCGCATGCGCATGAGTTCATTCAGCGCCTGCCGCAGGGTTACCAGACTCATCTGGGGGAGGCCGGGCTCGGGCTTTCCGGGGGCCAGCGTCAGCGCCTGGCGATTGCCCGTGCCTTGCTCGCCGATGCGCCTATCCTGCTGCTCGATGAGGCTACCAGCGCGCTGGATGCCGAGAGCGAGCACCTGATCCAGCAGGCGCTGCCGTCACTCATGGCCGGGCGTACCACCTTGGTGATCGCTCATCGCCTGGCCACCGTGAAGCAGGCCGATCGCATCGCGGTGATCGAGCATGGCCGTTTGGCTGCGATCGGCAGCCATGCCGAGCTGATCGAGAGTAGCCCGCTCTATGCGCGGTTGGCCGAGTTGCAGTTTGGCAACTAGCTCTTGGGTCTGATAGTGGCGGCCGCACCGGCCGAGGCGACGATAATGGCGCCGACGGCCAGCCACTGGCCCCAGAGCAGTTTCTCACCGAGAAAGGCCAGGCCGCACATGGCGGCGACTGCCGGCTCCAGGCTCATCAGCACGCTGAAGGTGCGCGCTGGCAGGCGCGTGAGGGCGACCATCTCCAGGCTGTAGGGCAGAGCTGAGGACAGTAGTGCGACGCCGAGGGCGATGGGCAGCAGGTCCACGCTCAGCAGGTCAGTGCCTGCATGCCAGATGCCAATGGGCAATACCAGCAAGGCAGCGACCCAGGTGCCCAGGGCGACGGTGTGGCGGCCATGCCGGGCGCCGGCTTTCTGCCCGAAGATGATGTACAGGGACCAGCAAACGCCCGCACCGAGGGCCAGGGCTGCGCCGAGAGGGTCGATGGCACTTTGCGTGGCGCCGGTGGGCAGCAGCATCCACAGGCCTGCGATAGCCAGGATCACCCAGACGAAATCCAGCAGACGGCGTGAAGAGAACAGCGCCAGGGCCAGTGGGCCGGTGAATTCCAGCGCCACGGCGATGCCCAGCGGGATGCTCTGCAGCGACATGTAGAACATCAGGTTCATCCCGCCCAGCGCCAGGCCGTAGGCGAGCAGGGCATGGCACTTGCGCAGATCCAGCCTGGCCCGCCAGGGCTGCATCACCAGCGACAGAATGATCGCGCCGAGCACCAGGCGCAGTGCTGTGGTGCCTTCGGCGCCTACCAGTGGGAACAGGTTCTTGGCCAGCGACGCGCCGCTCTGGATCGAGACCATAGCCACCACGAGCAGGGCGATGGGAACAAGAAGGGCGGAGCGTTGCATGGACAGAATCCTGATGATGGTCAAAGAAAAAACCGGCCGCTGAGGCCGGTTCTTCGTGGCGCCTAGTTGCTGCCAGGCCGTTGAAAAAAAAGTAGGCTAGGCAGGCAAGACAAGGCAAAAACGACCGAAAAACGGTCGGAGTCGCGCTCGACTTTACAAGCTGTAAATGAGCATTTTGACTGGCCTCGCACGCGAGGTCGCTTTTAACGCGGTATTGCCAATGTAGGTAGTTTTTCAACGGCCTGTTAGCGGTATTCGCAGAGGTAGGCGGTGTCTACGGCCACCTTGAGCTGGAACTTGCTGTTGGCCTCGACGGTGAACTTGCTGCCGGCTTCGAAGGTGTTCCAGTTTTCACTGCCTGGCAGTTTGACGGTCAGTGCGCCGGCAACCACATGCATGACTTCCAGTTGGCTGGTGCCGAACTCGTATTCGCCCGGGGCCATTACACCGATGGTGGCAGGGCCTTCGGCCATGGTGAAACCGATGGATTTGACGGTGCCGTCGAAGTATTCGTTGACCTTGAACATCTGCGATTCCTCGGAAGGGGGTGGAAAATTTGCTGAGAACCATGTTTTACGTCGTGTGGCGACGGCCCGAAGGGTAGCCGCCATGAATGGCAGGCCATAAAAGGGCCGCCAGTATGCCCAAGCGCCTTTTTTTCGTCATCAGTCTTTGAGAGGCAGTACCAGCGGCAGCAGGCGTGCGGTGTTACGTGCATCTTCGAGGGCGCGGTGCTGTTGCCCCTGAAACTGCATGCCGGCCAACTGCAGCGCGCTGTGCAGGCCTACCGGGCGCTGTAGCTGGCGCGCCTTGGCGAAAGCTTGCTTGAGATTGAGGTGTGGCACGTCAGCCAGCAGGCTATGCAATCGGTGCTGGCGCCACTCCTGTTCCAGTTGACGTCGATCGTAATCGCCCCAGCTGCTCCAGCCGACCAGGCGCGATGCATGTTGCATGAGCCAGCGTTCGAATTGAGCCCAGACCAGGGGTAATGGTGCTGCACTGTCGACATCGCCCTGGCTGATGTGGGTGAGTTCGCGACAGAAGTCGGTCAGGCATGGGCGGCGCTGTGGTTTGATAAAACGCTGAAAGTGATCCCGCTCATGGCCATCCACGCCAACCAGGCTGGCGCCGATCTCGATGATTTCCATTTCCTCCATCGCCCAGCCACCCTCATCGGTGGTGGCCTCCAGGTCGATGACTAGCCAATGCCCCATGGGCGCTCCTTAGAACCTGTCTGCGATCTGTTGCGCTTCGGCCCCGCTGCATGGAAAAGGTTCCTGGCATCAGGGCCGAGGCAAGCTCAGGCCTCCCGTTCTGAACGGAATCGCAGGCAGTATGGAAGGCCTTTTCGAGCAGGGCAAACGACCTTGGTGCGAGAGTCGCACAGCGAACACTCCTGATGTCTTTCCCCGGCGGGGGAAGGTGGCGCGTAGCGTCAGATGAGGGGAAGGTGTGCTGCAAAAGCTTTGATGATTAGCGGCATGCCCGTTAGGCTCTGGCGTCTATATCTGCTGGAGGTTGCTATGGCAAAGGTCGCGTTTCTCGGTTTGGGCGTCATGGGGTATCCGATGGCTGGGCATCTGGCTCGCAACGGTCATCAGGTAACGGTCTATAACCGCTCGCCTGGCAAGGCTGAGCAGTGGATGGGTGAATATGCCGGCAGCAGTGCGCCTAGCCCGCGCGAGGCTGTGTCGGGCGCCGAGCTGGTGATGTGCTGCGTCGGTAACGATGACGACCTGCGCAGCGTGATTCTGGGCGAGCAGGGCGCGTTCGCCGGCATGGCGCCGGGCGCCATTCTGGTAGATCACACCACCGCCTCCGCCGATGTGGCGCGTGAGCTGGCGGCTGTTGCGGCCGAGCGTGGCCTGGGCTTTCTCGATGCGCCGGTATCAGGCGGCCAGGCCGGCGCGGTCAATGGCATTTTGACTGTGATGGTCGGTGGCGAGGCCGAGACCTATGCGGTTGCCGAGCCGGTCATCCAGAGCTACGCGCGAATGATGCGCCTGATGGGGCCGGCTGGGAGTGGCCAACTGAGCAAGATGGTCAATCAGATCTGCATTGCCGGCCTGGTTCAGGGGCTGGCAGAGGCACTGAACTTCGCTCAGTGCGCGGGGCTCGATGGCCATGCTGTGGTCGATGTGATCAGCAAGGGCGCGGCGCAGTCCTGGCAGATGGAAAATCGCTACAAGACCATGCTGGCTGGCGAGTTCGACTTCGGTTTCGCGGTCGACTGGATGCGCAAGGACCTGTCGATCCTGCTCGAGGAGTCGCGTCGTAACGGCGCCCAACTGCCAGTCACGGCGCTTGTCGATCAGTTCTACGCCGACGTTCAGGCCATGGGCGGCGGGCGCTGGGATACCTCCAGCCTGCTGGCTCGCCTGCAGCGTAACCGCTGATCGCCAAAGACCTCGACGGCAAGCGCGGAGGTCATTAGGATCGCCGCCGTTTGCTTCCAATCGAGGTCGTTTCATGGAGTGTCGTGCCGGTTGCGGTGCCTGCTGCATCGCGCCTTCCATCAGTTCACCTATTCCGGGTATGCCTGAGGGCAAGCCCGCTGGCGTGCGCTGCATTCACCTCAATGCCGAGTTTCTCTGCGCCATCTTTGGTCGTCCCGAGAGGCCCGCAGTGTGCGGTGGGTTCAAGGCGGAAGAGCAGCTGTGCGCGGATGATCGCGAAAGCGCCATTCGTATGTTGGGTTGGCTGGAGCAGGCGACTGCCTGACGATGTGAACCGCTCTTGGCCCGTGCGGGTCGAAACGCAAACAGTCCCACCGGGAGTTGCTCGAAGATGATGCGTTATTCCGTTCTGGCCATGATGTTGTGTGCGAGCGCTGTCCAGGCTGCCGAGAGGCAGTGGCAACTGGAGCGCGAAGAAGACGGTGTGAGCGTTTACCTGGCCGATGTACCTGGGTCCAAGTACAAGGCCTATCGCGGTGTGGTGACGATCAACGCGAACCTGGCTGCGGTGCAAGCGGCGCAGGAGGATGTCGCGGGGGCGTGCTCCTGGATCTTCAGCTGTCAGCAGCAGCGGCTGCTCGAAACCGAGGGTGATGTGAGCGAGCTGTACACCCGTTTCGACATGCCCTGGCCGGTGAAGGCGCGTGACTCGGTGATCCAGGTGACCACGCGCACTGATGCCGATGGCGCTGTCACCCGCGTGCTCAAGGCAGTGCCGCAGCGATTGCCGGAGGAGAAGGGCTTCGTGCGGGTGCCGCGCGTTGACGGTGAGTGGCACCTGAAGCCGCTGGATCAGGGCAGGGTGGAGGTGACCTACGAGGTGCATACCGAACCGGGTGGTAGCGTGCCCTCCTGGTTGGCCAATAGCTTCGTCGTCGATGCGCCGCTGCAGACGCTGCGGGGCCTGCGGGCGAAGGTAGAAGGGCGCTGAGTTCGGGATATCGGCAATAAAAAAGGCTGCCAGATTGGCAGCCTTTTTTGTCTCGTGGCGCTATCAGTCGCGGTTAGTCGGCAGATCGCGCTGTTCGTAACCGGTGTACAGCTGGCGCGGACGGCCAATCTTGTACGGGCCCGAGAGCATTTCCTTCCAGTGCGAGATCCAGCCCACGGTACGCGCCAGGGCGAAGATAACGGTGAACATCGAGGTCGGAATGCCGATGGCCTTGAGGATGATGCCCGAGTAGAAGTCGACGTTCGGGTACAGGTTGCGCTCTTTGAAGTACGGATCGGTCAGGGCGATCTCTTCCAGGCGCATGGCCAGTTCCAGCTGAGGGTCATTGGTGATGCCCAGCTCGCCGAGGACTTCGTCGCAGGTCTGCTTCATCACGGTGGCGCGCGGGTCGCGGTTCTTGTACACGCGGTGACCGAAGCCCATCAGCTTGAACGGGTCGTTCTTGTCCTTGGCCTTGGCGATGAACTTGTCGATGTTCGAAACGTCACCGATCTCGTCGAGCATGGCCAGTACGGCTTCGTTGGCGCCACCGTGTGCCGGGCCCCACAGCGCGGCGATACCGGCTGCGATACAGGCGAACGGGTTGGCACCCGAGGAGCCCGCCAGGCGTACGGTGGAGGTGGAGGCGTTCTGCTCATGGTCGGCATGGAGGATGAAAATCTTGTCCATCGCCTTGGCCAGCACCGGGCTGATCGGTTTGATCTCGCACGGGGTGTTGAACATCATGTGCAGGAAATTTTCCGCGTAATTCAGGTCATTGCGCGGGTACATCATGGGCTGGCCCATGGAGTACTTGTAGGTCATGGCGGCGATGGTCGGCATCTTGGCCACCAGGCGCATGGCCGACACTTCACGGTGCTGCGGGTTATTGATGTCCAGCGAGTCGTGATAGAAGGCGGACAGGGCGCCAACCACGCCGCACATGATGGCCATCGGGTGGGCATCTCGGCGGAAACCGTTGAAGAAAGTCTTCAGTTGCTCGTGAACCATGGTGTGGTTCTTGATGGTGCTGACGAACTTGGCCTTCTCTTCCTTGCTCGGCAGTTCGCCATTGAGCAGCAGGTAGCAGGTTTCCAGGTAGTCGGATTGCTCAGCGAGCTGCTCGATGGGGTAGCCGCGGTGCAGCAGGATACCCTGGTCGCCATCGATATAGGTGATCTTCGACTCGCAAGAGGCGGTCGACATGAAACCAGGATCAAAGGTGAACCGACCCGTGGCGGTCAGGCTCCGCACATCGATTACATCGGGACCAACAGTGCCGGTCAGAACGGGCAGTTCGACGGGGGCATTGCCCTCGATGATCAACTGCGCTTTTTTGTCAGCCATATGTGGCCTCCTAGTTATGCTTGAAATCATCAGACAGCCCCCCACGCAGGGCCCGCACCACTATAGTGGGATAAATCCGAAAGTCAATTTGCGAGAACCCAGGCAGTAGAAGGGTTTGAACGGTATTTTCAACGAAAAAAGGGCGCTATTTACGCCATTTGTTTACAGGCTGCAATGCGCTTTTTGGGGTAGGGCATTGCATTGTCATTAGTCTGCTAACTGTCTATACTCTGCGGCCGACCGCCACAGGCTTTAGGGCCGTGTCATGGCGGTTGTCACTCATTGGGTGATGGGTACCTGACCAGTGCACTTCCCAACAACTTTGCCCTGATAGTTAGGGGCTCTCAGTGTGATAAAAAAGCCGTGAATAGCCAACGACCTGTAAACCTAGACCTTAGGACTATCAAGCTCCCAGTCACCGCTTACACCTCCATTCTTCACCGTATCTCCGGTGTCATCCTCTTTGTCGGTATCGCCATTCTGCTGTTCGGCCTCGACAAGTCGCTGACCTCCGAAGAGGGCTTCGCCCAGGTGAAAGAATGCCTGACCAGCCCGCTGGCCAAGTTCGTGATCTGGGGTCTTCTGTCCGCTCTGCTGTATCACCTGGTGGCCGGCGTGCGCCACTTGATCATGGACATGGGCATCGGCGAGACGCTGGAAGGCGGCAAGCTGGGCTCGAAAATCGTCATCGCCGTCGCGGCGGTCGTGATCGTGCTGCTGGGGGTGTGGATATGGTAACCAATGTCACGAATTTCTCGCGTTCGGGCCTCTATGACTGGATGGCTCAGCGCGTTTCTGCGGTCGTTCTCGCGGCTTACACGCTGTTTCTGCTGGGCTATGTGATCTGTAATCCGGGTATGGGCTACGCCGAATGGCATGGTCTGTTCTCGCATACCGCAATGCGCATCTTCAGCCTGCTGGCCCTCGTTGCACTGAGCGTGCACGCCTGGGTTGGCATGTGGACCATTTCCACCGACTACCTGACGCCGATGGCGCTGGGTAAGTGGGCGACTGGTGTGCGTTTCCTGTTCCAGGCCGTGTGTGGCATTGCGATGTTCGCGATGTTCGTCTGGGGCGTGCAGATTCTGTGGGGTCTCTGATTCATGGCTAGCATTCGTACTCTCTCTTATGACGCCATCATCGTTGGTGGCGGCGGCGCCGGCATGCGTGCTGCGCTGCAACTGGCTCAGGGCGGTCACAAGACCGCCGTGGTCACCAAGGTCTTCCCGACTCGTTCGCACACCGTTTCCGCACAGGGTGGCATCACCTGCGCCATCGCTTCGGCCGACCCGAACGATGATTGGCGCTGGCACATGTACGATACCGTCAAGGGTTCCGACTACATCGGTGACCAGGACGCTATCGAATACATGTGCTCCGTCGGTCCGGAGGCCGTGTTCGAGCTTGAGCACATGGGCCTGCCGTTCTCCCGTACCGAGCAGGGGCGCATCTATCAGCGTCCGTTCGGCGGTCAGTCCAAGGGCCCGGACAATCCGACCCAGGCTGCTCGCACCTGCGCTGCCGCCGACCGTACCGGTCACGCACTGCTGCATACCCTGTATCAGGCCAACCTGAAAGCCGGCACCTCGTTTCTCAACGAGTGGTACGCGGTTGACCTGGTGAAGAACCAGGACGGCGCCATCGTCGGCGTCATCGCTATCTGCATCGAGACTGGCGAAACCGTCTACATCCGCTCCAAGGCCGTGGTTCTGGCCACTGGCGGTGCTGGTCGTATCTACGCCTCCACCACCAACGCCCTGATCAACACCGGTGACGGCGTGGGCATGGCCCTGCGCGCCGGCGTTCCGGTGCAGGACATCGAAATGTGGCAGTTCCACCCGACCGGTATCGCCGGCGCCGGTGTACTGGTCACCGAAGGCTGCCGTGGTGAGGGTGGTTACCTGATCAACGCCCATGGCGAGCGCTTCATGGAGCGTTATGCGCCAAACGCCAAAGACTTGGCTGGTCGTGACGTGGTTGCCCGCTCCATGGTCAAGGAAGTCATCGCCGGCAACGGTTGTGGTCCGGACAAGGACCACGTACTGCTCAAGCTCGACCACCTCGGCGAAGAAGTGCTGCACAGCCGTCTGCCGGGTATCTGCGAGCTGTCCAAGACCTTTGCTCACGTGGACCCGGTCGTCGCTCCGGTCCCGGTCATCCCGACCTGCCACTACATGATGGGCGGCGTGCCGACCAACATTCATGGCCAGGCCATCACTCAGGACGCCAACGGCAACGACAAGATCATCGAAGGTCTGTTCGCCGTAGGTGAAGTGGCGTGCGTATCGGTGCACGGTGCCAACCGTCTGGGCGGCAACTCGCTGCTCGACCTGGTGGTATTCGGCCGTGCCGCTGGCCTGCACCTGGAAAAAGCGCTGAAAGAAGGCGTGGAAGTCCGTGGCGCCAGCGAAACCGACATCGAACAGTCGCTGTCGCGTCTGGCAGGTGTCAACGAGCGCAGCACCGGCGAAGACGTCGCCCCGCTGCGTAAAGAGCTGCAACAGTGCATGCAGAACTACTTCGGTGTATTCCGTACCGGCGAATACATGCAGAAGGGCATCCAACAACTGGCCGACCTGCGTGAGCGCATCGCGAAAGTCAAAATCGCGGACAAGAGCCAGGCGTTCAACACTGCGCGTATCGAAGCGCTGGAACTGCAAAACCTGCTCGAAGTCGCCGAAGCGACCGCGGTCGCGGCCGAGGCTCGTAAAGAGTCCCGTGGCGCCCACGCTCGTGAAGACTTCGAGGAGCGCGATGATCAGAATTGGCTGTGCCACTCGCTCTACTTCCCGGGCGAGAAGCGCGTTGCCAAACGTGATGTCAACTTCGCGCCGAAGACCGTTCCGGCATTTGAACCCAAGGTTCGGACTTATTAAGGGTGACTGATATGTTGCAAGTCAGTGTTTATCGCTACAACCCGGAGAAGGACGCTGCTCCGTTCATGCAGGACTTCCAGGTCGACACCGGCGGCAAGGACATCATGGTCCTCGACGTGCTGGCGCTGATCAAGGAACAGGACGAGGGCTTCTCCTACCGTCGTTCCTGCCGTGAAGGCGTATGCGGTTCCGACGGCATGAACATCAACGGCAAGAACGGCCTGGCCTGTATCACGCCGATCTCCGCTGCCGGCCTCAAGGGCGGCAAGCTGGTGATTCGTCCGTTGCCGGGTCTGCCGGTCATTCGTGACCTGGTCGTCGACATGAGCATCTTCTACAAGCAGTACGAGAAGGTGCAGCCGTTCCTGCAGAACGATACGCCGGCTCCGGCCATCGAGCGTCTGCAGTCGCCGGAAGAGCGCGAGAAGCTCGACGGTCTGTACGAGTGCATCCTGTGCGCGTGCTGCTCGACCAGCTGCCCGTCGTTCTGGTGGAACCCTGACAAGTTCCTCGGTCCCGCTGCACTGCTGCAGGCCTATCGCTTCCTGGCCGACAGCCGTGACACCAAGACCGCTGAGCGTCTGGCCTCGCTGGACGATCCGTTCAGTGTGTTCCGTTGCCGCGGCATCATGAACTGCGTGAACGTTTGCCCTAAGGGACTGAACCCGACCAAGGCGATCGGTCACGTGCGTAACATGCTGCTGCAGAGCGGTACCTGATTCGCAAGTTGCTATACCTGTAACACCTGCGAGTCCGGCTCAGGTCGGCCTCGCAGTAAAGCCAGGGCCGCAGCTCACAAAGCCGCGGCTCATATACGAAAAACATGACGACCAGCAGGGGCATCCGGGCTGGTACCCGGACTATCTGCGGGAACCCAAGTGGCTTTATCCGAGTCGCAGCATCATGACTTTGATCAGGACCATGCGGTATTCACGCCGGTGGTGTCCCCTTACCGAGGGTGACCAAGCATGCAAGAAAGCGTGATGCAGCGCATGTGGGACAGTGCCCACCTATCCGGTGGCAACGCTGCCTACGTGGAAGAGCTCTACGAGCTCTACCTGCACGATCCCAACGCTGTGCCAGAAGAGTGGCGCACTTACTTCCAGAAGTTGCCGACCGACGGCAGCGCTGCAACGGACGTATCGCATTCGACCATTCGCGATCATTTCGTCCTGCTCGCCAAGAATTCGCGTCGTGCCCAGCCGGTTTCCGCCGGGGCCGTCAGCAGCGAGCACGAAAAGAAGCAGGTGGAAGTGCTGCGCTTGATCCAGGCCTACCGCATGCGTGGCCATCAGGCCGCCCAGCTCGACCCTCTGGGTCTATGGGTGCGCACTGCGCCGTCTGACCTGTCGATCAACCACTATGGCCTGACCGACGCGGATCTGGACACCACATTCCGCACTGGCGAGTTGTATATCGGCAAGGAAGAGGCAACGCTACGCGAAATCCGCGATGCGCTGCAGCAGACATATTGTCGCACCATCGGTGCCGAATTCACCCACATCGTCGACTCCGGTCAGCGCAACTGGTTTGCCCAGCGCCTGGAAAGCGTGCGCGGTCGTCCGCAGTTTTCCGCCGAGGTTCAGGCGCATGTGCTCGAGCGCGTTACTGCTGCCGAAGGCCTGGAAAAATACCTGGGTACCAAATACCCGGGCACCAAGCGCTTCGGCCTGGAAGGTGGCGAAAGCCTGATTCCGTTGCTGGACGAGATCATCCAGCGTTCCGGCTCCTACGGCACCAAGGAAATCGTCATCGGCATGGCCCACCGCGGCCGCCTCAACGTTCTGGTCAACACCTTCGGCAAGAATCCGCGCGACCTGTTCGACGAGTTCGAAGGCAAGAAGACCGAAGGTCTGTCGTCCGGTGACGTGAAGTACCACCAGGGTTTCTCCTCCAACGTCATGACTGCCGGTGGCGAAGTGCACCTGGCGCTGGCGTTCAACCCCTCGCACCTGGAAATCGTTTCGCCGGTGGTCGAGGGCTCGGTGCGTGCTCGTCAGGATCGTCGCAGTGACGCCACTGGCGACAAGGTACTGCCGATTTCCATCCACGGTGACGCAGCCTTCGCCGGTCAGGGTGTGGTCATGGAAACCTTCCAGATGTCGCAGACCCGCGGCTACAAGACTGGTGGCACCATCCACATCGTGATCAACAACCAGGTCGGCTTCACCATCAGTAACCCGCTGGATGCGCGCTCCACCGAGTACGCGACCGACGTGGCGAAGATGATTCAGGCGCCGATCTTCCATGTGAATGGTGATGATCCGGAAGCTGTGCTGTTCGTGACTCAGCTGGCTGTCGACTACCGCATGCAGTACAAGCGTGACGTGGTCATCGACCTGGTCTGCTACCGCCGTCGTGGTCACAACGAGGCCGACGAGCCGAACGGCACCCAGCCGCTGATGTACCAGCAGATCGCCAAGCAGCGCACCACCCGTGAACTGTACGCCGACGCTCTGATTGCAGCCGGCGCGCAGAACAGCGACGACGTGCAGGCCAAGATCGACGAGTACCGCACCGCGCTGGACAATGGTCAGCACGTGGTCAAGAGCCTGGTCAAGGAACCGAACAAGGAGCTGTTCGTCGACTGGCGTCCGTACCTGGGCCATGCCTGGACCGCGCGTCATGATACCCGCTTCGATCTGAAGACCCTGCAGGATCTCTCGGCCAAGCTGCTGGAAATCCCTGAAGGCTTCCTGGTTCAGCGTCAGGTGGCGAAGATCCTCGAAGACCGTCAGAAGATGGGCGCAGGCGGCTTGCCGATCAACTGGGGCTTCGCCGAAACCATGGCTTACGCCACGCTGCTGGTCGAAGGTCACCCGATCCGCATGACCGGTCAGGATATCGGCCGTGGCACCTTCTCGCATCGTCATGCGGTGCTGCACAACCAGAAGGACGCCTCGACCTACGTTCCGCTGAAGAACCTGTACGACGGCCAACCGAAGTTCGAACTGTACGACTCCTACCTCTCCGAGGAGGCGGTACTGGCCTTCGAATACGGCTATGCCACCACCACGCCGAACGCGCTGGTGATCTGGGAGGCCCAGTTCGGTGACTTCGCCAACGGTGCCCAGGTGGTATTCGACCAGTTCATCTCCAGTGGCGAAACCAAGTGGGGTCGTCTCTGCGGTCTGACCGTTCTGCTGCCGCACGGCTATGAAGGGCAGGGGCCTGAGCACAGCTCGGCGCGTCTGGAGCGTTACCTGCAACTGTGCGCCGAGCACAACATGCAGGTCTGCGTACCGACCACCCCGGCGCAGGTCTATCACATGCTGCGTCGCCAGGTGATCCGTCCGCTGCGCAAGCCGCTGGTGGTGCTGACGCCGAAGTCATTGCTGCGTCACAAGCTGGCCATCTCGACCCTGGAAGATCTGGCCGAAGGCTCCTTCCAGACGGTGATCGGCGAGATCGATTCGCTGGACCCGAAAAAGGTCGAGCGTATGGTCCTGTGCAGCGGCAAGGTCTACTACGACCTGCTGGAGAAGCGTCGTGCCGAGGGTCGTGAAGACATCGCCATCGTGCGCCTCGAGCAGCTCTATCCGTTCCCGGAAGACGATCTGGCTGAAGCGCTGGCGCCTTACAAGAACCTCAAGCACATCGTCTGGTGTCAGGAAGAGCCGATGAACCAGGGTGCCTGGTACTGCAGTCAGCACCACATGCGTCGCGTCGCTACTGCACACAAGAAGTCGCTGTTCCTGGAATACGCCGGTCGTGATGCGTCGGCAGCGCCCGCTTGTGGCTATGCGTCGATGCACGCCGAGCAGCAGGAAAAACTGCTGCAGGACGCCTTTACTGTTTAACGCCTTCATCCGGCAGGTGGCGAGTGCCACCTGCCGGTAAACCGAATTTAAGGAAACGCATACAATGGCTATCGAGATCAAAGCCCCAACCTTCCCGGAATCGGTTGCCGACGGCACCGTGGCCACCTGGCACAAGAAGCCGGGCGAAGCGGTCAAGCGTGATGAGCTGATCGTCGACATCGAAACCGACAAGGTCGTGATCGAAGTACTGGCTGAGGCCGACGGCGTTCTGGCTGAAATCATCAAGAACGAAGGCGACACCGTTCTCTCCAACGAACTGCTGGGCAAACTGACCGAAGGTGGCGCTGCCGCCGCTGCTCCGGCTGCCGCTCCGGCCGCTGCTGCCGCTCCGGCTCAGGCTGCTGCTCCGGCTGCCGCTGCTGGCGACGACGCCATCCTCTCGCCGGCCGCGCGCAAGCTGGCTGAAGAGAATGGTATCGACCCCAACAGCATCGCTGGCACCGGCAAAGGTGGCCGAGTGACCAAGGAAGACGTGGTCGCTGCCGTCGAAGCCAAGAAGAACGCTCCGGCTGCCGCTGCCAAGCCTGCCGCTGCTCCGGCCGCTGCCGCTGTCGTCGCCACTGGCGACCGCACCGAGAAGCGTGTGCCGATGACCCGCCTACGCGCCAAGATCGCCGAGCGTCTGGTCGAGGCTCAGTCCTCCATGGCCATGCTGACCACCTTCAACGAAGTCGACATGACCGAAGTCATGGCCCTGCGTTCGAAGTACAAGGACCTGTTCGAGAAGTCCCACAATGGCGTGCGCCTGGGCTTCATGTCGTTCTTCGTCAAGGCCGCCACCGAAGCGCTGAAGCGCTTCCCGGCAGTCAACGCCTCGATCGACGGCAACGACATCGTTTACCACGGCTATGCCGACATCGGTGTTGCCGTGTCCAGCGACCGCGGCCTGGTCGTTCCGGTACTGCGTAATGCCGAGCAGATGAGCCTGGCTGAAATCGAGAGCGGCATCGCCACCTTCGGCAAGAAGGCCAAAGACGGCAAGCTGTCGATCGAAGAAATGACCGGCGGCACCTTCACCATCACCAACGGTGGTACCTTCGGTTCGATGATGTCGACGCCGATCGTCAACCCGCCGCAGGCTGCCATCCTGGGTATGCACAACATCATCCAGCGCCCGATGGCGATCAATGGTCAGGTGGTGATCCGTCCGATGATGTATCTGGCGCTGTCTTACGACCACCGCCTGATTGATGGTAAGGAAGCCGTGACCTTCCTGGTGACCATCAAGAACTTGCTTGAAGACCCGGCTCGCCTGCTGCTGGAAATCTAAAAGCCAGTCTCCTCCACGGCGGCCCTGTTCTCAGGGCCGTCCGGTTTATTCGAGAAGGAATACGTTATGACCCAGAAATTCGACGTGGTAGTCATCGGTGCCGGCCCTGGTGGCTATGTAGCCGCCATCAAAGCAGCGCAACTCGGCCTGAAGACTGCCTGCATCGAGAAGTATCAGGGCAGCGACGGCAAGGTCGCGCTCGGCGGCACCTGCCTGAACGTCGGTTGCATTCCTTCCAAGGCGCTGCTGGACAGCTCCTGGAAGTACCACGAAGCGAAAGACGGCTTTGCCGTTCACGGTATCGAAGCCAAGGGCGTGACCATCGATGTCCCGGCCATGGTGGCGCGCAAGAACACCATCATCAAGAACCTCACCGGCGGTGTTGCCGGCCTGTTCAAGGCCAATGGCGTGACCCTGCTCGAAGGCCACGGCAAGCTGCTGGCCGGCAAGCAGGTCGAAGTCACCGGCACCGACGGCAAGACCCAGGTGGTCGAAGCTGCTCACGTGATCATCGCCTCTGGCTCCAAGCCGGTCGAGATACCGCCGGCCCCAGTCGATCAGGATGTCATCGTCGACTCCACCGGTGCCCTGGAATTCCAGAGTGTACCGAAGAAGCTGGGTGTCATCGGTGCTGGCGTGATCGGTCTGGAGCTGGGCTCGGTATGGGCTCGCCTGGGTGCCGAAGTCACCGTCCTGGAAGCCATGGACAAGTTCCTCGCTGCTGCCGATGAGCAGGTCGCCAAGGAAGCCCAGAAGACCCTGACCAAGCAGGGCCTGGATATCCGTCTGGGCGCTCGCGTAACCGGTTCGGAAGTCAAGAAGAAGCAGGTCGTCGTCAGTTTTACTGACGCCAATGGCGAGCAGAAGATGACCTTCGACAAGCTGATCGTGGCCGTAGGTCGTCGCCCGGTGACCACCGATCTGCTGGCTTCCGACAGCGGTGTGGACCTGGACGAGCGCGGCTTCATCTTCGTCAACGACCAGTGCGAAACCAGCGTTCCGGGCGTATATGCCATCGGTGACGTGGTGCGTGGCGCCATGCTCGCGCACAAGGCCTCGGAAGAGGGTGTGATGGTTGCTGAGCGTATCGCTGGCCACAAGGCGCAGATGAACTATGACCTGATCCCGTCCGTGATCTACACCCACCCGGAAATTGCATGGGTCGGCAAGACCGAGCAGCAGCTGAAGGCCGAAGGCGTTGCCGTCAACGTCGGCACCTTCCCGTTCGCTGCCAGCGGTCGCGCCATGGCGGCCAACGACACCGGCGGCTTCGTCAAGGTCATCGCTGACGCCAACACCGACCGCGTACTGGGTGTTCACGTGATCGGCCCAAGCGCTGCCGAGCTGGTACAGCAAGGCGCGATCGGCATGGAGTTCGGCACCAGTGCCGAAGACCTGGGCATGATGGTCTTCTCGCACCCGACCCTGTCCGAGGCGCTCCATGAAGCGGCCCTGGCGGTCAACGGTGGCGCGATTCACATCGCCAACCGCAAGAAGCGTTAAGCGAAGTGGCCGGCAGTGTCCGGCCACTGCAGTAGTTGTTGTAAGCCGCCGTGGAAGGCGGGGCGTCGTGTAATCGCCTCATCGCTACGGTGGTGTTTGCAAGCAGAACCACGTCGGGTGGCCCGCGTCGAGTTCGACTCGCAGCGGAAGGCCCGGCGGACTGCTTCGGCAGTCACAGGTGGCGCGGTATCACAAGTACAGCGCCGAATGCGCAATACCTAAACGAAGACGGTAGACAAGCATGAATCTTCACGAGTATCAGGGTAAGCAGCTGTTCGCTGAATACGGCCTGCCCGTATCCAAGGGCTTCGCGGTAGACACCCCGGAAGAAGCCGCAGAAGCCTGCGAAAAAATCGGCGGCAGCGAGTGGGTCGTCAAGGCTCAGGTCCACGCGGGTGGCCGCGGTAAAGCCGGTGGCGTAAAGCTGGTCAAGAGCAAAGAAGACGCCAAGGCCTTCGCCGCCAACTGGCTGGGCAAGCGTCTGGTGACTTACCAGACTGACGCCAATGGTCAGCCGGTCAGCAAAATCCTGGTCGAATCCTGCACCGACATCGCCAAGGAACTGTACCTGGGCGCTGTAGTGGACCGCTCCAGCCGTCGCATCGTGTTCATGGCTTCCACCGAAGGTGGCGTGGACATCGAGAAAGTGGCCCACGAAACCCCTGAGAAAATCCTCAAGGCCACCGTTGATCCGCTGGTCGGCGCTCAGCCGTACCAGGGTCGCGAGCTGGCTTTCCAGCTGGGTCTGGAAGGCAAGCAAGTCGCTCAGTTCGCCAAGATCTTCGTAGGTCTGGCCAAGCTGTTCAAGGATCACGATCTGGCTCTGCTGGAAGTCAACCCGCTGGTCATCAAGGCCGACGGCGACCTGCACTGCCTGGACGCGAAGATCAACATCGACGCTAACGCCATGTACCGTCAGCCGAAGCTGAAGACCTTCCACGACCCGTCGCAAGACGATCCTCGTGAAGCCCACGCTGCCAGCTTCGAGCTGAACTACGTGGCCCTGGAAGGCAACATCGGCTGCATGGTCAACGGTGCCGGCCTGGCCATGGGTACCATGGACATCGTCAACCTGCACGGCGGCAAGCCAGCCAACTTCCTCGACGTCGGTGGCGGCGCAACCAAAGAGCGCGTGACCGAAGCCTTCAAGATCATCCTGTCCGACAGCAACGTGGCTGCCGTTCTGGTGAATATCTTCGGCGGCATCGTTCGTTGCGACATGATTGCCGAAGGCATCATCGGCGCCGTGAAAGAAGTCGGCGTGAAGATCCCGGTGGTCGTCCGCCTGGAAGGTAACAACGCTGAGCTGGGCGCCAAAGTCCTGGCAGAAAGCGGCCTGAACATCATCGCGGCAACCAGCCTGACCGACGCTGCTCAGCAAGTCGTCAAAGCTGCGGAGGGCAAGTAATGAGCGTCCTGATCAATAAAGACACCAAAGTCATCTGCCAGGGCTTCACTGGCTCGCAGGGTACTTTCCACTCCGAACAAGCCATCGCCTACGGCACCAAGATGGTTGGCGGCGTGACGCCGGGCAAAGGTGGCACTACCCACCTGGGCCTGCCAGTGTTCAACACTGTCAAAGAAGCTGTCGAAGCCACCGGCGCTGACGCTTCGGTCATCTACGTTCCGGCTCCGTTCTGCAAAGACTCGATCCTGGAAGCTGCATTCGGCGGCATCAAGCTGATCGTCTGCATCACCGAAGGCATTCCTACCCTGGACATGCTGGATGCCAAGGTCATCTGCGACGAGTTGGGCGTACGCCTGATCGGCCCGAACTGCCCGGGCGTGATCACTCCCGGCGAGTGCAAGATCGGCATCATGCCAGGTCACATCCACCTGCCAGGCAAGGTAGGCATCGTGTCGCGTTCCGGCACCCTGACCTATGAAGCCGTTAAGCAGACCACCGACGCCGGTTTCGGCCAGTCCACCTGCGTGGGCATCGGTGGTGACCCCATCCCGGGCTCCAACTTCATCGATATCCTGAAACTGTTCCAGGAAGATCCGAAGACCGAAGCGATCGTCATGATCGGTGAGATCGGCGGTTCGGCTGAAGAAGAAGCGGCTGCCTACATCAAGGCCAACGTCACCAAGCCTGTAGTGTCCTACATCGCTGGTGTGACCGCTCCTCCCGGCAAGCGCATGGGCCACGCTGGCGCCATCATTTCCGGCGGCAAGGGCACTGCAGACGAGAAGTTCGCTGCACTGCAGGACGCTGGTGTGAAAACCGTGCGTTCCCTGGCTGACATCGGCAAGGCCCTGGCCGAGCTGACCGGTTGGGAAGTCAAGAAGGCTTAAGCCTTCGCTGACTGCTCTAAAAAAGGCCACCTTCGGGTGGCCTTTTTTGTTTTTGAGCGCGTGCGTATCTAGCGACACGTATCCTCTGACGCCTTATCCCACAAGCGGGGCGGGGGCCTCAGACCGGGCATTGGATGTGCACATGCGCCACCAGCCTCAATCGAACTGATATTGCACGCCCGCGCCGACATACCAGGCGCGCTCCGGGCCGGGTTCGTAGTAGCGGCCGTTGCCGTCACCGACGATCACCGACCCGATGTACTCGCGATCCAGCAGGTTGTCGATGCGCAGCACCTGGTTGAAGGTAAGCGCACCGGCCTTCTGCTCAAAGCGTGCCTGCCAGTTGAACAGTGCATGGCTGGGCGCCGTCTTGGCGGTATTGCTGTCCTCGACGTAGAGCTTGCTGCGGTAGAGGCCTTCGACGGTGGTGCTGAAACCCTCGAGCGGTTGCCAGGCCAGTTCGCCATACAAACTACGCGCGGGAATGCCGGGCAGGTGGTTGCCCGAATCGATCAGGCGGCCGTTGCTGGTGAAATCCTTGCTGTAAGTGGCGTCGATTTCGGTGTAGGCGAGGTTGGCACGCAAGGTGTCGCTCAAGCGGCTTTCCAGTGCCAACTCGACGCCCTGGCGGCGGGTCTGCGCGGCGTTCTGGAAGCGACTACGGCCACCGCTGGCCGACTCCACTACCAGCTCATCATCCGTATCGATCTGGAACAACGCCAGTTGCAGGCTGGTCGCTGGTGCGAGGCGGGCCTTGAGTCCGATTTCAATTTGCTCGCTGGTGGCTGGTTTCAGGTCGAAGCCGAAGCTGTTATCGGGGCCGGAATAGGACAACTCGTTCAGCGTCGGCGTCTCCAGCCCCTTGCCCCAGCTGGCATAGATATTCAGATCTGGCAGCAGGGCGTAACTGGCGCCAAGAGTGGGCGTGAGCTTACGGTAGGTGACCGAGCCGCTGTCGTCGCCATTGCTCAGGAAGCGGTCATCCACGTCGAACTCCACCTGGCTGTGGCGTAGACCCGCCTGCAGGTCGAGTTTGCCCAGTTGCCAGGCTGCCTGGAGGTAGGGCGACAGACTGGTGACTTCGTTGCGCTCGTCGCGGCGCAGATTACCTTTCACCCCCAGGGTAGCGCCGACGAAGTTCTCGTAACCCTGGCGGTCATCGCGCGAATAGTCGTAGTCCAGGCCGGTGGTGATGGTCAACAGACTGCTGCCGAGATTGAACGACTGGATCCAGCGATTACCGATGCCGTGGAAGCGCCGCTCGAAGTCGATCACGCCGCCTGACTGAGACGCCGGTGCCTGCACAAAGACAGGAATCGACTGGTACTGAATTACCCGTCGTGTGCCGCTGTACAGCGTGCTCTGCCAGGTGCCAGCGGCGAAGCTGCGCTCGTAGTTGAGCGCCAGCTGGCGATGATCCACCGTTTTGCGTGTGTTGAACGCCAGGGCGCTGGGCGCGGCGGACCGTCGATTAGCCTGTACCTGATCCCAGGTCAGACCCTGCGGGTCCTGGGTGTCGTTCTGATCCAGTTCGCTGAAGCTCAGGCTGAGCTTGCTGAGGTCATCCGGGTACAGGGTCAGCTTGGCAAAGGTCTTGTCGAGGATGGCGCCGCTGTGGTCGCGGTAACCGTCTGTCTCGAAATGCGAGCGGTTGATGATGAAGCCGGCTCTGTCGTTGCCGCCTTCGGCCGAGACGCGGGTACGGCTGGTGCCGTAAGCGGCCTGGGAGGTGTCGAGCGCGACCTTGGGGGCGCCTTCGCCATCGCGCGAGAACAGCTGGATGACTCCACCGGAGTTGCTGCCGTAGACGCTGGCGAATGGCCCGCGCAGGACCTCGATGCGCTCCAGGGTGTCGAGGTCGAAGGTCGCCGCCTGGCCCTGGCCGTCCGGATTGGACAGCGGCACACCATCAGCCAGCAGCTTGATGCCACGAATACCGAAGGCCGAGCGGGCGCCAAAGCCGCGTGAGGATATTTGCAGGTCCTGCGCATAATTTTGCCGATTCTGCACCACCAGTCCCGGAACGCTGCCGAGTGCTTCGGAGAGGTTGACGCCTGGTTTACCCAGAGTGGCCTGTTCGGCATCGATGCGGTTGACCGAGAAGGGCAGTTGCCAGCCGCTGGCCTGGTAGCGGCTGCCGGTGACTACCAGTGGGTCGACCTGGTAGGTGGCGTTCTCGGCCTGTGTAGCCAGTGGCAGGAACAATGCGGGCAGCCAGAAGCGGGGGCTCAGCCGGTACATAAGCGAAATGTCTCCCTTGAGGCAGGTAGGCGATATTGAACGTGTCAGTCAGCAGCGGACCAGCGCTAGGTGATAGCCATTAGCGGAAATGCTCTACGAAATGTTGCCGAAAGAGGGTTGTCGAACGATTTGGATAGCGCTAACATCCGGATCAAACAATGAGCGGCGCCACCTCGATGGTGCCCATGGAGTGCCCATGCAACAGCAGCCTTGCGCATTGCCTGCCCGTACCACCCTGGTGGTCATGGGGGTCAGTGGCTCCGGCAAGAGCGAGATCAGCCAGGCGGTCGCCACCGCACTCGGTTGGCGCCATATCGAAGCCGATCATTTCCATCCTCCCGAGAACGTAGCGCGCATGCGCGCGGGCATCCCGCTGAGCGACGAAGACCGTCGCCACTGGCTGGACGCGCTGTGCGAGCAGATGCTGGTCGCGCAGGCCGCAGGCGAATGCTTCGTGCTGGCCTGCTCGGCGCTCAAGCATGCTTACCGTGAGCGCCTGCGTCAGGCGGTTCCGGGGTTGCAGTTCGTGCACCTGGATATCGATCACGCCACTGCGGTGCAACGTGTCGGCGCTCGGCCCGGGCATTTCATGCCGACTTCGCTGGTCGACAGCCAGTTCGCCACCCTCGAAAGCCCGGCAGGTGAGCCATACGTACGAGTCGTCGATGCGCAGCAGTCGCGGCAGGTTTTGGTGGCCGATATTCAGGCCTGGGTTCGTCGTGAAGCCACGGAGGCCGTATCGAGCCAGGCCCAGGATATGCTCGACAGTGAAATTGATAGCGCTAACCAAGCAGCCCAGCTAGGCGCCGAACCGATCTATGAGGGTCGCATCGCGCGTATGTTCGATCGCCTGACCGACGGTCTGATGGCGGTGCTGATGGCCTTCATGGTGGTGGCGGTGTTTACCAACGTGGTGCTGCGCTACGCCTTCGGCACCGGCTGGCCGGGCGCCGAGGAGCTTTCGCGGCTGGCGTTCGTCTGGCTGGTCTTCGTCGGTGTGGCCTCTGGTATGCGCCGTGGCGAGCTGATGACCTTCCGCATGATTCGCGACCGCTTCCCGCTGCTGGCACAGCGACTGGTGGACTCGCTGAGCTGGATTCTCGTGGCAGGAGCGAGCCTGCTCTCGGCCTTGGGCGCCTGGAATCAGGTGCAGTTCGGCTGGGGCAACGTCAGCACGGTGGTCGGTTATCCGGTGGTGCTGGCGATGCTGCCGGTGCTGGCGAGCATGCTGGTGCTGGCGATTCTGGCGGGGGTGCAGTTGGTCAACCTCTGGCGGCGTACGCCGCAGGCGACGCTGACCCAGGCGCACGTCGAATGATGCTGGCCCAATTCCAACAAGACGGGCACTGCCCAGCGAGGACCTGTCGATGACTGTCGCGGTATTTCTTTCTTCCCTGCTGGGGTTCATGGCATTCGGCATGCCCATCGCCTTCGCCCTGATCCTCACCGCGGCCGTGCTGATGTGGTACCTGGATTTCTGGGACGTGCAGTTGCTGGCGCAGAACCTGCTCGCCGGTGCTGACAGCTTCCCGCTGCTGGCCGTGCCGTTCTTCATCCTGGCCGGTGAGCTGATGAACGCCGGCGGCATTTCCCGGCGCATCATCGCCATGGCGCAGGCCTACTTTGGTCACCTGCGTGGCGGCCTCGGCTACGTTGCCATTGCGGCCGCCGTGCTGCTGGCCAGCATGTCCGGTTCGGCACTGGCCGATACCGCGGCACTGGCCACCTTGCTGTTGCCGATGATGCGTCAGCGCGGTTATCCGGTGCATTCCTCGGCGGGCCTGGTAGCCGCTGGCGGCATCATCGCGCCGATCATTCCGCCGTCGATGCCGTTCGTGATCTATGGCGTGGTCACCAACACCTCCATCAGCCAGCTGTTCATGGCCGGTCTGGTGCCGGGATTGATCATGGGCGCCGGTCTGATCATTGCCTGGACCCTGATCGCCCGCGGTTTTACCGAGCCAACGCCACCCAAGGCCAGCGCTGTAGAGCGCCGCCGGGTGCTGATCGACGGTGCGGCGGCGCTGATGTTGCCGGTGATCATCGTTGGTGGTCTGCGCTTCGGCATCTTCACCCCTACCGAAGCGGCGGTGGTCGCTGCGGTCTACGCCCTGGCCGTTTCCACCTTGCTCTACCGCGAACTGAGCTGGAACGATCTGATGGAAACCCTGACCCGCGCCAGCCGCACCACGGCGTCGGTGATGTTCCTATGCGCCGCTGCCACGGTATCGGCCTACATGATCACCCTGGCGCAGTTGCCGGACGAGATTGGTGCCATGCTCGGGCCGCTGGCCGAACACCCGCGACTGCTGGTGCTGGCGATCATGCTGCTGATGATCGCGGTAGGCATGGTGCTTGACCTGACGCCGACCATCCTGATTCTGGCGCCGGTACTGGCGCCCATCGCGATCAAGGCCGGTGTCGATCCGGTGTACTTCGGCGTGATGTTCGTGCTGATCGGCTCAATCGGCCTGATCACGCCGCCTGTGGGCACCGTGCTTAACGTCGTCGGCGGTATCGGCAGGTTGCGCATGGAAGTGCTGGTGCGCGGCGTCATGCCGTTCTTCCTGATTTACCTGATCATCGTCGCGATGCTGGTGGCGTTTCCGTCCATCGTCACCGTGCCGCTGGCCTGGCTGCGCTGAGTTGACCTGACGGCGTTGGCGCGCCGACATCATTCACAACAATAAGAGGTAGACCCGATGAAACGTCCACTGCTCGCCATCCTCACCGCTGCCATGCTGTGCAGCCCGCTCGCCAGTTTCACCGCCCATGCCGATGACGTGCGCTCACGCATGATCCGCTTCGGTTACGGCCTCAACGAGAACAGCAATCAGGGCCGTGCGGCCAAGCTGTTCGCCGAGGAGGTCGCCAAGGCCTCCGACGGCAAGCTCAAGGTGCGCACCTTCGGTGCCGCCAGCCTGGGCTCGGACGATCAGATGCAGAGTGCGCTGATTGGCGGCGCGCAGGAAATGATGGTCGGCTCCACCGCAACCCTGGTCGGCATCACCAAGGAAATGGCGGTGTGGGATACGCCTTTCCTGTTCAGCAGTGCCGAGCAGGCCGATGCCGTGCTCGACGGCCCGGTGGGCCGCCAGGTCATGGACAAGCTGGAAGAGAAGGGCCTGGTCGGCCTGGTGTACTGGGAGAACGGCTTCCGCAACCTGACCAACAACACGCGGCCGATCAGCAAGCTGGAGGACTTCTCCGGCGTCAAGCTGCGGGTCATGCCCAATCCGGTATTCCTCGAAACCTTCAAGCTGATGGGCGCCAATGCCGTGCCGCTGCCGTTCTCCGAGCTGTTCACCGCGCTGGAGACCAAGGCCGTCGACGGCCAGGAGAACCCCTTCAACACCATCCTTTCCTCGAAGTTCTACGAGGTGCAGAAGTACCTGACCGTGACCAACCATGTGTACAGCCCGTGGATCGTCACCGTGTCCAAGCGCTGGTGGGATGGTCTGTCGCAGACCGAGCAGAACATCCTGCTGGAGGCGGCCAAGAAGGCGCGTGACTTCGAGCGTAAGGACACCCGCGAGGAAGCAGCCCGTGCCCTGGCCGAGCTGAAAGACAAGGGCATGCAGATCAACGAAGTGGAGCCGACCGAAGTGCAGCGCATGCGTGAGCAGGCCGCGCCGGCGATCCAGAAGGTCGTCGAGACCGTCGGTCAGCAACTGTTCGATCAGGTCCAGACTGAAGCCGAGAAGGCCGCTCTATAAGGGCTTGCCCAGGATCGGCTCGGCCAGTGCGCCGCTGATTCTGAGCAGGTTCGCAGTTTCGCGGGGCACGCAGGTGGTAACGCTCCTTGCATGGTGGCGTTACCCCGGGCGGCGTGTCCCGCGCTTTATTCCCCGGCGGGGCTGGTAGAATCGGCCGCTGAAATCAATGGAGGCGCTATGAGTCAACGCCGTCGCCGGTCCGCAGAACGTGTCACCTTGTCCGATGTGGCCAAGGCCGCGGGCTGTTCGTTGATGTCCGCCTCGCGCGCGCTGTCGCAGCCGGGACGGGTGTCCGATGCGTTGCGCGAGCAGGTGATGCGTGCTGCCCAGGCGCTGGGTTACGTGCCCAACCCGGCAGCGCGGGCATTAGCCAGTTCGCGTTCGAACCTGGTGGCGGTGGTGATTCCGTCGCTGTCGAACTCGGTGTTCGTCGATACCGTGGAGGCCATCCAGCGCGTGCTGATGCCGGCTGGTTTCGAAATGATGATCGGCGTCAGTCATTACCGGGTCGAGGAGGATGAGCGCCTGCTGCGTTCCTATCTGGCGCACCAGCCAGCGGGTCTGCTGCTCACGGGCTTCGAGCGCAGCGATGCTGCGCGCGAGATCCTTGGCGCCAGCAGTTGCCCCTTGGTGACGCTGATGGAACTGAGCGAGGAGCCGGAGGATTACTGCGTCGGCTTTTCTCAGGTCGAGGCCGGCGCCGCGATGACCCGTGCTCTGGTACAGCGTGGTTACCGGCATATTGCCTTCGCCGCTGCGCAGCTTGACCCACGCACCTTGCAGCGTGCAGAAGGCTATCGTCAGGTGATGCGCTACCTCAATCGCCATGACCCGGCGTTGGAATTGCTGACGCCGGAGTTGTCATCCATCGGCTTGGGCGCCGAGTTGCTCGACCGCCTGCTGGCGCAGCAGCCGCAGATTGATGCGGTGTTCTTCAACAACGACGACCTGGCCATGGGGGCGCTGTTTCGCGCACGTCAGCTGGGCCTGGACGTGCCAGGACGCCTGGCCATCGCCGGTTTCAACGATTTGCCTGCTGCGGCCTGGATGCACCCGGCCTTGAGCACCGTGCGTACCACTCGTGGTCGTGTCGGTGAGCTGGCGGCGAACATGCTGCTGGCGCTGATGCGCGGCGAAACGCCGGAGCAGCACTGCATCGACGTCGGCTTCGAACTGGTGATGCGCGACAGCGCCTGAGGTCTACTGCTTCTTGTTGGCCGCCGCCAATTGCTCGGCGGCCTCCAGGCGCAGGCGTTCACGTTCATCGAAGCGCTCTGCAGCCAGCGCCTCGATCGCCGCGCGCTTGTCGCTGCTGCTGAGTCCCTCGTTGACCTGAATCTTCGCCTTGGCAGCGATGTAGTCATCCAGGCGCTTGCGCCAGTCCTGCCGCTGGCTATCCAGTGCCTCCAGGCGCGTGGTGGCTTCGGCGCCTACCAACTGCTGCCGCATCTGGCGGATCTGCGCCGCACTGGCGCCTTCGGCCTGCAGGCGGGCGGTGTGCTGCCGCAGTTCCTGCTGCAGTTGCGGCAGTACGGTGTCCTGCAGCTCTTCAGGCAGAGACGCGCGCAGGCGGTCGACGGCCGCGCCTTTCTCTGCTGCGCTCATTCGGGCGTCGTGCTGGATGGCCAGGCGCTCCAGGGTAAAGCGGTTGTAGCCTTCCTCGCGGGCGAAGAAGGCCTGGTGGGTTTCGCTGTCGAACAGACGCGCGCGCAGCGTCTGTACGGCGCTTTCGCGCTGGCGCATGGCATCCAGATCGACCATTTGCGGCAGGTCGCGCTCCAGCAGCACCAACTCACGCTTGTAGCTCAGGTATTGGTCCAGCAGCGTCTGCGCGTGGGCTCGTGCAGGTTCCTGCAACTGGCTGTCGATGTAGTTGCGCAGGCGCGACACGCTGGCATTCAGGCTTTCCTCGCCGATGCTGGCGAGGAAGTAATCGAAGATGCGGCGGATGTCTTCGCTGATGATCAGATTGCCGCCGGCGTCCACGCGAAAGCTGCCGTCGACTTCGGTGCCGACGAAGGAGCGGGGCAGGGCCAGCGTGGTGGCCTTCTTCCGCGTCTCACCGATAGTCGGCGTTGCGGCCTCGGTAGCCGGCTCCGCTACAGGCTGCGCAGCCAGATCGGCGGGAGAGGTGAGATGAATGGTTCGGTGTGCGGGTTGCAGGTAAAGCATCAGCGCCAGGCCGGCGGCGATCAATAGCGGCAGGACGAACAGGGTTTTCTTCACGGCAGGTTCCAGTAGGGCGTCGGATCGGGATCGCTCCTGATCCGAACCAGGGCTTGGAGCAATACCTGTAGGGTGCGCTGTGCGCACCGGATTGTCGGTAACGCTTGCATTTCGGTGCGCACGGCGCACCCTACGAGGCTTGGCAGTCTAGAGCCCGGCGTTCTTCAGGCGGTTGGCATGCTGGCGGTAGACGGTAACCGGATCGGTCTCGAACAGGCTGGTCAGACCAAATGTCTGGTTGACCTCATCGAGATGGTTCATCCGGTAGTTGTCACGAATCACCTGCCCCATGCGCGAGCTGCAACGGCCGACCAGTCCGTCGTTGGCTTCGTTGCCGAAGGTCAGCGACGAGGCGCCCATCAGCAGGTCGCTCGGGTCGAGCAGGTTGGTCAGCGGGCTGGTCCCACTCCAGGAGTAGTAGCGCACGCCGCCTACGCTGTAGGCACCTTCACCGCAGGCGCTGGTGGGAATGCCCTGTGGGAACTTGGCATTGAAGCGTGCAGCCCCCTCGCTGTTGAGCGACTCCAGCGAGCCCAGTGCATTTTGCGGCGTGGTGCTGGAACTGCCGGAGAGGAAGTTGATCAGCGTCCCCAGACCGTTGACGATGCCCACCAGCAGCGGTGTGGCGACCGGGCCGGCCGGGCCGTCGCTGATGCCTTTGAGGAAGTCGGCGGTGGCCGACCCCTTGTGTGGTGCGCCGACGCTGGTGACCGATGCCACCAGATCCGGGCGTACGGCGGCGACATAGCGGGTGGTTGGGCCGCCATGACTGTGGCCGATCAGGTTGACCTTACCCTTGCCGCTGATGGCGACGATGTCCTCGACCTGCTGCAGCAATTGTTCGCCGCGCGCTTCGGAGGTGTCCAGCTGGCTGACTTCGGTGACGTAGACGCTGGCGCCGTCACGGCGCAGTGCAGCCGGGATGCCATACCAGTAGTCGACACCAAGGATACTGTCGAAGCCGAGCATGCCGTGGCCGAGGACGATGGGGTATTTGGTCTGGGTATAGCCGGATGATCCGAACCAGAATGCCTGGGTCTGGCCGCTGGCGAGCAGGCCGGCGCCGAGGCAGAGGGCGAGCAGGGTTTTATTGTTCTTCATGGGTGCTCTCGATGGGTTTGTTGAGGCAGTCGGCTGCTTCCAGCAATACAGATCGCACCCATCCCTTGGCGCGTAAGGCGCAAGGACGACGGCAGGAAACATGCCATCGTCCTTGCGTTTCTGGCGAACGCTCTATCCAGGCGCCTTCCAGGATTTTCTGGCGACTTGGCGTCGATATCGCCGCGTATTTTCTGTTACGTGCCGAAACGTCGGGTCGCGCCGATGGCCGCAGTTGATCCGGCCAGGCTGGGCGCCCATGGCCAGGAATGGATCTTTTGACCGGATGGAAATGCGCGGATCGAGTGTCGCCCAATCGAAGGTTGGGGTTGAAGTTGGGTGCGCCTTGACAGTGTGCCGTGGGCTTCTCTAGGATGCGCCCTGCGCCGATTTAAACAGCTACTTGCGGGGCGCCACAGGGGGTTGTCATCAACGCCTGAAATTCCGCTAAAGCGCTGGTTCGGTGTCGCCTCTCACCGCTGCCCAGCGGGATTCTCGAGGCGGAGACTCGACCATGATCTGTCCCCAACCCCTTATTCGCCTGGCGCCCATCACATCGGGTCTGCTGCTGCGCAATCCGCGCGTACTGCTGGGCGGTAGCCATCAACCCACCTTGTTGCGCTATCTCGAAGGCTGGCCCAAGCGCTGGGCCGGGTCGCGTGCATTTCGCATCCAGTTCGTGCAGGACGGCGAGTCGCTGAGTCGCTTCGCGCGGGACAGTTTCGACCTGGCGGTGATCCAGGCACCCAGCGCCGAGGACGTGGCACAAACCGTCGGTGAGCTGGTGCGAGTGGCGCGTCAGGGGCTGATCACCCGGTGCTAGGGTGTCGTGGGGCCGTCTAGGCCGAACGCACCAACAACATCCCGTGGTCGCTGGTGTGCAGCGAATGCCTGCTTACCAGCGGTGCGCACGGCGCACCCTAAGCGCCAGGTCTCAGGGATACTCGATCTCGACGATATAGCAGGTCTTCTCACCACTGGGGCTGTGCACCCGCACTTCAGCGTCCAGCCCCTTGCCGACCAGGGCGCGGGCCAGTGGCGAGTCGATGCTGATCAGGCCCTGCTTCAGGTCCAGCTCGTCGGGGCCGACGATGCGGTAGCGCGACTGCTCGCCGTCCTCGTCTTCGATGGTGACCCAGGCGCCGAAGTACACCTTGTTCGGATCGGATGGTTTGTCGCTGACGACCTTGAGCTTCTCCAGGCGCTTGGTGAGAAAGCGCACGCGGCTGTCGATCTCACGCAGCATCTTCTTGCCGTAGGTGTATTCGGCATTCTCCGAGCGATCACCCTGGGCCGCTGCTTCGCTGACTGATTGCGTCACCTGTGGCCTGCGCACATGCCACAACTCATGAAGCTCGGCGCGCAGGCGCGCTTCGCCTTCGGGTGTGATCAGTGGCGTGCCGGCCGGGCGAGGGGGACGATAGCGGCTCATGGTGTCTCTACAAGATGGAAGGGGCGCCAGTCTAGCAAACCCCTCTCCAGGTTCTCAGCCTTCGCGCAATACGCTCAACGGGCTGGCATTCAGCGCGCGGCGAGTGCCAAGCACGCCGGCCAGGCCGATCAGCAGCGCGCCGATCAGCGGCAGCAGGAGCAACCATGGGTGAGGTTGCCAGCTCATGTCGAATGCGTAGCGATAGAGCAGAAAGCTCACCAGCTCGCAGCCCAGCGCGGCCAGCAGGCCGGCGGCCGCGCCGAGCAGGCCGAACTCGGCGCGGCGAGCGCTGATCAGCAGCTTGCGTTCGGCGCCCAGTGCGCGCAGTAGCGCTCCCTGGCGGATGCGCTCGTCCAGTGTCGCCTGCAGCCCGGCGAGGAGCACGGTGATGCCCGCAGCGAGCACGAACAGCAGCACATACTCGATGGCCAGGGTGACCTGAGCGAGGATGCTGCGCAGTTGCGCCAGCAGGGCATCGACCTGCAGCAGCGTCACGCTGGGGAAGGCGCGGCTGAGGGCTACCAGCTCTGCGTCCTGGCCAGGCGGCAGGTAGAAGCTGGTCAGGTAGGTGGCTGGGAGGTCCTGCAGGGTCTGCGGCTCGAAGATCATGTAGAAGTTGGGCTGGAAACTGTCCCAATCCACCTGGCGCAGACTGGTGACCTGCGCTTCGCGTTCGATACCGCCGACATTGAAGCGCAGCTGGTCGCCGAGTTTCAGTTGCAGACTTTCGGCCAGTTCGGATTCGACGGAAACGCCAGGCAGTTCGCTGGCGTGCGCAGCGCCCCACCAACTGCCTGCGGTAAGCAGGTTGTCAGATGGCAGAGCCTCGGCCCAGGTCAGGCTCAGGTCGCGCTGGATGGCGCGCTCGCCGCGGCTTTCCTTGGTTACCAGTTGGCGCACCGGCTCACCGTTGATCATGATCAGCCGACCCGGCACCACGGGGTACAGCGGGGCTGGATGCGGCGACAGCTCGGCCAGGCGTGCGGCGAATGCATCGCGTTCTGCAGGCAGCACATTGAGGGCGAAGTGATTGGGCGCGTCTTCCGGCAACTGGTCCTGCCAGGTATCGAGCAATTCGCCACGCAGCAGGGCGATCAGCGCCATGGCCAGCAGGATCAGACCGAACGCCAGCGCTTGCCCGGCTGCAGCCAGCGGGTAGCGCAGCAGTTGGCCCAGGCCCAGGCGCCAGGGCAGGGCGGCGCGCTGCAGCAGGCGGCGCAGGCTCTGCAACCCGAGCAGCAACAGACCTCCGAGCAGCAATGCGGCGAGTAGTCCACCACCCAGCAGCGCCAGCGTCAGACGCAGATCCAGGCTCAGGCGCCACATGATCAAACCCAGCGCGATCAGCGCTGCGCCGTAGACCAGCCAAGAGCTGGCCGGCACCGGCAGCATATCGCGGCGTAGCACGCGCAGCGGTGGCACGCGGCCGAGCGCGGCCAGCGGTGGCAGAGCGAAACCGGCCAGCGCCACCAGGCCGGTGGCCATGCCGGCCAATGCGGGCCACAGATCGGCAGGCGGCAGATCATCCGGGATCAGCCCGCGCAGCAAATGGAAGAGAACGTGCTGGCCGGCCCAGCCGAGCAGTGCGCCGATTACGCTGGCGATCAGCCCCAGTAGTGCCAGTTGCAGGCCGAACAATGCCAACGCTTCACGCCGTGACAGCCCGAGGCAGCGTAGCAGCGCGCTGGCATCGAAGCGCCTCGCCGCGAAGCGTGCAGCCGACAAGGCCACGGCGACGCCTGCAAGCAATACCGCCGCCAGGCTGGCCAGGTTCAAGTAGCGCTCGGCGCGGCCGAGGGCGCCGCCGACCTGGCGATTGCCATCGCGCGCGTCGTCGAGGCGCTGGTTGGGTTCCAGGCCGGCTTCGATTGCTTGACGATAGGCCGCCAGGGCGTTGGCATCGCCGCGCCAGAGTTCCCGAAAGCGCACACGGCTGCCGGGTTGTACCACTTCAGTCGCGGCAAGGTCGTCCAGATGCATCAGCACGCGCGGCGTCAGGCTGTAGAAATCGCCAGCAGTGTCCGGGTCGTAGGTAAGCACGCGACTCAAGCGCAGGGGTTTGGCGCCTATTTCCAGTTCATCGCCAATCTTCAGGTTCAACGCGACCATCAGGCGCGCTTCTGCCCAGACCTCCCCTGGTCGAGGGCCGGAACCCACTTCCTCTGGCGCGTAGGGTTCGGCAGCGCTTCTCAGCTCGCCGCGCAGCGGGTATTGATTGTCGGCGGCCTTGACGCTGGCCAGCTGAATGCCTTCCTGGGCGGCGACCACGCTGGAGAACTCTACCGCTCGTGCGTGATCGAGGCCCAGCTTGAGCCCCGCGTTTATCTGTTCCTGGCTGGCTGGCGAGCTGCCGCTCAGGCGCAGGTCAGCGGCGAGAAACTCGCTGGCACGCAGCAGCATGGCGTCATTCAGGCGCGCGCTGAAATAGCCGATGGCGCTGCTGGCGGCCACCGCGACCAGCAAGGCGAAGAACAGTACCCGTAACTCGCCGGCGCGGGCATCGCGCAGCAGTTGGCGGGCCGCGAGCGAAAACAGGCGAGTGAAGGGCACACGTTTCATCAGGGCTCCACGCGGTCGATCAGGTGTCCGGCTTCCAGGCGGATCAGGCGCTGGCAGCGGTGCGCCAGGCGCTCGTCGTGGGTGACCAGTACCAGGGTGGTACCGCGTTCCTGGTTGAGCTGAAAGAGCAGGTCGCTGATGCGCTCTCCGGTGTGGCTGTCGAGGTTGCCGGTAGGCTCATCGGCGAACAGCACGTCCGGTTCTGCAGCGAAGGCGCGGGCAATGGCCACGCGCTGTTGCTCGCCACCGGATAGCTGGCGCGGGTAATGCGTCAGACGTTGACCCAGGCCGACGCGTTCGAGCAGCGTACGAGCGCGCTGGCGGGCATCGGCATGACCTTCCAGCTCCAGCGGCAGCATCACGTTCTCCAGCGCGTTGAGGCTGTCGAGCAACTGGAACGACTGGAAGACGAAACCCACATGCTCGGCGCGCAGGCGCGCGCGCTGGTCTTCATCTAGCTCACTGAGGTTCTTGCCGGCCAGCAATACGGCACCGCCACTGGGCAGGTCCAGACCGGCGAGCAATCCGAGCAGGGTGGATTTGCCAGAACCTGACGCGCCGACGATGGCCAGGCTGTCGCCTTTGCTCAGTTCGAGATCGAGATCATGGAGGATGGTCAGCTCGCCTTCCGCGCTGCTGACCACTTTGCTAAGGTTCCGCGCAGCGAGAATGCTCGAAGTCATGGAGATTCCAAATGCGTGCATGGTGGTTGAGTGGTGCCTTGGCCCTGACGCTCTGGGCTCAGGGAGCGATTGCAGGCACCCTGCTTGTGGTCGGCGATAGTATCAGCGCGGCTTTTGGCCTGGATAGCCGCCAGGGATGGGTCGCTTTGCTGGAAAAACGCCTTGATGAAGAGGGTTTCGAGCACGCGGTGGTCAATGCTTCGATCAGCGGCGATACCAGTGCAGGTGGCGCCGCACGGCTCTCTGCGCTCCTTGCGGAGCACAAGCCGGAGCTGGTCATCATCGAGTTGGGAGGCAACGATGGCCTGCGTGGCCAGCCCCCTGCGCAATTGCAACAGAATCTTGCGTCGATGATCGATAAATCGCAGTCTGCCGGTGCGGATGTGCTGCTTCTCGGTATGCGTTTGCCACCCAACTATGGCGCGCGCTACACCACGTCTTTCGCCCAGGTTTTCGCTGATTTGGCAGAGCAGAAGAAGGTGCCGCTGGTGCCGTTCTTTCTCGAGGGTGTTGGCGGCGTGCCGGGAATGATGCAGGCCGATGGTATTCACCCGACCGAGTCCGCGCAGGCGGTGTTGCTGGACAATGTCTGGCCGACGCTCAAACCTCTGCTGTAAGTGTCTGTTTTCGAGGTACACAGAGCAGGCACAGGCTTTTCCGTCTCAAGCCTTTCAGCTAATGTGGCCGACCTGTCACGGAGCCCCAGATGCCGCGTCCCGCCTGGTCCCTTTATGCCTACCAACTGATCGAGCCGGATGAGCAGCTGGATCTGTTCGCCTGTCGTGAGGTGCGCGTGCACCTGGTGGCTCGCCAGCTGCGTCTGGGTGGGCATGCTGATCGCACGCTTTGCGATGGCTTATTGCCAGCGCAGCCGCGCTGGCGGACGCTGGAAAAGGTCTGGCTGCGTGACCGTCGCCTGTGTCCCGCTTGCCTGGCGGCATTCGAGGCGCAGCGTCAGGGTTTGTGCTCGAATTGGGCGGATGGCTGACGTCTGCCCGGCTTGCGAATGGCGGTGTACAATCGCCGCAATATCACTCAACTCTTCAAGGGACATCCCGGATGTTGTCGCGCTTCTCTGCGGTCAACCGCTGCCTGACTCTGGTCGCACTGTGCTCCAGTGCTTCGGTACAGGCACTCGAACTTCCACTGCCGCCGCCAGGCGAGGATGTGGTGGGCCAGGTACAGGTGATCAAGGCCAAGTACGAGGACACCTTCGCCGATCTGGGAACGGCAAATGATCTTGGCTATCTGGAAATGGTTGCCGCTAACCCGGGTGTCGATCCTTGGCTGCCGGGTGAGGGTACCGAGGTCATCCTGCCGACTCGTTACGTGCTGCCGCCTGGGCCGCGTGAGGGTATCGTCATCAACCTGGCCGAATATCGTCTGTATTACTTCCCGAAAGGCCAGAATGTGGTGCACACCTTCCCGCTGGGCATCGGTCGTGAGGGGTGGGGTTCACCGCTGGGCACTGGTCGCGTGACCGTGAAGACGCCGAACCCGGCCTGGTATCCGCCTCAGTCGATTCGTGAGGAGCATGCGGCCGAAGGCGATATCCTGCCCACCGTGGTGCCGCCTGGCCCGGACAATCCGTTGGGCCCCTACAAGATGACGCTGTCGTTCCCTGGCTACCTGATCCATGGCTCGAACAAGAAGTTCGGTATCGGTATGCGCGTCAGCCACGGTTGCTTCCGCATGCTCAATCACAACGTGCTGGACTTGGCAGGTATGGTGCCGGTCGGCACGCCGGTGCGCATCATCAACGAGCCCTACAAGTTTGGTGTGAGCAGCGGCAAGGTTTATCTGGAAGCGCATGCGCCACTGGATGACGAGGGTGATCCCTCTGTTGTCGATAAGCACACGGCGGTGATCAATTCGTTGCTCAAACGTGACGAACTCAGCGGCCTGCGTCTTGACTGGGAGATGGTCCGTGAGGTGGTTGCTGCCGAGGACGGTATGCCGGTGCCGATCGCTGCGCAGACCGAGCACGTAGTCGCGAGCAGCGATAACCCGTTCTGATCCAGCGACGTTGCAAAAAACCGCCTGCATTCGTGTACGCGGTTTTTTATTGCCTGGCAATCGAGACGTTCCGAGAGTGCCAGGGCGCGAGCAGGCAATAAAAAAGCCGCACCAGTTGCCTGGGGCGGCTTTCGAAAAAACGAGTCGCAATTACTTGCGGCTGGCTTTTTCCAGCATACGCAGAGCGCGCTCGTTAGCTTCGTCAGCAGTCTGCTGAGCTTTCTGAGCAGCGGCCATAGCTTCATCGGCCTTGCGGTAGGCTTCGTCAGCACGGGCTTGAGCACGAGCAGCTGCGTCTTCGGTAGCAGTCAGACGCGCTTCGGTTTCTTTGGACATGCTGCTGCAACCGGTAGCCAGAACTGCGGCCAGAGCCAGAGCAGAGAATTTCAGAACGTTGTTCATCGTGTTCCCCTTGAGGTGGAGTTTTCCATAAAGAGCAATTCCCCAACTGCGGGAAATTAGCCGGCGTACATACTACCTATTACTTTTAGTAAGTAAACGGAGCCAGGGCAAGAGTTGCAGTTTTTTTTCTTTGGGCAGGGCGCTGAAGGATAGAATTTGCGTGGGCTGGCTAAAAAATAGTCAGTTACGCATTCGATACAGTGTAGCGGTTGTACGAGCTGTTATAACTATCCGGGCTTTGAAACTAAAACAATAAAAGAGGGGATGCAGATGCTTGGGAATCTGGGGCTTTTGCTGGGCTTGGCGCTACTTATCTTCATGGCGTTGCGCGGGGTGAACATATTCATCGCTGCGTTGCTGTGTTCGATTCTGGTGGCCCTCACCAATGGCGTAGCCGTATCAGGTGCACTGCTCGAGCACTTTCCATTCGGCCCATTGGGTGCATTCACCTTTGCTGGCAAGTTCTTCGTGCTGTTTCTCTGTGGTGCGATCTTCGGCAAGGTCATGGCTGCCAGCCAGGCGGCCAGCAGTATTGCTCAGGCCATTACCCGCGGTCTGGGTACGCAACGAACGCTCTGGGTGGCGATGCTGGTGTGTGCGGTTCTCACCTATGGCGGGGTGGTGGTATTCGTGGTGATCTTCACCATGTATCCGCTGGGCATTACCCTGATGCGCGAGGCCAATCTGCCCAAGCGATTGTTCTGTGCCGCCACTGCACTGGGGGCGGGAACCTTCACCATGACGGCCTTGCCTGGCTCACCTTCGATTCACAACGTGATCGCAGCCAGTGCACTGGGTACCGACCTGTTCGCAGGTGCCTGGATCGGCCTGTTCGCCTCGCTGGTAATGATTGGTCTGGGCATGGCTTATCTGCAGCGCGAATGGCGCCTCGCTCGCGAACGAGGCGAAGGGTTCGAGCCTAACGCGCAGGACGAGCGTATGCAGCAGTTGGCCGGTTCGCCCGGAAGCGGGCCACACTGGGGTATCGCGTTGGTGCCGATCATCGTGGTGTTGGGGATCATCCTTCTGCCGCGCTTGCTCGCTCTATCTGGTGCAGCTGTGCCGGGCGAGGGGGCGCTGGGTGGGCTGCTGGCTTTCAGTCAGTCGCAGCCGATTCTCTGGCCCAGTCTGGCCTTGGTGATCGCTACCGGGGTGGCTGTGCTGATGTTTTCGGCGTTGCGCCGTAATACCGTCGGCTTGCTGGGGCAGGGGGCTGACGATGCGATCATGCCGCTGCTGAACACTGCCGCAGTGATCGGTTTTGGCGGTGTGGTTACTCAGACCGCAGGTTTCGCTCAGTTCGCCCAATGGATACTGGGGGTAGATCTGCCGCCACTGTTGTCGGTGTTCGCCTCGGTTAGCGTGGTCTCGGGCATCGTCGGCTCGTCGTCTGGTGGCCTGCAGATTTTCATGCAGACCCTGGCACCGCGTTATCTGGAGATGGGGGTGGACCCTGAGGTGCTGCACCGTATCGCCAACATCACCGCTGGTGGGCTGGATTCGCTGCCACACTGCGGGGCAGTGATCGCGATGCTGATGATCATGGGGCTGACTCACAAGCAGGCGTACAAGGACATCTTCGTCATCACTGTACTGGTCCCCGTGATTGCGGCTTTGCTCTGCATCGCAGTCTTGAGCTTCTGATTGCTCGTGGCTGGGCAGCCCGGCGGCTGATAAGCTTGGCTAATTGCGTGGTCGGAAGTGGCACCGGAATTTGCGCTTTTGCCAAAGCACCGGTATGAAGTAAGAATTGACGCGCCGCTAACGATTTGCGGCTAGAGGAGTGAAGATGAGCGAGGGGTTGTCCATTCACCATGACCAGGCGAGTCACCAGTTCGTGACGACCGTCGATGGTGATCGTGCCTATCTGGCCTATATGGATCTGGGTAAGCAGACGCTGGACATCTATCGCACCTTTGTACCCAACGGCCTGCGTGGTCGTGGCATCGCCGCGGCGTTGACCGAGCATGCCCTGCAGTATGCCGAAGGCAAGGGCTACACGGTGATTCCGTCCTGCTCGTATGTCGAGCGCTACATGGAGCGACGTTCGCGTCACCAGTAGGAGTCGGTTCGGCGTGGTGGGCTGAAGCCCACCCTGCGTGTGAATGCGGATACAAAAACGCCGGGCAATGCCCGGCGTTTTCATTGCTGTTGCGTCCTCAGCCGCGAGGGCGCTTGGGTAATACGTCCTTGAGCTTGGCGTGCATGCTGCGCAGGCTCTTCTCGGTGGTATCCCAGTCGATGCAGGCATCGGTGATGGATACACCGTATTTGAGGTCGCAAAGATTCTTCGGAATCGACTGGCTGCCCCAGCCCAGGTGACTCTCGACCATCAGGCCAACGATGGAGTTGTTGCCTTCGAGAATCTGGTTGGCCACGTTCTCCAGAACCAGCGGCTGCAGTGCCGGGTCCTTGTTGGAGTTGGCGTGGCTGCAGTCGACCATGATGTTCGGGCGAATGCCGGCTTTCGTCAGTTCCTGCTCACAAATGGCAACGCTGACCGAATCGTAGTTGGGTTTGCCATTGCCGCCGCGCAGTACCACGTGGCCGTAGGCGTTGCCCTTGGTGGTGACGATGGACACGCCGCCTTCCTGGTTGATGCCGAGGAAGCGGTGCGGGCTGGAAACCGATTGCAGGGCGTTGATGGCCACGGTCAGACCGCCATCGGTACCGTTCTTGAAGCCAACTGCCGAGGACAAGCCCGAGGCCATTTCCCGGTGGGTCTGGGATTCGGTGGTACGTGCGCCGATGGCCGACCAGCTGATCAGGTCCTGCAGGTACTGCGGGGAGATCGGATCGAGCGCCTCGGTGGCGGTGGGCAGGCCCATTTCCGCGAGGTCGCGCAGTAGTTTGCGGCCGATGTGCAGACCGTCCTGGATCTTGAACGAATCGTCCAGGTACGGGTCGTTGATCAGACCTTTCCAGCCGACCGTGGTACGCGGCTTCTCGAAGTACACGCGCATGACCAGGAACAGGCTGTCGGACAGTTCGGCAGCCAGCACCTTGAGGCGCTCGGCATACTCGTGAGCGGCCTTGATATCGTGGATGGAGCAGGGGCCGACGACCACGAACAGGCGATGATCCTTGCCGTCGAGAATGTCGCGTACCACCTGACGGCCATGGGCCACGGTCTTCAGTGCGGCATCTGTCAGGGGGATTTCGCGTTTGAGCTGATCGGGGGTGATCAGGGTTTCATTGGAGGCGACGTTGAGGTCGTCGATCGGTAAATCAGCCATCGTGCTATTCATCGGGTCAGGTCGTCAGGTCACGGGTGCCGGCCGCCAGCGATCCCCTATGGCGGTGCACAGCTAGTTGGTGCAGGGGGAGCCGAACCTTAGCGCGTACGGGGCGGCGCGACAATGGGCGTTAAGTTCAATAAGCCTCATAGAGTTGCAGTATGAGGTGGGTTATTGCTCTCGTTGCTGGGGGCTGCGCCGTATTCAGGCGAGATAGGGAAACTCGGCGGCATGCTTGGCGATCCAGTCCTGAGCGCATTGTTCGATGGCCATGGGGTGGCCTGACGCCTGTTCCAGCTGTTGTCGGTAATGCTGGATCTGGCAGACCTGCTCGACCATGCGCGCGCGGAACAGGGTGTCTTCATCGAGAAAGGCGATGCCTACCAGGTAATCGGTATCCTGGCGCCGGCACCAGGCCACTACGCCGGGGTAGCGCGCCTGTTCGCCCAGTAGCGGGATGCGCAGTTCAACCGAGGTGCCACGGCGAAAGCCGCGTGACGAGTTGCATGCGACCCCACCCAGGCTGATATTGTTCAGCCGCTGCCGGGGAATGCAGGCCTGTTTTCGCGGTACCAGTTCCACCGGCATATCGCTTGGATGACGCAGAAACTTACGCATGAACACCGACCTTGAATGCAGGCAAACTGATATCAATAAATTCAGTATAGCGACGCAATTGGAATTGACCGATCTGGATGCCGACCGCCGCCTGCTCGATCTTCCCGGTGCCTCACTGCTGGTGTTCACAAGCACGGGCTGTGCCAGCTGCCGTTGGGCACGTCAGGCCTTGCCGGGGATGCCGCTACCCATCGAGCGTCTGTGCTGGATCGATGCCGGGCATAACGCGGGATTGGTGACGCGCTACGAGGTATTCCACTTGCCCGCGCTGTTTCTGGTCAAGGACGGTCATTTCTTTGGCGCATTGCACGCACCTATTACCCATTCCGATCTGGTTACCGCCATGGGCGAGGCCCTGCTTCGCCCGGCTGAGGAGCTTCCCTGATGTCTCAATACCCTGCGCCGCGTATCGGCATCATCGGCACCGGTGCCATTGGCGGTTTCTACGGAATGCTGCTGGCTCGCGCTGGTCATGACGTGCACTTTTTGCTGCGCAGCGAGTACAGCGCGGTGGTCGAACATGGTCTGCAGTTGAACAGCGCGGTACATGGTGCACTGAGCCTGGCGCCGGTACAGGCCTACCAGCATGTCGACGAGATGCCGCCGTGCGACTGGCTGCTGGTCGGTGCCAAGACCACGGTCAATGGCGAGCTGGCGCCGCTGATCGCCAAGGCTGCAGCGCCCGGTGCCAAGGTGGTGCTGTTGCAGAATGGCCTGTCGGTGGAGGACGAATTGCGTCCGCTGTTGAGCGCCGATCTGCATCTGTTGGGCGGGCTCTGCTACATCTGCGTTCACCGCAGTGCGCCGGGCGTGATCGAGCATCAGGCACTGGGCGCGATCAACCTGGCCTATCACTCCGGGCCTTTGGCCGACGATGAGGCAAGGCTGGCGCTGGCCGAGGAGGGCGCGAGCCTGCTGCGCAGCACCGGCCTGGATTCGGCGGCAATGCGCGATCTGGCACAGACGCGCTGGCAGAAGCTGGTGTGGAACATTCCTTATAACGGCCTGTCGGTGCTGCTCGATGCCGATACGCGGCGCCTGATGGGTAATCCCGACAGTCGCGCGCTGATCGCTGACATGATGCAGGAGGTGGTGCAGGCCGCTCAGGCGCTGGGTTACGCCATGCCGGACAGCTATGCGGACAAATTGCTGGCCGCCACGCAGCGCATGCCGGATTACTTGCCAAGCATGTACCACGACTTTGCCCAAGGGCGACCGGCCGAACTACATGCCATTTACGAGGCTCCGCTGGCGGCTGCGGACGCAGTGGGTTTCGCAATGCCCAAGGTGCGCGCCCTGTATCAGGCGCTTCGTTTCATTCAGGCTCGCCAGGAGGCTTAAGCATGAGTAAGGGGCTAGGTGACAAACTTGTGCTGGCGATCTCTTCGCGAGCGCTGTTCGATCTGAGCGAAAGCCACCAGATCTATGAAAGCGAAGGGGTGGAAGCCTATCGCCGCTATCAGATCGAGCATGAAGATGAAGTGCTGATGCCGGGCGATGCCTTTCCGCTGGTAGAGAAGTTGCTTGGACTGAACACGCGGCTCAGCGAGCAGCGCGTGGAAGTCATCCTGGTGTCGCGCAACAGCGCCGATACCGGGCTGCGCGCGTTCAACTCGATCCAGCACTACGGGCTCGGCATATCCCGCGCTGCCTTCGTCGGCGGTCGTAGTCCCGACCCTTATCTGGCGGCCTTTGGCTGTCATCTGTTTCTGTCTACTCACGCCGACGATGTGCGCAACGCGCTGAAAGCCGGTTTTGGTGCGGCCACGCTGCTTTCCGGTGGCGCGCGGCGAGCGAACAGCAACGAACTGCGTATCGCCTTCGACGGCGATGCCGTACTGTTCTCCGACGACTCCGAGCGCGTCTACCAGAGTGGCGGCCTCAATGCTTTCCAGGATCATGAGCGCGAAGCTGCTCGGCAAGCCTTGCCTGGCGGGCCTTTCAAGCCTTTTCTGGCCGCATTGCACAGCCTACAGCAGGAGTTCCCCGAAGCAGACTGCCCGATCCGTACTGCGTTGGTCACTGCACGTTCGGCGCCAGCGCATGAGCGTGTGATTCGTACCCTGCGCGAATGGAATATCCGCCTGGATGAATCCTTCTTCCTCGGCGGGCTGGACAAGTCGGCGGTGCTCGAAGCCTTCGCCGCCGATGTGTTCTTCGATGACCAGACCGGGCACTGCGAAAAAGCCCGTCAGGTGGTGGCGACCGGTCACGTGCCCCATGGCGTCAGCAACGAGTTACTGCCCTGAGCCTGGGCCTGTGCAGGCGTCCAAACGTCTGCATATAGCCATTCGTCCTAAATAACGCTTCCGATCTTGCTTTGTCTGATGCGCTGCTAAGCTCAATCAAGGGCCTGCGCCAGCAGTCGAGGAGGCCGCGTGATCCGCTCGATACTCTATGCCACCGATCTGGGGCTTTATGCCTCCTACGTGCTGCAGCACGCTCTCGCCATGAGTCGCAGTTTCAAGGCCGATTTGTATGTGGTGCACGCGGTAGAACCCATGGGTTTGTTCGCTGAATCCGTTCTGCAGACCTACCTGGACGAGGACACCCTTGGAGAGCTGCGTCGTAATGGACTCAATACCGTCATGGCCAGTATCGAGCAGCGCGTGCTGGAAGGGTTTCGCGACGAGCTGGGTGATGGTCAGCAGGATCTCCAGTTGATTCGTGCGGTGCGTGTGCTTCAGGGGGATCCGCCTGCGGTGATTCTTGAGGAAGCGCAGAAACTTGGGGTGGATCTGTTGGTCGTAGGCAGTCATAGCCACGGCGCGGAATTGGCCGTGCCGCTTGGACGCACTGCAGCACGCATCGTGCAGTTGTCGGAGGTGCCGGTGTATCTGGTGCCCATGCTGCAACACCGTGGACACGGGGATCTGTAAAGAGGGCTAATAAAACGTTCTAGGATGTTCGATTAAACCAATAATATGGTTATATACGGCATTGGCAGTTGTTGGCCTGCCTTACTGCTCTGAGGGAAATTTATGAAGCTTCAGCAATTGCGCTACATCTGGGAAGTTGCGCACCACGACCTCAACGTATCGGCTACTGCTCAGAGCCTGTATACCTCGCAGCCAGGGATCAGCAAGCAGATTCGCTTGCTCGAGGATGAGCTGGGCGTGGAAGTCTTCGCCCGCAGCGGCAAGCACCTGACCCGCGTGACCCCAGCCGGGGAGCGCATCATCACCACGGCCGGCGAAATTCTGCGCAAGGTCGAAAGCATCAAGCAGATTGCCCAGGAGTTCTCCAACGAGAAAAAGGGCACGCTGTCCATCGCCACCACCCACACTCAGGCTCGATACGCTCTGCCGCCGGTGATCAGCGCCTTCATCAAGCAGTACCCGGATGTCGCCTTGCACATGCACCAGGGCACGCCGACGCAGATCGCCGAGATGGCTGCCGATGGCAGTGTCGACTTCGCCATCGCCACCGAAGGTCTTGAGTTGTTCAACGACCTGATCATGATGCCCTGCTACCGCTGGAATCGCTGCGTGGTGGTGCCGCAAGGGCATCCCTTGACCAAGCTGCCGAAGCTGACCCTCGAAGCCCTGGCCGAGCATCCCATCGTTACTTACGTATTCGGTTTTACCGGGCGCTCGAAACTGGACGAAGCCTTCAGTCATCGCGGTCTGACGCCCAAGGTGGTGTTCACCGCCGCCGACGCCGACGTGATCAAGACCTACGTGCGCCTGAACCTGGGTGTCGGCATCGTGGCCAAGATGGCGGTCGACGCCAAGCTCGATCCGGATCTGGTGGTGCTCGACGCCGATGACCTGTTCGAGCCCAGCGTGACCAAGATCGGTTTTCGTCGTGGCACCTTCCTGCGTGGCTTCATGTGCGATTTCATCGAGCGTTTCGCCCCTCACCTGACCCGCGAGATGCTCGCCAAGGCGGTGCAGTGCCACAACAAATCCGAACTCGAAGAGCTGTTCGCGGGCGTCGAGTTACCGATGCACTGAAGCAAAACTGGAACGAAAAATGGCGCCCAAGGGGCGCCATTTTCGTTTCTGCACGGGAGCGATCAGTGGCTCAGGTGCAGGCCGCACTCGCGATTGTCTTCACCCTTGGTCGGGTCGAAGTAATCGAACTCGTTCGGCAGGTCGTGGGCGACCAGGTACTGATACAGGTCCTTCGAGGACCAGTGCAGCAGCGGGGCGACCTTGATCAGGCCGTCCGGGTTGATGCTGATCGGGTCCATTTGCGCGCGCACTGCGGTGTCGGTGGCACGCAGTGCGGTGAACCAGACGCTCGGTGCGGTCTCGCGCAGGGCACGGGCGAAGGGCTCGAGCTTCACTTCCTCGGTGAACGCGGCGTGGCGCGGATCATCCAGGCCTGGAACCGGGCCGTCGATGGCCTCGCGGTGCGCGCGCGAGCGCTTGGGCAGATAGGTGATCAGGTTGAGATTGAGCTTGCGCGCCACTTCATCGGCGAAGCGATAGGTGGCTTCGGTGTTGTAGCCGCTGTCCATCCAGACCACCGGGATATCCGGTTTGACCTGGCTGACCATGTGCAGGATCACCGCTTCGAACGGGCGGAAGTTGGTGGTGCAGATGGCGGGTTTGCCCAGTCCGATGGCCCACTGCACCAGTTTTTCAGGCTGGTTGCCGAATTCGGCGTTGAGCGCGTCCAGGTCGAGTTCCATGTTGAGGACTCCAGGTCATGTGCGTGAAGGCGCGATGTTAGCAAAGGCTGGTTATGCGGCTAAATAACTAAGACTGTTATTATCCTTTCTTATGGTTATAAGAAGGGCGCATTGCGCAGCGCAGGCCCAGCGGCTAGAGTGCCGGCTCCTTTTTGGCTCAACCGAGGAGTGGCCTGTGGAAATCGCGTGTCTCGACCTGGAAGGTGTTCTGGTTCCGGAAATCTGGATCGCCTTTGCGGAAAAAACCGGTATCGAGTCGCTCAAGGCGACCACCCGCGACATCCCCGATTACGATGTGCTGATGCAGCAACGCCTGCGCATTCTCGATGAGCACGGCCTCAAGCTGAAGGACATCCAGGACGTGATCGCTACCCTGAAGCCGCTCGATGGCGCCGTGGAGTTCGTTGACTGGCTGCGTGAACGTTTCCAGGTGGTGATTCTCTCCGACACCTTTTACGAGTTCTCCCAGCCGCTGATGCGTCAGCTCGGTTTCCCGACTTTGCTATGCCACCGCCTGATCACTGACGAGAACGATCGCGTGGTCAGCTACCAACTGCGTCAGAAAGATCCCAAGCGTCAGTCGGTCATCGCCTTCAAGAGCCTGTACTACCGCGTTATCGCAGCTGGCGACTCGTACAACGATACCACCATGCTCAGCGAAGCCCATGCCGGCATCCTGTTCCATGCGCCGGAAAACGTGATTCGCGAGTTCCCGCAATTCCCGGCCGTGCACACCTTCGAAGCGCTCAGGCAAGAGTTCCTCAAGGCGTCGAATCGCAAGCTGAGTCTGTAACACCGATGCATGAAAAACGCCGCGATTTCGCGGCGTTTTTCGTTGGGGTCGCTTATTCGTTCGTTTCCGGCAAACGCTCCAACGTTTCCAGCAGCACTTTCACCTTGGTGATTGACTCCTGATACTCGGCCTGCCAGTTGGAATCGGCGACGATGCCGCCGCCACCCCAGCAACTGACCTTGCCATCCTTGACCAGCAGGCTGCGAATGGCGATGGAGCTGTCCATCTCGCCGCGCACGTCGAGATACAGCAGCGAACCGCAATAGAGCCCGCGCCGTGTCGGCTCCAGCTCATCGATGATCTGCATGGCGCGGATCTTTGGTGCGCCGGTGATGGAGCCGCCGGGGAAACTACCGGCGATCAGGTCCAGCGCGTCCATGCCGGGCGCCAGCTCAGCGGTGACGCAACTGACCAGATGATGCACGTTGGGATAGCTCTCCAGGGCGAACAACTCCGGTACTTTCACTGAACCGATGCGGCAGCTGCGGCCCAGATCGTTGCGCAGCAGGTCGACGATCATCAGGTTCTCGGCGCGGTCCTTGCGGCTCGCCAACAGCTCTTGCGCCTGTAGCTGGTCGTCATCGGCGTCATGGCCGCGGCGCCGAGTGCCCTTGATCGGACGGGTTTCCACCTGACCGTTGCTGACCTTGAGAAAGCGTTCGGGCGACAGGCTGAGAATGGCGTCGCCATCGCCCAGGCTCTGAAAACCCGAGAAAGGCGTGGGGCAGGCCTGGCGCAGTGCCAGGTAAGCGGCCCAGGGATCGCCCGCGCACGGCGCCTGAAAGCGCTGGGCGAAATTCACCTGATAGCAATCGCCAGCGAGGATGTAGCCCTGGATGCGCTCGATCGCCTGGAGGTAGCGGTGCTGATCGATAGCGGCCTGGAACGGCTGGGTCAGTCGGAAGGGCGTGAGTTCCTCGCTATGCGGTGCTTCGAACAGCGTCTGCAGGCGCTGACGCTCTGCCTCCGGCAGCGCCGGGTGAAACAGCAGGCCGCTGGTGCCGAGCTGGTGATCGCTGATCAGCGCCCAGGCGTAGAGACCGAAACGGGCATCCTCGAGATCAAGATCATCGACGCTCTGCTCGGGCAGCACTTCCAGGCGGCGGCCGAAGTCATAAGACAAGTAGCCGATCAAACCACCGACGAATGGCAGTTCCTGCTGCTCTGGTGCCTCGGCGGGCCCAAGGCTCTGTAATGCACCTCGCAGGCGTTGCAGAAAGTCGTTGGCCGATTCGTCGGGCATGGGCGCCAGTTCTGCCAATGGCCAGGCGCTCATAAGGTCATAGCGTCCACGCTTGGCACTCGGTCGTCCGGCATCCAGCAGTACGGCGCCGGGGGCCTGGCGAATGCGCTGGAAGTAGTCGCTGGGGTCGGTGCGGTAGGGAAGAGGGTGCAGATAGCAGCTGGGCATGCGTGGCAGTCGAATGGGGTGAAGGAGCGATTGTAGTCCGCCGCTGATATTCATCCTAGAGCTTCGGCCAGGTTTACTCCGGTGCGCTCGGCTGATTAGTATGGAGTCGTGCCAGGATGTTGAACTGCCGTACCAAAACAATAATGAATGAAGGAATCCAGGCCATGGATGTAGTGATCGGCCCTGCCGCTGGAAGCCTGTTGCGTTCAAAGCTGTCGCCGCCCCAGGCATCTGCGGACTATCTGGCAAGACCCCAGGTGGAAGCCGCGCTTTCGGCCCACCCACATGCCCGCCTCGTGCTGTTTTGTGCTCCTGCTGGCTTTGGCAAGACCACCGCGTTGGCGAGGCTGGTCGAACAGCGTCGTCAGGCCGGCAGCGCTGTTGCCTGGCTATCGTTGGGCTCTGCAGATGATGAGCCGGTCCGTTTCTTCCAGCAACTGATCGAAGCATTGGGTCGCGCACTGCCCGGCCTGGGTGATTACGCCCTGGGCTACCTGCGCAATACCATGCGCGTGCCAGTCGAGGCTGTGATGGAAAGCCTGCTGGTGGATCTGTCGCAGCGCTCGGAACCGCTGCTGCTGGTGCTCGACGACCTGCATCTGATTCAGGATGGCGAATTGCTCGCCGCACTCAATCGCCTGGTCAAGATGGCGCCACCGAGTTTCACCCTGGCCATCGGCAGCCGTTCGCAGCCCGCTCTGAGTCTTGCCACGTTACGGGCCAAGGGATTGTTGCTGGAACTGGGCAGTGATGAGCTCAGACTCAATCCTGAAGAGACGCGCGGTTATCTGGAGCGCAGCGGCCTGCGGCTCGATCCAGAGACGTTTGGCGCGCTTTACCGTCATACCGAGGGCTGGGTGGTTGGGGTGCATCTGGCCAGCCTGTGGCTGCGCAACCACCCGCAACCGGCTGAGCACCTTGCCGAGTTGGGCGCAGACAAGAATGTGGTAGGCGATTACTTGCTGCGCTCGGTGTTCGAGCAGTTGCCTGGCGAGCGCCAGGAACAGCTGTTGGCGCTGGGGGTGGCGCAGCAGCTCAGTGGCGAGCTGGTCAATGCTTTGACCGCACGCCAGGATGGCCAGCAATTGCTGGAAGAGCTGGAGGCCATGCAACTGTTTCTCCTGCCCATGGATCGCGAGCGCCAGTGGTATCGCTTCCATAATCTGTTCGCCGAGTTTCTCCGTAGCCGTCTCAAGGACCGCGACCCAGAGCGTTTCAAGCAGCTGCATTTCAATGCCAGTCTGTGGTTCACCACCCACCACATGCAGAACCTGGCCATCGAGCACGCCTGCCTTGCCGAAGACGCCGAGATGCTGGCCGCGCTGCTCGACGGTTGCGGTCTGGAGCTGATCAATCGCGGACAGCTCAACCTCATCTACAAATGGCGACAACATGTGCCGGACGAAATTGCCGCGCGCTTTCCGGTGTTAGTGCTTGCCGATGTCTGGACCCGCGCGGCCGAGCTGGGCCTGAACGAGGCCAATGGCATGCTCGATGAGCTACTGGAGCGCTGGTCCGAGTCGCGCACGAGCGGGCCGTTGAGTGACAAGGTGCTGGCAACTCTGGCGATCAAGGCGGTGATCGCCTTGCAGAAGGATGACCTGGATACCTGCGTCGATCTGGCGCAACGCATCGAGGCGCAGCTGGGGCAGCATACTGCGTTTCTCGAAGTGGCGATCCTCACCGTTGGCGCCTTGGCCAGCGTCATGCTTGGCAAGGCCGAGCATGCGCGCAAGTTGCTGGCGCTGGCGCAGCAGCGCAACCATTTCCTCGAAGGCCGTTATCTGGACATGCAGTTGGCCAATGTGGACGTTCTCCTGTGTCTGGAGCAGGGGCGGGTAAAGCAGGCGCAGTTGCTGTTCGAGCAGTTGCGTGCGCGAATGATGCCCTGGTTCGGTGAGAAGTCCCGGGCCCTGGTTCTACCAACCATCAGTGAGTCACTGATCGCCTATCACCAGGGCCGTCTGGACGGTCTGCAGGATCGACTGCGCTGGGCCCTGGCCACGGTCGATGTGATCAACCCGATTGACCTGTATGCCCAGGCCATGCTTTGCCTGGCGAGGGTTCAGCGTCAGCAGTACGCGCCCAAAGAAGCGATCGCGACCCTGGTGCTGATGCAGAACCTGGCGGCGCGCAACCATTCCTGGCGCTTCTATGTGCAGGCCGTGGGCGAGGAGATTGCGCTGATTCTGCAGGAGCCGATGGCCGACCGTAGCAAGCGCGCAGAACAGCGTCTTAAATCGGTGGATTGGAGCAAGCTGGCGGGGTATTACACGCAGTGCAGTTTCAACCCGGTGCCGTGGGTGCTCGGCCTGACCCGTGTTCGTCTGCAGCAGGCGCGTGGCTACTTCAGCGAAGCGCTGCATGAGATCACCCAGTTGCGCGGCCAATTGCAGGATGGCCTGCATGGGCTGCATCAGCTGCGTCTGGATCTGCTCGCTGCGCTGAGCTACCAGCGCCTCGGCTACCGCGAGCGTGCGCAGAGTCTGCTGGTGCAGTGCCTGATCAGCGCCGAGCGAGAAGAGGCGCGCAGCCTGTTCATCGAGGAAGGTGAGGCCATACGCCAGTTGCTGCAACAGTTGGAATCCGTCGAACGCCAGCCGGCGCTGCAGGCTTTCATCCGCAGTCTGTTGAGCGTCTGGCCCGGTCAGGAGTCGCCTCACACCATGGTTGTTCTGGAGGAGGGGCTGACCGAGCGCGAGCGCGAGGTGGTCTGTCTGGCCGCCAAGGGCATGTCCAATGATGAAATCGGCCAGCAGTTGGCGCTGGCCCTGGGTACCGTCAAATGGCACCTGCACAACATCTACGAAAAGCTCAAGGTGCGTAATCGTACTCAAGCCATCCGCCGTGCCCGCGAACTGAGCCTGCTCGAATCATGAACAGCCAGAATTTGTCGTGCCAAGCCGCTGCGCCGCTGCTGCTTACCAAGCTGTATCCCGCCCATGCCGAGGGCGCGCCGCAGCTGGAGCGGGTGGCCTTGCTCGAGCGTTTGCTGGACGCCAGCGAGCAGCGCCTGATTGTCCTCAGCGCACCCGCCGGCTTCGGCAAGAGCACCGTCCTCAGCCAGCTGCGCAGTCGTTTGCAGGGGCAGGGGACGCGGGTCGCCTGGCTGTCGTGCGATGAAAGCGACAGCGAACCCGCGAGGTTTCTGCAGTACCTGGTTGCGGCGGTTACCGCAGTCTGTCCCGGTTTCGGCGGTAACGCTGCGGCGCTGCTGCAGGGCGAGATCAGTTGGCCGCTGGAGGCGGTGATAGATGCGTTGCTCGATGATCTGAAAGGCCTGTCGGAAACGCTCTATCTGATGCTCGACGACTTTCACCGCATCCGCCATCCATCCCTCGGTCAGGGCGCGCGCTATCTGATCGAACGCCTGCCCAAGCAAGTGCGCCTGGTGGTCAGCACGCGTTATCGACCGCGTTTTCTCGAAGAGCCTCCATTGCTCGGTGCCTGGGCGTTCTGGCTCAAGGCCGAGGATCTGCGTCTGACGCGCGCGGAAACGGCGGCGTATCTGCGCACCATCAAAGGTCTTGCGCTTGAGGAAAGCGAACTCAACCAGCTGTATACGCGCACGGAAGGCTGGATCACCGCGTTGCACCTGGCGGCGCTGTCCTTGCCGCGCCAGCATAATCGCGCGGCCTTTCTCGCTGGCCTGTCAGGGACCGAACGCAACATCGCCGATTATCTGGCCGAAGATGTGGTGGCCAGCCTGCCGGAAACCGTGCAACTGTTTCTCGACCAGACCTCGGTCCTCGACGAATTCAACGCCGAGTTGTGCAACGCGCTGACTGGGCGCCAGGACGGTCGCGACATGCTACGCCGGCTGCACGCCGAGCAACTGTTCGTGATCGCGCTGGACGAGCAGGGCGAATGGTTTCGTTATCACCACCTGTTTGCCGACTTCCTTCAGGGACGCTTGGCCAGGCGCGGCGACCCAGTTCATCTGTTGCACGCCGCTGCGCGCTGGTGCGAGAACCATGATCTGGCCGACAAGTCGATCAAATACGCCCTGCGCGCTCGCGATTACGCTTTCGCCGCCGAGCTGCTGGAGCGCCAGGGCGCGCGTCTGATCGCCGGTAACCGGGTCTACGGCATCCTCGCCATTCTCAAGGACATTCCACCGCTGGTGATCAACGAGCAGCCGGTGTTCCAGATTTTCTATGCCTGGCAGCTGGCCTTCGAACAGAAATTTGCCGAGTCCGAGGCGTTGATCGAGGAGGTCAGCGCACGCCTGACGCAAGGGCGTGGCAAGGGCATCCACTTCGGTCTGATCGAACTGCTGGCTGCCGCTCAGGTGCTCAAGGCGCTGGTGTTGCTTTATCAGGACAAACTCGACGCCTGCCTCAAGGTCGCCAGTCATTGGCTGGCGCTGGTTCCCAAGAATCAGTCGGTATTTCGCGCCAGCCTGGCTTGCGTGCAGGCAGCGGCGTTCGCCTTGCTCGGTGAGTTCGGTGAGGCAGCCAAGGCGATTGCCGTGGCGCGGGAGAACCTGCGTCAGTGCGAAAGTGAGTACTTGCACGTGATGGCCAGCTTGATCGAGGCGCTGATCTGCAAGGAGTACGGCGAACTGGAGCGTGGTCGCGCCCTGGCCGAGGCCGCACGGGCAAGGGTCGAGCATGTGTTTGGGCGGCGCAGCCGGGTTGGCGGTCCGCTCGGGCTGGCCTATGCCGATCTGCTTTACGAACAGGATCGGCACGCTGCGATTCTCGCCGAGCTGCCGCTGGCCACCACCTGGCGTGATGTTGCCACGCCGGTGGAGTTGATCAGTCGCGGCAAGCTGGTCATGGCGCGTGCGCGCTTCTTTGCCGGTGCCGGTGAGCAGGGGCTGGAAGAGCTCGACGAGTGGTTGAGTGGTTTGCAGGGCCCGGGCTACGAGCGGGTATTTGCCATCGCCATGGGTTGCAAGGTGCAGTTCCTGCTGTGGCTGCGCAGGCCGAACGAGGCGCAGCGTATCTATCTGCAGTTGGAGCGCCATCTCGCGGTACTACCCATCGAACGCTATGGCGATGCACATACGGCGCTAGCGCTGAGCCAGGCGCGCCTGGCGCTGAGCGAGCAATGGGTGGAAAGAGCCCAGGCCAGCCTGGAGGCGTGCCTGACCAAGCAGCGGGCGGATCACCAGCGTGATCGGCGCCTGCACCTGAGCTTGCTACTGTCGGTGGCTTACTGGTGCAAAGGTAACAGCGAAAAAGCCTTCGCGCTTTTGCAAGCGACGCTCGAAGAGGCCTGGCAATGCGGCTATCGCCGCTTGTTTCAGGATGACGCACTGTGGCTGCTGCCGCTCTGGAATGCCTGGAGCCGCGCCGAGCCCAAGCGTGCATCTGTCTGGCAGGGCGTTGCCGAAATGCTTCGCGAGCAGTGCCGCAGGTTGGCTATCGATCCTGAAAGCCTCGAGGAAAATCAGGGAGTCAGCCATCGTGAGCGGGAGATATTACGGCTCGTGGCAGCGGGTCTGTCGAATCGCGATATCGCCGAGGCGGTGCACTTGTCCGAGGCCACTATCAAATGGCATCTGCATAACCTGTTTTCCAGGTTGGGTGTACGCAGCCGTACGCAAGCAGTGCTCAAAGGCAAGAGCCTGGGACTGCTGAGCGAGGCATGAGAAGGCGTGCAGGTGAGGGAGGGAAGGCGAACTGGCGACGCTGCATTGAGCGAGTCGTAAGGTGCCGCGGCACCTTACGACGTTCGCGGGTCAGACTTCCTTGCTGGCGGTGTGGCCAAACAACTCCTGGGAGAAACGCACACGCTCTTCGGCGCTTTCCTGAATGCCCTTGGCTTTCAGTTCTTCCAGGCGGGCTTCCACGGCATGGGCGCGGTGGGTCAGGCCACAGTCGTTGGCGATCTGGATGTTCAGGCCGGGGCGGGCATTGAGCTCGAGAATCAGCGGACCCTTATCCTGGTCCAGCACCATGTCCACGCCGATGTAACCCAGGCCACACAACTCGTAGCAACCGGCAGCGAGCTTCATGAAGCCGTCCCAGTTCGGCAGTTGCACGCCGTCCACCGCGTTGGTGGTGTCCGGGTGCTTGCTGATCTTGTTGTTCAGCCAGGTGCCGCGCAGGGTAACGCCGGTGGCGAGGTCCACACCCACGCCGATGGCGCCCTGGTGCAGGTTGGCCTTGCCGTTGGACTGACGCGTCGGCAGGCGCAGCATGGCCATCACCGGGTAGCCCATCAGCACGATGATGCGGATGTCCGGCACGCCTTCGTAGCTGATGCTCTTGAAGATGGTGTCCGGGGTAACGCGGTACTCGATCAGCGCGCGGTCACGGTGACCCCCGAGCGAGTACAGGCCGGAGAGAATGCTGGAAATCTGCTGCTCCAGTTCCTCGTGGCTGACGATCTTGCCGGATACCGTCTTGAAGCGATCCTCGAAGCGGTCGGCGATCACCAGGATGCCGTCGCCACCGGCGCCTTGCGCCGGCTTGATGACGAAATCGGTGCGCCCGGCGATGATCTCGTCGAGCTTGTCGATTCCCTTCTCGGTTTCGATGATGCCGTACATCTCGGGCACATCGATGCCGGCCTCGATGGCCCGCTCCTTGGTGATGATCTTGTCGTCGACGATGGGGTACAGGTGCCGTTTGTTGTACTTCAGCACGTAGTCCGCATTGCGTCGGTTGATGCCCATGATGCCTTTGGCTTCAAGGGCCTTCCACGTCTTGATCAGGCCGAACATGGTCTTAGTCCTTGAGGAAGGCTTTGAAACGGAACAGTTCGGTCAGGCGGTAGCCGCGGTAACGACCCATCGCCAGCATGAAACCCACCAGGATCAGCAGGATCGCAGGGAAGGTGAACACGAAGTACACCAACTCCGGCACGCTCATCAGCAGGTGCGCGATGGTGGCGGCGAACAGGGTGCCGATGGCGACCTTGAACGCATGACTGCCGCCACGTTCTTCCCAGGTGATCGACAGACGCTCGATGGTCATGGTCAGAATCACCATCGGGAACAGCGCTACCGACAGGCCGCGCTCCAGGCCCAACTTGTGACTGAACAGGCTGATGGTGGCGATCAGTACCACGACGAAGGTCAGCACGACCGACAGGCGCGGTAGCATCTGCAGCTTCAGATGTTCCAGATAGGAGCGTAGCGATAGCCCGAGCGCAGTGATCACGGTGAACAGGAAGATGCCGAAGCCCAGTTGGGTTTCACGGAAGGCAAGGGCGATCAGCACCGGGGTAAAGGTACCCAGGGTCTGCAGGCCGCCGAGGTTGCGCAAGATCAGGATGACCAGCACGCCGATCGGGATCATCACCATGATCATGAACGTCTGCTGGGTCTGCAGCGGCAGGCCGTACAGCGAGTACTCAAGGAAGCTGGCGTCGGTGTTTTCGTCGGTCAGTTTGGCCAGGCGGATGGCGTTCATCTCGCTGTTGTTCAGGCTGAAGCTGACTTGCGCCTGCCGGCCGCCTTCGAGGCTGACCAGATCGCTATCGCCGATCCACCAGACCAGGCGGTCTTCCGGCAGGCCTTGTTCACCGGATTCCGGGTTGAAGTACAGCCATTTCTGGCCATTGAAACTACGCAGCCACAACTCCGGCGACTGAGCAACCTCGGCCTGCAGGCGAATGGTGTGTACGCGCTCCATCGGCACGTGGGCGATGGACAGCAGTAGATCGACGACCTTGGCCTTGTTGGCGGTGGAGGCATCACCGCCGAGCAGCAGCTTCACGTTGTCGTCGTTGACATTGTTGGCGCGCTTGATGGTTTCGCTGATGAAGGTCTCGACATCCGCCGAGTGCTGGCGAATCGGTGCCAGCAGGGCTTCGGCTGCGATCTTCTCAGGGCCTTCGACCGGGATGCTGTCGCGGAAGATCGGGCCTTTTGCAGGTGCCTGCTCGCCGCTGTAACGCTTGGTCAGTACCAGGCGATAGTAGAGGGTCTGTTTGCCATTGGCACGGCGTGCCGACCAGGTGACACGGCGGTTGCCGTCGACACGGTTGACGCTGACGCCGTAATTATTGGAGATGAAGCTCTCGTTGAGGCTTACGTAATCCTGGTTCAGTGGCGGCACGAACATCTGCAGCTTCACCGGCTCACGCGGCGTCGCCTGGAATTCGACCTTGGCATCGATGTTCCACAGGTCGTCGGTCTCGTCCTCGGTCACCGGAATGCCGAGAATGAAGATTTGGTATGCCGTAATCAGAACGCCCAGGGCCACCAAGAGGGTGATCAGGACTTTCAGATGCAGGTTCAGAGAGCGCATGGGAATTACTCGCCAGGGGTTGCGTCATTGGTGCAGTCGGGTTTGCCGGCTGCATATTTAAGGCTTGGATCGACCATGGCTTCAAAGTGCTTGAGCGCTTCGGAGCCGATCAGAAGCGGGTATTGGAATGCGCTTCGGTCGGTCAAGTTCACTTCGATCGTGCGCAGGGTCTTGCCCATGCACAGTTCAAGGTCGATTACCGGGCGTGCCGTGTAGGTCTTGCCTTCATCGGGGTCGAAGTCGCCAGCACGGCGTTTGATCTTGCTGATACGTGCCAGCGGACGCTCTATGGTGCGCTCGTGGGCATCGTCTATGGCCAGCACGAAACGCACCCAGGTTTCTCCGTCACGCTTGAAACGTTTGATATCGCGGGCGCTCAAGGATGCAGTTTTGGCACCGGTATCGAGTTTGGCGGCTACCTGCAGGTCCAGTTCTTCTAAGTGGATATATTCGTTCAGACCATAGATTGCCTTGCCCATGGCCAGAGTCGGGCAGGACAAGGTCAGCAGGCAGATCAGCAAAGAGAAGGGTTTCAGTCTCATGTGTCCTTGAGAAGGTATTGCCAGGGGCGGGATGGAGGGCCGCATCTGGCGGCATCCTGCCATACAACTGTTTGCCATGAAGTCTAGCAGGCATGGCAAGAGGCGATGGCTGGGCGTGAACGGGCGGATTCTAACATGGGGATTTTCCGTGCTGACAGACGCTTATGTAGCTTTCTGAAAGTAGAGTTGCGGCTTGCTTGGCTGGGTAATTCCGATACATTGTCGACAATACTTTGGTCTGCTTTGACGTATTCAGCTTTGTAGCGTAGTTTTAGTCTCGATAAAAGCCAGTGGTGTCGACAATCGTGCTACTCGAATCAGGTGTATCCACAGTGTCGCAGGTGGATTCGGAAACGCTTTCCGAACATGTCTTTCGCCTGATCCAGGCGGCCATCGTCAAGGGCGAGATCGCTCCGGGCAGCAAGATCTCTGAGCCCGAGCTGGCGCGCACCTATGGCATCAGCCGTGGCCCGCTACGCGAGGCGATCCATCGCCTGGAAGGGCAGAAGCTGCTGGTGCGGGTACCGCATGTGGGCGCGCGCGTGGTGTCGCTCAGTCATGCCGAGTTGGTCGAGCTGTACGAGATTCGCGAGTCACTCGAAGGCATGGCTTGCCGCCTGGCCGCCGAGCGTATGACCCAGCACGAGATCGCCGAACTGCGCCGGGTGCTGGAGCTGCACGAGCAGGACGCCGCCTTCAAGGCCGGTGTCGGCTATTACCAGCAGGAAGGCGACTTCGACTTCCACTACCGGATCATCCAGGGCAGCGGCAACCGCACCCTGGCCAAGCTGCTGTGCGACGAGCTGTACCAACTGGTGCGTATGTACCGCCTGCAGTTCTCTGCTACGCCCAATCGACCGCATCAGGCCTTCGCCGAGCATCACCGCATTCTCGACGCCATCGAAGGCCGTGATGGCGAGCTGGCCGAATTGCTGATGCGCCGCCACATCGGCGCCTCCAAGCGCAATATCGAGCGCCACTACGTTTCCCGAAACGGACAGGAAGCGCTCGCCACTTCATCCAAGACCCGAGGTGATTCATGACCCAGCTTTCCGCCGGCCAGCGTTTCCGCCAGGCCCTCGCCGAAGAAAGTCCTCTGCAGGTGATCGGTGCGATCAATGCCAATCATGCCCTGCTGGCCAAGCGCGCCGGTTTCCGCGCCATCTATCTCTCCGGTGGCGGCGTGGCGGCTGGCTCGCTCGGCCTGCCGGACCTGGGCATCAACACCCTGGATGATGTGCTCACCGACGTGCGCCGCATCACCGATGTCTGTGACCTGCCGCTGCTGGTGGACATCGACACCGGCTTCGGACCCAGCGCCTTCAATATCGAGCGCACCATCAAGAACCTGATCAAGGCCGGCGCCGCTGCCGCGCACATCGAAGATCAGGTCGGCGCCAAGCGCTGCGGCCATCGTCCGGGCAAGGAGATCGTCTCCTGCGAGGAGATGGTCGACCGCGTGAAGGCCGCCGCCGATGCCAAGACCGACCCGGACTTCTTCCTCATCGCCCGCACCGACGCCATCCAGGCCGAGGGCGTCGATGCCGCCATCGAACGCTGCCAGGCCTATGTCGAAGCTGGTGCCGACGGCATCTTCGCCGAGGCCGCCTACGACCTGCCGACCTACGCGCGCTTCGTCAAGGAACTGAATGTGCCGGTGCTGGCCAACATCACCGAATTCGGTGCCACGCCGCTGTTCAGCCGTGACGAGCTGGCCTCGGTCGGCGTGGCCATCCAGCTCTACCCGCTGTCGGCCTTCCGCGCGGCGAACAAGGCAGCGGAAAGTGTCTACACCTCGATTCGCCAGAACGGCCACCAGAAGGACGTGATCGAGCTGATGCAGACTCGTGCCGAACTCTACGACCGCATCGGCTATCACGCCTTCGAGCAGAAGCTCGATGCGCTGTTCGCCGCCAGCAAGAAGTAAGGCCGTAGCCAGGATGCAATCCGAGGCGGTTGGCAGGTTGCCTGATTGCCTCCGGGCCACGCGCGTAGCAAGTAGGGTGGGCTTCAGCCCACCGCATCAGCGCTGCTGGTGGGTTGATGCAGATCACCGTCCGGCCCACTGCGCAGGGCGCAACAGAACAAAAAGAGTCGAGGAGATAGCGATGAGCACCACCGAAACCACCACTCCGGGCTTCAAGCCGAAGAAATCCGTCGCCCTGAGCGGTACCGCCGCCGGCAACACCGCCCTGTGCACTGTTGGCCGCACCGGCAATGACCTGCATTACCGCGGCTATGACGTGCTCGATTTCGCCAACCGCTGCGAGTTCGAGGAGATCGCCCACCTGCTGGTGCACGGCAAGCTGCCCAATGTCGCCGAGCTGGCTGGCTACAAGGCCAAACTCAAGGCCCTGCGCGGCCTGCCGGCCGGGGTCAAGGCGGCGCTTGAGCAACTGCCGCCCTCGGCGCACCCGATGGACGTAATGCGCACTGCCGTGTCCGTACTTGGCTGTCTGGCGCCGGAAAAGGACGACCACAACCATCCGGGCGCTCGCGATATCGCCGACAAGCTGATGGCCTCCCTCGGTTCTGCGCTGCTGTACTGGTATCACTACAGTCACAATGGCAAGCGCATCGAGGTGGACACCGACGACGACTCCATCGGTGGCCACTTCCTGCACCTGCTGCATGGCGAGAAGCCGCGCGAGTCCTGGGTGCGCGCCATGCACACATCGCTGAACCTGTATGCCGAGCACGAATTCAATGCCTCCACGTTCACCTCGCGGGTGATCGCCGGCACCGGCTCCGACCTGTTTTCCTGCATCGCCGGCGCCATCGGTGCGTTGCGCGGACCGAAACACGGCGGTGCCAACGAGGTGGCTTTCGAGGTGCAGAAACGCTACGACAGCCCGGACGAGGCCGAGGCCGACATTCGTGAGCGGGTAGGGCGCAAGGAAGTGGTGATCGGCTTCGGTCATCCGGTCTACACCGTCAGCGACCCGCGCAACAAGGTGATCAAGGAAGTGGCCCGCGAGCTGTCCGTGGAGCAGGGCAACACCAAGATGTATGACATTGCCGAGCGCCTGGAGAGTGTCATGTGGGAGATCAAGAAGATGTTCCCTAACCTCGATTGGTTCAGTGCCGTGAGCTACCACATGATGGGCGTGCCCACCGCGATGTTCACTCCGTTGTTCGTCATCGCCCGCACCGCCGGCTGGTCGGCGCACGTCATCGAGCAACGCATCGACGGCAAGATCATCCGCCCGAGCGCCAACTACACAGGCCCCGAAGACCTGAAGTTCGTGCCGCTCGAGGAGCGCAAATAACCATGAATGACACCCTGAATAGCCAATACCGTAAGCGCCTGCCCGGCACCGCGCTGGATTACTTCGACGCCTGCGAGGCGGTCGAGGCGATCCAGGCCGGCGCCTGGAACAAATTGCCCTACACCTCGCGCGTACTGGCCGAGCAACTGGTGCGTCGTTGCGAGCCGCAGGACTTGACCGCTGCGCTGGAGCAACTGGTCCATCGCAGGCGCGACCTGGACTTTCCCTGGTACCCGGCGCGCGTGGTCTGCCACGACATTCTTGGCCAGACCGCACTGGTCGACCTGGCCGGCCTGCGCGATGCCATCGCCGAGCGAGGCGGTGACCCGTCGAAGGTCAATCCGGTGGTGCCGACGCAATTGATCGTCGATCACTCGCTGGCCGTCGAGGCGCCGGGCTTCGATCCGGATGCCTTCGAGAAAAACCGCGCCATCGAGGATCGCCGCAACGAGGACCGCTTCCACTTCATCGACTGGACCAAGACCGCGTTCAAGAACGTCGATGTGATCCCGGCAGGCAACGGCATCATGCACCAGATCAACCTGGAGAAAATGAGCCCGGTGATCCAAGTGCGCGGTGGCGTGGCCTTCCCCGATACCTGTGTTGGCACCGACTCGCACACGCCGCACGTGGACGCGCTTGGCGTGATCGCCATCGGTGTCGGCGGCCTGGAAGCCGAGACCGTGATGCTCGGCCATCCGTCGATGATGCGCCTGCCCGATATCGTCGGCGTCGAGCTGACCGGCAAGCGCCAACCCGGCATCACCGCCACCGACATCGTCCTGGCGATCACCGAGTTCCTGCGCAAGGAAAGGGTCGTGGGCGCCTGGGTCGAGTTCTTCGGCGAAGGGGCGGACAGCCTGTCCATCGGCGATCGCGCGACCATCTCCAACATGTGCCCGGAATACGGCGCCACCGCCTCGATGTTCTACATCGACGGCCAGACCATCGACTACCTCAAGCTCACCGGTCGCGAGCCGGAGCAGGTGGCGCTGGTCGAAAGCTACGCCAAGACCCTGGGGCTGTGGAACGACGCGCTGAAAACCGCCGAGTACGAGCGTGTGCTGCGCTTCGACCTGGGCAGCGTCGTGCGCAACATGGCTGGCCCGTCCAACCCGCATCGTCGCCTGCCGACTTCGGCGCTGGCCGAGCGCGGCATCGCCGACGAGGCCAAGTTGCAGACCGGTAAAGGCGAAGAAGCCCAGGGCCTGATGCCAGATGGCGCGGTGATCATCGCCGCCATCACCAGTTGCACCAACACCTCCAACCCGCGCAACGTCATTGCCGCCGGCCTGGTGGCCAAGAAGGCCAACGCGTTGGGCCTGGTGCGCAAGCCTTGGGTCAAGACCTCCTTCGCTCCTGGTTCGAAGGTTGCCAAGCTGTACCTGGAAGAGGCTGGCCTGCTGCAGGAGCTGGAGCAGCTCGGCTTCGGCATCGTCGCCTACGCCTGCACCACCTGTAACGGCATGTCCGGCGCGCTCGATCCTGTGATCCAGAAGGAAATCATCGATCGCGACCTGTACGCCACCGCCGTGCTTTCGGGTAACCGCAACTTCGATGGGCGCATCCATCCTTATGCCAAGCAGGCCTTCCTGGCTTCGCCACCGCTGGTTGTGGCTTATGCGATTGCTGGCACCGTGCGTTTCGATATCGAGCAGGACGCGTTGGGCGCCGATGCCCACGGCAACCCCATCACGCTCAAGGATCTGTGGCCCAGCGACGAGGAGATCGACGCCATCGTCGCTGCCTCGGTCAAGCCCGAGCAGTTCAAGCAGATCTATATCCCCATGTTCGATCTGGGCAGTGTGCAGGAAGCAGAAAGCCCGCTGTACGACTGGCGGCCGATGTCCACCTACATCCGCCGTCCGCCGTACTGGGAAGGCGCGCTGGCCGGCGAACGTACGCTCAAGGGCATGCGCCCGCTGGCGATCCTGCCGGACAACATCACCACCGACCACCTGTCGCCGTCCAACGCCATCCTTGCGGACTCGGCAGCCGGTGAGTACCTGGCGAAAATGGGCCTGCCGGAAGAGGACTTCAACTCTTACGCGACTCACCGGGGCGACCATTTGACCGCACAGCGCGCCACCTTCGCCAACCCGCAGCTGGTCAACGAAATGGCCGTGGTCGACGGGCAAGTGAAGAAGGGTTCGCTGGCCCGTGTCGAGCCCGAGGGCCAGGTGATTCGCATGTGGGAGGCCATCGAGACCTACATGAACCGCAAGCAGAACCTGATCATCGTCGCCGGTGCCGACTACGGCCAGGGTTCGTCGCGCGACTGGGCAGCCAAGGGCGTGCGCCTGGCAGGTGTGGAAGTGATCGTCGCCGAAGGCTTCGAGCGCATCCACCGCACCAACCTGGTGGGCATGGGCGTGCTGCCGGTGGAGTTCAAGCCGGGCACCACGCGCCTGACCCTGGGCCTGGATGGCACCGAGACCTATGACGTCGAGGGTGAGATTTCGCCGCGCTGCGACCTGACCCTGGTGGTCAATCGCCGCAACGGCGAGGTGCTGCGCGTGCCGGTGACCTGCCGTCTGGATACGGCTGCTGATGTCAGTGTGTACCAGGCCGGCGGCGTCCTGCAGCGCTTCGCCAAGGACTTCCTTGAAGGCGCGGTGGCGTGATGTAACGAACCGGCCCGCAAGCGGGTCGTTACAACTTCCAAAAACGGTAGCGCGTAGCCGGATGCAATCCGGGGAGAACCGCGCCGTCATTCCCGGATTGCATCCGGGCTACTTTTTCAGGGCTGCGTGTATGTCCCATTTACCGCAAGTGAAAATCCCCGCCACCTATATCCGTGGCGGTACCAGCAAGGGCGTGTTCTTCCGTTTGCAAGATCTGCCCGAGCGCTGTCAGGTGCCGGGCGCGGCGCGCGACAAGCTGTTCATGCGCGTGATCGGCAGCCCCGATCCGTACTCGGCGCAGATCGACGGCATGGGTGGCGCCACGTCGAGCACCTCCAAATGCGTGATCCTGTCCAAGAGCAGTCAGCCCGAACATGACGTCGACTACCTCTATGGCCAGGTATCCATCGACAAGGCCTTCGTCGACTGGAGTGGCAACTGTGGCAATCTGTCTACCGCCGCCGGTGCCTTCGCTATCCATGCCGGCCTGGTCGATTCCGTGCGGATTCCCGACAACGGCATCTGCATCGTGCGCATCTGGCAGGCCAATATCCGGAAAACCATCATCGCCCATGTGCCGATCAGCAACGGGCAGGTGCAGGAAACCGGCGACTTCGAACTCGATGGCGTGACGTTTCCAGCTGCGGAGATCGTGCTGGAGTTCCTCGATCCGTCCGACGATGGCGAGAAGGGAGGTTCGATGTTCCCCACCGGCAACCTGGTGGACGATCTGGAGGTACCGGGTGTCGGCACTTTCAAGGCAACGATGATCACGGCCGGCATCCCGACTGTCTTTGTCAGCGCCCAGGACATCGGCTACCAAGGCACCGAACTGCGTGAGGCCATCAATGGCGATCCGGCGCAACTGGCCCGCTTCGAGCAGATCCGCGTTGCCGGTGCGCTGCGCATGGGGCTGATCAAAACGGCGGAAGAAGCTGCGACACGTCAGCACACCCCGAAGATCGCCTTCGTCAGCCCGCCCAAGGATTACCGCACCTCCAGCGGCAAGGAGGTGAAGGCCGGCGAAGTCGACCTGCTGGTGCGCGCGCTGTCGATGGGCAAGCTCCACCACGCGATGATGGGTACCTGCGCCGTGGCCATCGGCACGGCGGCGGCGATTCCGGGCACGCTGGTCAACCTGGCCGCTGGTGGCGGCGAGCGTGAGGCAGTGCGTTTCGGCCATCCATCCGGCACCTTGCGCGTTGGTGCTCAGGCCAAACGGGTCGACGGCCAATGGACAGTGACCAAGGCCGTGATGAGCCGCAGCGCGCGCATCCTGATGGAAGGCTGGGTGCGGATCCCGGGTGAGAGTTTCTGAATCCCTAAGCTAGAAAAGGCTCGAAGTTGCGAGCCTTTTTTCTTTTAAAACAAATGGTTGAGAGCTTTACTTAAGGCGGCGCTCAACACCTTTTTCCACCAGGATCTTGGCCGAAATTTCTTCGACCGAGAAATGCGTGGAGTTGATGAAGGCAATGTTTTCGCGGCGGAACAGGCCTTCCACCTCGCGAACTTCGAACTCGCACTGGGCGAAGCTGGCGTAGCGGCTGTTGGGCTTGCGCTCGTGGCGGATGGCGGTAAGGCGATCCGGGTCGATGGTCAGGCCGAACAGCTTGTCGCGGTACTTTTTCAGCGAGTCGGGGAGCTGCAGGCGCTCCATGTCGTCTTCGGTCAGCGGGTAGTTGGCGGCGCGGATGCCGTATTGCATGGCCATGTACAGGCACGTAGGCGTCTTGCCGCAGCGCGATACGCCAACCAGGATCAGGTCGGCCTTGTCGTAATAATGAGTGCGCGCGCCATCATCGTTGTCGAGGGCGAAGTTGACCGCCTCGATGCGCTCCATGTAGTTGGAATGTTGGCCGATGGAGTGCGACTTGCCGACCGAGTAAGAGGAGTGCGAGCTCAGCTCCTGCTCCAGTGGCGAGAGGAAGGTCGAGAAAATATCGATCATGAAACCATTGGCGGTATCGAGGATCGCACGAATATCGCGGTTGACGATGGTGTCGAAGATGATCGGACGGGCGCCGTCCCTTTCGGCGGCTGCATCGATTTGTTGTACCATGGCGCGCGCTTTTTCGATGCTGTCGATATAAGGGCGGGTCAGTTTGGTGAACTGAATGTTCTCGAACTGTGCGAGCAGGCTCTGGCCCAAGGTTTCGGCGGTGATGCCGGTGCCGTCGGAGATGAAGAAAGCGGTTCGTTTCATTTGCGCCAAAGGCCTTAAGCTGAGTTCGATTCTTGGCTATGATAGGCCGCGTTTTGCGCCGGGCCCACCGGGTTCGGCATTGTTACTTATACAAGGGCAAGGCCACAATCGCGCGACCTCGGTCGCTCGACATTGCGCAGCCCACTGAGCTTTTCCAATACAGTTAGTGGAGAGATCACCTTGGTAGAGTACGTAGTTTCCCTCGATAAGCTCGGCAATCACGATGTTGAGCATGTGGGGGGCAAGAACGCATCCCTCGGCGAGATGATCAGTAACCTGGCCGGCGCCGGTGTCTCGGTTCCCGGTGGTTTCGCCACTACGGCTCAGGCCTACCGCGATTTTCTCGAGCAAAGCGGCCTGAATGCGCAGATTCACGCAGCGCTTGACGCGCTCGATGTCGATGACGTCAACGCCCTGGCCAAGACCGGCGCGCAGATTCGCCAGTGGGTAATGGACGCCGAGTTCCCGGCCGAGCTGGACAAGCAGATCCGCGAAGCCTTTGCCACCATGAGCGGCGGCAACGACAACATGGCCGTGGCTGTGCGTTCCTCCGCCACAGCCGAAGACCTGCCGGACGCTTCCTTTGCCGGCCAGCAGGAAACCTTCCTCAATATCCGCGGCGTGGACAACGTGATTCGCGCTGCCAAGGAAGTCTTCGCTTCCCTCTTCAACGACCGTGCCATCGCTTACCGCGTGCACCAGGGCTTTGACCACAAGCTGGTCGCCCTGTCTGCCGGCGTGCAGCGAATGGTGCGTTCGGAAACCGGTACTGCCGGTGTGATGTTCACCCTGGACACCGAGTCCGGCTTCCGTGACGTCGTATTCATCACCGGCGCTTACGGTCTCGGCGAGACCGTCGTTCAGGGCGCGGTGAACCCTGACGAGTTCTACGTGCACAAGCCAACCCTGGAAGCCGGCCGTCCGGCGATCCTGCGCCGCAACCTGGGCAGCAAGGCGATCAAGATGATCTACGGCGACGAAGCCAAGGCGGGTCGCTCGGTGAAAACCGTAGAAGTCGACCGCACCGAGCGTGCGCGTTTCTGCATCACCGACGCCGAGGTCAGCGAGTTGGCCAAGCAGGCGCTGATCATCGAGAAACATTACGGTCGTCCGATGGACATCGAATGGGCCAAGGACGGTGACGACGGCAAGCTGTACATCGTGCAGGCTCGCCCGGAAACCGTGAAGAGCCGCGCCAGCGCCACCGTGATGGAGCGCTACCTGCTGAAAGAGAAAGGCACCGTGCTGGTCGAAGGCCGCGCCATCGGTCAGCGCATCGGCGCCGGCAAGGTACGCGTGATTCATGACGTATCCGAAATGGACAAGGTGCAGCCGGGCGATGTACTGGTCTCCGACATGACCGACCCGGACTGGGAACCGGTGATGAAGCGCGCCAGCGCCATCGTCACCAACCGCGGCGGCCGCACTTGCCACGCGGCGATCATCGCTCGTGAGCTGGGCATTCCGGCCGTGGTCGGTTGCGGCAACGCTACTCAGGTGCTGAAGGATGGCCAAGGCGTTACCGTATCCTGCGCCGAAGGCGATACCGGTTTCATCTTCGAGGGTGAGCTGGGCTTCGACATTCGCAAGAACTCGGTCGATGCCATGCCGGATCTGCCGTTCAAGATCATGATGAACGTCGGCAACCCGGATCGCGCTTTCGATTTCGCTCAACTGCCTAACGAAGGCGTAGGCCTGGCCCGCCTGGAATTCATCATCAACCGCATGATCGGCGTGCACCCGAAAGCGCTGCTGAACTTCTCCAGCCTGCCGCCGGAGATCAAGGACAGCGTTGAGAAGCGCATCGCCGGTTACGGTGATCCGGTCGATTTCTACGTCGAGAAGCTGGTCGAGGGTATCAGCACCCTGGCCGCAGCCTTCTGGCCGAAAAAAGTCATCGTGCGTCTGTCGGACTTCAAGTCCAACGAATACGCCAACCTGATCGGCGGCAAGCTGTACGAGCCGGAAGAAGAGAACCCGATGCTGGGCTTCCGTGGTGCGTCGCGCTATATCAGTGAATCCTTCCGCGACTGCTTTGAACTGGAATGCCGCGCACTGAAGAAGGTGCGCAACGAGATGGGGCTGACTAACGTCGAAATCATGGTGCCGTTCGTGCGCACCCTGGGCGAGGCATCGCAAGTGGTCGAGTTGCTGGCCAGCAATGGCCTGGCTCGCGGTCAGGATGGCCTTAAAGTCATCATGATGTGTGAGCTGCCGTCCAACGCCATCCTGGCTGAGGAGTTCCTTGAGTTCTTCGATGGCTTCTCCATCGGCTCCAACGACCTGACCCAGTTGACTCTGGGCCTGGACCGTGACTCCGGCATCGTTGCCCACCTGTTCGACGAGCGTAACCCTGCGGTGAAGAAGCTGCTGGCCAATGCCATCTCCGCCTGCAACAAGGCTGGCAAGTACATCGGTATCTGCGGCCAGGGTCCGTCGGACCACCCGGATCTGGCCAAGTGGCTGATGGAGCAGGGCATCGAGAGCGTGTCGCTGAACCCTGACTCGGTACTCGATACCTGGTTCTTCCTGGCTGAGACTCAGCCTGCCTGAGGTCTGTGATCGATCCAGAAAGGGCGGGTTGATCCCGCCCTTTTTGGTGCCCATCGCGTTTTGCCGGTCATTCCAAGCCGTCGCCAGCGATATGCAATATCGCTCCCGGCGGTTTTTTATGCGTGTCGTTATTCATTTATGGCGTCTCGCCAGTGCGGTCATCTGATCCATGCAAAGCAGTAGTGAGCTTTTCCCCGTTTCCCTGATGAGCGCCGAACTGCGCGGCGACCTCAGCGAAGACGTCTATCTTCTCAAACCCAACAACAGCCCTGACTCCAGTGTCGAGCTGGCATTGACCCGGCTCGGCTGCGCAGGCTCAGAAGGCGAACGTGGCGTGCCCGTGGTATTGCTGCATGGCAGCTTTTCCAATCGGCGCTTCTGGTATTCACCCAAGGGCATTGGCCTGGGGCCTTACCTGGCGCGTGCGGGATTTGATGTGTGGATCGCCGAAATGCGCGGCCACGGCCTGTCGCCGCGCAACGAAAACTATCGAGACAACCACGTGGCACAGTACGTGCGCCATGACCTGCCAGCCATTGCTGATTTCATCATCGAGCAGACCGGGCAAGCCGCGCACTGGATCGGCCATTCCCTCGGCGGAGTGACGCTGGCGGCAGCGCTGGGGGGCGGTTATCTCGAGGCTTCGCGTGTGCGTTCGGCGGCATTGTTCGGCAGTCAGGTCAGCCGTATCTACTGGCCGCTCAAGCTGCCGCCGGTGGAGTGGGGCGGTCGTCTGCTGTTGCGTGCCTTTCCCTACCTGTCCGGGCGCCGGCTGAAGCGCGGTCCCGAAGACGAGCCGGCCGGCCTGGCACTGGAAACCCTGCGCTGGCTCAGGCTCTTCGGGCGTTTCGGCGATGCTGATCAGGATTGGTGGGCCGGCCTGACTCAGGTGCGCGTGCCGATTCTGGCCGTAGGGGCTGCTGCCGATCATCAGGACCCTGCCTGGGCCTGTCGCAAGCTGCTGGAGCAGTGCAGTGCCGCGCCGTCGCAGTTCTTGCTGCTGGGTAAGGAGAACGGCTTCTCCAGCGACTTCGGACATATCGAAATGCTGGTCAGCAAGGAGGCGCAGCGAGAAGTGTGGCCCTTGACCGAATATTGGTTGCAGCATCTGCAACTGCCTTCCGGTTTTGCCGATCAGGCGTCTGCTATAGGTTCTTGAGTCGCTACTAGCAGGCTGTTGAAAAACGTAGGCGAGGCAGGCAAGACAAGGCTGATGGCGGCCCCGAAAAAACAGCCGAAAAACGGTCGGAGTCGCGCTCGACTTTACGTGCTGTAAATAGGCATTTTGACTGGGCTCGCACGCGAGGCTGTTTTTAACGCAGTATTTATTGCCAACGCAGGTAGATTTTCAACAGCCTGTTAGAGGTTGTCCCGGCCGTTTCTTCGGCACGGGCTTGGCGGTAAGATGTGACGCATCGTGTGCGGGTGGTCATTTCAGGTTCAACTACTTGTTTGTCGTTCATGTCGGGCAAGTTCGCAGCGATAGCTCGATGCTGAATTGTCCCGCCTCAAGCAGGTCCATGAAGGTGGCTGCCTTTTCATTCATTGTCGAAAGGAGTTCTGTCATGCACTACATCACCCCCGATCTGTGCGATGCCTATCCGGAACTGGTTCAGGTCGTCGAGCCGATGTTCGCCAATTACGGCGGCCGCGATTCTTTCGGCGGTCAGATCGTCACCATCAAGTGTCATGAGGACAACTCGTTGGTGAAGGAGCAGGTCGACCTGCCCGGTCAGGGCAAGGTCCTGGTCGTGGATGGTGGCGGTTCCCTGCGCCGTGCTCTGCTCGGTGACATGCTGGCCGAGAAGGCTGCCAAAAACGGTTGGGAAGGCATCGTGATATATGGCTGCATCCGTGACGTCGACGTCATCGCGCAGACCGATCTGGGCGTACAGGCGCTGGCCAGCCATCCGATGAAGACCGACAAGCGCGGCATTGGCGATCTGAATGTGCCCGTCAGCTTTGGCGGCGTGACCTTTAAACCGGGCTATTACCTGTACGCCGACAACAACGGCATCATCGTTTCCCCGCAAGCTCTGAGCATGCCGGAATAAGCCGATGCAGGATCAGGATTCGGCGTTGCTGCATGCCTTCGTGCTCGATGGCCGGGGCGGTGCACGCAGCATCACTCGCCACGAACTGGATAACCTGCAGCTGAGCGAGCAGGAAAGCCTGTGGCTGCACTGGGATCGCGCCCAGGAGCAGTCTCAGCGCTGGTTGCGTGAGCACAGCGGGCTGGATGAGTTCAGCTGCAACCTGCTGCTCGAGGAAAACACTCGGCCGCGTCTGTTACCCCTGCCCAATGAAGAGATGCTGTTGTTCCTGCGCGGAGTCAACCGCAATCCCGGCGCCGAGCCGGAAGACATGGTGTCGGTGCGTATCTTCGCCGATGCCCGGCGGGTGATATCACTGCGTCAGCGTCCGTTGCTCGCGACCGACGCACTGATTGCCGACCTGCTGGCGGGCAAGGGACCGAAGACGGCATCCGAACTGCTCCTGGAGCTCGCCCGCCATCTCACCAGTCGCGTCGATGATCTGATCGCCGAATTGAGCGAGCTGCTCGACGGTGAGGAGGATGGTCTCGATGGCGATGAGCGTTATCGTCCCAATCATGGCCTGATGTTGCAGGTACGTCGGCGTGCGGCCAGCTTGCGTCGGTTTCTCGCCCCGCAACGCGATCTCTATGCGCAACTGGTGCGTAATCGACAGCCCTGGTTCGTCGAGGATGACGGTGACTACTGGAACGAGCTGAACAACCGCCTGACCCGCTATCTGGAAGAGTTGGAACTGATTCGCGAGCGCGTCGGCCTGGTGCTGGAGGCGGAAAGCCGGCGTCTCGGTGAGCGCATGAATCGCATCATGTATCGCTTCACCGTGATCACCGGCATGTTCCTGCCGCTGACCTTCCTCACGGGGCTGCTTGGCATCAATGTCGGCGGGATTCCGGGCTCGGAAAGCCCGATCGGCTTCTTTATCGCCTGCGGGCTCATGGTCCTTCTGGCATTGGGCCAACTACTGCTTTTTCGCCGCTGGCGTTGGCTGTGATGTGTGACTCATCCGCTGGCTACTGCGTCTAGCCGTGACATCCCGTGAGGTGCGCATGCACGATCCATTCGAAGAGTCTCTACGCGATTTGCTCAAGTCCTCGCCGTCCAGCCATGACGACGATGCTTGCCTGCACCGGGTTCTCAAGACCGCCAACCGCCAGGTCGGTGCTGGTGACCTGTTCAGCCTGATAGGCCACTGGGCGCAGGCCCTGATGATCGCCCTGAACAACGGTTCGGCGCATGTCGCGCCGGTTTCGCGCCGTACCCAATCCTCTGCTTCTGCTGATAAGGCCGACTGAAATGGAACTCGATCCCTGGACCCAAAGCCTGATCTCCGCAATGACCGCATTGTGGACCAAGGTTGCCGGATTCATTCCCAACCTGTTCGTTGCACTGGTGTTGGTACTGCTTGGTTTCGTCGTGGCCAAGTTGCTCGACACGCTGCTGTCCAAGCTGCTCGGCAAGGTTGGTCTGGATCGCCTGATGACGGGGACCGGTCTGACCAAGTTGCTGGCACGCGTTGGCATTCACGCACCGGTATCGACCCTGATCGGCAAGATCGTCTATTGGTTCGTGCTCCTGATCTTCCTGGTTTCGGCCGCTGAATCGCTTGGTCTGCAGCGGGTTTCCGCGACCCTCGACGTGCTGGCGCTGTACCTGCCAAAAGTTTTCGGCGCCGCCTTGGTGTTGCTTGCCGGTGTGCTACTGGCGCAACTGGTCAGCAGCCTGGTGCGTGGCGCCGCCGAGGGCGTCGGTCTGGAGTATGCGAACGGGTTGGGGCGTGTGGCGCAAGGCCTGGTGATCATCATCAGCATCTCGGTGGCCATCGGCCAGCTCGAGATCAAGACCGATCTGCTCAACAACGTGATCGCCATCGTGCTGATCTCCGTGGGCCTGGCGGTCGCGCTGGCGCTGGGCCTGGGTAGCCGCGATATCGCCAGCCAGATTCTCGCCGGCATTTATGTGCGCGAGCTGTATCAGGTCGGGCAACAAGTGCAGGTTGGTGAGGTCGAAGGGCAGATCGAAGAGATCGGCACAGTGAAAACCACCCTGTTGACCGATACTGGTGAGCTGGTATCGGTGGCAAATCGAGTGATGCTCGAGCAACGCGTGAACAGTCGCTGACGCCAATCTGTTATTTTATGCCGCTGCCCGGCAGGCGTGACCTGCCGGGCGCTTTTCGTCCTGACTGTCGGCCCGACTCGTTTTGAACAAAGCCCAGCCCTTGCCCACGCGCTACGACCCCCGCGAGCTCACTGATGAAGAGCTGGTGGCGCGCGCCCACGACGAGCTGTTTCATATAACTCGTGCTTATGAAGAGCTGATGAGGCGCTACCAGCGAACATTATTTAACGTGTGCGCGCGTTATTTGGGGAACGAAAGGGATGCTGATGATGTCTGTCAGGAGGTGATGCTAAAAGTTCTCTATGGTCTCAAGAACTTTGAGGGTAAATCCAAGTTCAAAACTTGGCTGTACAGCATTACCTACAATGAATGCATTACTCAGTATCGAAAAGAGCGGCGAAAGCGTCGATTGGTTGACGCCTTAAGTTTGGACCCGCTCGAAGAGGCTTCCGACGATAAGACACCCAAAGTCGAGGAGCGAGGCGGTCTGGATCGCTGGTTGGTTCACGTCAACCCGATCGATCGCGAGATTCTGGTGCTACGTTTTGTCGCAGAGCTCGAGTTTCAAGAGATTGCCGACATCATGCACATGGGCTTGAGCGCAACGAAGATGCGCTACAAGCGAGCATTGGATCGGTTGCGGGATAAATTTTCGGACACTTCCGAAACTTAGTTCAGCTTCCCGACCACTAAGGGAGTGGCGAACCCTGATATAATCGCCGCCAAGTTGCCGACTGAAGTTAACGGCGACTTATTAACCACCAAGATGGGGATTTAACGGATGAAAGTAAAAAACACCTTGGGCGTAGTCATTGGCTCTCTCGTTGCCGCAACCTCCTTCGGCGCGCTGGCGCAAGGCCAAGGCGCTGTCGAGGTGGAGGGCTTCGTCAATCGCTACTTCACCGACGTTCAGCGTGATTACGCGCACAACGAAGGCAACCTGTTCGGTGGCAGCATCGGCTACTACCTGACTGACGACGTCGAACTGGCGCTGTCCTACGGCGAATACCATGACCTGCGCGGTGAAGGTTCGCAAGGCAGCAAGAACATCAAGGGCAACCTGACCGACCTGAAGGCCATCTACCACTTCGGTCAGCCGGGTGTTGGTCTGCGTCCGTACGTTTCTGCTGGTTTCGGCCACCAGAGCATCGGCGACGCCAACAGCGGTGGTCGTGACCACTCCACCCTGGCCATCGCTGGCGCAGGTGCCAAGTACTACTTCACCGAAATGTTCTACGCCCGCGCAGGCGTAGACGCTCTGTACAACATCGACCAGGGCGACACCGAGTGGCAAGCTGGCGTGGGTGTTGGTCTGAACTTCGGTGGTGGCAGCAAGCCTGCTCCGGCCCCGGTCGTTGCTGCTGCGCCCGAGCCGATGCCTGAGCCCGCTCCGGAGCCGGTAATGGAAGCTGTTCGCGTTGAGTTGGACGTCAAGTTCGACTTCGACAAAGACCGCGTCAAAGAAGAAAGCTATGGCGACATCAAGAACCTGGCTGACTTCATGAACCAGTACCCACAGACCACCACCACTGTTGAAGGTCACACCGACTCCGTTGGTAGCGACGCTTACAACCAGAAGCTGTCCGAGCGTCGTGCGAACGCCGTTCGTGAAGTTCTGGTCAACCAGTACGGTGTTGACGGTAGCCGCGTGAACACTGCCGGTTACGGTGAAACCCGTCCGGTTGCTGACAACGCCACCGACTCCGGTCGCGCTATCAACCGTCGCGTTGAAGCTGAAGTAGAAGCCCAGATCCAGCAGTAACGCTTCTGGTGCTCCAAGAAAAACCCGGCCTCGGCCGGGTTTTTCTTTTCTGGAATAAAAAAGCCCGCCATGGGGCAACGGGCAAACAACGACTTGGCAGGCGCGCGAAGTGGTCAGGCATGCAGGCGCTGGGGCATGCTGATTCGGGTGCTGGTGCGTGCCACTTCGCCGATCACCAGAATGGCCGGGCTTTTCAGAGCGAAGGCTGTCGCATCGTCTTGCATCGCGCCCAACTGGCTGCGGCATTCACGCTGCTCGGGCAGCGAGGCGTTTTCGATCATCGCCACCGGCATTTCGTCGCTCATGCCACCCGCGAGCAGGCCGTCGCGAATATCCGCCAGCTTGGCCACGCCCATATAGACGACCAATGTAGTGCCGCTCTGTGCCAGCGCGTGCCAGTTCAGTGAGCTGTCATCCTGAGTATGGGCGGTGACCAAGGTCACGCCACGTGCCACGCCGCGCAGTGTCAGGGGAATGCCGCAGTGAGTGGCGCCGGCCAGCCCCGCGGTAATGCCGTTGACCACCTCCACCTCGATGCCATGCTCGCCGAGCCAGTCGGCCTCCTCGCTGCCACGGCCGAAGATGCACGGATCGCCGCCTTTCAGGCGCACCACGCACTTGCCCTGGCGTGCATAGCGCAGCATCAGGCGATGGATGAAGGCCTGCGGGGTGGAGCGACAACCGCCGCGCTTGCCTACCGATACGATACGGGCGCCGGGGCAGTGCTCCAGCACGGCCGGGTTGACCAGATCGTCGATCATCACGATCTCGGCCTGGTTCAGCGCCTTGACCGCCTTGAGCGTGAGTAGCTCTGGATCACCGGGACCAGCGCCAACCAGCCAGACTTTTGTGTTCATATCGGGTTCCTCGTAGGGTGCGTCGTGCGCACCAAGTTGTTTGCTGGTTCCCACGCTCCGGCGTGGTAACGGACTCGGGGGGCGCTCTGCGTCCCATGAGACGCGGAGCGTCTCGGCCTGCGTACACGCAGAGCGTGGGTACGATCAATTCACGCGTTCACTGCAGTGGGCTGTTGAGCCAGCAGGCGTTTGATTTCAGGTACGCAGGAGCCGCAGCTGGTGCCGCACTTGAGTTCGCGTTTGAGGCCGTCCAGGTCCAGGCCACGCTCGATGCCGGCGCATACTGCGCCTTCGCTTACGTTCAGGCAGTTGCACAGGGTCTTGCCGCGTGTGTTGGCGCCAGCGTTGCCCGGGGGCGCGGAGACCGGGGCGAGCAGCCAGCGGCGCAGGTCAGCGTCGGCCTGACCATCCAGCCAAAGACTTCTGAGCCATTCACTGGCAGCGGTTTCCCCGGCCAGGCGGATGCTGGCGATGCGGCCATCCTCGATGCGCACGCGCTTGCCCACTGCGCGGCGCGGGTCGTCATAGGCCAGCACCGGGCCCTGGTTCAGGCGTAGCAGGCGATCGATCTGCGCCAGCAGCTCGGGCTGCGGCGCAACGGCGCTGGCGGCGCGGATTAACAGGGCGGGCCGCTCGCGGCCAGTGGGGGTGAGGCTGGCGTAGGCGAACGCCTCGAACAGCGGGCGCAGGGCCTCGAAGCGGCTCTGCACCTCGCCCTCGACCAGGGCGAACAGCTGCCAGGGCAGCTCGACCTTGTCCACCTCGACCCCGGCATGCTTGAGCTCCGGCTGTTTGGAGAGCGGATCAAAGGCCGGCTGGGTCAGCACGTTGGTGCCCAGGCCCTTGAGGAAGCGGTCGCCCCAGTGCATCGGCAGCCAGGCCTGGCCTGGGCGCACCGACTCGTCGGCCTGCACCGGCAGGATCAGGCTGCCGCGACGGCTGCGCAGCCTGACCAGATCGCCGTCCCGCAGTCGACGGCGGCGCAACTCGTCCGGGTGCAGGCCGAGCAGGGCGGCCTCGACATGACCGAACAGGCGTGCGGCGGTGCCGGTGCGGCTCATGCCGTGCCACTGGTCGCGCAGGCGTCCGGTGTTGAGCGTCAGGGAGAAACGCGCCTCGCGCTTTTCCTTCGGCGCGCGGTACGGGTCGGCGTGGAACTGCGCGCGTCCGCTGGCGGTTGGGAAGCGGCCGTCGGCATAGAGTCGTGCGGTGCCCTGGTGTGCTCCGGCAGGAAACGGCCATTGCTGGGGACCTTGGTCATCGAGCAGCGCGTAGCTCAACCCCGAGAGGTCGAGGTCACGCTGGGCGGTCAGGTGCTTGTATTCCTCGAACAACGCCTCGCTGCTGGCAAAGTCGAACAGGCTGGGCAGGCCGGGGCGCAGCAGTTGTTCCAGGCGACGAGCGAAGTCGCAGGTGATCGACCAATCGGGCCGCGCCTCTGCGGGCGCTGGCACGGCGCGGCGTACATGGCTGACGCGACGCTCGGAGTTGGTCACCGTGCCTTCCTTCTCGCCCCAGCTGGCGGCGGGCAGCAGCAGGTCGGCGTAGCGGCAGGTCTCGGTGGTGAAGAAGGCTTCCTGCACCACGACGAAGGGGCAGGCGGCCAAGGCCTCATGCACCTTGTTCTGGTTCGGCAGCGACTGCGCCGGGTTGGTGCAGGCGATCCACAGCGCCTTGATGCGCCCGTCGTGCACCGCATCGAACAGCTCGATGGCGGACAGCCCGGGCTTCTCTGGCAGGGCGTCGACACCCCAGTAAGCGGCGACTTCGGCGCGGTGTTCGGCGTTGCCGGCCTCGCGGTGGCCCGGCAGCAGGTTGCTCAGGCTGCCGGTCTCGCGGCCACCCATGGCGTTGGGCTGGCCGGTCAGCGAGAAGGGGCCGGCGCCGGGCCTGCCGATCTGCCCGGTGGCCAGGTGCAGGTTGATCAGCGCGCTGTTCTTGGCGCTGCCGGCGCTGGACTGATTGAGCCCCATGCACCACAGCGAGAGGAAGGAGGGCGCGCGGCCGATCAGCTCGGCGCAGCGCTGCAGGGCGTCGAGGCTGATGCCGCAGATATCGGCGGTGGCTGCCGGGCTGTAGTCGCGCACCAGGTTTTTCAGCGCCTCGAAGCCTTCGGTGTGGGTGTCGATATAGCGGCGGTCGACCCAGCCTTCCCACAGCAGGATATGCAGAATGCCGTGAAACAGCGCGACGTCGGTGCCGGGCAGGATCGCCAGGTGCAGGTCGGCCAGCTCGCAGGTGTCGGTGCGCCGCGGATCGATGACGATGACCTGCATCTCGGGGCGGCGAGCCTTGGCTTCTTCCAGACGGCGGAACAGCACCGGGTGGGCGTAGGCCATGTTGGAGCCGGCGATCAGCACGCAGTCGCTTTGCTCAATGTCCTCGTAACTGCAGGGCGGAGCGTCGGCGCCGAGGCTGCGCTTGTAGCCGACCACCGCGCTGGACATGCACAGGCGCGAGTTGGAGTCGATATTGTGGGTGCCGACCAGGGCGCGGGCCAGCTTGTTGAAGGCGTAGTAATCCTCGGTCAGCAGCTGGCCGGAGATATAGAAGGCCACGCTGTCCGGGCCGTGCTCGCGGATGGTCTCGGCGAACACCGCCGCGGCGTGATCCAGGGCGCTGTCCCAGTCGGTGCGGGTGCGAGCCAGGCCTTTGCCCAGGCGCAGCTCGGGGTAAAGGGCGCGGGCATCAAGGTCGCCGGTCAGGTGCAGTGTCGAGCCTTTGCTGCACAGTTTGCCGAAGTTGGCCGGGTGACTGGGATCGCCAGTGACGCCGAGGATTTTCTCACCGTCGTGCTCGATCAGCACACCGCAGCCCACGCCGCAGTAGCAGCAGGTGGAGGCGGTGACTTGAGTGGGGCTGGCCATGTTCGGAGCTCCTGGGGCGCGGGGAGGTTTTGATGGAAGGGGCTTCAGCCGCGACCGTCGCCGCAGAAGCGCCTCCCACAGGGCTGGCTAGCTGCTATGAGTGAGGGCCAGCAACACGCGGCCGCTTTCCACCTTGGCATGGTGCCGATGGGCACAGCCCACATCCGGCGCCACGGCATCGCCGGACTCCAGCTCGATCTGCCAGTTGTGCAGCGGGCAGGCCACGCGCTTGCCGTAGATCAGTCCCTGGGACAGCGGGCCGCCCTTGTGCGGGCAGCGGTCGTCGAGGGCGAATACTTCATCGTTACTGGTGCGGAAGATGGCGATATCGCCTTTCGGCCCGGCGATGATGCGCGAGCCGAGCACGTTGATCTCTTCCAGGGCGCAGATATCCAGCCAGTTCATACGGTGGCCTCCTCGATTTGCACGACCTTGATCGTGTCGAACTCTTTCTTCAGTTGCGGCGTCTCGATGCGCTCCTTCCACGGGTCCTGCTCGAACGACAGGGCGTAGTGCAGGCGCGCGGCCAGCGCCTTGCGGTTGGCGTCGTCTTCCAGCACCGCCTTCTTGATGTGCTCCATGCCGACGCGCTGCATGTAATGCACGGTGCGCTCCAGGTAGAAGGCTTCTTCGCGATAGAGCTGGAGGAAAGCGGCGTTGTATTCGCGCACCTCCTCGGCGGTCTTCACCTTGACGAAGAACTCGGCCACCTCGGTCTTGATCCCTCCGTTGCCACCGATGTACATCTCGAAGCCCGAGTCCACACCGATGATGCCGACGTCCTTGATGCCGGCTTCGGCGCAGTTGCGCGGACAGCCGGAGACCGCCAGCTTGACCTTGTGCGGTGACCACATATTGAACAGATCGTGCTCCAGATCGATACCGAGCTGGGTCGAGTTCTGTGTTCCAAAGCGGCAGAACTCACTGCCGACGCAGGTCTTCACCGTACGTATGGACTTGCCGTAAGCATGGCCGGAGGGCATGTCCAGGTCCTTCCACACGGCCGGCAGGTCGTCCTTCTTGATGCCCAGCAGGTCGATACGCTGGCCGCCGGTTACCTTGACCATGGGCACGTTGTACTTGTCGGCCACATCGGCGATGCGGCGCAGCTCGGACGGGTTGGTCACGCCGCCCCACATACGCGGCACCACCGAGTAGGTGCCGTCCTTCTGGATATTGGCGTGGGCGCGTTCGTTGATCAGGCGCGATTGTGGATCGTCCTTGGCCTCGCCCGGCCAGGTGGAGATCAGGTAGTAGTTCAGCGCCGGGCGGCAGGTGGCGCAGCCGTTGGGCGTGCTCCAGTTGAGAAACACCATGGTCTGCGCCATGGAGGTCAGGTGCTGCTCGCGGATTGCCTGGCGGATTTGCCCGTGGTTGAGATCGGAGCAGCCGCAGATGGCCTTTTCGCTTTTGGGTTTGACGTCCGCAGCGCCGCCGACGGTGCTGATCAGGATCTGCTCGACCAGACCGGCGCAGGAGCCGCAGGAGCTGGCGGCCTTGGTGTGCTTCTTGACCTCGTCGACCGAGAACAGGCCGTTTTCCTGGATGGCCTTGACGATGGTGCCCTTGCACACGCCGTTGCAGCCGCAGATTTCCATGCTGTCGGGCATGTTGGCGGTTTTGCCTGCGCCCTGGTGGCCAACGTCGCCGATGGCGCCCTCGCCGAACATCAGGTGGTCGCGGATCTCGCTGACGTTATGGTTTTCGCGGATCTGGCGGAAGTACCAGCCGCCATCGGCGGTGTCGCCGTACAGGCAGGCACCGACCAGCACGTCGTCCTTGATCACCAGCTTCTTGTACACGCCGCCGATGGGGTCGGAGAGGGTGATGGTTTCGGTGCCCTCTGCGCCCATGAATTCGCCGGCGGAGAACAGGTCGATACCGGTGACCTTGAGCTTGGTCGAGGTCACAGAGCCTTGGTAGCGCGAGTAGCCGAGCTGGGCCAGGTGATTGGCGCAGACCTTGGCCTGTTCGAACAGCGGCGCCACCAGTCCGTAGGCGATGCCGCGGTGGCTGGCGCACTCGCCGATGGCGTAGACGCGCGGGTCATAGGTCTGCATGGTGTCGTTGACCAGAATGCCGCGGTTACAGGCGATGCCGGCGCTCTCGGCCAGCTCGCTGTTGGGGCGAATGCCGGCGGCCATCACCACCAAGTCGGCAGGGATCACTTCGCCGTCCTTGAACTTCACCGCACAGACGCGGCCTTCGCCGTTGTCCAGCAGCTCGGCGGTGTGCTTGGGCAGGAGGAACTTCAGGCCACGGTCTTCCAGGGATTTTTGCAGTAGCTCGCCAGCGGTGCGGTCCAGCTGGCGTTCCAGCAGCCAGTCGCCGATATGCACCACGGTCACGTCCATGCCGCGCAGCTTGAGGCCGTTGGCCGCTTCCAGGCCGAGCAGGCCGCCGCCGATGACCACCGCGTGCTTATGGGTCTTGGCGGTGTCCATCATCATCTGGGTGTCGGCGATGTCGCGGTAGCCGATCACACCGGCCAGGTCCTTGCCCGGGATCGGCAGAATGAAGGGGTTGGAACCGGTGGCAATGAGCAGGCGGTCGTACTCGGCTTCGCTGCCATCGTCAGCGATCACCACACGCTTCCTGCGGTCGATCCTGACTACCTTGCGCCCGAGCAACAGCTTGATGTCGTTTTCCGCGTACCAGTTCAGATCGTTGAGCACGATCTCCTCGAAGGTCTGCTCGCCAGCCAGCACGGGGGAGAGCAGGATGCGGTTGTAGTTGGGGTGCGGCTCGGCGCCGAACACGGTGATGTCGTAGAGGTCGGGGGCGAGCTTGAGCAGCTCTTCGAGGGTGCGCACACCCGCCATGCCGTTGCCGATCATCACCAGCTTGAGTTTTTGCATGCCGGCCATCTCCTGAAGAAAAATCACGGTCGAAAAAATTGTCGGGAGCAATGTTTAACGTCGCTCCGCGACGGCTCGAAGAGTGGCCGCCAGGGATGGCAGGCCATAAAAAACAAAAAAGGCGTCCCGCTAGTCACCTAGCGAGGACGCCTTTGTCCAGGTCCCGTTCTATCGGGAAGTGCAGCCTTCTTCGTTGAAGGTCGCGCTTTATGTAGTTTGTGGCAGTGCGAATGCAGACCTTGTGCCAACTCGATCAGATCAGGGTTTTTCAGGCTTTTCAGCCATTTGGCTGGATCTGTGGAGCGGTTTTTTGCACCGTTGCGAGGCGTTTGGCGCCGCTTTGGTGCGCAGCCGGCTATTTGAGCAGCAGGAACGTCAGCAGCAGGTTGAGCAGCAGCGACACTAGCGCCATGCTGCGCCACACCAGCAGCGGCTCGCGCTCCAGCAGCGGTCGCGGGCGGTTGTTCAGAGACTGACGTTCGCCACTTTCCAGGGCCAGCAGCCACTCCTCGGCGGTTTCGAAGCGCTGCGCTGGGGCGGCGGCTACCGCGCGGTTCAAGACCTCATCGAGCCACGCCGGCAGATCCGGGCGGTAGCGGCTGGCCGGCACTGGCTGACCGAAGCGCGGGTGCTGAAAGGCCTCGACCTCGCCGTGGGGATAGTGGCCAGTGAGCAGGTGATAGAGCGTCACGCCCGCGGCGTAGAGGTCCTGCTGCGTACTGGGAGTGCTGCCTGCGAAGGCTTCGGGGGCAATATAGCTAGGCGTGCCGGGCAGGCTGTGGGCCTCGTCGCGGGTCAGGCCCGGGCAGTAGGCCAGGCCGAAGTCGAGCACGCGCAGTTCGCCGTCGTCGCCGAGCAGCAGGTTCTCGGGCTTGATGTCGCGGTGGATGATATTGCGCCTGTGCAACAGGCCGAGCGCCTTGATCAGGCGCGGCGCCAGGTCCTGCCAGTCGGCCAGGCTCAGCGGGCCATGCTGCTGCAGGCGTGCGGCCAGGGTCTGGCCGGCATATTCGCGCTGCACGTAATACAGATGCTGGCGCTGCGGTAGAGCATGCAACTCGGGGAAGTGGCGACCGGCGACGCGGCGCAGGAACCATTCCTCCTGCAGCAGCCCCGGGCCGGCCTGCTCCTCGCCGGCACGGCTGGCCGGCAGGGTCTTGAGCAGCCAGGGCAGGTTGCCCGCGTCGCGAACCCGGTAGATCAGCGACTGGCGCGATTCGCCGAGCAGGCCTTCGACCTGCCAACCCTCGAACACCTGACCGTCGCGCAGGCGCGGCGGCAGTGGCCAGTGCTCGAGCTGGGCCAGGGTGTCGGCCAGCGCGGCTTCTGGGAGCTGCTCGATGTGCACCAGCAGGGCGCTGGCGTTGTCCTGGCTACCGGTGCGGTGCGCCTCGTCTACCAGCGCCTGGCAGATTGCTTCGGCGTCATCGCCTTGTTGCAGCAGCTCCCCGATGCGCTTGTCGCTGATGCAGGCCCAGACGCCGTCGCTGACCAGCAGGAAACGGTCGCCGGCCTGCAGCTCGCCGTCGCGATAGTCCACCACCAGGTGCTGATCCAGACCCATGGCGCGCTTGAGTACGTGCTGCATGCCCGGCTGTTCCCAGACGTGGTCCTCGGTCAGGCGCAGCAGTTGGCCGTCGCGCCACAGGTAGGCGCGGCTGTCGCCAATATGCGCCAGGGTGTAGCGACGGCCGCGCAGCACCAGGGCGGTGAGGGTGGTCAGCAGCGGCTGGCCGCCGCCGTTGGCTTGCAGCCAGCGGTTATGTGCGATCAGCAGGCGATCCAGGCTGTGCTGCACCGGCCAGGTTTCGGGCGTGGAGTAGTAATCCAGCGCCAGTGCCTGCAGGGTCGCGCGCGCGGCCAGGCCGCCGTCGGCGCACTGGCTGACGCCATCGGCCAGACCGAGCAGATAGCCTTTGCTGGCGGCCAGGGCTGGCGCTGGGGTGACCACACGCAGGGCGTCCTGGTTCTCGCTGCGCGGGCCGGTGGCGCTGGTTTCGCCGATGCTCAGTTGCAGGACCATGATGCGGTTTCCGTAGATATTTGGACCGTAGGGTGCGCCGTGCGCACCAGGCCCGACACAAATCGCTGGTGCGCGCGGCGCACCCTACGCAGTGTGGCGGATCGTCGAGAACCCGCTCACACCCGTGCGGCGGTCACCGCGGCGCTACCCCAGGTGGTGCGCCAGCGCTGCTTGACTCCGTGGAGGCCGATCCAGGCCAGCACACCGAGGCTGGCGAACAGCCAAAGGCCCAGCTGGTAGTCGCCTGTGTGCTGCTTGATGGTGCCCAGGCCGGCAGCGAGGAAGAAGCCACCGATGCCGCCAGCCATGCCGATCAACCCGGTCATCACGCCGATTTCCCTGCGAAAACGCTGCGGTACCAGCTGAAACACCGCGCCATTGCCGGCACCAAGGCCAAGCATGGCGGCGACGAAAAAGGCCAGGGCGGCGGCCGCGCTGGGCAGGTTGAAGCCCACCACGGCGATGCACAACGAGGCGATGGTGTACATCATCAGCAGTGTACGAATGCCTCCGATGCGGTCGGCCAGAGCGCCGCCGAGCGGGCGCAACAGGCTGCCGGCGAAGACGCAGGCGGCGGTGTAGTAACCGGCGGTCACCGGGCTCAGCCCGTACTGGTCGCTGAAGTAGCCGGGCAGGGCGCTGGCCAGGCCGATAAAGCCGCCGAAGGTAACGCTGTAGAAGAACATGAACCACCAGCTATCACGGTCGCCGAGGGCCTTGAGGTAGTCGCTGACGGCTTTGGACTTGGGTCGCTCCGGCGCGTTCTTGGCCAACAGGGCGAAGATCACCAGGGTCGCCAGCAGCGGAATCAGCGCCCAGCCGAACACGTTCTGCCAGCCTGACAGTGCCGCCAGGCCCGGGGCGAACAGGGCCGCCAGAACGGTACCGGAGTTACCAGCGCCGGCGATGCCCATGGCCTTGCCCTGGTGCTGCGGCGGGTACCACTGCGAGGCCAGCGGCAGGGCGACGGCGAAGGCTGCGCCGGCGAAACCTAGGAACAGACCGAGCAGCAGCGCCTGCTCGTAGCTGCCGATACCGATCTGCCAGGCGCAGAACAGCGCGATGATCACCACCACCTGGCCGAGCAGACCAGCGGCCTTCGGTGACAGGCGGTCGCAGAGAAAGCCCATCAGCAGACGCAGCACGGCGCCGGCGAGAATCGGCGTGGCCACCATCAGGCCGCGCTGCTGGGCGTTGAGGTCGAGGTCGGTGGCGATCTGCACCGCCAGTGGGCCAAGCAGGTACCAGACCATGAAGCTCAGGTCGAAATAGAGGAAGGCGGCAAACAGAGTGGGGGCGTGGCCGGCTTTCCAGAAACTTGTATTCATCGATCACCTCATCAGCGAGAAGGGGCCCGGCCAGGCGCGGCGAACCGTGGTCGTGGACACGGCAGCCGCGTCTGCCGGGAAGGCCGTGCACTTGTGGTGCAGAGCCCTGCGGCCGGAGCCACAGCAGGTTTGCGCGATTGCAGTGCAGGCTCGGATCGCGATGCCTGCGCCGGCCCCGGTCACTGGGGCGAACACGAAAAAAAACGCCGCTTCACCACAGGCCATGAAGGCGAGGTGAGGCGACGTCTTTGTCGTGAGGGAGGTGGCCGCCGTTGGCTACCTGGTGCGGGGAAATAAGCAAGAGCCGAGCCAACCGAGCAGAGGCCCTGAGATCAGTCGCTACGCACCTTCAGTACGCGCAGTGTTGCCGTAAAACGAGGCGCTTGCGTCGTCTATGCCCCCGAATGGGGCGATCGCTGCGTGCTGAAAGTGGCTTGATGGTCGCTGGAAAGTTGGGCAACGCTGGTTGCGTGAGTGGGTAGCGGCGCGGTCAGCAGGGCGAGTGCCAGCAGATTGCTGAGCAGCCCCGCTTGACGGGCACGGCGGTAGGTGTCGGTCATCCTCGATCCCCCCTTTTTTCTGTTCTGACCTAGGCGTAGCAGACGAATGACGATGTGTCACGGTATTGGCAGCAATAACTGTGCAAGTTTGCAGACGCCTGTTCGCCCGGAGCCCTGAAGCATTGCAATCGCTGACTCAGTCGAGCCGATTGACCTTGGGGAACTTGGCGCTGAAGGCTTCCGGCATTGGCACCACCTTCGACTGACGATAATCGAAGAACACGAAGCCGGACTTGGCCATGGCCACCAGGGTGCCGTCGGCCGGACGGGTGATGCGGAAGGTGATGTCACCGCCATATCGGTTGAAATCCATCACGCCGACTTCGAACAGCAATTGGTCACGGGCATGGGCCTCCGCCCTGTAGGTGGTGGCCAGGTCGGTGACGATGATTCCAGTGCCTTTGCCGTCGGTTTCGCGAATGCCGAACTCGAAGAGGAAGCGGGCGCGCGCCTCGGAAATCATCGAGATCATCGAGTCATTGCCCAGATGGTTGGCACCGTTGATGTCGGTAACGCGCACGGTCAGGTGAGTGCTGTAGCAGTACTGGTCTTCGGGAAAATCGAGGGTCAGGCGTGCCATGGTCGAGCCTTCGTCTTGGAGGGCGGCGATTGTAAACCGCCGCGTTCCTCAGCGGTGCAGGCTGTTGAGGTGATAGAACGTGACGCGACCACCTTCGCTATCCGCTCCGGAATTGTCCTGGATATAGGCGCCCGCCTTGAAGTACAGGTACTGCTTGCTCCAGCTGCTGCTCAACTGGCGGTAGAGCGAGCCCTTGTCGCCATCGGTGCTGGCCACGCTGATGCCGATGCGTCCGCTGGGCGTGACGCGCAGGTCGTAGCCGAAGCGCTCGCCAAGCTGGATGTTCTCGGCCAGCAGGATGTTTTGTACGTCGCTGTCGCCTGGGCGAGCGCGCAGCAGCAGCTCCACCCGGCCAACGCCACGTCGATAGTGATATTGCAGCTTGAGCAGCGGATCGTTCTGGCTGCCCGGCACGTCGGTACTGTGGATCTGGCCGATTACCACCTTGTTGCGACTGGGCACTTGGTCGACCTGCAGCACGGCACTGAGATAGCTGTCCGAACTGGCGTGGAGCCAGTTGTCGAGTCTGCCGTCGTGCTGGGTTTCGCGTAGCTCACTGCGTGGATAGCGGGCGTCGGCGGTGGTCGAGCCAGTGACTGGCACCCAGAAGGTCACGCTGCCGTCGGCATTGCGCCGAAAATAACGACTTTCATAGCCATTATTCAGCCGTTCGGTGGTGATGGTGGTCGGCGCCGGTTCGGTGGGAATTGACAGATTCCAGGTGGTGAGGTCGAGCACGGGGTTCTCTGCTTGTCGGTTGAGGGCCCTTGTTCGTCCCTGCAACGGGCCAGAGGTTCAACCGCCCCAGCCCTTGAGCCAGAGCGGTTTGATTCTCAGGCGGCCGGGCGTTGCTGGCGCTGGTAGAGAAACTCCAGCACGGCGGTACGGTAGGCGTGGTACTGCTGGTCGTTGGCCAGCGCCAGACGATCACGCGGGCGCGGCAGATCGACGGCGAGGATTTCGCCGACGGTGGCGGCCGGGCCGTTGGTCATCATCACGATGCGATCGGACAGCAGCACGGCCTCGTCGACGTCATGGGTGACCATCACCACGGTGCTCTGGGTCTGCCCGACGATGCGCAGCAGCTCGTCCTGCAGGTGCGCGCGGGTCAGGGCATCGAGGGCGCCGAACGGCTCGTCCATCAGCAGCACCTTGGGCTCCATGGCCAGGGCGCGGGCGATGCCGACGCGCTGCTTCATGCCGCCGGAGATCTCGTTTGGGTGTTTGTGCATGGCATGGCTGAGGCCGACCATGTTCAGCGCCTGCTCGGTGCGGGCCTTGAGCTGGGCCTTGCTTTCGCGCGCGCCGAAGACCTTTTCCACGGCCAGGTGGACGTTGCCGAAGCAGGTCATCCAGGGCAGCAGGCTGTGGTTCTGGAACACCACGGCGCGCTCTGGGCCAGGGCCGTCGATCTCGCGGCCGTTGCAGATCAGCCCGCCCTCGTTGGCGTCGAGCAGGCCGGCGATCAGGTTGAGTACCGTTGATTTGCCGCAGCCGGAGTGGCCGATCAGCGCCACGAACTCGCCACGGGCGATGCTCAGGTTGACGTCTGCCAGTGCCTGGAAGCGGCCTTTCTTGGTATCGAAGTGCTTGCTGACAGCGGTCAGCTCCACGAATTTGTCCATCGGAGTTCTCCCGTTCTGGCGCCGTGTCCCGGATCTAATCGGAGACAATTTCATTTAAAACAATGATTTGTAATCGACTGTTTAACTAATTTGTAAGCTTGCGTAGCCGGATGCAATCCGCGGAAACGCAGATCGCATCCCCGGATTTCATCCGGGCTACGAGGTTGGCCGAACGTGCCTCTTCAGCTTGCGTAGTCGAAGCGTTTGGCGATCAACAGCAGCATCTGCTCCAGTGCCAGGCCGACCAGGCCGACGATGATGATGGCGATGAGAATGTGCTCGACATTGAGGTTGTTCCATTCGTCCCACACCCAGAAGCCCAGACCGATGCCGCCGGTGAGCATCTCGGCGGCGACGATCACCAGCCAGGCCACGCCGATGGCCAGGCGGATGCCGGTCATCAGATGCGGCAGCACGGCGGGAAACAGGATGCGCGTCAGCACCTTGAATTCCGACAGCTTGAGTACGCGGGCAACGTTGAGGTAGTCCTGCGGCACGCTGGCCACGCCGGCGGCGGTGTTGAGGATGATCGGCCAGATCGAACTGATGAAGATCACCCAGATCGACGCCGGGCCGGCAGCCTCGAACACCAGCAGGCCAATCGGCAGCCAGGCTAGCGGCGAGACCGGACGCAGCAAGCTGATGATTGGTGCCAGCATGCCGGCGAGAAAGGCGAAGCGGCCGATGGCGAACCCCAGGGGAATACCCACCAGCGCCGCGAGGCCGAAGCCGACTCCGACGCGGCCGAGCGAGTTGAGGATATTCCAGCCGATGCCCATGTCGTTGGGGCCGTTGTCGTAGAAAGGGTCGGCGAACAGCACCAGGGCGGCCTGCCAGGTGCTCAAGGGGCCCGGCAGGCCCTCGCTGTACTGCGCCAGCAGCGACCAGAAACCGATGAAGGCGATGATGCCCAGCAGCGGGGCGATGCCCGCCTTGAGCAGGCTGCCCAGGGAGGCGGCGCTGGGCTGCAAGGCCTTTGCAGGCAGACGAGGTTTGGCGATTGGCGGAAGCGGTGTTTTCAGGGGCGCATTCATGCTCACCTCCGGTCAGGCTTTGATGGTGAAGGAGTCGGCGTAGGCGGCTGGATTGCTGCCGTCCCAGACCACGCCGTCGATCAACGTGCTGCTGCGCAGCGGGCTACTCGGCACCGTCAGCTTGAGGGCGCCAGCGGCCTCGGCGTAGAGCGCGGTCTGGTTGATCTGCGCGGCCACGGCCGCGTAATCCGGCGCGTCCTTGAGCAGACCCCAGCGCTTGAACTGGGTGAGAAACCACATGCCATCGGAGTGATAGGGGAAGTTGACGCTGCCGTCCTTGCAGAAGGCCATGGCGTGTTCGTCCTTCCAGCTGTTGCCGAGGCCGTCCTCGTACTGGGCGAGAAAGCGCGGCTCGATCACCTGCACCGGCGCGTTGACATAGGCCTTGCCGGAAATCAGCTTGGCGGTGCTCTTGCGATTCTCGTCGCTGGCCTCGATGAAGCGGCTGGCCTCGAGAATCGCCATGATCAGCGCGCGGGCAGCATTGGGGTACTGCTCGATGAAGGCGCGGGTGGTGCCGAGCACCTTCTCCGGGTGATCCGGCCAGATCTGCTGCGTGGTGGTGGCGGTGAAGCCGATCTTGTCGAAGATCGCCCGCGCGCCCCAGGGTTCACCGACGCAGAAGCCGTCCATGTTGCCGACGCGCATGTTGGCGACCATCTGCGGTGGCGGCACGACAATGGTCTTCACGTCGCTCATGGGGTTGATGCCCAGGCTGCCGAGCCAGTAGTACAGCCACATGGCGTGGGTGCCAGTGGGGAAGGTCTGGGCGAAGGTCAGCGGCGTGCCGCCTTTCTTCACGTGTTCGGCCAGTTGCGCGCCGTTGCTCACGCCTGCCTCACGCAGTTGCTTGGACAGAGTGATGCCCTGGCCATTTTGGTTCAGCCCCATCAGCACCGCCATGTCCCGCTGCGGCCCAGCCAGGCCGAGCTGGGCGCCGTACATCATGCCGTAGAGCACATGGGCGGCATCCAGTTCGCCAGTGTTGAGCTTGTCGCGCACGCCGGCCCAGGAAGCTTCCTTGCTCGGATTGATGGTCAGGCCGTACTTCTCGCCGAAACCCTGGGTGGCGGCGACCACCACCGAGGCGCAATCGGTCAGGGGAATGAAGCCGACTGTTAGCGCGGACTTCTCCGGCGCATCGGAGCCGGCCGCCCAGGCCGCGCTGCGCAGCGAAGCCGGCGCTGACAGGCCAAGTGCGGCGATACCGCCAACGGCACCGGCCAGGGCGATGGATTGCTTGAGGAAGTGACGGCGGCTGGTGGCCAGGGGCTTGTTCGAATCACGATCGGTCATGGGTCTAGTCCTTGTCAGGCGCATAAACAAAAACGGCGTACGCCAGGCCACCTCCATGAAATGAAGGTGACCTGACGGACGCCGTTGTCCGTGATCCTCGGCCCGCCGCCGTTGGCGTGCTACGCAGGATGGTTGACAGGGACATAGCAAGGGGCTTGCCAGCTTTCGTGGCCAACGGCCGAGCAACGGCATACGGCGCCTGGCAGGCGCAAACCGGATGCCGCTCGATCAATGGTTGGTTTTTATAATCAAAGAGTTGTAGCTATTTTATGAGGTGATTTAGCAATGCGCGGAGTCAACGGACGCGCGGCTCGCTCTGCATGCGACTGAGCCAATGCCGTGCATGAGCGGGCGTCGCTGAGCCTTTTTGGTTCGTAACGCAGGATCAGGATGCTGGTTGAACGCGCGCTTCCTCGACGAAGTCGCGCAACCAGCGCAGCACTTCGACGGCCTCCCAGCGAGCTGGATCGAACAGTGCATAGGCCAGCCCCTGATAGCCCACCACATCCAGTTGCCGATGGTAGCCGGCGCGCTGCAGCAGCGCCTCGATCTCGGCGAAGCAGGTATTGAAGTGCTGGCGATTGAAGGGAGTGCGGCTCTCAGTGACGATGCCTTCGAGTTGCAGTTCCTCGACCATCTCGCGCACCCGCTCCAGCGGCATGCGGTTCACTCGGTGTTTCAGCTGCAGTACGTCCAGCATGATGGCGCTCCTGTGCAATCGATCATTTGCCTGTGATCTAGCCTAATCGAAAAGTACTGTACAAATAAACAGTATTGAGTGATATTGGCCTCACTTAGGTGACAACAACCCGTCCACTGCCTGAAGGTGGGCGCCTTGCAAGGGGGTATTGGCAATGCAACAGATGCTGATGACGATTGTGCTATTGGTCCTGCTGAGCGGCTGCGCGCAACCGCAGATAGATCGGCCACAGGCCAACGGTGCATACCTGGTGATCGAGGGCGAACAGGCCTGGGCTGTACTGGTTTCCGATGGCCAGCGTGTCGAGGAGGTGGGCAGAGTGCTCGACGTGATTCGACTGCCCAGCCATCACTCCAACATTGCCGCCAGTTACGTGATCGAAACGCCCAACTGCGGCAAGCTGCAGTGGTTGACCGAACGCCATGGTGCTGCAGAGGGTGAAACCACGCTGTTGCCGGCCGCCTTCAACGAGCAACTGAGCCAGCCCGGCTGCGTGCTCGCGCAAGGCCTGAGCCGAGCCTGGACGGCTCTGGACTATTCCGGCTGACCGTAGGGTGCGCCGCTCGCACCAATATGCGATATGTACCGACATTCAACGGCGGACTAACCAGCGAGATGCTCAAAAAAAGCGCCGCGACCTCAACGGAAGCGACGCTTCTGATTCATGCCTCACCGCGAGTTACAGCAGGTGTTGCTTGTCCATCTCGATGGCGGCATCGAGGGTTTCCAGCAGCGCCTTGCGCACCTTCAGCTTGGTACTCCTGTGGGCCGTCATGTTGATCTTCTTCATCTGCTGCGCCACTGCCTGAGTGGTAGCCAGCAGTTGTTCGGCCGGCACCACCTTGTCCAGGAAGCCAGCATCCACCGCGCCAGCCGGGTCGAACATCTCGCCATTGATCACCGAACGGTGGAACGCCGACTTGCGCAGGCGATCACGGGCCAACTCGATGCCGACATGGTGCATGGTCATGCCGATCTGCACTTCGTTCAGGCCGATGTTGAACGGACCTTCCACGCCGATACGGTAATCGGCCGACAGCAGGATGAACGCCCCCTTGGCCACGGCATGACCCGGGCAGGCGACGATGATCGGGTAGGGGTGCGCGAGCATGCGCCGCGCCAGCGTAGAGCCGGCCGCTACCAGGTTGATTGCATTCTGCGGGCCGGAGGTCATCACCTTCAGGTCGTAGCCGCCGGAAAGAATACCCGGCTGGCCAGTGATGACGACGATGGCGCGATCCTGCTCGGCGCGGTCGAGGGCAGCATTGAACGCAGCGATCACATCGGGCGAGATGGCATTGACCTTGCCATTGCTCAGGGTGAGGGTGGCGATGCCGTCTTCGAGTTGATAGCTGATCAGGTCGCTCATGGCGGTTTTCCTTGTTAAAGCCTTGGGGGCGAATGTGGGCAGAAGGTACTCAGCCGCAGCGCTCTGGTAAAGCGCCGCGGCTGACTGGCTGGTCAGTGATTTTGCCTATCGCGGCGATGGCGGATGGCAATTGGTCGCGCGCAAAGCCAGGTCTTTAAGGTGGGCAGCGAACTGCAGGAGCTGCCCATGAATACCCTTTATTCCATCCTTTATATGGTTACCGTGATCGGTCTGCTGCTGGCATCGGTCGCGCTCAGCGAAACCCTCTACCTGCGCAGCCCATCCGGCGTGCTGCTGCTGTTCGGTTTGGGCCTGTTCATGTCCCTGGGTTTTCTGCTGTTCGGCCATATTCGTTTTGATGAGCAGTCCTGCGAGGAACAGGACGAAAGCTCGCTACGCTCTTAAGCGCATGAATCCTTTAAAAAAAATTTGCCATCGGGAAAACATTCGACTACATTAGCGCGCCTCGACGGGGTAAACGCCAAACGTCGAGATCCGGTGAAGTGTCCGAGTGGTTGAAGGAGCACGCCTGGAAAGTGTGTATACGGGAAACCGTATCAAGAGTTCGAATCTCTTCTTCACCGCCACTTTCGCGAAACCCCTGAGAGAGCAGTCTTTCAGGGGTTTTTTGCTTTCTGGCAACCGTCAACCCTCCCGACATGCGTACACCGGGAGCGTACACACATGGCCTTGGCGATGACCCGTCCGACCAAAGATTCTCGCGGCGTCTACGAGTACAAGACGCGTTACCCTAAAGACCTCGCCCACCTGTTCAAGCCCCACGCTCGCTGGAAGCGGAGCCTGGGCACGCGTGACCCCGCTGACGCCGCCAAGCGCTTCCCGGCTGTAGATCAGGAGTGCAAGCAGCACTTCGCTTTGCTTCGGGCTGTGCACCTCGACGGCTTCAAGCTTGATGCTAGCGACGCCCAGCAGTTGGCGGCCAGGTGGTTCCGTGAAACGCTGGCGGCGCTGGAGGAGAGTGGCGACTACGGCATTTACCTTGTGCGGTCGGTAGAGTCGATTGTGGATCAGGCGACGGGGCAGGCGATGGACGTTCCTAGTTGGGGGGCGGTGCAAAGCCTGGTTGACGAGGAGTCGGACGTCACCCCGTGGGTGGCCCCCTTCATTCGTAGCACGCTGGAAGCACACCAGTATCCCGAGGTAGTTGAGGGAACCGACCTCCATGGCGTTCTGGTCGACGCGTTCTGGCCGGTCTTCTGTGACCTGTCCGCCCTGTGCCTTGCCCGTATGACCAAGGGCGGGCGTTACGTGCCACCACCTCCTGTAGCTCCTCACGCACCGTTGTCCTTCGAAGCCAAGCCTGGTGCCCTGACGCTCTCCCAAGTGTTCGAGAAGTGGGCCGAGGACAAGCTTCTGACGGATGCCAAGGCCGGTAAGACCGTAGACGAGTTCGGCGGGATGGTTCGCCGCTTCCATGAGTTGTACGGCGATATGGAGGTGCGCTCAATCACGCGAAGCTTGGTCGGGGACTTCCGGGTGGCCCTGGGCAAGTTGCCTACCAAGGGGCAGGGCATCCGTGGCCTGAGCGCTCCCCAGGCTATCGCCAAGGCTGAAGCTGAAGGACTCCCAAAGGCTAATTTGTCCACCATCTACAAACAGCTCAATGCCCTGCGCGCCATATTGAACTTCGGTGTGAAACGCCTGGAGGCCATGGACGAAGAGCCGGTTTCGGCCTCAGGTATTCTCAAAACGCTGGCGAAAGCTGCGGCGCGCCAGGAGACCCGGACAGGGGAGGACAAGTCTTTCACGAAGGCCGACCTGCGTCGGATGTTTGGTAGTCCGCTTTTTCGGGGTGAATGGAAGCCAGCGCGAGCCGATTTCGGGGAGGCGCTTTACTGGATTCCTTTGTTGCTGGCCTACACAGGTGCCAGGCGTGAAGAGGTGGCGCAGCTCCTGGTTTCGGACGTCGTGCGCTGCCCTGACACCGGCATCTGGTATGCAACGCTCCGTCCTGATGACGATAAATCGGTCAAGGGGCCGACTAGCCGGCGTCGGGTTCCTCTTCATGCCGATTTGCTGGAGTTGGGATTCGTCCGTTACGTGGAGTCGCTACCAAAGGAAGGGTCTGTCTTCCCCCGCTTGATAGAGCACTCGTCCAATGGCCTCGGGCATGGTGTCGGTCTGGCTTGGGGGCGTTACCTCCGTCGAGAGCTTGGTATGACTGTTGAGGCGGCTCCCTTTCATGGCTTTCGCCACACCTTCAAGACGCTGTGCAGGGAGGTTGGGGTGCCGAAGGAAGTCCACGACTGGCTCACGGGGCATTCTGCACCGGGCGAAGGTGATGGGTATGGAGGGAAGCCATTGGTGCGCATGGCAGAGGAGCTGGCGAAGTACCCCAGCATCGCCCGCATGGCTGGGCTGCTTCCATAATCGCGCCAGCGGGCTCAAGACGGGGCTTCATGCGGCGCCGGTTCGGCGGGGAGGTGGCGCTTGAACCAACGCTCGCCTTCCTGGCCGATGGTGGCCACGCTTTGCGCTAGTTGACCTTCCTGGCCCAGGTCTTTCCATGTCACCGTAAGCTGGTGGCGGTTTCGCTCTTGGATGATCAGCTCCCACAAATCACGGTGTGCCACCCGCTTTTTATCCTTGCGTCGCCATCCCCGTGCCACCCACTTGTCCAGGTACTTGCTGCACCCGTCGGCGATGTATTGGACGTCGGTGGATACATGTACCTCGACTGGCTTGGGAAGCGTGGCCAACGCCTCAACAATCCCAAGAAGCGTCGCACGGATAACCGTCTGGGCATCGTCGTACGGGATGCTTCCAGCAAGCTCCCAGGTCTCACCGTTCGGCACGCGCACGATGGCCCCCCAGCCAACCCCCTCGTTCTTCGCAGAGGCTGTTTTGACGCAAATGCGGTAGCTCATTGCTGATTGCTCCCAGGCCGTGGTCTGTATTTTGTGTACGGGTGAGGGTGTGCTGCCCGGCTCAACAATATCTGTTCGCAGCACTAGCCGGCCACACCTGTCCATTGCGTCGCTGAAAACCCCAGGGGGGAGGACACGCGGGCGTCCAGTAGCCCCCTGGGCGCGTGATAGATGATGCAGCCGCAGCCATCCATGGCCTATCGACGTCGTCCCTTGCCGCAATCGCCCCGCTGACTTACGACTCAGTCGTCCTACAGCGGTCGTAAGTGGAGCCCCGTCAGAAGTCGGGTTCCTCGTCGATGGGGGCAAGCACGTTGTGCAGCATCGGTTCCACCTCCTGGCTCCTGATGTAGCGCTCCAGGTTGCTGCTGGAGCTGTCTAGGAAGCGGACGTCGGCCAGTTCGCAGGCTTCGTAGTAAGTCTTGGCCTTGGCGAGTATCGCGTCAGCAGCTCGCAATGCCGCACGCATGGACTCGATTTTCTCCAGACCAAAGCTGTTCAGCCCCTGGACGATGGTGGGGACGGTGCGTGCAATCAACTGACGTTCCTCCATGACGGCCTCCGTGGTGCCCCGGCCCAGCTCCCGCTTAAGACTGCCGTAGTCATGCGAGAACAGCCCCATGGCGTTGTGGCTGCAGTAGTCGTCCAACGCCTGGTTGAAGGCCCGGATACCCTGCTGGCCGTCCTCCTTGGCCTTGCTACGCTCTGTTTCATAGTCAATGTCCTGCTCGCGTGCAGCCCAGCGCCGACGCAGCTCCCGCAGGCGGTCGACCGTCCGAGGGTTGACGTTGAAGGTATCGGCCAGCTCCTTGTTGGTCATGTCCCTGAAGCTGCTGAAGCTGGGGTCGTTAATAGCTCGCCAGGCATTGTCGATGCGCTGGTCATCCTCCAACTGGCGAAACAGCTCTGCGTTCTGTCGGTAGCTGTGCTGCCTGGCGGCTTGCAGCCCTTGGCCGTCCAGGAGCGTGATAGCGACCTCCTGATGCCCCAGGAGCTTGATAGCCTCCAGGCGGTGGTGGCCGCCGACCAGCCAGAAGCGCTTCCCGGTGTGGGCTGCCTCATGGTCAGACATGGCGACCACCTCCAGGGGCTTCTCCAGGCCGTTGGCCGCAATACTCTGCTGCAGCCTGGCGATGTGGTCGACTCGCTGCTCAGCTTCACGACGCTGGCGCCGCATGGACGCAGTCGTGTTCCGGTTCTGCAGTGTCGTGTGGGTGTGGATAGCGCTCAGGGGAACAGATCGAAGTCTTTCCGTCATGGTCTACCTCACCGTGCCCGAACGATGGGGCCGAGGGCTAGCCAGCGCGGCTCCTCCCGGTCGCTACGGGCCAAGTCCAGGAGGTCGTCATCCTCCCAGGAAAAGCCCGCTGTCAGGGCCAGTTCCATGGCTTCAGCCAGGCGCGTATCGCGGCACTTTTTCTTACCCAGTGCGCAAGCCAGGGTCGTCAGGCGGTCAAGGTGGTCGGGACGTAGGTGCAGGTTCAACCGAACCAGCTTGTTGTTGGTGTTCATTGGATCGAAGTCCTCGGTGATATAGCGAACGCCAGCGCCCCGCCTGGAGTGCTCCGGGCAGGGTGTCGTGGTCGTCGCGGGGAAGTGGATGTGTGGCTACAGCGCTTCGCTCCCCCTGGTACTGGGGGCAGCCGGTGAGCTTATGCGTCGCTGTACACTAGGTTGGGCCGTAAATAGTTCCCAGCCTCCAGCAGTGCTTTGCGATGTTCACACAAGGGGTGGCCGCAAATGGCCGGGGTGGGTTCGGCAGGGGCTGGAGCTGGTTGTTCAATGGGGGGCTGTAAAAGGCCTGGAGGAGGGCCGTGAGGGTGGCCCTGCTCGATGCTGGTCAGTGGTTGTGGCCTGCTCCTAGAGTCGCTTGGCGCGCTGCTGGCGTGGTGCTCAGACCTCGACCGGGTGTGCCCTGCAGGCGCGCTTCACGGTGGCCGTAGAGACGCCCCAGTGGTCGGCAGTGGTCTGGATGCTTGCGCCGTTCGCCTTTCTCCAGGAAGCGATAGCGGAGTCGTCGTGCTGCTTGGGGGCGCCCAGCTTGCGACCGTCCTGCCTGGCCTTCTCGATCCCCGCCATTTGCCTGGCCTTAATGTTCTCCCGCTCCAGCTCGGCGACCCCGGCCAGCAGGGTGAGCATGAGCCTGCCGGTGGGAGTTGATAGGTCGAAGCCTTCACGCATGGATACGACGGTGACGCCCTTGGCCTTCAGTGCCTCGACTGTCTCCAGGACGTCGATGGTGTTGCGCCCCAAGCGGTCGATGGCTGTGACGATGACGGTGTCGCCCTTCCTTGCGAAGGTGAACAGCGCCTTGAAGCCTGCTCGCTCCAGGGCCTTGGTGGTGCCGCTGGTGGCCTCGTCGGTGAACCATCCATCGTCGCTGACCTTGTAGCGTTGCCCGATAGCGTGGCGCTGAGCGTCGACTGACTGGCCGTCGCTACTGACGCGGGTGTAGGCGAGGATGGTGGTCATGGTGCCTTGCTCCGTCTGGCTCAGAATGTAGGCTCGCAATGTGCATGATGGATCAATGAAAGTCAACACATTTGATCCAGTCTGCAGGGCTCACTCCACCGTGCCGTGGCGACGACGCCATGCCTGGCTCACAAGGTGTACTTCATGAGCCATGGACATGGCCGTTTGCTCTACCTCTACACAATAATCGGGCGCGATGACCTCAATAGTTGGTCGACTAATTGCAGCAGTGCTTACCGCGATAGTGTGGGGGGAGGGGGGGAATACGCCGAGTCTCTATTGACTAAACTCAGACAGATTTTTTGCCCCAAAATAGTCGCGGTACGTCCTTGGGCCCTGGGAAAATCGAACGCTTCAGCTACGACGACCGTCGCCTGTGAACAGAAATCCAACGCATGATGGCAAACTGACTTCTCTGGTGGTAGCGTAAAGTTCGCACACTACGTTGACGCGGTGCGTTGGCAAGGCTGAGCTCAACACCTGTAGTTAAGGATGACAAATGAAGATATCAAGCATTCGAATTAAAAATTTTCGCACCATTACAACGGAGCAAGTTTTAAATATTTCTGACGGAATAACCCTGGTGGGGCCTAACAACTCAGGGAAGACAAATGCGTTATTGGCGCTCTACTATTTTTTTACTGGCTACGAAAATAAATATAATTATGAGCCGGAGAGAGATTTGCCATTTGACTCCGGCAACAGTCAAACCAGCTTGACCTGTTTTTTTGAGGTGGATCAATTAGTCGATGCGGAGCTAATTGAGAGACTAAAGAAATTGCGGCAGATGCTGAAGATTCCAAAAGTAGAAACGTCAGATAACTTCTCGATTAATGTGTATTTCAATAGAACTCTTCCCGTTTATCAGGTTTACCCTGGCGCCAAGAAAGCTGATGGGAAATCGCCCCAGTATTCTACGTTGCAAAAAACAATTGTGACTTCCGTGCTTGAATTCTTTCGTTGTTACTATATTCCATCAAATAAATCAATTGCACAGTTGTATGATGAGTTTGTGTCGCCGTTTGTTAAGAAGAAGTTGGCGGAGGCGCTGAGCGACTACGATGACCTTATTCGTGGTAGTATTTCATCTCTCACTGACAGTATGAATCAGGAGTTACTTGTCTGCGGGTTGAGTAAAAAAGATGCGGTTGTGAGCGCAACGCTGGAATATCCGAGAAACTCTTTAGAGCATCTTATTTCAGGTTTTGAGCTTATGGTTAGCGATAGGAGTAAAAGCTCAATTTTTACGAAGGGTATGGGGCTTCAATCTGCGGTTTTGTTGTCGTCGTTTAAGTGGATAACTGAGCAGAGTCCGGATAAATCAATAATCTGGTTGATTGAGGAGCCTGAAACATACATGCATCCATCATTGGCTTATCAGAGTTCAAAGATTTTAGATCAACTTGCAAGTGTGTCTACGGTGATAAAGACAACTCACTCATTGAGCTTTATGCCTCAGTCTGTCCGAAATGTGCAGGGTGTTACTTCGAGTGAGAAAGGTATAGGTACAAGGCTAAGCAGTTATACAACGATGCAGGAGGCCACTGAGAATATCAGGTTGTCACTTGGAGTTAAATTTTCTGATTATTTTGGTTTGACTGATGTAAACGTTTTTGTAGAGGGGAAAACAGATATCACGTATTTGGGGCAGTTAGCTGCTCATTGTGAGTACGCGTACGATACACCGATGCTATTGGCATCCAGCTCAGTCCAGTATCGAGATTTTGGTGGAGTAACAGGGTTGGTAGGCTTTCTCCGCGCCAATTATGAGTTGATACGAAAAGAGGTTGCGGTCGTCTCATTGTTTGACGGGGATGATGCCGGCCTTAAGGGGGTTAGAGAGCTAAACGGATATTTGGGGGGTAAAAATTGCTTTCAAGGCAATATTGACTATGTGGTCATCCCAAATAGAGTTGCGATTGAAGGTCTGTTTCCGGATGAATGGATTCTCGAAGCCCATGCTGACCACCCTAGCTGGTTCGAATTGTTTATTCCTGACGCTGCTGAAGGGATAGGTGAGTTCAAGGTAGATGGGACGCACAAGACGCAGTTCATGAACTATATGCTGAGGCGCGTAGATGCGGTGGAGGACTATGGGTTCTTAGAGAAATTTAAACCCGTCCTGCTCGCTACCGAAAACGCACTCAGAGCCGGAGTGAAAAGATTGTGGCCAAATAGCACTCTCCATCATGCCTGGAGTGATAAGGTTGATTTTTAGCGCAAAGGCGGGATATGGATAAAATCTTAGTTGAGTCTGAGAGTTTTATTTCTCCAGAGTTGGATGTTGTGTTGAGTGCGCGCTCGGTAGTTTCCGATGTATTGCAAAAGGCAGCGCGCGATTTGCTTTTGCGCGCAAGGGAGATTAGTGGAGAACTTAATGTCCCTTGCAATCAAGTCTCGGATGTGGAGAAACAAAGGTTAACGGCCTTGGTGTTATACGTGCGACTCCTGGATGTGTCAGAGTCAATTTATATTCTTTCTATGCTGGGTGCTAGGCAGGAGGTTAAGGCCCTTTTTCGTGTCTTTCTGGATGCTTATTTTTTAGTTGCTAACGCAATAAATGATCAAAGCTTTTTCTTGAGGTACTTTCAAGTAGACAGCGTAGAGCGCCTGAAGTTATTGAAGGTTGCTCGGCATGAATTGCCTAAGGAACTTTTCGATGAGACTGTGGTGGGATTGTTCTCAGATGAATCTTTAAATGACTTGCGCAGTGAGATCGATGAGGGGAGGCTGCAAGCATTTAATTCGTACGAGAATGCGAAGGGCGTAGGCTGTCAAAATATCTATAATTTACGTTATCGTATTTACAGCGCTTCGGTACATACTGGTCCAAGAGCATTTGTGGAATATCTTAGTGAAGAAGATCAGGGCGATGTTGTCAGGGCTGTAAGTAACCGTATCAGTTTCTTAGATGCGGACAGAATAGTTTTTGATACGGGCTTTTATGTTTCGAATGTAATTGCGGGATTGGCGGAGCTTTTTGATTATCCACTTTCTGCTGAATTTAGCGCTTCCATTGAAGAATTTAAGAGGCTGGAGCCTGGCGCGTGAGCTCATCCCTTTTCTGTGTGACGGACGTGTGAGGCCCCCAGCGTAAACACTGGAAGCTCCCCCATGACGTTGGTGAAATGGCGCTGGTGATGAGTACACAGTGTGCGTACACTTGCTGTAGCGGGTTTTGTCTAAAAGGCCCGTGTTCCATGGGGTTTCCGGTTTTGGTGTGGTCTCAAGAGTTCGAATCTCTTCTTCACCGCCACTTTCGCAATATCTAAAGCCCTGAGAACTGAGAAGTTTTCGGGGCTTTTTGCTTTTTAGCTTTCGGCAAGTGTCGAAGAAGTGTCGAAAGCCCGGTTTACTCGTGGAGCGACCAGAGACGGAGCACTTTGACGGTCTGTTCATCCTGCAGCACCTGATAGATCAGGCGATGCTGAATGTTGATACGTTTGGAGTCAGCTCGCCAATACCGCTAAAAGCAGGTGTTCCAGCGATAGGAGAGAGGTTGGACAAAGGGTCACTGAATGTTGACTGAAAGGGGACGCTTGGTGGCGGGGTTAAAGACTTCGTCGCGCAGAACACGAAGGTCTACAGCGTCCTGATTCAGGCGGTGAATCAGTCGAAGCATGTGCTGGCGTAGCACCTCGTCTTGGGTGTTCTCTGCAGCGCGCATTAAAGCGAAGGCGGCGTCCTCGTTGTTGGCTGCGATGGAGTCCAGCGTCTTGCGTACATTGCGAATCAAGGTGAAGCCCTCGTTTTAGAGGACTGCAAGGTACTGGGCGAGTGTTTCTGAAATATTGCAACGCATCGACGAGCGGACGGGTGGGTGCCGGGAAACCTGGCAGCCGTCATGAACCTGCAATGCAGCAGAGCGATAGTAAGCCTGCACTCCACGAAAGTTGGTGCAGCTCATACTTCTATTAAGCAAGGCCAACCCCATGGTTGGTCTTTTTTTTGCCAGTTTTTTGCAACCCAGACCCGCACGCGCAGGTTCTGCCCTTACCCATAGCGCCGAAGATACAGCCACATTGGTTCAGTACCTGCTGACGACGGTGGGCTTGTCATCATTCCTTCGTCGTTCCGTCATATCGCTGCCACCGCGATTGGTTGCAATCGCAGCAAAGGCCGAGAGGATGCTGCGATGCAAATATGCGTGATAGGAGCAGGATACGTAGGCTTGGTGACGGCGACCTGTTTTGCCGAGATGGGCAATCAGGTGGTCTGCGTCGAGCGAGATCCACAGCGCGTCGCGATGCTTGCGCGGGGTGAGGTGCCGATCTATGAGCCTGGCCTGGAGGCGATGCTCAAGGCGCAGTTGGCCGCTGGGCAGCTCAGTTTCACGTCACAGCTGAAGGCCGGTATCCGCCGCGCCGAGGTGATTTTCATTGCGGTGGGCACGCCCAGTGGCGAGGACGGTTCGGCCGATCTGAGTCATGTCCTGGCGGTTGCTGACGAGCTGGGTGAACGACTCGATCATGCCTGCCTGATCGTGGACAAGTCCACGGTGCCGGTGGGCACCGCTGAGCGTGTGGCGCAGCGCATCAACGCCGGTCTGGCGCGTCGGGAACAACGGGCGCGGGTGACCGTGGCGAGCAATCCGGAGTTTCTCAAGGAAGGTTCGGCGGTCGAGGACTTCATGCGCCCCGACCGGGTGATCGTCGGCTGTGACGAGGAACGTGGGCGCGAGCTGCTGCGCCGGCTGTATGCGCCCTTTCTGCGCAATCACGACCGCCTGTTGTGCATGGGCGTGCGCGCCGCTGAGTTCAGCAAGTACGCGGCCAATGCCTTTCTGGCGACCAAGATTTCCTTCATCAACGAGATGGCAGGTATCTGCGCGCGGTTGGGCGTGGATATCGAGGAGGTGCGCCGTGGCATCGGTAGCGACCGACGCATCGGCACGCACTTCATCTATGCCGGCTGCGGATATGGCGGCTCGTGCTTTCCCAAGGACGTGAAGGCGCTGATCCGTACGGCCGAGCACGAAGGCATCGAACCTGGAATTCTGCGTGCAGTCGAGGCGCGTAATGCGCTGCAGAAGACGCTGCTGTTCCAGGCCCTGCGCGAGCATTTCAATGGTCACTTGCAGGGGCGAGTCGTCGCGCTCTGGGGGCTGGCATTCAAGCCCGGTACTGATGATCTGCGTGAGGCGCCCAGCCTGGTGCTGCTCGACGCACTGCTGACCGCCGGCGCCAAGGTGCAGGCCTGCGACCCTGCTGCCACGGCAGCTGTTGCCGCACGCTATCCGGCGGCCGTCGAGGCGGGGCAACTGGTGCTGAGCGAATCCCCCTATGCCGTCGCCCAAGGTGCCGATGCGCTGGTGCTGGTGACGGAGTGGAAGCAGTTCCGTCAGCCGGACTTCCCACGTATTCGCGGTGCGATGCGCATGCCGGTGCTGTTCGACGGGCGCAACATCTATGACGCCGATCAGTTGGCGGAGCTGGGTTTTCTCTATCGAGGCATCGGACGACCCGCAAGCGGCAGTTGTAAGGCCAGCGCGGCTTGATAGACTGGGCGCGCATTCCAACCGTCCCCACTAGGGAGTCCCATGATCAAGAAATGCCTGTTCCCCGCTGCCGGTTACGGCACGCGCTTCCTGCCTGCTACCAAGGCAATGCCCAAGGAAATGTTGCCGGTGGTGAACAAGCCACTGATTCAATACGGGGTTGAAGAGGCACTGGAGGCTGGCCTCAACCAGATCTCCATCGTCACCGGTCGCGGCAAGCGCGCGCTGGAAGACCACTTTGACGTGAGCTATGAGCTCGAACACCAGATCAAGGGCACCGACAAGGAGAAGTACCTGGTTGGCATTCGTCGTCTGATCGACGAGTGCAGCTTCTCCTACACCCGTCAGGTCGAGATGAAAGGCTTGGGCCACGCCATCCTCTGCGGTCAGCCGCTGATCGGTGACGAGCCGTTCGCCGTGGTACTGGCCGACGACCTGTGCCTGAACCTGGAAGGCGATAGCGTGCTGGCGCAGATGGTCAAGCTGTACAACCAGTTCCGCTGCTCCATCGTGGCGATTCAGGAAGTGCCGAAGGACGAAACATACAAATACGGCGTGATCGCTGGCGAGATGATCCGCGATGACATCTACCGCGTCAGCAACATGGTGGAGAAACCCAAGCCCGAAGACGCACCGTCGAACCTGGCGATCATCGGTCGCTACATCCTCACTCCGGACATCTTCGACCTGATTCGCAGCACGCCGCCGGGCAAGGGTGGCGAAATCCAGATTACCGACGCACTGATGCGACAGGCTCAGCAGGGCTGTGTGATGGCGTACAAGTTCAAGGGCCAGCGTTTCGACTGCGGTAGCGCCGAGGGTTATATCGACGCGACCAATTTCTGCTTCGAGCACCTGTACAAGACCGGCAAGGCGTTCTGATACGCCAGCAGGTCAACGAAACGTTGCTTATCAGAACAGCCGTTCTTAGGGGCGCCGCTCCTGCACATTCGATGCATTGATGCTGAAACTGACGCCACCTTCGGGTGGCGTTTCGCATTTCAGGGGATGGGCATTTTCTCCGAGCCGGGGCCGAGTGGCTGACCGTAGCTGAACTCCACGTAGTTGCCGGCCGGGTCGCGCAGGCCGCAGTAGTAACCAACCGGGTAGGGCTCGTCGCGCGGCGGCCAGATCAGGCAGCCGTCGCTTTCGGCCAGGGCCGCGATGCGGTCGACGTCCTCGCGGCTGCTCAGGGCAAAGCCGAAGTGGCTGTAGTCATTGGCCGCCAGGTTCCTGTCCTGGCCGCCAGGCATGATCACGAAGATGAACTGGTGCTCCTTGCCGGGCTCGGCCATCCAGACGATGCGTGTGCCCTTGCCGGGGCGCTCGTGGATCACCTGCATGGCGCAGAATCGCTGATAGAAGGCAATGCAGGCGTCGAGATCCGCGACGTGCAGGGCAAGATGGGTCAGGGTAGGGCGCATGTTCTTCACCTCCGACGTTCAGCTTAGCGCGGGCCTTTACGGTATGCTCCTCGTCTGCCAAGGAGATCCCCCATGAGTTACGACTTCGACTTGTTCGTTATCGGCGCCGGTTCCGGCGGCGTACGTGCGGCGCGCTTCGCTGCTGGTTATGGTGCTCGCGTCGCGGTCGCCGAGAGCCGCTACCTGGGCGGTACCTGCGTCAACGTCGGCTGTGTACCGAAAAAGCTGCTGGTTTACGGCGCGCATTTCGCCGAAGACTTCGAGCAGGCCTCGGGTTTCGGCTGGTCGCTGGGTGAAGCGAACTTCGATTGGGCGACGCTGATCGCCAACAAGAATCGCGAGATCGAGCGCCTCAATGGCATCTACCGCAATCTGTTGACCAACAGCGGCGTCAGCCTGTTCGAAGGTCATGCGCGCATCATCGACGCCCATACGGTCGAAGTGAATGGCCAGCGGCACAGCACCGAACGCATCCTGATCGCCACCGGCGGCTGGCCGCAGATTCCCGATATCCCCGGTCGTGAACACGCCATCAGCTCCAACGAAGCCTTCTTCCTCAAGCAACTGCCCAGGCGCGTATTGGTGGTGGGCGGCGGTTATATCGCCGTAGAGTTCGCCTCGATCTTCCATGGCCTGGGTGCGCAGACTTCGCTGCTCTATCGCGGCGAGCTGTTCCTGCGTGGTTTCGACGGTGCGGTGCGCCAGCACCTGCGCGAGGAGCTGAGCAAGAAGGGCCTGGATTTGCAGTTCAACGCCGATATCGCCAGCATTGAGCGCAAGACCGATGGCAGTCTGGCCGCGACGCTCAAGGACGGCCGCGTGCTGGAGGCCGATTGCGTGTTCTACGCCACTGGTCGCCGGCCGATGCTCGACAACCTGGGCCTGGAAAATGTCGAGGTGAGGCTGGACAAGCGCGGCTACATCGAGGTGGACGATCTGTTCCAGACCTCCACGCCGTCGATTCTCGCCCTTGGCGACGTGATCGGCCGCGTGCAGCTGACGCCGGTGGCGCTGGCCGAGGGCATGGCCGTGGCGCGCCGGCTGTTCAAACCTGACGAGTATCGTCCGCTGGATTACCGCATGATTCCCACCGCCGTGTTCAGCCTGCCGAATATTGGCACCGTTGGCCTGAGTGAAGAGCAGGCCATCGAAGCCGGGCACCAGGTGAAGGTCTTCGAGAGCCGCTTCCGGCCAATGAAGCTGACGCTGACCGAGAACCCGGAGCGTACGCTGATGAAGCTGGTGGTCGATGCCGACAACGACCGTGTGCTCGGTTGTCACATGGTCGGCCCGGAGGCGGGCGAGATCGTTCAGGGCCTGGCTATCGCGCTCAAGGCGGGCGCGACCAAGCAGATCTTCGATGAGACCATCGGCGTACACCCGAGCGCCGCCGAGGAGTTCGTCACCCTGCGTACACCAGTCAGCCGCTGAGAGCAGCATGGAAACGCTTTTCTATGTCGCTGACCTGTTCGGCGTTGCGGTGTTCGCCATCACCGGTGCGCTGATGGCGGGGCGCAAGTCCATGGATCTGTTCGGCGTGCTGGTGATGGCCATCGTCACCGCGTTGGGCGGCGGTACGCTGCGCGACCTGATTCTGGATAACCACCCGGTCAGCTGGATTCGCGATGACACCTATATCCTCGTCGCTTCCCTGGCCGCGCTGGGTACCGTGGCCTGGGTGCGCATGACCCGGCCGATTCACGAGAAAGGTCTGCTGATCGCCGATGCCTTCGGCCTGGCCGTGTTCACCGTTTACGGCACCGAACTGGCTTTGCAGAGCGGCACGCCTATCAGTACTGCGGTGATCATGGGGGTGATGACCGGCGTGGTCGGCGGGGTGATTCGCGACGTGCTGTGCAACGAGATTCCGCTGATCTTCCAGAAGGAAATCTACGCCACGGCCTGCATCGCCGGCGCGCTGACCTTTATCGGCCTGCGCGCTCTGGGCACGCCGCACTGGCTCGACACCGCCGCAGCGATGTTCGTGGTGCTGGCCGCACGTCTGGCGGCGATCCATTGGCACCTGGGCTTACCGCGCTTTCATCTTCTGGACAGGCATTGAGCATGATCGAGAGACTGGACCATCTGGTACTGACGGTGGCGGATATCGACGCCACCGTCGATTTCTATGAGCGCGTGCTGGGCATGCGCCACGAGCGCTTCGGCGCCGGGCGCAGCGCCCTGGTATTCGGCCAGCAGAAATTCAATCTGCATCAGGCCGGGCGTGAGTTCGAGCCCAAGGCGATCAAACCGACACCGGGCGCCATCGATCTGTGCCTGATCACCCTGTGGCCGCTGGAGCGCGTCATGGCTCATCTGGCCGAGCAGGGCGTGACGGTGGAAGAGGGGCCGGTGGCGCGTACCGGTGCCGTCGGCCCCATCGAGTCGGTGTATTTTCGCGATCCGGACGGCAATCTGATCGAAGTGAGCCGTTATCCCGTCTAGAGACGGCTTCTTGCGTGCCGCAGCATCTCGGCATCCGCGTGCTGAGGTGCCGAACTGCACAAAAACGTGCAGCAGCGAAACGGCACCTGCTGAAATATCTTGAACCGCAACGGTTCCAAACGGGTCAGGTTCTATTGCCGAGTCACTCAATTGGTACAGAACTCATGATCAAGAAATGTTTGTTTCCCGCCGCCGGTTACGGCACCCGTTTTCTTCCCGCGACCAAGTCGATGCCCAAGGAAATGCTACCGGTAGTCGACACTCCGTTGATCCAATACGGCGTCGAAGAAGCCCTCCAGGCCGGGCTCAATGAAATCGCCATCGTCACCGGTCGCGGCAAGCGCTCGCTGGAGGATCACTTCGACATCAGCTACGAGCTGGAGCACGAGATCTCCAACACCGGCAAGGAAAAGTCCCTGAGTGGCGTTCGTCATCTGATCGATCAATGCACCTTCTCCTACACCCGCCAGGTGGAGATGAAGGGCCTTGGCCACGCCATTCTGACCGGGCGTTCCCTGATCGGCGATGAGGCCTTCGCCGTGGTGCTGGCCGACGACCTGTGCCTGAACCTCGACGGCGACGGCGTGCTGAGCCAGATGGTCAAACTCTACGAACAGTTCCGCTGCTCCATCGTCGCCATCCAGGAAGTGCCGATGGAGGAGGTGTCACGCTATGGCGTGATCGCCGGTGAGGCGCTGCGCGACGATATCTTCCGCATCGACAGCATGGTGGAGAAGCCCAACCCGGAAGACGCACCCTCAAACCTGGCGATCATCGGCCGCTACATCCTCACGCCCGACATCTTCTCGTTGATCGAACAGACCGAGCCGGGCAAGAGCGGAGAAATCCAGATCACCGATGCACTGATGAAGCAGGCCCAGCAGGGCTGCGTTCTGGCCTACAGGTTCAAGGGTCGCCGCTTCGATTGCGGCTCGGCCGAAGGCTATGTGCAGGCCACCAACTTCTGCTTCGAAAATCGCCACAAGACCCATCCGGTTACTGCCAACCCGCGACTCAAGGCTGTCTGAGCGCTTGGTCAGACGCCGAAGGTGCTCAATGACCAGTGATTGCGTGCCGAGGACGCTGCAGGCAGCGCTGTCGCCGAAGGTGAAAAAAGCCTGAACGACTCGGGGTTGAGCCTGCCTGACTTCAAGTAGGGGCAATAATGCCTCGCGAGTAACTATCAGGAGGTACCAGCAATGGCGACCAGTAAAAATCCGGGTAACTTCGCAAACGATCGTCAAAAAGCATCCGAGGCCGGCCGCAAAGGTGGTCACAACAGCGGTGGCAACTTTGCCAATGACCGCCAGAGAGCGTCCGAAGCCGGTCGCAAGGGTGGCCAGAAGAGCCAGACAACTCGAAGCTCGTGACGACCTGACCAAGGCCCGCGTTTTTGCGGGCCTTGGCGTTTCTGGTTCAGGATCACTGTGTCAGCGTCGCTAGGACTGCCAGCAGGCAACGACAAAGACTCCTCACTGAAACAATCTGAGCGTTTCCGTCTCGGAACGTCTGGCAGGTGCCGTTACCAGCGTGCAATGAGAACCAGGGGAGGGCTGTAGTCTGCTCAGCGCTGGATGCGGTGTGTCGGGGTAGTGCTACCTTTCTTGGACGGCATGATGCGAGTGACCTTTACATCGCTGAATTCGCTGGGCCATTCGAAGGTGTGAAGGGCGCTCAAGTAGAAACGAGCTTGGTAGGGCGTGAGTTGCTCGCGGTCAGATTCGACTTCCACGTTGTGCGACTGGTCATGCAGGGTATAGCTGATCAGATGCAATGGCTTGGCCATCTCATGCCTCCGGTTTTGCTGAATGATGTGAGATAGACCTGCTCAACTCGCTTGCAAGTTCCCGCCACCCGCCGAGTGGTTGCCCGTAGGGTGCGCTGCGTGCACCAGTCCCGGCGCCTTCTGCAGCCAGTGCGTATGGCGCACCCTGTGTCAACGCGTCGTTTGCTCTCGCTAACCGAGCTGCGTGTCGACTGGCTGTTCGTTGCGCTTGCGCAGGTTTTTCGCACGTTTTCCCAGCACCACGTAGGTGACGCTGATCACCAGCAGCGGCAGCAGGTAATAGAGCACACGGTATGCGATGAGAGCGGCGATAAGGCTGGTCTGGCTGTGCTGGTGCTGTAGCAGAGCGAGAAACACGGCCTCCAGCACCCCGAGCCCGGCGGGAACATGCGCCACAACTGCAGCCATGCAACTGATCAGCAGTACACCAAGCACCGAGGCATAGGTGGCACCTTCCGGTAACAGCCAATAGATCAGGGTGGCCATCAACGACCAGTTGCTTGCGCCGAGGCATAGCTGCAGTAACACGATGCGCAACGAGGGCAGGGTGACGTAGCGCTCGCGAAAGCGCCAAACGCGCTGTCTGGAAAACGCGCAGATGCCCACATAGGCGCTAACCAGCCCAAGAAAGGCAAAACCCAGCAACTGCAAGCTGTTCATGCCCAATGTCCAGTTGTCCGGCAGTTCGACCAGGCGCAGAGAGAAAATCACTCCGGCCAGTGCCATGCAGCTGGTCCAGTTGGTCAGAAAGCTGAGGCTGAGGATGCGCGTCACCGTCGAGGCGCTCAGGCCGAGGTGCGTGTATAACCGGTAGCGCATCGCCAAACTGCCCATCCAGGTAGCGAAATTGATAGTGAAGGCGTGGCAAAGCATCGCCACCAGAAGCACTTGGTGCGCAGGCAGGTGATGGCGACTGTACGTTCGGCCGAGCAGGTCGTAGCCGCCTGACACCAGATAGCTGGCGAGCGTGATCAGCGTCCCCAGCAACAGGATCTGCGGGCTGTAAGCATTCAGCGCCTGGCGCACTTCCCCCCAGTCCAGATTGCGCAGCGATGTATACAGCAGCGTGGATATGGCTAGAAGAAGCAACAAGGTGAATGCGCGTTTACCCCAGCGCATCCAGGGGGTGTTCAAAGCGCCATTCATCCTGTCTTTTCCTCTCGATTACCGCCTGCCTTGTCGGCGGGTTCCAGCGGTTTCAGGTTCTTGCGGTGTGCCGGCAGCCGGCGAGGGTTGAAAAGTGAATGCCCAGGGTCGCTTGCGGACGAAGTCATCACTTGATACGTATATGCCAAGGTGCCTGTGCATACGGATGACGCGCTGAAAGTACGCACGATGTGATCGACCGTTGAGATGACGGGGCGTTGCAAATAAAGGTTCGACCTGTTTTGCAGCGTTATCGCTTCATAAATAATGTTCACCTTTCACGTAAAATTGAATTAGCCAAGCCATTGTCTTCAAAGCGGAATGTGCATTCTGGCGTTCACTGCAAGTACTCATTTCGCCGCGCTGAATATCTCCTCCGATGCCGTCATAAGGGGCAAAATAAATGATCGAGCTTGTGCTGCCAGATAGAGTCTGCGCTTTTAGCCGTCACCATTCTGGTTGGTCGTGAACATTGCAATGAAAAGCATGCTCGTTGTGAGCAAGGCTTATATGCATATCGACAACCACCCGTTAAATCGCTTGGGTAACCACTGGTATCGGTATGGTCAGTTAGAAAGAGTGGTTGGGCTTGATCACGTCAATCGTCATGTTGCCGGGTATGTCGTTGCCGACCTTATGGGCGAGGTCACGGTAAATGTCCTTGCAGGTCAGAATCGAGCGACTGAACTCGGAGGACGCATCGAGGTTAGCGACGGACTGCTCGCCCGGGGCACAACCCTGGCAGAGAGGCTCAACCAACGCCTCGCTTTGTACCTGATAGCAGTTCGCGTCGATCTCCTGTGACGAGCGTTGCATGGCCTGAGCGCCGGGCTGCGATACTGGAAGCATCACCGCCAGCGCAGGGGGCTGAAAAGGCTGCCAGATCAGCAACACTACCAGGCAGGTCGAGCCAGCCACGTAGGGCCATTGCCTTCTGATCCTTACCAGCAGCTCTTCAGGCTTGTGACAGGCCAACTCTGAGTCGTTGCCTCTGTACATTTGCGCACTTCCTCATTTCTTGGTGAGTTCTCTCATGGCCCATAAGCGAGAGAGACGCGTACGGAAGAGCGGTTCACGCGAGTAGGTAGGTAACTGTGTGATGCTGCAGTGCTTGACCGCTGCATTGACCGACTCCGCATCTTCATCCAGCGTCATGTCGAAATGAATCAGGCGAATGAACTCCTGCGTCGAGCAACTGGCATCGAGTACACGTACCAACCGGCGCTGTTCATCGGCAACGGTCAGTACGACGCTGCCGTCCGGCCTGGGGGTCATGGCAACTTCGTAATCAGCTAGTGCTGACCTGATACTTTCCAAGTCATGTTTCATCGGACTCTCCTTAATAGCGCCCTTGAAACATAACGGCGTATCCAGTGCATACCAACAGTTGGGACGATTGGTAAAAAAAAATTCCAAAGTGACATCATGTACTGAAGTTATACAGAATGGTTGTGGAGGCGGTGATCAGGGAGAGGAATTGTCGCTAACCAATTGCCGCGATCAGTGTTTTATTTTTTGGCCATGGCATGTTGCATCAGAAAAAATATTCACTGTTCCACACCGACAGAAAAAATACTTTGAACCAAACTCATGGCGCAGTTTCGTGGGGCAGGAGTATGCCCACATAAACGTGGATACGGCCTGGAGAAGCTTCACCATAGATCGGACGAATACGCGCCTTGCGTAACAAGCAACGGATACGGCTTGCCGTCGAGCAGGTGTTCGCAGAGCAGTTGTCGCCACGGTTTCGTCAGCAGCTGCAGGAACACGGCAGCCTCAGCGTCGACTTCGAAAGCCGTGCCAGGGCGAGAATGTGGAGGAGGGCTCCTATCAGGTATTACGCCGTGTCTCGGCATTGCCCACGTTATGCCTTAAGATAACGGGTTACCGAAAGAACCGTCATGGCCATAGCCATGAAGGGCTTTCATCCTTACAGATAAGTACGGTGAAGATGAACAAGCCTTTCATTTCGCTGTGCCCGGAAATTACTCGGGCACATGCGCTGACATTGATGGATTGGTTGGAGGATGAGCGCGTGACTCGCTATCTGAGCGATTCGCGCGATGTCTGCAGGTCCATCGAGCAAGCCATTGATCGGACGCAATTGCCGATCCTGACCCATCTGTTCAACCGGGGCGGTCGATTTTTCATGGCCTACGATCGTTATGACGCCCCTGTGGGCTTTGTTCGCCTGATCAAGACCGGCTCAGATTGCGAGATAGTCCTGGCCATTGGAGACAGCGACAAATGGGGGCGAAACCTTGGCGCAGGCACGATCCGCGAAGGCATGAAGCTGGCCTTCCTCGACATGCGGGCCGGGAAACTCATCGCCAAGATCCACCCGGACAACACGCGCTCGCTGAAAGCTTTTCTGCGCTGTGGCTTTCTGCTCGAGAGCGAAACACCGACGTTGAAAACATTTTCAATGTCGGTGGGGCGCTATCTGCAGTTCTTGCGTGAAGATGCTGTGGGCGACTCAGGTGGGATCTACATCACTGAGGTCGACAAGGCCAGGCTAGAAAGCCTGATCGCGTTCGAGGAAGGTCCGGCCGTTGTTGAGCTCGAGCATGAGCTTGAGCGAGCCATTGTCGTCAAGCCGCATCAGGTGGCGTGCGATGTCGTCACGATGAACTCCAGAGCCTTGCTGCAACTGGACGACGAAGAGATCGAAGTCGCCTTGGTCTATCCAGAAGACGCTGACAGCAGCGCCGGCAAGTATTCCGTGTGCTCCGACATCGGCGCGGCCATCCTCGGTTATCAGGAAGGAGACGCCATCGACTGGCGGATTTCCGATCGGACCCGCCGAATCGAGATCCGGAAAGTGCTTTACCAGCCAGAGGCTGCGGGCGATTTCCACCTGTAATTGCTAGCGTTCGCTCATCAGGCGCGCAGGCCCTGGTAGGACGGGGCCTCGATTTACGATCCTGATGCGGGTTGCGCTGCCTTGCGGCGCAAGGGATGAAGCACGACTAAGTCATTCTGGATTCTCAAGCAGCGCCTTAAAGAGGATTGGCCTTGGGCCGTTGAAAGCTTGCCCGATCAAGAAGGGGCATCTGCTTTAATACATCATTTAACATAATATACATTATGCGAAGCTATGGCTTGTCCAATGTAGGGCTCTTTGCGCCCGATTTGGCCAGACTGAATCACCCACTTTGGCTCCCAGGCACTTGAAACACCGGGCTTCATCGTTCCCATGATCCATGTGCTCTCATGGGTATTGAGACCTTCACGCCTGGTCACTCTCAACCGCATCTGCAGCCAGCGATGAATTCCCGAGACACCATATGGGTTCGTTTCGAGTCAGCGTCTGCACGACACGACAGATCATATGGGTTGGTTGTACGTAGATCGCGACTCCATGGATCGACACGTGATTTATTCGGCTGACTCGGCCGCGCCTCCGTAACCAGGCTGAGCACCTTATCGTCATTCTCTTGACCCGCGCGTCGGCTCAAACAATACTGTATCTATATACAGCATTTGGTTATTTTCCCATGCCATCCGTGGTCGCGCTTGACCGGTTGATCGACGCTCGTCGTGTATGGCGAGGTCAGGTCGTTTCATCGCCATCAGGTGCCAATTTCTCAACTGGACACCATTTTCTCGACGCCGTACTGCCAGGTGGCGGCTGGCCTAAGGCTGCACTCAGTGAAATTCTCACGGCGGCGCCTGGCATCGGCGAGTTGAGCCTGCTGTGGCCGAGCCTTGCCAGCCTGACGGTTTCAGGCGAACGGGTGGTGCTGATCTCCCCTCCTCATCTGCCCTACCCTCAGGCCTGGATTCATGCCGGTGTCGATTTACGCCAACTGAGCATCATCCAGGCAGATGGTCGCGATGCCCTGTGGGCTGCCGAACAATGTTTGCGCTCAGGGAGTTGTGGTGCAGTGTTGAGCTGGTTGCGTCAGGCCGATGATCGATCGCTGAGACGTCTGCAAGTAGCGGCTGCTACTGGACAAACCCTGGCTTTCGCCTATCGGCCGCAGGTAGAAGCGAGCAATCCTTCACCGGCAGCACTACGACTGGTGCTCGACAGCCAGCCGGCGCAGCTGCGGGTGATCAAGTGTCGGGGTGGTCTACCACCCGCGCAGCCGCTCGCGTTTGCCTGGCATTGAGCCTGCCATGCTCTGGGCTTGCATCTTGTTACCGCAACTGGCCATGGACGGCGTGCAGCGCCACCGCGCCAATCCCAGCGAGCCGTTGGTGCTGCTTACCGGCTCGCCACAACGGCGCGTTCTACAGGCGGTCAACCCGGCAGCCCGAGCCCTGGGACTGAAGCCCGGCCAGTCACTGACTGCAGCGCAGACGCTGATACGTGGTTTTGCCACGGCAGAATACGATCTTGCGGCCATCGAGCGCTGGCAGCAGTTTCTGGCTGCCTGGGCCTATGGGTTCAGTGCCCAGGTCAGCCTGCACTATCCGCGCTGCCTGCTGCTGGAAGTGCAGTCCAGTCTGGGGCTGTTCGGCCCCTGGCCGCGTTTCGAAGCACGCCTGCGCGCCGAGCTTTCGGCGCTGGCCTTCCAGCACCGCATTGCCGTCGCGCCGAATCCGGCAGCGGCCCGAGTGCTGGTCAATGTCGGTGATGGGTTGATGGCAAGTGATGAGCGGATGCTCAAGCAGATGCTCGATCCCTTGCCAGTGGATCGTCTCGGGCTATCCGCTACGGTAACCATGGCCTTCAATCGCATGGGGCTAAGGCAGTTGCGGCAATTGTTGGCTCTACCGCGTGACAGCTTGGCCAAGCGTTTTCCTGCCGAAGTGCTACGTCATCTCGATACCCTGTCTGGCCAACGCCCGTTAGCGCTGGATTTCTTCATGCCTGCGGATGTTTTCGATACTCGTATCGAGCTGAATTTCGAAGTGGAATCGCATCAGGCACTGCTGTTCCCGTTGCGCCGGCTGACAGCCGATCTGGCCGCTTACCTGGCCTGTCGTGACAGTGGCGTGCAGCGTTTCACCCTGCATCTGGAACACCGCGCGGGTGCCGATACGCTGATACAGGTGGGCCTGCTCAGCGCCGAGCGTGATCCCGGCATGCTGTTCGAGCTGACACGCGGCCGTCTGGAGCATCAGCAGCTACCAGCGCCGGTGCTGGCCGTGCGACTGGAGGCGCGTGAAATGCCGGCCTTTGCGCCGCAGCATCAGCAACTGTTCGACGAGCGTCCACAGCAGAACCAGCCCTGGGAGCAATTACGTGAGCGGCTAAGGGCGCGCCTCGGTGATGACGCCCTGTATGGTCTCGGTGCCAGAGCCGATCACCGTCCTGAGC
>NZ_JACFYX020000012.1:0-180399 GCF_015712105.2 Pseudomonas chaetocerotis
GCACCACAGACCGGCCATGCCATCGAGGATCTTGTTGCCCTCGCTGTCCCACAGGTGCACACCCTTGGCTTCAGTGATGATGCGCGGGCCCTTCTCGGCCAGTTGCTTGTAATCACTGAACGGCGCCAGGTGGTGGGCCTGACTGAGGGCCTGCCAGTGGGCGGTCTTGGGGTTCTTGGCTTGCTGATTCATCACAACACCTTGTTTGTGCGAGCCGTCTCGACAACTCGCGAAAAACGTCTGGATCGTGGGAGGCGTTTCAGCGGCGGTATTCGCGGCTAAAGCCCCTCCCACAGAGCCGTCAGAGGCTACGCAGCGTTACACCGACAGCAGCAGGAACTCGCGCTCCCAGGAGCTGATCACCCGCTTGAAGTTCTCGTGCTCGGCACGCTTGACCGCGACATAGCCGCGCATGAACTTCTCGCCGAGGTACTTCTCGGCCACCTTGCATGCTTCCATCCGCTCCAGTGCGGCTTCGATGGTCAGCGGCAGGCGCAAGTTACGGCGCTCATAGCCACGGCCCTTGACCGGCGCTCCGGGTTTGATGCCCTCGGCCATGCCGATGTAGCCACAAAGCAACGATGCCGCCAGCACCAGGTAAGGGTTGGCATCAGCACCGGCCAGGCGATTTTCCACTCGACGATTCTGCGGGCTGGCTTCGGGGACCCGCAGGCCCACGGTACGGTTCTCCTCGCCCCACTCCACGTTCACCGGTGCCGAGGTATCGGGCAGGAAACGGCGGAACGAATTGACGTTCGGGGCGAATAGCGGCAACAGCTCGGGGATATATTTCTGCAAGCCACCGATGTGGTGCAGGAACAGCTCGCTCATCGTCCCATCATCATTGGAGAAGAGGTTCTTGCCGGTCTTGATGTCGACCACGCTCTGGTGGATGTGCATGGCGCTGCCCGGCTCGTCGGTGATCGGCTTGGCCATGAAGGTCGCCGCCACGTCATGCTTGAGCGCGGCCTCGCGCATGGTGCGCTTGAACACGGTGATCTGGTCGGCCAGATGCAGGGCTTCGCCATGACGGAAGTTGATTTCCATCTGTGCCGGACCGTCTTCGTGGATCAGGGTGTCGAGATCCAGGTGTTGCAGTTCGCACCAGTCATAAACGTCTTCGAACAGCGGGTCGAATTCGTTGGCGGCATCGATGGAGAACGACTGCCGCCCCACCTCTGGACGACCGGAACGCCCCATCGGCGCTACCAGCGGGAAGTCTGGGTCACTGTTGCGCTTGGTCAGGTAGAACTCCATCTCAGGCGCGACGATGGGCTTCCAGCCCTTGTCGGCATACATCTGCAGCACACGCTTGAGAATGTTGCGCGGCGACAGCTCGATGGGGTTGCCCTGCTTGTCGAAGGTGTCGTGGATCACCATCGCGGTGGGCTCGATGGCCCAGGGCACGAGGAATACGGCATTGGCGTCCGGGCGGCAGAACATGTCGATGTCCGCCTCATCCAGCAACTCGTAATAGATGTCATCCTCGACGTAGTCGCCGGTCACGGTCTGCAGCAGCACGCTCTCGGGAAGGCGCATGCCCTTCTCGTCGAGGAACTTGTTGGTCGGCGAGATCTTGCCGCGAGCAATGCCGGTCAGGTCGCTGATCAGGCATTCGACTTCGGTGATTTTGCGTTCTTTCAGCCAGCTCGTGAGCTGGTCTAACTTGGTACTCATAGAGACCTCAGGGTTGTAGAACCAGCTTGAGTTATAGCGGGTTCAGCGTTGCCCCGCCTTCTCCCTGCAAGCCTCACCAAAGGCCTGAAAGAAGGCGAGATATTCGGGTGGATGCTACTAGGGGTGCGGCACCTCCGGCACCTGGCATTTCACTCCACCGAAATAAAATCGCTCACCCTTTCCCACGAACACCGAGCTGTCTGTTTCGCGGCATGGCGCGAGCCCAGCGAAGCCAGCGAGTGGCTTGTGTGTTGCCGAGCGTGGGCCTGAGCGGACGCCAAGGGGCGTTGCGCAGCCACGTACGCTATCGTGCAGGGTATGGAATGAGCGAACGGCCTGGTGAGACAGGCCGCGCGGCGCAGAAGCCGCAAAGGAAAGCTGTTGCTGCGCTGCAGCGGCCATGCTCATGACTGATCGAGCCCGCATGATGAGCAGACTCGCCTCGCTGACGAGGAAAGAGGTCACGTGACCGTTGGTCCTGGTGCAAGCGCTGACGCCGATGGTCGGCAGGCAAAACATGAGACACCCGTATTATTGCTGTTAGTGGGTTTGGACCGAGCTTAGCCTTGTTCATTTTTTTACACAATAGCTCTGTAAAAAATTGAACACACCCCACTGAGCAGCCTGAAAGATCAACGCCTGGAGCACGCCGAAAGGCCTTTAAATGCCCCAAAAATGGCCATCACGCCCCACTACAGGGCATCATGAGGCCAGCTTGACAGTAAAGTGCGTTTCGGATTGACTCACACCCATGCAGTCGCATGATTGATATATTTAACAAAAAGGTGTTGCATCATGTCGGTACCCCCGCGTGCCGTTCAGCTTAACGAAGCGAACGCGTTCCTCAAGGAACATCCCGAGGTCCAGTTCGTCGACCTTCTTATTGCAGATATGAATGGCGTGGTGCGTGGCAAGCGCATCGATCGAAACGCCCTGCACAAGGTGTACGAGAAAGGCATCAACCTGCCGGCCTCGCTCTTCGCCCTTGACATCAATGGTTCCACCGTCGAGAGCACCGGCCTTGGCCTGGATATCGGTGACGCCGACCGTATCTGCTTCCCCATCCCCAATACCCTGTGCAACGAGCCCTGGCAGAAGCGCCCCACTGCGCAACTGCTGATGACCATGCACGAGCTGGACGGCACGCCTTTCTTCGCCGACCCGCGCGAGGTATTGCGACAGGTGGTGCAGAAGTTCGACGAACTGGGCCTGCGTATCTGCGCAGCCTTCGAACTGGAGTTCTACCTGATCGACCAGGAGAACGTGAACGGTCGGCCGCAGCCGCCGCGCTCACCGATCTCCGGCAAGCGCCCGCATTCCACTCAGGTCTACCTGATCGACGACCTCGACGAGTACGTCGACTGCCTGCAGGACATGCTCGAAGCCGCCAAGGAGCAGGACATCCCGGCCGATGCCATCGTCAAGGAAAGTGCCCCGGCGCAGTTCGAGGTCAACCTGCACCATGTCGAAGACGCCATCAAGGCCTGCGACTACGCGCTGCTGCTCAAGCGCCTGATCAAGAACATCGCCTACGACCATGAGATGGATTCCACCTTCATGGCCAAGCCCTATCCGGGCCAGGCGGGTAATGGCCTGCACGTGCACATCTCGCTGCTCGACAAGAAGACCGGCAAGAACATCTTCGCCGCCGACGATCCACTGCAGAACACCTCGCTGCGTCATGCCGTCGGCGGCATTCTCGACACCATGGCGGCGTCGATGGCCTTCCTCTGCCCCAACGTCAACTCCTACCGCCGCTTCGGCGCGCAGTTCTACGTGCCCAACGCACCAAGCTGGGCGCTGGACAACCGCACCGTGGCCGTACGCGTACCGACCGGCAGCGCCGACGCGGTCCGCATCGAACACCGCGTGGCGGGTGCCGATGCCAACCCCTACCTGATGCTGGCGTCGATTCTCGCCGGTATCCACCACGGCCTGACCAACCAGATCGAACCGGGCGAGCCGATCGAGGGCAACTCCTACGAGCAGCTCGAACCCAGCCTGCCGAATAACCTGCGCGATGCCCTGCGCGAGCTGGACGACAGCGAAGTGCTGAACAAGTACATCGATCCGAAGTACATCGACATCTTCGTCGCATGCAAGGAAGCCGAGCTGCAGGAGTTCGAGACCACCATCTCCGACCTCGAGTACAACTGGTACCTGCACACCGTGTAACACCGAGAAAGCCGGCCGTAGAGCCGGCTTATTTTTGCCTGCCAATTACCGCCTGCTCCGGCATCTTGCGGTTCACCGCACGGCGACCGCACTGACATGCATCAACCCCCGGCGACCACCACCGCCGGATACTGTTGCTTCGATCAATCGGGGAGTTACTCATGCAACGCGCTCTTGCCGCCATCCTACTGGGCCTGAGCTGCGGCCTGGCTCAGGCCGCCGACAGCATCCGTGTCTACAACTGGAACGATTACATCGCGCCGCAGGTGCTGGAAAACTTCACCCGCGACACCGGTATCGGGGTCGAGTACCACACCTTCGCCAGTGCCGAGGAGTTGGCGCAAGCGCTGGAAAGCGGTCAGCCCATCGACATCGCCGTGCCCTCGCACAATGAACTGCCAGGGCTGATCGCCAGCGGCCGCATTCGTCCACTGGACTTCAACCTGCTGCCCAATCGCACGCATCTGGACAAGCAGTTGCTGAGCAAGCTGGCCGCAGTCGACCCGCAGAACCAGCACGCCATCCCCTACCTGTGGGGCGCTGTCGGCCTGGCGATCAATACCCCGCAGGCCGAAGCGGCCTATGGCGGCCCGCTGCCGGACAGCTGGAGCTTGCTGTTCGACGCCGAACAGAGCAAGCGCCTGGCCAGTTGCGGCATAAGCGTGCTGGATGCGTCGGATGAAACCCTGTCGTTGCTGCTCAACTACCAGGGCCGCAGCCTGGCACGCAGCGCACCAAGCCGCATCGAGCGCGCCGGAGAGATACTCGACGCTCTGCGCCCGAGCCTGCGCTATGTCGATAGTGAGCGCTACATCGAAGACCTCAACAACGGTCGCCTGTGCCTGGCCATGGCCTGGGTCGGCGATGCACTGGCCGCAGCGCAGGCCGGCCAGCCAGTGCGCTTCGTGGTGCCGGACGAGGGCTCGGTACTGTTCATCGACAACCTGGTGATCCCTGCCAATGCCAGCCACCCGGAGCTCGCCCACCGCTTCATCAACTACCTGATGCAGCCGCAGGTGATCGCGCAGATCACCGCCGAGACGCTCTACCCCAACGGCAATGCCGACTCGGCACAGTTCATCGACAGCGCCCTGCTGGAACAACCCGGGCTCTATCCGGATCAGGACACCAAGCGCCGCCTGTATCCACTGGAGGTTCTCTCGCAGAAGCATGCCCAGGTACGCAACAACGTCTGGCAGCGCTTCCGCGACGGCAGTTGAACGGATGGCGAGGCTTGCCTCGCCAACACCGCCTGACGTCCAATAGCACCTCGCCCACCGAGGAGCTCACCATGTCGCGCCCTGCCAGCACCCGTAAGCCGCGCGCCAGCAGTCAGGCACGGATCGCCGTGATTCTTGCGGCAGCACGCGAACTGCTGGCCGCGCAAGGCGTGGCCAATCTGTCGATATACACCGTGGCCGAGCACGCGAAGATTCCGCCCTCCTCGGTCTACCACTTCTTCGCCAGCGTACCGGCACTGCTCGAAGGCCTGACCGCCGACGTGCACGCCGCCTTCCGCGCCTGCCTGCAGGTGCCGGTCGAGCACGCCAGCCTGCGCAGCTGGCATGACCTGTCTCACATCATCGAGCGACGCATGCTGGCCATCTATGCCCGCGATGCGGCGGCACGCCAGCTGATTCTCGCCCAGCACGGCCTGGCCGAGGTGACCCAGGCGGATCACCAACATGACATCGAGCTGGGTCGCCTGATGCAGACCCTGTTCGAGCGCCACTTCCCTCTGCCGCAATTGCCGACGGATATCGATGTATTCGCCCTGGCCATGGAGCTTGGCGACCGTGTCTACGCCCGTTCGGTACAGCTGCACGGCGAAATCACGCCACGCCTGGCCGAGGAAGGCATGCGCGTGTTCGATGCCTACCTGGGCCTCTATCTGCCGGCTGCCCTGCCGAAACGCACGATCCCGCTCGACTGACCCGAAGCGTTACCGCTACTGCCTGCCCAGGCGGCGGCCCGCGGGTGTACGCCCAATAAAAATCGATATAAATCGAAAAATATTGACCAAATGGCATCCACCTCTCTTCTAATGTCGATATTTATCGGATATAAATCGACCAGCACGCTGTGGTCGATCTCTTCCAGCCATGGCACTCCGCAGAAGACTGGCCGGCTGCGCCGGCTCACAAGAGGTGCTTCATGTCCCGTATCGTTACCGTCGCTGCGACCCAGATGGCCTGCACCTGGGATACTCCCGCGAATATCGCCAATGCCGAGAAGCTGGTGCGCCTGGCTGCCGCCCAGGGTGCCCAGATCATCCTGATCCAGGAGCTGTTCGAGGCACCCTACTTCTGCCAGAAACCGAACGCCGACCACACCCAGCTGGCTACCACGGTGGAGGAAAATCCAGCCATCCAGCACTTCCAGAAGGTCGCCGCCGAGCTGAAGGTGGTGCTGCCGATCAGCTTCTTCGAACGTGCCGGCCGCGCCCGCTTCAACAGCATCGCCATCCTCGACGCTGACGGTAGCAACCTCGGTATTTATCGAAAAAGCCACATCCCTGATGGGCCCGGCTACCACGAGAAGTACTACTTCAACCCGGGAGACACCGGCTTCAAGGTCTGGGACACCGCCTACGCGCGCATCGGCGTGGGCATCTGCTGGGATCAGTGGTTCCCGGAGTGCGCACGCAGCATGGCCCTGATGGGTGCGGAAATTCTCTTCTACCCGACCGCCATCGGCAGCGAGCCGCATGACCCGAACATCAGCTCGCGCGACCACTGGCAGCGCGTGCAGCAGGGTCATGCCGGCGCCAACCTGATTCCGCTGGTGGCCAGCAACCGTATTGGCCACGAGGAACAGGACGGTTACGACATCACCTTCTACGGCAGCTCGTTCATCGCCAACCAGTACGGCGAGAAGGTCGAGGAACTGAACCAGACCGAGGAAGGCGTGCTGGTGCACAGCTTCGACCTGAGCGAGCTGGAGAAGGTGCGCACGGCCTGGGGTGTGTTCCGTGACCGTCGCCCGAACCTATACTGGCCACTTTCGACGCTCGATGGTGAAACGCCGTCGATGCCGTAGGGTGCGCTGTGCGCACCTCATCCTCCAAACACTTTGCCGGTGCGCATGGCGCACCCTACGGAACCAGGACATGACCACGCTGACCACCACACCACGCGCCGATGGCTTTCGCATGCCGGCAGAATGGGAACCACACAGCCAGACCTGGATGATCTGGCCCGAGCGCCCGGACAACTGGCGCAACGGCGGCAAGCCGGCCCAGGCCGCCTTCGCCGCGGTGGCCAAGGCCATCGCCCAGTTCGAGCCAGTAACCGTCTGCGTGTCCGCCGCGCAATACGAAAACGCCCGCGCGCGCCTGGATGACGCCAACATCCGCCTGGTGGAAATCACCACCGACGACGCCTGGGTGCGCGACACCGGCCCGACCTTCGTCAGCAACGCCAACGGCGAAGTGCGCGGCGTGGACTGGGCGTTCAATGCCTGGGGCGGCTTCGACGGCGGTCTTTACTGGCCCTGGCTGCGTGACGACCAGGTGGCGCGCAAGATTCTCGAGATCGAAGGCTGCAAGCGCTATCGCACCGAAGGTTTCGTGCTCGAGGGCGGCTCGATCCACGTCGACGGCGAGGGCACCCTGATCACCACCGAGGAGTGCCTGCTGAACAGGAACCGCAACCCGCACCTGTCGCGTGAGGAAATCGAGGCCGTGCTGCGCGAGCACCTGGCCATCGACACGGTGATCTGGTTGCCGGACGGCCTGTTCAACGACGAGACCGACGGCCACGTCGATAACTTCTGCTGCTACGTGCGTCCTGGTGAAGTGCTACTGGCCTGGACCGACGATGTGAATGATCCCAACTATCCGCGTTGCCAGGCCGCCATGCGCGTGCTGGAAACCGCGCGCGACGCCAGGGGTCGTCAGTTGACCGTGCACAAGATGCCAATCCCTGGCCCGCTTCACGCCACCGCAGAAGAATGCGCAGGCGTCGACATCGTCGACGGCAGCCAGGAGCGTAATCCGGAAGTTCGCCTGGCCGGCTCCTACGTCAACTTCCTGATCGTCAACGGCGGCATCGTCGCGCCGAGCTTCGATGACCCGAAGGACGAGCAAGCCCGTGCCATTCTTCAACGCGTGTTCCCCGAGCATCGCGTGGTGATGGTGCCTGGCCGCGAGATTCTGCTCGGCGGCGGCAATATCCACTGCATCACCCAGCAGCAGCCCAAAGGCTGAGCAACGTAGGGTGGACAACGCGAAGCTTGTCCACCAAAGGCGGCACCCCTGCCTTCGGCAATGGTGGATAAACACAGCGTTATCCACCCTACGGCGGATTTACCCGCCTCCGCCTGTAAACGCCCGGCACATGCCGGGCGTTTACATGACCGCCGACTCACTCGAACGGCTGCGGCCGCAGCGTATCGTTGTTCGACGGCGGCAGGATCGGCAGGGCAAAGCTCGGCTGCTCGCCGGTCAGTGTCTTGAGGAATGCGGTGATCTTGCCGATCTCCTCCTCGCTCAACTGACGACCCAACTGCAAGCGCGCCATGATGTCCACCGATTCCTCCAACTTCCAGTAGGCGCCGTCGTGGAAGTAGGGATAGGTCAGTTCGACATTGCGCAGGGTTGGCACCTTGAACTTGAAGCGATCGGCATCCTTGCCGGTCAGGCCCGCAACGCCCTCGGCCGGATTGCTGGTTTCATAGGGTTCGACCAGCCCCATCTTCTGGAACGAGTTGCCGCCCAGCGCCGGGCCGTTGTGACAAGCGACGCAGCCAATGGACTTGAACAGCTCGTAGCCCTCCAGTTCGGTCTGGGTGATGGCCTGCCGGTCGCCCTTGAGCCACAGGTCGAAGCGCGAATTGGGCGTGACCAGCGTCTTTTCGAACTCGGCGATGGCGTCGGTCACCTCATCGAGGATGATTTCATCGGTCTTGTACACGGCCTTGAACGATTCGCGGTATTGCGGGATCGAGCGCAGCACGTCGATGGCGAGAATGTGAGTGAAGGCCATCTCCATCGGGTTCGCGATGGGGCCGGCAGCCTGTTCCTTGAGGTCGGCGGCTCGGCCATCCCAGAACTGCGCGAGGTTGAGACTGGAGTTGAGCACCGTGGGCGAATTGATCGGCCCTTGCTGCCAGTTATGACCGATGGAGCTGGGCAAGTTGTCGCTGCCGCCCATCGACAGGTTGTGGCAGGCGTTGCAGGAAATGAACCCCGAGCGCGACAGGCGCGGATCGAAGAACAGCTGCTTGCCCAACTCCACCTTGGCCGGATCGGTGATCTCGGCCGGTGGGATAGGCTCGACGGGTTCGTTGATCGGTACACTGGCCCAGGCGCTGGCGCCCAGGCACAAGCCGACCATCAGGCTCAGAGTGCGCATGCGTATATCTCCTCGTGTATTGGCTGTTCTGGTTATGCCTTGACCATGCCCAGCGCACACCCGGGGTGGCTTGATCTACATCAAGCCGCACACGCATGCCACCTCAGTGGATTTGTTTCATTTCATTTTGCAGGTGCTGATACCCAGCAGTGGATACGCCGGGCAGAAACGGAAGATGCCGGTTGCCAGTGGCACTACACCGATCCAGCCCCACAGACCGATCACGCCGGCCAGGCTCAGCGCGATCAGAATCAGACCTGCGACGATGCGCAGACTGCGGTCGAGCGTTCCAACATTGGCTTTCATCGAGTTTCTCCAGGTCAACGTCCGCGCCGGCCTTCCAGCGCAGTAAAGATCAGCATGCCGGCGAGCATCGCCGCGACGAACAGTAGAGCCTGCCAGTGCCCGCTCAGCAGGATGGCCACGGCCGGCCCCGGACAGATGCCGGCGATACCCCAACCAACCCCGAACAGCAGGCTGCCACCAATCAGACGAACATCGAGGTCGCGACGCCTCGGCAACTGCATGGCGCCGCCGAGCAGTGCCTTGGCGCGCCGCTGCGCCAAACTCAACGGCAGCGCCGCGACGCCAATGGCGCCTGCCATCACCAGGGCGAGAGACGGGTCCCAGTTACCGGCCAGATCGAGAAAGGCCAGCACCTTGGCCGGATCGGCCATGCCCGCCAACAGCAATCCAAAACCAAACAGCAGGCCGCAGGCGAATGCACTGAGTCTGACCATGTTCATGCCCCCAGCAGATGACGCAGGACAAATACCGTGACGAAACCGCTGGCCATGAAGCCCAACGTGGCCACCAACGAGCGCGGCGACAGACGGGAAATACCGCAGACGCCATGGCCGCTGGTGCAGCCCGAGCCGTAGCGGGTGCCGATACCCACCAGCAAGCCGGCAACGATCAAGCCCAGGCTTCCCGTCTCGAACCGAATCTCCGGCAATGCCGCGAATACTCCCCAGAGCAAAGGCGCCAGAAGCAGGCCAAGAAGGAACGCCCCCTTTTCACCGCGCCCCTCGGCACCGCGTTGCAGCAGGCTGCCGAGCAAGCCGCTGATACCGGCAACCCGCCCATTTACCAAGGCGAACACGGATGCCGCCAGGCCAATCAGGGCACCGCCAGCCAGAGCACTCCAGGGCGTGAAAGCGGCCCAGTCGATGTTCATTGCTGGCCCTCGCAGAACAGCCGATACAGGGTCTCGATCACCGCCAGCGCCGCCAGGCTGCTGATGCGATAGAAGATCTGCTTGCCGTCGCGACGGGTTGCCACCAGCCCTTCACGACGCAGCACGGCCAGTTGCTGTGACAGCGTGGGCTGCTGGATACCGAGCAGCGTCTCAAGCTCACTGACGTTGCGCTCGCCTTGCGACAGCTGGCAAAGCAGCAGCAGGCGATCCGGATTGGCCAATGCCTTGAGCAGTTGCCCGGCAGCGTCGGCATTGGCTCGCAGTTGCTGGATATCGATGGATTCGACCACGGAACACCTTCAGTCAATACAATATGTATTATTATATATTGTATTTCAGCAAAGTGACAGCACAGCTGACCAGCGGTTAAGAAGGGGCTTGAACAGGCCTTACAGGAGCGCACCTATCCGCACCAACCGATGCATGCACAGCACAAATCGTCGGAGGGGCTTTAGCCGCGACAAGAGCTCACCGCTGAAGCGCCTGCCACAAGGGGTATCGTCACTCCCTGGATTACATCCGGGCTACCACTGGCGCCCTGCAAGCGAATTCATGAGCGGAGCCCAGAAAAGCAGAAACCCGCCATAGCGGGTTTCCGGGTCGAGACCAGATGAATCAGGCGTCAGCGTCAGCAGCGGCCTGATAGGCTGCAGCATCCAGCAGTTTGTCCAGCTCGCTGGCGTCGCTCGGTTTGAGCTTGAAGAACCAGCTGCCGTACGGATCGCCGTTAACGCTTTCCGGGCTGTCGGCCAGCGCTTCGTTGATGGCGATCACTTCGCCGCCGACTGGCGCATAGATGTCGGAAGCAGCCTTGACCGACTCCACCACGCCAGCTTCCTGGCCAGCGTTCAGTTGCTTGCCAACTTCCGGCAGCTCGATGAACACCACGTCGCCAAGGGCTTCCTGGGCGTGGTCGGAGATGCCCACGGTCACACTGCCGTCAGCCTCCAGGCGCGCCCACTCGTGGCTGGCGGCATAACGCAGATCGGCGGGGATATTGCTCATGTGTCTTTCCTCGTAAGCGATGACGGCAAGTGGGCCGTCAGGACAATTTAGCAGGCCGCAGCGCCAGGGGAAGCCAGCACCGCGATCTGATGATTCAGATAAGGGTTTTGCCATTGCGCACGAAGCCTGGCCTGACCACACGCACCGGGTACCACTTGCCGCGGATCTCCACCTCGGCACGATCCCCGGTCGCTGCCGGCACCCGTGCCAGGGCGATGGATTTGTTCAGCGTAGGCGAGAAGCTGCCACTGGTGATCTCACCGTCACCGATACCTTCAACGCGCACCACCTGATGCGCGCGCAGCACGCCGCGCTCCTCCAGCACCAGGCCCACCAGCTTGCTCGGGCACCCGGCGGCGCGCTGCGCCTCCAGTGCCGGGCGGCCGATGAAGTCGCGCGCGACCGGCTCCCAGGCGATGGTCCAGGCCATATTGGCGGCCAGCGGGCTGACCTGCTCGTCCATGTCCTGGCCGTAGAGGTTCATGCCCGCCTCCAGCCGGAGGGTGTCGCGTGCACCCAGGCCGATGGGAGCAATACCGGCACCGACCAGATCGTTGAGAAAGGGCACCACATCAGTCACCGGCAGCACGATTTCCAGACCGTCTTCGCCGGTATAACCGGTACGCGCGATGAACCAGTCGCCCTCGGGCAAGCCCTGGAATGGCTTGAGCTCGTGGATCAGTGCGGCACGTGCCTGGCTCAGCAGTTCGGACACGCGTGCGCGCGCCTTCGGCCCCTGAATGGCGAGCATGGCCAGGTCGCGGCGCTCACGCAGCTGCACGTTGAAATCGCTCGCCTGGGCGTGCATCCAGGCCAGGTCCTTGTCACGGGTACCGGCGTTGACCACCAGACGGTAACCCTGCTCCTGAGAAGAAGAGTTGGTGAGGTAGACGATCAGGTCGTCGATCACCCCACCCTGCTCATTAAGCATGGCGCTGTAAAGGGCCTTGCCGGGGCTGTCCAGACGGGCCACGTCGTTGGCCAGCAGACGCTGCAAAAAGGCCTGGGCCTGGCTGCCGCTAACGTCCACCACGCACATGTGCGAGACATCGAACACGCCGCACTCGCGGCGCACCTGATGATGCTCCTCCACTTGCGAACCGTAGTGCAGCGGCATGTCCCAGCCGCCGAAATCCACCATCTTGGCCCCCAGTGCCAGGTGCAGGTCATAGAGGGGGGTGCGCTGTCCCATGGGTTATCTCCTTCCGGGCTTGGCGAAGCGATTTAGCCCCCTAGAAGCTACCTGCGTTGCCATTGCTGCGTTGAAAGTGGGCTCGAAATGCTCATGTACAAAAGTACATTCCGCTTTATCTCCCACTTTACTCACTGGCGCTCACCCTTCGGGCCAGCCTTGCGGCTGTTACTCCCGTTGGTCGTTGCGCCTTGCACTGGCTGCCTCGGCTACGCTTCTAGATGAGTCCTGTCGGGTTACCCCGGCTCGCGAATGGCGCGCATTGTAGCTGCATGCGTCCGGGGGGTCATCCTGGCTTCAGGTCGTAGAGCGGGTGTAATCCGCCATGCCCCGACACTGGTGGGTTGCACCCGCCCTACAGCGCTGTCTTGATCAACCGAAACCGCGTGCCGAACGACGAATCAGCAAAATCACCGGCAACAGGCCGACCAATACCAGGGTCAACGCTGGCAGCGAGGCGCGCGCCCATTCGCCCTCGCTGGTCATTTCAAAGACTCGTACCGACAGCGTGTCCCAGCCGAACGGGCGCATCAGCAGGGTCGCAGGCATCTCCTTGAGCACATCGACGAACACCAACAACGCCGCCGACAACGTGCCAGGCAGCAGTAGCGGCAGATAGACCCTGAAGAACAGCCCGAAGCTACCGACGCCAAGACTGCGCGAGGCCTCGGGCAGGGACGGACGAATACGCGCCAGGCTGGTTTCCAGAGGCCCGAAGGCCACCGCCATGAAGCGAATCAGATAGGCCACCAACAGCGCCGCCAGGCTACCCAGCAATAGCGGCTTGCCAGCACCGCCCAATGCCGTGGACAGTGGAATTATCAGTTCACGATCAAGAAAGCTGAATGCCAGCATGATCGCCACCGCCAGCACCGAACCCGGCAAGGCATAGCCGAGGTTGCCCAGCGCGACGCCAAAACGCACGCCGCGATTCGGCGCCTGACGCCGGGCGAAGGCCAGCAGCATGGCAACGCTGACGGTGATCAATGCCGCCATGCCGCCCAGATAGAGGGTATGCAGGATCAGCCCGGCGTAGCGCTCATCGAGGTCGAAGCGACCACGCTGCCAGAACCAGGCCAGCAGTTGCAGCAGGGGGATGACGAAGGCGCAGGCGAACACCAGGCCGCACCAGGCGCTGGCGGCGAAGGCCTTCCAGCCGTGCAGCTGATACAGCGCCTTGCCCCGTGGACGCTCGTTGGCTGGCCGCGCGGCGCCACGCGCACGGCGCTCACCATAGAGCACCAGCGCCACCGCCAGCAGCAGCAGACTGGCCAGCTGAGTGGCACTGGTCAGGCTGTAGAAGCTGTACCAGGTCTTGTAGATCGCCGTGGTGAAGGTGTCGAAATTGAACACAGACACTGCACCGAAATCGGCCAGGGTTTCCATGATCGCCAGGGCCAGCCCGGCACCGATGGCCGGGCGCGCCATCGGCAGTGCCACGCGCCAGAACGCCTGCCAGGGGCTCTGCCCGAGCACCCGCGCGGCCTCCATCAAACCCTTGCCCTGTGCCAGGAAGGCACCACGGGCGAGCAGGTAGACGTAGGGATAGAACACCAGCACCAGAACGATGATCACGCCACCGGTAGAGCGCACTCGTGGCAAGCGCAAGCCGCTGCCGAACCATTCGCGCAGCAGCGTCTGCACCGGGCCGGCGAAATCCAGCAAGCCCACGAAGACGAAGGCCAGGACATAGGCGGGAATCGCGAAAGGCAGCATCAGCGCCCAGTCCAGCCAGCGCCGCCCGGGGAACTCGCAGAGGCTGGTGAGCCAGGCCAGGCTGACGCCCAGCAGCGTCACACCCACACCGACCCCCATCACCAACGTCAGCGTGTTACCAATCAGCCGCGCCATCTGCGTCTGCCACAGGTGCGACCAGATTTGCTGATCGACCTCATGCCAGCTCAGCAGCAATACCGACAGGGGCATCAGCACAAGAGCGGCGACGGCAAGGACGATGGGGTACCAGCGACGCTGGACGGGATGCGGCACGCGGATTCCTCGACTACGGAAATGACGACGCCCCGGCTGGGCGGGGCGTCGCAGTATAACGGCAGCGCTGTGCTCGTCGATGATCGTTCCCACGCTCCGCGTGGGAATGCAGCGCTCGACGCTCCAGCGCCAGAAGCCAACAGACGTGACGCGAAGCGTCGCTGGTGACGTACCCACGCCGGAGCGTGGGCACGATCTCCCTTATTGCCAGCCAGCGCGATCCATCAGCATGGTGGCTTCAGCCTGACGCTTGCCCGCCACTTCGGTCGCAACCGAGTCAGCCTTGAAGGTACCCCAGGCAGCCACTTCCTCGGACGGTGCGACCGCCGGGTTGGCCGGGAACTCCTGGTTGACGCCAGCGAAGATGCTCTGTGCTTCCGGGGTGGTCATCCACTCCAGCAGCTTCTTGGCCTGTTCGGCGTGCGGTGCATGCTTGGTCACACCGGCACCGGCCAGGTTGACGTGCACGCCACGGTCGTTCTGGTTCGGCCAGAAGGGTTTGACCTTCAGATCCGGCTGCTGCTTGTGCAGGCGACCGTAGTAGTAGGTGTTGGTGATGCCCACGTCGCACTGGCCGGCGTCGATGGCCTGCAGCAGTGCAGTGTCATCCGGGAACACATCGGTAGCCAAGTTGTTGACCCAGCCCTTGACGATCTCCTCGGTCTTCTCGGCGCCATGGGCTTCGATCAGGGTGGCGGTCAGCGACTGGTTATAGACCTTCTTGCTGGTGCGCAAGCACAGGCGGCCTTCCCAGTCCTTTTCAGCCAGGGCTTCGTAGGTGGACAACTCTTGCGGTTTGACGCGCTCGGTGGAGTAGAAAATGGTCCGCGCACGCAGCGACAGGCCCGTCCAGCTGTCGGTGCTGGAACGGTACTGGGCGGGGATATTGGCGTCGATCACGTCGGACTTGGTCGGCTGCAGCACGCCTTCCTGCTCGGCCTGCCAGAGGTTGCCGGCGTCGACGGTGATCAGCAGGTCAGCCGGCGTGTTGGCGCCTTCGGCCTTGAGACGAGCGATCAACGGGGCTTCCTTGTCAGTGATGAACTTCACCTTGACCCCGGTTTTCTCGGTGTAGGCATCGAATACCGGCTTGATCAGCTCGTCGATGCGGGCGGAATAGACCACCACTTCGTCGGCAGCCTGAACGGCAGTTGCCAGGGTGCTGAGAGTGAATGCAGCGAGAAGCGCGTTGCGAGCCTTCATGGGACCAGCCTCTTGTGAGTGAGCAAAGTGGCTGAATAGTAGTGAATGTTATTTGCCTTCTCAACGTAAACAGCAAGACAACACGCAGCAGTTATTACAAGTTACGTCCGCTCAGGCCCGCGCCAATTCCGGCAGGTCACCGGCCAGCCCAAGCGCCTGACGCACGAACAGCGCCTTGGCCTCGGCCTGACCGTCCACCAGATCGAGACCGACATTGCGCAGCAGGCGCAGCGGCAAGGGGTCGGCCTGGAACAGGCGCTGAAAGCCTTCCATCGCCACCATCATCGCCAGGTTGTGCGGCATGCGCCGACGCTCGAAACGGCTCAGCACGCGCTCATCGCTGAGGTGCTCACCCCGTTCAGCGGCATGCAGCAGCACCTCGGCCAGCACAGCAGCGTCAAGGAAACCCAGGTTGACCCCCTGCCCCGCCAGTGGATGGATGGTGTGCGCGGCATCGCCGATCAGCGCCAGCCCAGGCTCCACATAGTGCTTGGCATGACGCTGGCGCAGCGGGATGCACAGACGGCGATCAGCATGCAGCACCTTGCCCAGGCGTGACTCGAAGGCCTTGCTCAGCTCGATGCAGAAGGTTTCATCGTCCAGCGCCATCAGACGCTCGGCCTCCACCGGCACGGTCGACCAGACGATCGAGCACCAATGCTCGCCGGCAGGCCCTGCCAGCGGCAGGAAGGCCAGTGGACCATCGTCGGTGAAGCGTTGCCAGGCGGTGGCCTGATGCGGACGCTCGCAACGCACGCTGGTGACGATGGCATGGTGCAGATAATCCCATTCGCGCGTGGCGCAACCGGCCAGGCGCCGCACTGCGGAATTGGCGCCATCAGCCGCCACCAGCAGCGGCGCACGCAACTGACGGCCGCCTTCCAGGGTCAGCAACCAGTCGTCGCCGGAGCGGCGCAGTTGCTCCAGGCGTGCGCCGGGCAACAGACCGATCTGGCTGTCGTGCAGACGTTCGAGCAGGGCATCCTGCACCACGCGATTTTCGACGATATGACCAAGGGTCTCGGCATGCACACTGGCGGCGGCGAAGTGGATGCTGCCGGTGCCGGAGCCGTCCCACACGCGCATCTCGCCATAAGGACAGGCACGCCGCGCGGCGATGCCCTGCCAGGCACCCAGGCGCTGGAGAATGCGCTGACTGGCCATCGACAGTGCACTGACGCGCGGCTCGAACGGCGCCTGCACATCGAACGGCGCCACGCTCAGCGGGCTGCCATCGACGATCAGGATCTCCAGGCCACTGTGCTCCAGTGCCAAGGCCAGAGTACTGCCGACCATACCGGCACCGACGATGATCAGATCAGCGCGCATATCACTCCTCAAACCCTGGGGTGCGCCGTGCGCACCATGGTTTCCGATTGGTGTGCACGGCCTGGGCGGCGCCGCGACACTCTACGGAATTGCTCATAGATTGCGGGTTCCCATGCCCATGGCCTGGCGGGCGAACCAGCGCTTGGCCGGCGGCAGCAGGTCAAGGCCGAGCAACCCCAGGTTACGCCCGGCGGTCAGCAGCAGCTGCCCATTGCTGAACAGGCGCGTCACCTGGTCGGAGAAACCGACGGTCATTTGTTGATCGAGCTTTTGCCGTTGCTGGTAACGCTGCAGCGTGGCGAAATCCCCCAGCGCTGACTCGCTGCCGATCAGCACCTCGGCCAGCGCCAGGGTATCGCGCAGCGACAGGTTGTAGCCCTGACCGGCGATAGGGTGCAGGCTGTGCGCGGCGTTGCCCAGCACCACCAGATGCGGGCGCACCTGCTCCTGCGCCTCGACCAGGCTCAGCGGATAGAGATGTCGCGCACCCACCTGCTTCAAGGCGCCCAGGCGATAACCGAAAGCCTGCTGCAATTCACCGAGAAAGCTCGCCTCGCTGGCACGCAGCAGACGCTCGGCGTCAGCGGCAGCGCGCGTCCAGACCAGTGCACAACGGTTATCGCTCAGGGGTAGCAACGCCATCGGGCCGTCATCGGTAAAACGCTCGAAGGCCTGCCCGCGATGCGCTTCCAGCGGGCTGACGTTGGCGATCAGCGCACTCTGCCCATAAGGCTTGCTGCTGACGCCGATACCGAGCTGCTCACGCAGACCGGAGCGCCCACCGTCGGCAAGAATCGCCAGGTCGCAGTCGAGGCAGGTTTCGTCGTTCAGGGTCAGGCGATAGCCGTCGTCGAGGCGCTGCATGCCGACCACTTCGGCCGGGCAGCGCCACTCGATCACATCCTGATCCAGCGCCTGCCACAGACAATGGCCGAGCCAGGCGTTCTCCGCCACGTAACCGAGCGCCGGCACGCCTTCCTCGATGGCCTGCAGGCGCGTGGCGCCGAAGCGGCCGCGGTCGGAAACATGAATCTGCTGAATGGGCTCAGCCCGCTGGGCAATGCTCTGCCACAGGCCCAGGCGCTCGTAGATCAACCGGCTGCCATAGGACAGCGCGGTAGAGCGCGCGTCATAGCTGGGCTGGTACTCGCTGCCCGGCGCGAAGGGTTCGATCAGGGCGATGCGCCAGCCACGCTGGCGTGCCGTGTCCTGCAGGGCCAGCGCCAGGCTGGCGCCGACCAATCCGCCACCGATAATGGCCAACTGTACGCGTGACATGGGCTCAGGCCGCCTCGGTGCGCGCGGCCGCCATCAGTGCCTCGATCTCGGCAACGGTCTTGGGCACACCGTTGGTGAGAATCTCGCAACCCTTCTTGGTCACTACCACGTCGTCCTCGATGCGCACGCCGATGCCGCGCCATATCTTGGCGACCTTGTCGTTGTCGGTGGCGATGTAGATGCCCGGCTCCACGGTCATCGCCATGCCGACTTCCAGCACCCGCCATTCGCCGCCCACCTTGTAGTCGCCGACATCGTGCACATCCATCCCCAGCCAGTGGCCGGCGCGGTGCATATAGAAAGGTTTGTAGGCTTCGCTGACGATCAGCTCGTCGACATCGCCCTCGAGCAGGCCCAGTTCAACCAGACCGGCAGTGATCACCCGGACCGTGGCTTCGTGGGCTTCGTTCCAGTGCTTGCCCGGCGCGATTTCCTTGAATGCGGCTTCCTGCGAGGCCAGCACCAGCTCATAGATAGCCTTCTGCTCGGGGGAAAACCTGCCGCTGACCGGGAAGGTACGAGTGATGTCGCTGGCGTAGCAGTCGATCTCACAGCCGGCGTCGATCAACACCAGGTCGCCGTCCTTGAGCACCGCGTCGTTCTCGCGGTAGTGCAGGATGCAGGCATTGCGGCCGGCGGCGACGATACTTCCGTAGGCCGGCATCTTCGCTCCACCCTTGCGGAACTCGTAGTCCAGCTCGGCTTCCAGGTGATATTCGAACAGCCCGTCGCGACTCGCCTGCATCGCGCGTATGTGGGCACGCGCACTGATCTCGGCCGCTTCCTTCATCACCTTCACCTCGGCGGAGGACTTGTAAAGGCGCATGTCGTGCAGCAGATGGTTGAGGGCGACGAATTCGTTTGGCGGCGTGGCGCCCTGGCGCGCCTTGGCGCGGATATGGTTGACCCACTCCATCAGCCGATGATCGAACTCCTGATTGCTGCCGATGGCGTAGTAGACACGCTCGCGACCTTCGATCAGCCCCGGAAGAATGTCGTCGATGTCGCCAATGGGGAAGGCATCGTCGGCGCCAAACCGGCTGATCGCACCGTCCTGGCCGGCACGCAGGCCATCCCACAGCTCGCGCTCCGGATCGCGTTCACGGCAAAACAGCACATACTCACCGTGCTCGCGCCCAGGGATCAGCGCCATCACCGCTTCCGGCTCAGGGAAACCGGTGAGGTACTGGAAATCGCTGTCCTGACGGTAGACATGCTCGACGTCACGGTTGCGGATATACACCGGCGCCGCTGGCAGAATGGCGATGCTGTTGGGTTCCATCTGCGCCATCAGCGCCTTGCGCCGACGGGCATATTCGGACTTGGGGATGCTGATCAAGGCAGGCTCCAGCGAACAATCAGTGCAGGGACGGTTTGGCAGCAGGCGCCGCAGGCTTGGCGCACTCGGTGAACAGCAGCAGCGGCGCGACCCGCAGGTACTCCATGACCTCCATGTAGTCGCTCTCGCCATCCTCCGATTCTTCCAGTGCACTCTGCACCTGGGCGATGGCGGAGAGATCCTGCAACACTTCCATGGCTTCGGCACTCAGTGCACCGTCGCGAGCGGTCAGGCCGAAGCCACCGAGAAAGCCCTGACACCACTGGCCCAGAGCGACCGCGCGCTGCGCCAGCGGGGTTTCGTCATCCGGCAACAGCAGCACCACGGTGACGTCTTCGCTGCACAACTCACCCTTGACCATTTCCTGCAGACCGATCAACGCCTGGCGCACGCTGTCCTGCGGCTCGCCACCGAGCAGGTCGGCAGCGTCGAGCAGCCAGGCATCGGCATCGAAGCCGGCACCGGCACAGCTGCGGCCCAGCAGCAGGCCATGCAGCTCGGCAGGGGAAACGGAATGCCCGGCGCTGCTGAGCAGGGCGGCGAAGGCGGCGTAGGGAGAGCTTGGAATCGACATAGATAGCTAGGCGCCAGACGGCGCAATCTCTAGAATGGAGGCCTCGTATCCTAGCACCGGCAGACGCGGCAAGACCATCCGAGGCCGCCGGGGTGATGCCGTCATCTGCATCACACCACTGCTATCTGGGTTTGACCCGTAACCGGGACAGGCCTATACAGTCCAGCCAGCCATCCCATAGCGAGAGCCCATGGAAGACGCCGATCTGCACGCATTGACCGCCAAGCTGGAACTGCTGATCCAGCGTGTCGAGCAGCTAAAGGCTCACAACCGACTCCTGCTGGCGAATGAACAGGCCTGGCGTGAGGAACGCGCCCATCTGATCGAAAAGAACGAAATGGCCCGGCACAAGGTCGAATCGATGATTTCGCGCCTTAAAGCCCTGGAGCAGGACTCATGACCCAGTCGAACACCGTGACCGTCCACATTCTGGACAAAGAATATTGCATCACCTGCCCGCAGGACGAACGCGCCAATCTGGAAAGCGCGGCTCGCTACCTGGACGGCAAGATGCGCGAGATCCGTACCAGCGGCAAAGTGATCGGTGCCGACCGCGTCGCCGTGATGGCAGCCTTGAACATCACCCACGACCTGCTGCACAAGCAACAGCGCCTGGATCAGGACGCCAACTCCACCCGCCAGCAGGTGCGCGATCTGCTCGATCGTGTCGACCATGCGCTGGCCGACGACCCGAGCGCCTGAGCACCGTCATGCCTGCCAGTTCGTCGCAGGCCGCCCCGCAGACCCTCTGTTGGGGTATACTGGGCGCAACTTCCTGGGGTGTGCGCCAGTCGGTGATGTCCCTGAGCCGATACGCACAACCACGGGGGTTGCACGTTGGGGCCGGTGTGCATGTCCGCCTGACGGAAAGCCTTAACGCCTCCTGCAACCTCCACCTTGAACTTTCGGGTTCAAGGGCTAAACCGACAGCGGCACGCCGGGAAGTCATCATTTCCAGCAGTGACCTTCAGCGCTGCTACCCGCCTCGTCCAAGCCCCAATTCATGACTACGCCAGCCACGATCAGTCGCCCGCAACTGCGCCGCGTGCTGCGTCAGCGTCGTCGCGCGCTCAGCCGCAGCCAGCAACGTCTTGCCGCACGCAACCTGTATCGCCAGCTGGCACAAAGCCCGCAGTTTCGCCGCGCCAGGCATATCGCCCTGTACCTGCCCAACGATGGCGAAATCGACCCAAGGCCTTTGCTGGCCGCTGCACAGAAGCGCGGCAAACGCACCTACCTGCCGGTACTCAGCGCCTGGCCGCGCACCAAGATGGTGTTTCAGCGCGTCACTCGGCACGAGAAACTGGCGGGCAATCGCTTCCGCATCCTCGAGCCACGCACACAGCCCAAGCGACAACGCAAGGTCTGGGCGCTGGACCTGGTGCTGCTGCCGCTGGTGGGCTTCGATGATCGCGGCGGCCGCCTGGGCATGGGCGGCGGTTTCTACGACCGCAGCCTGGCTTACCTGCGCATGCGCAAAAATTGGCACATGCCGACACTACTGGGCCTGGCGCATGAATGTCAGCGCGTGGAAGAACTGGCGATGGCCAGCTGGGACGTGCCCTTGCAGGCAACGGTGACGGACAAGGCGTGGTATTGAATCGAAAGATGCGGCACCGCGTTCCCTGCGGCGCTTACGCTGGCAGTCCGCGAATCAGGGCTGCTGCGTTACATTGATCGGAGCGTCGCTCTGGCGCTCCCAAAAGCTCTGGGTGTAACCCGTGGTAACCACGCCCAGGCTGAACAGTACGACGAGAACCCACAAAAGATCTGGCTTGCGTTTCATCTATTGCCTCCCCCTTCAAGGCAATGCGCGCGTTGGTCGCGCGTTATTGTTGTGTGCAATACGACGGCGCCAAGCGTTAGCCGGGCATTGTCCGTCAGCGCCAAGCACTGTGCAATTTCTGGCGCCAACCGGCCGTCGGAGATATCCCTCAAACGAGCGTCCGTTTACGGACAGACCTGCAGGAGCAAAGTTCATGCCTCATTGGCTGATGAAGTCCGAACCCGATGAGTTGTCCATCCACGACCTGCAACGACTGGGCAAAGCGCGCTGGGATGGCGTACGCAATTACCAGGCGCGCAACTTCATGCGTGCGATGAAGCCCGGCGATCTGTTCTTCTTCTATCACTCCAGTTGCCCGCAACCCGGCATCGCCGGCATCGCGCGCATTGCCGGCGAGATCTACCCGGACCCCAGCGCACTGGACCCGCAAAGCCACTATCACGACCCCAAGGCCAGTACCGAGAAGAATCCCTGGAGCGCCCTGGACGTCGAGTTCGTCGAAGCTTTCGAGGAAGTGCTGGCGTTGCAGCAACTGAAGAACAATCCACTCCTGGCCGAACTGGCATTGGTACAACGTGGCAGTCGCCTGTCGGTGATGCCCGTGAGCGATGCTGAGTGGAAAGCAATTCTCGCCATGCATTGAGTCACATGCGGCACTGTGCTATCACCTCACAGAGCCAAGGAGTTTTCCATGCCGGCACCCTCCGTCTGGCCAGCGCGATTTGCGCTGGCGTTCCTGCTAATGGTGCTGAGTGGTGCCAGCGTCCTGCTTTGGCGTCAGATCGAGGCCGTGCAGCAGCAGCGCGTCGATGAGCGCATCGGCTACCAGGCACGCAGCCTGGCACGTCAGCTGGAAAGCACGCTGCACCTGGAAGTGGCCAGCCTCGAACGCATCGCCCGCTTGTGGAACAACTTGGGTCGTCTGCCGCGCGCCAGCTGGGATGATGAGGTAGAGCGTGCCATACGCGGCTTTCCGGTCTATCAATCAATCCAGTGGGTTGGCGACGACCTGCGCATGCGCTGGCTGCTGCCGGTGGCCGGCAACGAAGCGGCGCTGAACTTTCGCCTGTCCCCGGATCACCCGAACTACCCGCTGGCGATGGAGGCCCGCGAGAGCGGCGAGCAACGCTTTTCCAACAGCTTCGATCTGGTCCAGGGTGGACGCGGCTTCGTCCTCTACACACCGCTGTACCGCGAACAGGACGGCAGCAAGGTGTTCGACGGTTTCCTCCAGGGCGTTTTTCGCGTCGAAACGCTGATGCTGCAGTTGCTCACCCAGATCGATCGCGAAGCCTTCAACCTCGAGCTGCTGGAGAACAGTCATAGCTTGTTCCGTCATGGTGCAGCGGACACCGATGCGCGGCACAGCCTGCAACTGGGCCTGAGCCTGCTCAACAATCAGGACTTCAGTCTGCGCCTGAGCCCTACCGAACAATTGCTCGATCAACTCGAGTCGCCCCTGCCCGGCGTGGTACTCGGCGCCAGCCTGGCGATCAGCCTGCTACTGGTAGCCGCCCTGGCCCTGGCGCTGGAAAACAGCCGCCGTGCCCATGCCCTGCAACTGGCCAACCGCCGCTTCAAGCTGGAGGCCGAACGCCGCGAAGAGACCGAGCAGCGCCTGCGCGAAAACCGCGAACGCCTGCAACTGGTATTGGATCTGACCGATTCCAGCCATGACGGTCTGTTCATCTTCGATAGCAGCACCCGCGAACTGCTGCACATGAATCAGGCCACTTACGCCACACTCGGCTATCGCCCGGAGCAGTTCGCCGATCTGCTGCGCGATGATCCAGAGAAACTCCTGCCGGGCTTTCATCGTTGGCTGGAGCAGGCACGCCAGGCGCAGCGCGACAATCTCTCGCGGATTTCCCAGTGCGAGCTGATCCGCCGTGACGGCAGTCGCCAGCCCGCGGAAATCAACACGCAACTGGTGCAGCTACATGACCGCGAATACCTGATCGCTGTTTCCCGTGACAATAGCGAGCGCCTGCAACTGGAAGCGCAGCTGCAACGCCTGTCACAGCTCGACGGCCTGACCGGGCTCTACAACCGCCGCTACTTCGATCAGCAGCTGCAGGCCGAATGGCGTCGCCTGCGCCGTCTCGGCGCGCCCCTGGCGCTGCTGATGCTGGATATCGACCACTTCAAGGCCTACAACGATGCGCTCGGCCATCTCGCTGGCGACGACGCGCTGCGTAAAGTCAGTGCAGCCCTGCGCGAAAGCCAGCAACGCGAAGGCGACACGGCCTGTCGCTATGGCGGCGAGGAATTCGCCATCATTCTCGCCAACACCAACCTGGAGGGTGCCGAGCAGGTCGCTGCGCGTATTCATGCGGCCGTCGCCGGCCTGGATATCCCTCACCCCGCCAGCCCGTTTGGTCGGCTGACCCTGAGCATCGGCATCACGGTGGTTGACCCGGTGAAAGACGAACAACCAGGTGAGCTGCTCGCCCAGGGCGATCAGGCGCTGTATCGTGCCAAGCATGAGGGTCGCAATCGTACCTGTCTGTGGCAGCCTCCCCCGCTTGACGTGCATCAAGCCCCCTGAGGCGCATCTGACAGACAATGGACATGTCGTAAAAGCCCCCAGCCATGGGGCTCTACAGGGAAGCCGAAATGATCATCGCCAAACGTCACGTGTCCTACCTGATCGCCGTCGGTCTGGCCGTACTGGCAGCCGCGGCCTGGTGGCAACTGCGCCCGACCGGGCTGGGCGAGGGTTTCGCCAGTGGTAACGGACGAATCGAAGCCACCGAAGTGGATGTGGCGACCAAACTCGCCGGGCGCGTCGCCAGCATCGACGTCGACGAAGGTGACTTCGTCGAGCCTGGCCAGATTCTCGCCCGCATGGACACCCAGGTGCTCGAAGCCCAGTTAGCGCAGGCCCGTGCCCAGTTGCGCCAGGCAGAGAATGGCCAGATCACCGCCGCCAGCCAGATCAGTCTGCGCCAAAGCGAAAAGCTCGCAGCCGAGGCCGTGGTGCGCCAGCGCCAGGCGGAACTGGATGCCGCACGCAAACGTCACGCGCGCAGCGCCACGCTGGTCAAGCGCAACGCCCTGGCTCAGCAGACGCTGGATGACGACCTGGCCCGCCTGCAGAGTGCCGAAGCTGCGCTGGCAGCGGCGCGAGCTCAGGTCAGTTCCGCCGAGGCCGGTATTGCCGCCGCGCAATCGCAGGCCATCGAAGCGCAATCGGCGACCGAAGCGGCCCGCGCCAGCGTCGAGCGCCTGCAGGTGGATATCGACGACAGCCAGCTCAAGGCGCCGCGTGCCGGCCGCGTGCAATACCGCGTCACTCAACCCGGCGAAGTGCTGGGCGCCGGCGGCAAACTGCTCAATCTGGTGGACCTGACCGATGTCTACATGACCTTCTTCCTGCCCGAGCGCCAGGCAGGCCGCGTCGCCCTGGGCAGCGAGGTGCGCCTGGTGATCGACGCCGCGCCGCAATACGTGATTCCGGCCAAGGTCAGTTATGTCGCCAGCGTCGCCCAGTTCACGCCAAAAACCGTGGAAACCGCCAGCGAGCGCGAGAAACTGATGTTCCGGGTCAAGGCGCGCATTGACCCCGAGCTACTGAGCAAGCACCTGCAGCAGGTAAAAACCGGTGTACCCGGCATGGCCTACCTGCGCCTCGATCCTGAAGCCGAGTGGCCCGCTCATCTGGCGATCAAGGTTCCACAATGAACACTGCGGTCGCACGCCTGGCCGGCGTCGGCCTGCGCTATGGCAAGACCCACGCCCTGCAGCAGGTCAACCTGACGCTGCCAGCCCGTTGCATGGTTGGCCTGATCGGCCCGGACGGCGTCGGAAAATCCAGCCTGCTGGCACTGATTGCCGGGGCGCGCCAGTTGCAGGACGGCTGCGTCGAGGTGCTCGGTGGCGACATGGCCGAAGCCCGCCATCGGCGCAACGTCTGCCCGCATATCGCCTACATGCCCCAGGGCCTCGGCAAAAACCTGTATCCGACGCTGTCGGTATTCGAGAACCTGGATTTCTTCGGTCGCCTGTTCGGCCAGGATGCTGCCGAGCGCGAGCGGCGTATCGACGATCTGCTGCGCAGCACCGGCATGGCCGCCTTCCGAGAGCGCCCCGCCGGTAAACTGTCCGGCGGTATGAAGCAGAAACTCGGGCTGTGCTGCGCGCTGATCCATGACCCGGATCTACTGATCCTCGACGAGCCAACCACCGGCGTCGACCCGCTGTCGCGCAATCAGTTCTGGGAGCTGATCGCGCGCATCCGTGAACAGCGCCCACAGATGAGCGTATTGGTAGCCACCGCGTACATGGAGGAAGCCGAGCGTTTTGACCACTTGGTGGCAATGGACGCGGGCCGCGTGCTCGCCGAAGGCAGCCCAGCCGAATTGCGCACTCAGACCGGAAGCGCCAACCTGGAGCAGGCCTTTATCGCCCTGCTGCCCGAGGAGCGCCGGCGTGACCATCAGCAGGTGATAATTGCGCCACTGCAAGACAGCAACGAGATCGCCATCGAGGCCAAGGGCCTGACCATGCGCTTCGGTGATTTCGTCGCCGTCGATTCAGTGTCGTTTCGCATCCGCCGTGGTGAGATTTTCGGCTTCCTCGGCTCCAACGGCTGCGGCAAGAGCACCACCATGAAGATGCTCACCGGCCTGCTGCCGGCCAGCGAAGGCGAGGCGCTGCTGTTCGGCCAGATGATCGACCCGCGCGACATGGCCACGCGCAAGCGGGTCGGCTACATGTCCCAGGCGTTCTCCCTGTACGGCGAGCTGACGGTGCGGCAAAACCTGGTGCTGCACGCCCAGCTGTTCCACGTTCCCCGCGACGACATTGGCCCACGGGTGGCGCAGATGGCCGAGCGTTTCGACCTCGGCGACGTCATGGACATGCTCCCCGAACGCCTGCCGCTTGGCATTCGCCAGCGCCTGTCGCTGGCTGTTGCGGTGATCCACAAGCCGGAGATCCTGATCCTCGACGAACCCACCTCTGGGGTCGATCCGGTCGCCCGCGACGGCTTCTGGCAACTGATGCTCGACCTCTCGCGCAACGACGGCGTGACCATCTTCATCTCCACCCATTTCATGAACGAGGCGCAGCGCTGCGACCGCATCTCGCTGATGCACGCTGGCAAGGTACTCGACAGCGACACGCCGCAGGGGCTGATGGACAAGCGCGGGCTGGACAGCCTGGAGGCCACCTTCATCGCCTACCTGCAGGAGGCGGTCGGCGAGCAACCGACCACCACCGCACCGCCGCTGGAACAGACACCCCCGTCACAGCGTCAACGCTTCAGCCTGCGCCGCCTGCTCAGCTATGCCCAGCGCGAAGCGCTGGAGCTGCGCAGAGACCCGATTCGCGGCAGCATGGCCCTGCTCGGAACGGTGTTACTGCTGTTCATCATCGGTTACGGCATCAGCCTGGATGTGGAGGACCTGACCTTCGCCGTACTGGATCGCGACCAGACCACCACCAGCCAGCAATACCACCTCAATCTGTCCGGCTCGCGCTACTTCCTGGAGAAAGCGCCGCTCTCCGACTACGCCGAGCTGGAGCGGCGCCTGCGTAATGGTGACATCAGCCTGGCGGTGGAAATTCCGCCGCACTTCGGTCGTGACCTCAAGCGCGGCGCAAGTCCACAGATCGGCATGTGGATCGACGGCGCCATGCCGACCCGCGCCGAGACCATCAAGGGCTACGTCACCGGCCTGCACCAGCACTACCTGAGCGAGCTGGCGCGCAGCTCGTCACAACCGCAGGCAGCCAACGCCGCCGAGCTGGAGGTGCGCTATCGCTACAACCCGGACGTGGAAAGCCTCAAGGCCATGGTGCCGGCGGTGATACCGCTGCTGCTGATGTTGATTCCGGCGATGCTCACCGCGCTTGGCGTGGTGCGCGAGAAGGAACTGGGCTCGATCATCAACCTCTACGTCACTCCCGTCACACGCCTGGAGTTCCTGCTCGGCAAGCAATTACCCTACATCGCCCTGGGTCTGTTCAACTTCATCCTCCTGATGCTGCTGGCAGTCACCGTGTTCGACGTGCCGCTCAAGGGCAATCCGCTGACCTTGCTGGCCGGCGCCCTGCTCTACCTGGCCTGTTCCACCGGCCTCGGCCTGCTCATGTCGACCTTTACCAAGAGTCAGATCGCCGCCGTGTTCGGCACCGCCATCGTCACCTTGCTGCCAGCCATTCAGTTTTCCGGGCTGATCTACCCGGTGGCATCACTGGAAGGCGCAGGCGCCGTGATCGGCCAGCTCTACCCGACCTCGCAGTTTCTGGTGATCAGCCGCGGCATCTTCTCCAAGGCACTGGAGCTGCAGGACCTGGCCGACTGCTTCGCCGCCCTGATGCTGACCATCCCGCTGCTGACGCTGCTCAGCGCCGGCCTGCTGCGCAAACAGGAACGCTGATGAAACGCCTGGCCAATATCCTGCACCTCGGCATCAAGGAGCTGCGCAGCCTGCAACATGACCTGGCATTGGTGCTGCTGATCCTCTGGGCGTTCAGCATGGGCATCTACTCGGCTGCCACCAGCATGCCGGAGAGCCTGCATAACGCTGCCATCGCCGTGGTCGACGAAGACCAGTCGCAGCTCTCCGAGCGACTGATCCAGGCCTTCCAGGAACCCTATTTCCGTACCCCCGAGCGTATCGACCTGAGCGAGATGGATCGCGGCATGGACTCCGGACGCTACACCTTCACCCTGAACATTCCGCCGAACTTCCAGCGCGATGTACTCGCCGGCCGCAGCCCGGCGATCCAGCTCAACGTCGATGCCACCCAGGTGAGCATGGCCTTCACGGGTGCCGGCTACATCCAGAACATCGGCGCCAGCGAAGTAGCCGAGTTCGTCCGTCGCTATCGAGGCGAGCTGCAGCAGCCGGCCGAACTGGCGCTGCGCATACAGTTCAACCCGAATCTGACGCGCGCCTGGTTCGGCTCGGTGATGGAGGTGATCAACCAGATCACCATGCTGTCGATCATCCTCACCGGCGCGGCACTGATTCGCGAGCGCGAGCATGGCACCGTCGAACACCTGCTGGTGATGCCGGTGACGCCGCTGGAGATCATGCTGGCGAAGGTATGGTCGATGGGGCTGGTGGTACTGACGGCGGCGACGCTGTCGCTGCTGCTGGTGGTGCAGGGCTGGCTGCAGGTGCCGATAGAGGGCTCCATCGCGCTGTTCCTGCTCGGTGCGGCGCTGCACCTGTTCGCCACCACCTCGATGGGCATTTTCTTCGGCACCGTGGCGCGCTCGATGCCGCAGCTGGGCCTGCTGATCATCATCGTGCTATTGCCGCTACAGATCCTCTCCGGCGGCACTACGCCGCGCGAGAGCATGCCCGAGCTGGTGCAGCAGATCATGCTGGCGGCACCGACCACCCACTTCGTCGCACTGGCCCAGGCCATTCTCTATCGCGGTGCAGGGTTCGCGATCATCTGGCCTTACATGCTGGCCATCGCCGCCATCGGCACACTGTTCTTCGTCGCGGCGCTGACGCGCTTTCGCAAGACCCTGGCGCAGATGGCCTGAACAAACTGTAGGAGCGGCTTCAGCCGCGAATCACTTTGGCCTTCACCGCCGCAGCGGCGCCCGAACGCCAGGGATTCGCCGCTACTGAATGATCAGGTTGTTGAACAGCAGGTCCTCGACGATGGGCTTGCCCTCTTCGCCGTTGATCGCGTCCTGCACCTTCTTCAATGCTTCCAGGCGCAGATTCTCACGGCCATCGGGGGCGTTGATGGTCTCACTGGTCTGCGCCGAGAACAGCATCACCAACTGATGACGGATCAGCGGCTCATGCTGCTTGAGCTTCTCCTCGGCTTCGGTGCCAGTCACCCGCAGGGACACGTCGGCCTTGAAGAACTTCAGACGATTGCCCTGATCCGCCAGGTTGCCGATCAGCGCCGGGAACAGGTTGTGATAAATCGTCGTAGGTACCTCCTCCTTCTCCTCCGAAGAGGCCAGGGCAGGCAGGCAAATCGACAGGCTCAGCAGCAGGGCGGTCAACAGTTTCACGTTCGGCACTCCATCGGGGATGTGCCTAGCATAGCCATCCACAAGTCTGCACCCAAGCCCGGTGCTTATGCCAAGCTATCAGGCTCCGGCATGCTCGTTGACCCTCGGCGGGCGCTTTCTACACTGCAAGGCACCCTGCAAGAGGAATGACCTTGATGAAAGCCCTGCTGTGCAAAGCCTTCGGCCCCGCCGACACCCTGGTACTGGAAGACCTGCCAAACCCTGAACCGAAAAAGAACGAGGTGCTGATCGAGGTGCAGGCCGCCGGGGTCAACTTCCCCGACACGCTGATCATCGAAGGCAAATACCAGTTCAAGCCACCCTTCCCTTTTGCCCCGGGTGGCGAGGTAGCGGGCGTGGTCAAGGCCGTTGGCGAGAAGGTCAGCCACCTGCGCGTCGGTGACCGGGTCATGGCGCTGACTGGTTGGGGCGGCTTCGCCGAAGAAGTCGCCGTGCCGGCCTACAACGTGCTGCCGGTGCCCAAGAGCATGGACCTGACCACCGCAGCTGCCTTCGGCATGACCTATGGCACCTCGATGCATGCCCTCAAGCAACGCGCCAACCTGCAAGCCGGGGAAACCTTGCTGGTGCTCGGCGCCTCCGGCGGCGTCGGCCTGGCGGCGGTGGAAATCGGCAAGGCCATGGGCGCCAAGGTCATCGCTGCGGCGAGTAGCGCCGAGAAACTGGAAGTGGCGCGCAAAGCCGGCGCCGACGAGCTGATCAACTACAGCGAGCAGAGCCTGAAGGACGAAGTGAAGAAACTCACTGGCGGCCAGGGCGTGGACGTGATCTACGACCCGGTGGGCGGCGCACTGTTCGAGGAAGCCTTCCGCAGCATCGGCTGGAATGGTCGCTTCCTGGTCGTGGGCTTCGCCGCCGGCGGTGGCATCCCTGCCCTGCCGGCCAACCTGCCTTTGCTCAAGGGCGCTTCGCTGGTCGGCGTGTTCTGGGGTTCGTTCGCTCAGCGCCAACCGCAGGACAACGCCGACAACTTCCAGCAACTGTTCGCCTGGCATGCCGAAGGCAAGCTCAAGCCGCTGGTGTCGCAGACCTTCCCGTTGGAGCGCGGCGGTGAAGCGATCGATGCGCTTGGCCAGCGCAAAGCCGTCGGCAAGGTGGTAGTGGAAGTCAGGTAGGGTGCGCCGCGCGCACCGAAGCTATTCGCAATGACGTAAACAGGGCCGCCCTCGGGGCGGCCTTTTGCCAACGCGGCGCAGGGTTTCAGCCGCCGTTTGATCCCTATGGATGACTGGCGCGATTCGGTCGCAGCCAAGAACGAGGAAACGGGCTCGACCGGGTCAATTCATCAGGTTCGGCACTGGAGAAACTCTGCCGCTAAAAAGCAGAGCAGGTTGCTTTGAGTCTTGACGCCAGACCGGCTAATGGGTGTCCCCTATTGTTCTACCTCGCGCCAGTAAATATTTTCTGGTAAGGGCTGATTCTGATTGAATCGGGAGAAAACTTCGATCACATCGTCAATATTAAACCACTCATCTTTCTTTAATTGAACACGCCCTGCACCAAACGACAGCAAGCTCCCATCTTCAAAGTTCGTGCTGGAATTTGAATGATACCCTCTAAACAGAGCTTTACTTTCTGCGTCATATCTCTCAATAAAGCAAGTAAATCTGCCTCCTGCCACTTGCACATAATTACCGTCGTCGTCAGTAATGCATGCGTATGAGCTAGGACCGTAGCTTTTTAATTTTTTTAACACTTTTACAAGCTGCGCCTGGTTAACGTCAATTATCACGGGACTATTTTCGGCTTCGAGCTTCATGTTCCTCACCTTCACGGCACATAAACTGTTGTAGCGCTTTCGATGACTTCGCCTTTTAGCCGTCCCTTCCCTTGCGCCCCAAACTGATTGACAAAATAATCGGTGAATTCTTGATAGCTGGTCTTACTAGCAGTTCCGCTTTTGACCTCAAGACCGTGTAACTTACCATTTGCGTCACGGACCGACGTCCCCCCGTCTTCAGTAGCAGCTGGCTTTAGAGTCCTGGGGCAATGTAACGGTTTTCAAAGCCAGTTGCTCGGCATAGGCAGATGGGGTTAACCCTCCAAGCCCTTTCTTGGGTCGCTCTTCGTTGTATTCCCGTCGCCAGGATTCAATAACCACCTTGGCATGCGGCAGGCTGGTGAACCAGTGCTCGTTCAGGCATTCATCACGAAAGCGCCCATTGAACGATTCGATGTAGGCGTTCTGATTGGGCTTTCCCGGTTCAATCAGGAACAACTGAACGCCCCGCAGATGAGCCCAGGTCAGCATGGCGCGGCCGCAGAACTCCTTGCCGTTGTCCGTGCGGATGGCCTTGGGCAGCCCTCGTGACATCGCAAGACGATCCAGAATGCGTGTCAACGAGTCGACGTCTCCCCCAGCCCTACCAAGTCCGCCCGTAGCACCAGCAAGTACAAGATCACCAAGGGCAGCTTGGGAAACAATAGGGGACAGACCACGTTTTCTTCCTAGTTAAATCGTGGTCTGTCCCCTAATACTCCAGGACCAGCCAAGCCAGCAACAGCAGGCCCAGCCAGAGCACCGGATTCTGACGATTCAGGGTGTTCATGTCGGGGCTATTTATCTGCGATTACAACAAGCCCAAACCACATGCAGAGATAAAGTCTGACATTGGCAACTCAGTAGAGCTTTCAACACCTGACGAAAGGGCGTCCTGCAACTTAACCACCCCTCTCTCGAAATCAAGAACAACATCAAAACAATTAAATTCAAATTCTCTAATTAAAACATTATCCGAGCACGCCCTTTCATCAAGCGCCCTATTCAAAACAGAGCGCACACTAGCGTTCAATTCCTGAGCAATAAATTGCTCCATTAGAGAACCACCGTTAGTCATTATCATCTCCTCAATTAGAGCGGGAACGCCGTCTGAATCACCCCGTCACGAACATTAACCTTAATCGTGGAAGTTGGGGCGCCCGCAGCATTAGTCCCGATGATCTTTCCAGCGTTGTACTCGATAACATAACCGCCAGGACCATTGGGAGATACCTTCCCGTATCTCAGCGCGCTATCTACATAGCTGGAGACATCCTTAAGAGATGTTCCCTGAGAAAACTTACTAACGTTCGAGAAGCCTGAATCTGGCCCATGGCGGTAGAACACATGCTCAATACCAGTCATCAAGCCGCCCTTGTTGTACGTGCTCGCACTCCAAGATGCATCTATTTGTCTTGGCCCTGGCAAAGCTTTGATCGCATCATCTGCGACTCCCACCGTTCCAGTTCCTTTTGGACCACTGCCATCCCCACCCACTGCTGACGGCCGCTTTGTCCCCCCAGCCCTACCAAGTCCGCCCGTAGCACCAGCAAGTACAAGATCACCAAGGGCAGCTTGAAACTCCGAGTTAGCACCTAGTTCGGAAGCAATGGTCAACATCGCCGATGAGTTACTTGGCGCTATAGACGCGCCAATAACCAAGGCAGCGCCAATTTTTCCCTCACCGGCCAGGTTCTTGGCCATTTCCAAGATCGCAGGCTCTTCAGCCATGAGCCGTGTGAGAATAGCATCACAGGTACCAGGAGAACTGTCACAGAGAGCTGCAAGCTCAGCATTCCTAGAGCTGTCCAGCTCTGCGTAACGTTCAGCAATCTGGCTCTTGCAAGTCTGGTTTGCACAGCCGTCTTGCTCAGCCAGCATCTGTTCTATTTCGGCATGGAACAGATAGTTATATTGCGTAGCTGCCCCCGCCACCTGCGCCCCCACCTGCAGCGCCTTCTCATCCCCGCCCTGTGCCGCAGCGGCCAGCACCCCGATCACCTGCGAGTTCATCACCAGCAGCGCGTTTCTGTCCTCAATACTCATCTTCTTGTACTGGGCATCCAACTCAGCAACCAGCAGCTCATTCACCCCTGCCGCCAATGCCCCAGTCTTGAAGTCACCACCTGCCGCCTCTGCCGCCAAGCCTCCCATCACGGCATGCATCGCGATCTTGGCCGGGCTACCGTCTTTCAAATCCCATTGAGATTTTGACGTTTGATCCCCAACCCAGTTGAAACCCGCCGCTGCAAAGGTATTGGCCAGACTGCTGCGCAAGGCATCGCTGAACGAGCTATCACCTCCCAGAGCGCGATCAAGGACGGTGGAAGTACCGTTTTGCAGTAACTGGTTACCGGCAAAGCGACCGATGCCCTCCACAGTGGATAAGCCACCATTGGCAATGACTTTGCCGCCGTTCTGGATAGCTCCCGCTGAGCCTGTTTCTGTTCCCAACCAGCGGTCATAAAGTCCATTGGTTAGGCCTGCAGTAATGCCCGCCACAGCGTAGCCACGTAATGCATCCTCAGAGGTTACGTCCTTGAATACCGCGCCTAGATTCCCTCGGTTATTAATAGTGCTGACAGCGCCATTGCTGGCCATCCCCGTCAAACCAGCCGTTACGGCCGCATTTGCCCAACCGATACCTGATAAAGTTGCCCCTGTGCCCGCTGCCCAGGCACCTCCGGCGGCAGTAGCGGTTGTGGCGCCAGCGGCCGAGGCGCCACTCGCCACCAAGCCACTCGCCGCCCCCGCCGTGAAGTAGGCGACTACGATGGCAATCACCATCGCCGCAGCCCCACCCAACCCCGAATGGCTGTACTTGAAGGCGTCATGCACCTCCTTCACGCGGCGCCAATCGACATCCCCGCGCTGTTCCATCTCCTTGAGCCAGGCCAGTTCGGGGTCGGCCTTGACCATGGCGTCGATGGTCTGGGTGACGGACTGCTGGTTGACCTCCTTGACGTCGATCTTCAGGCCGTCCACGGCCTGTATCACCAAATCACCCTTGGCGATCAGCTGGCTCTGGTAGAGGGTTTCATCCGTCGTGCCTTTGCCCTTGGCTGAGGTCCACGCCAGGCTGTTGCTGCTCTTCTCGTGGCTCTCCTGATCCAGATCCTTGACCGCTTCGAAGGTGATGCTGCCGCCGCTGTCGAGGATCAGGTCGTTGCCGCTTTCCAGGCGTGCCTTCTGGTAGAGCTGGTCGCCTTCGCTGATCAAGCTGAGGTTGCCACCAGTGGTGATGGAGCTGCCGACGTTGCGCACGGTGGTGACTTCGTCTCGCTGGGTTTCCTTACTGCCCCAGCCACCTTTTTTCTTCTTGTCGTACAGCGAGTAGTCGCTGTTCTGCGCCGCCAGCAGGGCAAGTTGCTGCCCGGCATACAGATAGGCTTCGTTACCCGCCTTGAGCTGACTGGCGGAGAGCACCATGAGTATTAGGGGACAGACCACGATTTAACTAGGAAGAAAACGTGGTCTGCCCCCTATTATTCTTTCAAATAAATAGCCCCGGCAGTGCCGGGGCTATTTATTTCAGGTGAACTCTATCTTGCATTCTGACAGAGGGAATGAGCGTCCATCTGAGATAACAAATTGATCGCCTTCTATTCTAGCAAGAAGTAAACCAAGCCCCCTGGCCCCCTCTTCCATATCCTTCCGCCAGCCGGAAAGATCGCCGTGATATATGGCTGCATGAAAAAGTGGGCCATCGGGAGGTGTAACATCACACCCAGCCTCATTGATACCGCCACAAGTCGCATTAGGCGGCTCAGTAAAGCACGTTATATTCTTAAACTGCTTTCTAAACTTATTTCTCCCGTCATCGGAAAAATAAATAGCCTCACGAGTAGATGCGCCATCAGTTCCAGGAACAACCCTAGCATCTACCCTCTCCAGCTTCCCACCGAGTGTTACCTCCAGCTCTTCGAGTTTATCGCTCATAACGGAACCTCAATTTTTCACAGGAGTAATCACAAACTTGAAGTTTGTAACGCCTGCCTCTTTAAATATCTTTGAATACTGACTAGCAAGCTCTGGGCTATTCGTATGGTAAACAACGCTGCCTTCAAAGCCTGATGAATATTTCTTCGCTTGATCTACCATCTTGGATTGTTCTGCAACTGACCAAGGCTTCGCAAACAATAGGGGACAGACCACGTTTTCTTCCTAGTTAAATCGTGGTCTGTCCCCTAATACTTTCTGTACTTGGCCGGCCTTCAGGCTCAAACGACAGGCAGGTCATGCCGCTTTCAGAGCAACAGCGTCAGGCATAAACCCGTGCTGTCGCTCTGGCGTATCGGCCTCGAATACCTCAGGCGCTCGGCCAGCGATTTATCATGCTCGGCTCTGGCGAAGATGGAGCTTTTGCTGCGTGAGGAGGTTCACCGGCAGGCGCAGGCACCGGGGTAGATTTGTGGGGATTCCTCAGACTCTGACCCCATTGATCCTTCAACCAGTATACATAAGAATACACTTGCCATCCTTCTTACCAACCAAACTTATCGGCACACTACTACCACCACCGTCAACTGATAACTCAACGATTAGATCTTTGTTTTCAAACGACTCTAATTCAGCAATCAGCTGCTTAATTGTCTTTCCAACTGACACCCACGCGCCACTTTCTGTCGCATCATTTCCCATCTAATCACCTATACGATTTAGGCTTGAGTCATAAGTCCCCATACGAGTACTTCTGCTAGACAAATCTTTAACTGAAGCCGCCATTTTCCAAGCCCCACCATTATGACCGTCCAAGTCTCGCGTGATATATAAATTTCCTTTTCTAAATACAGCCTGCCCTCCATGAACCGTTTCATTAATTTTCTTGAACCCTAAGCCCTCAGCAGCAACCCTGGCCTCTCTAGTGGTTTTAAATATAGGTTCTTTTGCCCCACCAGTTCGACCCACTAGGCCGCCAGACGCTGCTGCCGCAGCCACCATAGCGCCTAGCTGAGCGGTATCACTAGAGAGACCTTGGTTCTCAAGACTGATCTGCACCTGTGCCTTCGTCAGTGTACCAACCGCACTCATATTCTGCATTTGATAAACATGCAGATCACGTTTGAGTACCGAGGGAATACTGTCGTCGAAATAGAGCTTGCTGATTCTCTCCTGCAAACTTAGGCGATCATGAGCCAGATCACCATACAGCTCAATACAACTAGCCGGATCAGTAGCACAGAGGGCACCTAACGCATCATCGCCACCGAGAGAAATGTCCCTGAATTTTTGCCTTACCTCGTCACAGTTTCCTCTTGCTTCACACACTTGAGCGTCTGCAACAAACTCATCCAGTTCCTGATGACCCATGAAGTTGTACTGCGTAGCATTCTTCGTCACCCACGCCGCATTCTCCATGTCCCCATCTGTCATCGCAGCAGCAGCCACACCCACCAACTGGGACATCATCAGCAGCAGGCTTTCATTGCTGTCAACGAGAGCGTTTAGCTGATTGACGAGTGCCTCATTCGCACCTGCCGCAAGCGCACCGGTAACAAAGTCACCGCCTGTCGCTTCGCTGAGCAGACCACCCACAAACGCATGAATAGCAACCTTTCCTGCGCTGCCATCATCTAAGACACCTTGCGTGTGGTCTCCCACGGCATTGAAGGTAGCAGCTGCTAAAGTATTGAACAGCGCACTTTGAAGCACATCCTTGAAGTCCACGTCCCGACCAAGGGCTTTATTCAACGCGGCAGAGGTTCCGCCTTGCAGCACCTGATTGCCGGCAAAGCGGCCAATGCCATCAAGATTGCTGAGATCAACCGTGACCTTGCCAGTGATCGCGTTGGTCTTGGTGTTAAGCATGCTGTCATACAGGCCTTCCGTAAGACCCGCCGTCACTCCTGCCACAGCAGCATTTTTCAAGCTATCGCTGCTAAAGGTGTCTTTGAGCGCGGCGCCTAGGTTGCCCTTATTGTTAATCGTGCTGATCACTCCGGTCGTTGCCAGGCTGGTCGCAGCTGCTCCCGTAGCAGCGCCGCCAAGAGCGCCGGCAGCCATCGGGCCAACCACGGCAGCCATCACAATCGCAATCACCAACTGCGCCCCAGCCCCCAACCCCGAATGGCTGTACTTGAAGGAGTCATGTATCTCCTTCACCTGCCGCCAATCGACATCTCCGCGCTGCTCCATCTCCTTGAGCCAGGCCAGTTCGGGGTCGGCCTTGACCATGGCGTCGATGGTCTGGGTGACGGACTGCTGGTTGACCTCCTTGACGTCGATCTTCAGGCCGTCCACGGCCTGTATCACCAAATCACCCTTGGCGATCAGCTGGCTCTGGTAGAGGGTTTCATCCGTCGTGCCTTTGCCCTTGGCTGAGGTCCACGCCAGGCTGTTGCTGCTCTTCTCGTGGCTCTCCTGATCCAGATCCTTGACCGCTTCGAAGGTGATGCTGCCGCCGCTGTCGAGGATCAGGTCGTTGCCGCTTTCCAGGCGTGCCTTCTGGTAGAGCTGGTCGCCTTCGCTGATCAAGCTGAGGTTGCCACCAGTGGTGATGGAGCTGCCGACGTTGCGCACGGTGGTGACTTCGTCTCGCTGGGTTTCCTTACTGCCCCAGCCACCTTTTTTCTTCTTGTCGTACAGCGAGTAGTCGCTGTTCTGCGCCGCCAGCAGGGCAAGTTGCTGCCCGGCATACAGATAGGCTTCGTTACCCGCCTTGAGCTGACTGGCGGAGAGCACCAGATTGCCATCGGTGCGCATGTCGAGATTGCCACCGGCCTCGATGACCGAGGCGATCTGCTTGACGTGCTGCTCCTGGGCGATGACGGTCTTGCCACCGCTCTTGCGGTAGTAGTCGGCGCTGCTCTCGTTCGCCGCCGAGGCGATGGTCATGTCGCCGCCAGCATCCAGACCGATATCACCACCAGCCTTGACGGTACTGCCGACCACCAGCAGGTCGCGACCGGCAACGGCCGTCAGGTCGCCACCCACCTGTACGTCGCTGCCGTACTGAGTGATATCGGTGTGATAGGCGTGGCCTTTGCGGTCCCACTTGTTCTGCCGGTTCTCGGCCTCGGCCGAACCGAGGATCAGGTCATTGCCCGCCTGCAAGCTGGCATCGCCGCCCGCACTGATGGCGCCGCCGATGTTGCGGAGGTCGTTGCCGGCACTGACCAGCAGCTCATTACCGGCTTCGATACGCGCCGCACTGTCGACGAAGCTCTGCTGGCGGTCGGTGTGGCGCGTGGTGCTGTGGTGGGTGCTGACGGTGCGCTCGTTGACCACATCGCCGGTAACCGCGACCAGGCTCACCTCCTGGCCTTTGAGGATACCGCCCTGGGTGTTACGGATGCTGTTGCCGGCCAGCAGCGACAGGCGCTCACCCGCGTGCATCAGCCCGCTGTTGGCGATGCTCTGCTGCGCGGTCACGGTCAGATTCTGGGTCGCACGCAAGGTGCCACTGTTGATCAGGTCACGACCGGAGATCAGCGCCACGTCGCGTCCCTGGATCAGCGCGCCACTCGGCGCCAGACGACCTTCGGCCTGCGCCAGGTAGAGCACTGGCACCAGGACTTTCTGTCCCTGCACTTCGCGCTCTTCCATCCACACGATGTCGTGGGTCAGGGCTGCCACCTGTTCGGCGCTCAGGGCAATGCCCAGGCTGAGGTTCAAGGCCTCCTTGCTGGCGATGGCGTTGTCCATCAGGTACTTGAACTGCGCCTCGTCGCTGGTCAGGCCGGCCAGATAACGCTGGCCAGTACGCGCCCGCACCGCTTCACGCACCAAGCGCTGCTCGTAAAAGCCATCGCCCAGGCGACGCTGCATCTCGTCCGGGTCGAAGCCCAGCAGGCCGAGCATGTAGTCGGAGTTGAGGAAGTTACCCAGGTTGGCGAAGGCCGGGTTGGTTTCGATCAGGTAGCGATGGCCAGGGTCGTTGCTCAGACTGAACAGTCCATTCTGACCAGCAGGCAGGGAGAAGCCCGGCAGTGACAGCGGGTCGACGGCCTTCTGCTGCAGGTCGGGCGGCAGTTGAGGATTGAGGGTGACGAAAGTGGCGATATCGCTGCCCGGCACATCGGTATCCACCCGCGTGCCGCCATTCACGAAGCTGAATGACGGGCGGATACTGGCATTGCCGATTTGTGTGGCATCGATGGTGACTTCACCACCGGCCTGCACGATGGCTGCATAGCTCTGTTCGGCATCGGGCGTGTAGGTGGTGCCAAAATGCTCGAAGCTGCCCTTGAGGGTGTTTGTCAGGACGTTATTGAGGTCGGCCTCGACAGTCGCACTACCCGTGGGCCAGTTGCGTGCGTTGAACCAGCTCACGTGATCGTGAATCCAGCCCTGGGATTTCTCGCGTTCGCTGGTGGCGCGGCCTTCGGAAACATACTCGCCGGTCTCGGCGCCGACACTGGTGAAGGTGTCGCCCGTGATACGCACCGCGCCGTTGGCCGCGAGCATGCTGTAGCGATTATTGATGGCCTCGCCGCTGAGGGTGAGATCGCCGCCAGCCAGCAGCGAGGCGGTACGCACATCACTGGTGGCTTCGGTACGGTCGATCTGGCGCAGACGGTAGCGCACGTTTTCCTTGTCGCCACTGCAGTCGGTGCAATCGGGGCTGTAGAACAGCGCCGCGATCTTGCGGCTGACGACCAGGTTTTCGACTTCATGGGCATTGGTGATTTGCTTCGCGCGAATCGCGACGTTGCCTTCACTTTCCACCACCCCGGACAGGTTGGCGAACAGCTCAGGGGCATCGCCCTGCTCGTTGGCGACGAACTGCAGGTCACCTACGCTGTAGAGGTCACCGCGCTGGTTGGTGAAACGATTCGCTACCAGCAGCATGGAGGCGCCGCTGAACAAAAAGCCTTCTTCGTTGCGAATATCCGCCGCCTGCAGAGACATTTGACCTGCCGCACCGAGGGTGCCGCTGTTGCGCAGATTCTGCGCGGCAAGCTGCAGCCAGGTACCCGCTGTCATCTGGCCACGGCTGACCAGATCACCCAGCACGCTCAGCTTCGACGAACCACCAGCGAGCCACTTGGCATGGGTGCCCAGCTCGGCTGCAGCGGCGCTGACATTCAGGTCGCCCTGGGTGATGAGAGTGCCGTCACCTGCGTAACCATCTTCCAGCTCCAGACTGAGGTTACCGTCGGTTTCGATGCGCCCGTCGTTACGCCAGGTACTGCCCTTGGCCTCGATGCTGTCGCGTGACAGCAAGGCAGCACCTGTCGTTTGCGTAAGCTCTGCGATATCGAGCGTCAGACGTCCGGCCTGCAGCTCGGTGGTGTTGGTCCAGGTGTCGGCCTTCAGATCGAGTTGTGCGTTGGTCTGGATGCGGCCACCGGCCTGGCCCAGTTGCTCAAGACTCATGTCCAGCGCTTGCGTGCCGACATGGCGAATCAGGCCGTCCCTGTTGATCAGGCTGCCGGCCTCGACCGCCAGGCTGGCACTGCCGATTTCGATCTCGCCAGCCTGGTTGTTCAACTGTTCATCGACCGTGAGACGACTCTCGCCACTACTCCCCAAGGCGCGAAGCTGCCCGCTGCGGTTATCCAGCGCGCCCGCCTGCAGGCTCACCGCGCCGCCGGCTTCGATAAGGCCTGTGGTGTTGTTGAGGCGCTCGTTGACCCCGAGCTGAATGTTGCCGCCCGCTGCCAGGGTGCCGGCTGCGTTGTCGACAGACTCGGCCTCGATGCTCAGCGCCTGGCCGCTCAGAGCGCTGCCCTGGCGGTTATCCAGAACCTGGGTGGCAAGCGTCAGATTACCCTGAGCGAGCATCTCGCCTTCGCGGTTGTCGAGCTGCTCAGCCTTGAGCGCGGCGCTACCGGCAGTGGCGATCTTGCCGCCGGCGTTGTCCAGCGTTTGCAGATCGGTCGCCATGCTGCCATGGCTGGTCATCTGCCCGGCATTACGCACCTTGCCGCCATCAAGTTGCAGATGGCCGGCGCTGCTGACACTGCCGTTGGCACCGACACCCGCCTCGATGATCCCGGCGTTGTTCAGTTGCTCAGCCTGTACGGCCAAGCGCTGGCCGGCGGCCAGGCTTTCCCGCACTTCGACCTGCTGCGCGTCGAGCGTGGCGTTTCGGCCCGCGTAGGTGTCAGCGTTGAGTTCGATGCTGGTGGCTTTGAGCGCAACGTCACCACTGGCCGCCACACGGTTAAGGCTCAGCTTGCCATTGGCATCGATCTGGATATCCCCGGCACTGGCGGCCATGTCGCCGGCCAGTTTCACGCCCACGCCCTGCTCGGTGCCGACCAGACGGATGGCGCCCGCGTACATGCCGCCGAGGGCCGAGCTGTCGATGGCCAGCATGGGTTTGTCCGAGCCATCGTCGGCCTTGGCGGTTGCGGCCAGGGTGGTGGCATCCACTTCGTTGCGGCCGGTGATGATGTTGAGCTTCTTCGCGTGCAGCTCGGCGTTGATCTGCGCGCTGCGGGTGATCAGGTCGAACTGGTCGACGTTGCCGGCATTGAGGCCCTGGCCTTCGATGGCGATCTGCCCGCCGTCGACGTCGAAACGCCGCAGGTGGCCATTTTCGATGATCGGGGTGCCGGTGCTGAGGGTGACGCGCGGGGTGTTGATGAAACCGCAGCCATCGCAGGTGATGCCGTGCGGGTTGGCGACGATGACCGCTGCCGAGCGCCCAGCCACTTCCGTGTAGCCCTTGAGCTGGCTGGCGTTGCCACCGGTGACTTCGTTGAGAATCAGCCCGGCGGCGCCGTTCTTCAGGTTCGGGTTGCCGACCACGTAGCCGCCCAACTGGGTCTGCACCACGTTCTGCGCACTGTTGTTGAGGATCAGCCCCTGCTGGCCGACGTTGTAGTCGGTGAACTTGTTGTGCGACAGGCCGCTGCCATTGGGCGTGGCGATGTTGACCATCGGCACACCGTTCTGCGCCTGGGTCACGGCGGTGTTGCCGCCAGCGGCCTGATCAACCGCCAGTTGCGCCGCCGTGGCAACGATGGGGTTGAGAAACAGCACGCCGGCAACGATGAGGGCGATGTTCTGAAACAGGGGACTGCGTACGTCCATGTCGGTACTCCAACCCGCCATCCGGCCGGGCAATCAGAAGAACAGGTCGAATCGGAAATAGACCGGGCGCTCGTCACGCTCGATGGCGTCGGGGCGCTCCAGGGCATGGGCGAAACTCACCGAGGCCGCCAGATGCTGGCCGCGCAGGGCGAACTCGAGGGCGTTGCCACTCATGCGGCCGCGTTGCTCGGGGTTGTGCCGGCCGCCGTGAATCACGCCAACGTCATAGGCGAAGGCCAGGCTGTATTCGTGCACGAAGGGGCGCAGCGCCTCCCAGGTGACAGAGCGGCGCCAGCGCAGCTGATTGCGCCAATAGCCGCCGGTGTCGCCGGACAAGGATTCGTCCTTGAAACCGCGCACCGAGCTGAGGCCGCCGATGCTGATGCGCTGCGGGCTGAACAGCACGTCTTCGCTCTTCTGGCCGTAGGCGAGGCTGTCGAAGCTGAAGGATTCGCCCCACAGCGCGAAGGGCTGCAGGTAGCTCAGGGCCAGGCTGTATTTGTTGTAGCGCGCCACCGGCTGACTACCTTGCGGGTCGCCGGCGCGCTGGGCGTCGAAGGCACCGATACCGCGTTGCCAGCCGAGATCGGCGTTGACGAAGGCGCTGCCGATACGGCGGCCATGGTTGAAACCCAGCTGCGCCTCGGACAAGCGCGTGCTGGAAGTGTCGATGCGGTTGCCGAGAATGAAGTTGTTGGTGCGCAGGTGGCTGACACCGAGGTTGAAGGCGGTCTTGCTGACGCTGTCGCGGTGCAGCACACGCTCGCCGCGCAGGGCGTGAGTCTTGCTGTCGCCGTCCTGGTCGAAGAGAAAGCCATTGCCCTCGCTCTGCGTGCGGTAGTAGCTCTGGCTGTAGCTGTAGCTGAAGTTCCACCAGCCGTAGGGCACCTGGTAGATCAGGCTCTGGCTGTGCGAGTGGCGGTAGCTGTCGCTCACCGCATCGCGGTTGGCGCGCAGGCTGAGCTGGTCGGCCAAACCAAGCGGGCTGTCCCAGTCGAAGCTCAGGCCCCACTGTTGCTCGCCAGTGCTCGTCTGCCCGTCGTTGTGGCGGTTGAGCCCGGCTCGCCAGGGCTTGTCGCGCTGGCCTTGCAGGCGCACGCGACTACCGCCCACTTCTTCGCCCGGCACCAGCTCCAGCTGGGCCTGGCGCGATGGCAGGCGGTTGAGCTGGTCGACCAGTTGCTCCAGCTCGCGCAGGTCCAGCACGTCACCTGGCTGACCGGGGAAGCCCATGGCCAGTTCGCGCTCACTGGCCAGCTCGGAGCGGTCCAACCCTTCCAGGCGGCCTTCGACCACGGTGACCCGTAGCTCGCCCTAGGACAGATCCTGCTGCGGCAGGTAGGCACGCGAGGTGACGTAGCCGCGGTCGATATAGAACTGGGTAATGGCCTTGAGCAGCTCGTTGAGCTGGCCAACGCCCAAACACTCGCCAGCGAAGCGCTGCAGAACAGCCTGCTGGTCGTCCTCAGCGAGAAGAGTGGCGCCTTCCAGGCGAATCTGCTCGATCGCGAAGCAGCGCTCGTCTTCGACCGGGGCGGCTTGCAGTTTGGGGGCGTCACCGGGCAGTTGCTGCAGCTCGTCGAGACGGCGCTGCTGCTCCTGCAATAGGCGCTCCTGGCGCTCGCGGATCAGCTCACGGTCGCCCGGCGTCTGCGCCAGCGCAATAACGGGAAGGGAAAAGAACAGCCATACGGCCCAAGAGAGGCCGGGAGCCACTTTTAACGTCGCGCAGCGACGGCCCTTGGGGTGGCCGCCAGGGATGGCAGGCCATAAAGGGCTGATACGAAGAAGCATGCTTTCAGTCCTTTGAATAGCAGAAAAAACGACGCCAGAAAAATGGCGGCTATTAGACCATATGAATCTCCACAGTCAAACGCCAAAAAATTGAACGACTTCACGATTAGGATCACCGCCGCTACCCCCCCGCCAAGTGGTGCCTGACGACACTTGAAAGTGAGGCATACCGCCTACGCGGGAACGGCACCTCGCCGCGAACAGGGGAAGCACGAATTCGAAAACATGCCGGAAGAAAGATTTTTCGACTTCGTCCAGTTGCTGCCAAGAGGGCGAGCAACGAAAGCTTCGCCCCGGGGCTCCTACGAAAGGCGGCTTTGGCATACATGCAGTCAGATATCGTCGAACACGGTCGGCCCCCTCGCCCCTCTGGGGAGAGGGCTAGGGAAAGGGGTTAACGGCCGTTTCGCCGATATTTCAGCCCTCTCCCCCAGCCCCTCTCCCGCAAGCGGGAGAGGGGAGCCAAGCGCGTACGGCCTAACTGACTGGCGTCAGACTTTGGCAACCTTATCTGATCGCCATTGACCCTTAACGCGGCGCGTAGGCGAACACGTCGGCACGCATCTGGTGAGCGTCCATGCCGGCTTCGACCAGCGCATCGAGCGTGGCGTAGACCATCGCTGGCGAGCCGCTGGCATAAACGTGCAAGGCCTTGAGATCCGGAAAATCCTCGCGCACGGCTTCGTGCAGCAGGCCGCAACGCCCCTGCCAGCCGCATGAGTCGCTGACTACCTGGTGCAGGAACAGATTGTCCAGCTGTTGCCACTGCGCCCAATGTGGCAGTTCGTAGAAATCCTCGGGCCGACGCGCGCCCCAGTACAGGTGCACCGGATGGGCAAACCCCGCCGCGCGGCAATGCTCGATCAGGCTGTGCATCTGGCCCATGCCGGTGCCGGCAGCGATCAGCACCAGCGGACCATCGGGCAGGTCGGCGAGGTGGGTATCACCGTAGGGCATCTGCACACGCGCCATGCCAGTGCTGCGCAGGTACTCCAGCAGCGCGATGCTGCTGTCTTCGCGGGCAAGGATGTGCAGCTCCAGCTCACGCCCGGCATGCGGCGCCGAAGCCAGAGAAAAGGCTGCCATCTCGCCATCCGGGCGCTGCAGCAGCAGGTACTGCCCAGCGTGATAGCGCGGAGCCTTGCCGGCTGGAGTGCGCAAGCATACGCGGAACACGTCGCCGCCAACGGGCAGGCATTCGATCACCTGGCAGCTCAGTTCGCGCACGGGCAGCTCTCCCGGCGCCAGCACGCCGTCCCAGTGCAACACGCAGTCTTCCAGCGGCTCGGCCAGGCAGGTGAACAGCTCGCCATGATCCAGTTCGATGCCGTTCTGCCTGACCCGACCTTCGACCAGCAGCGCGGCGCAGATATGGCAGTTGCCATTGCGGCAGCTCTGCGGACAGTCGTAGCCCAGGCGCCGGGCGCCATCGAGAATGCGTTCGCCCGGCTGCAGCGCAAGGGTGACACCGGAAGGTTGCAGGGTGACGTTCATCAATCGATTCCCAGCTCGCTCCACAGCGCGTCGACACGTGCCACTACGGCCGGGTCCTTCTCGATGGCGCGGCCCCATTCGCGGGTGGTCTCACCCGGCCACTTGTGGGTGGCGTCCAGGCCCATCTTCGAGCCGAGGCCAGAGATCGGCGAGGCGAAGTCGAGATAGTCGATTGGTGTGTTGTCGATCATCACCGTGTCGCGCTTGGGGTCCATACGCGTGGTAATCGCCCAGATCACGTCGTTCCAGTCCCGTGCGTTGATATCGTCATCGGTGACGATCACGAACTTGGTGTACATGAACTGCCTGAGGAACGACCACACACCGAGCATGACGCGCTTGGCGTGGCCCGGATACTGCTTCTTCATGGTCACCACCGCCATGCGGTAGGAACAGCCTTCCGGCGGCAGGTAGAAGTCGGTGATCTCGGGGAATTGCTTCTGCAGGATCGGCACGAACACCTCGTTCAGCGCCACGCCGAGGATCGCCGGCTCATCGGGTGGCCGGCCGGTGTAGGTGCTGTGATAGATCGGATCGCGGCGACGGGTGATGCGCTCGACAGTGAACACCGGGAACGTATCGACCTCGTTGTAGTAGCCGGTGTGGTCACCATAGGGGCCTTCCGGTGCGGTTTCGCCTGGATGGATCACACCCTCCAGCACGATCTCGGCACTGGCCGGTACCTGCAGCTCGCTGCCGCGCGCCTTGATCAGCTCGGTGCGATGGCCACGCAAGAGGCCGGCGAAGGCGTATTCGGACAGCGTATCGGGCACCGGGGTGACGGCGCCGAGGATGGTCGCCGGGTCCGCGCCCAGTGCTACGCATACCGGGTAGGGCTTACCCGGATGGGTCTTGCACCAGTCGCGATAGTCCAGCGCACCGCCACGGTGGCTGAGCCAACGCATGATCACCTTGTTGCGGCCGATCACCTGCTGGCGGTAAATACCGAGGTTCTGCCGTTCCTTGTTCGGGCCTTTGGTGATGGTCAGGCCCCAGGTGATCAGCGGCGCCACGTCACCCGGCCAGCAGTGCTGGATCGGTAGCTTGCCCAGGTCGACGTCATCGCCTTCCTCGATCACTTCATGGCACGGCGCATCCTTGACCACCTTGGGCGCCATGGAAATGACCTTCTTGAAGATCGGCAGCTTGCTCCAGGCATCCTTGAGGCCCTTGGGCGGCTCGGGCTCCTTGAGAAAGGCCAGCAGCTTGCCGATCTCGCGCAGTTCGGACACCTCTTCGGCGCCCATGCCCAGCGCCACGCGCTTGGGCGTGCCGAACAGATTGCCGAGCACCGGCACGTCAAAGCCGGTGGGCTTTTCGAACAGCAGCGCCGGTCCGCCCTTGCGCAGGGTGCGGTCGCAGATTTCGGTCATTTCCAGAACGGGCGATACCGGGGTCTGGATGCGCTTGAGTTCGCCGCGCTTTTCCAGTTCACGGATGAAGTCGCGCAGGTCGCGATACTGCATGCAGGAGCCTCGTGTCGGACAGGCAAGAGTCGGCCGCAAAGTTTAGCGCCGAAGTCGGGCTTTCAGAAGCGCCGGTGAAAGTGACAGACAGCAAAAGGCCGGGTTTCCCCGGCCTTTTGGCAAGCCACAACGCTTATTTGCGCTTCATCGACAGGAAGAACTCATCGTTCGTCTTGGTAGCTTTGAGCTTGTCGATGAGGAACTCGATGGCCGCAATCTCATCCATCGGGTGCAGCAGTTTGCGCAGAATCCACATGCGCGACAGCTCTTCTTCACCGGTCAGCAGTTCTTCGCGGCGGGTGCCGGACTTGTTGATGTTGATGGCCGGGAACACGCGTTTCTCGGAAACACGGCGATCGAGGATCAACTCCATGTTGCCGGTGCCCTTGAATTCCTCGTAGATCACTTCGTCCATCTTCGAGCCGGTTTCCACCAGCGCAGTGGCGATGATGGTCAGCGAACCGCCTTCTTCGATGTTACGCGCGGCACCGAAGAAGCGCTTCGGCTTCTCCAGGGCGTGGGCATCGACACCACCGGTCAGGACCTTGCCGGAGCTCGGGATGACGGTGTTGTAGGCACGTGCCAGGCGCGTGATGGAGTCGAGCAGGATGACCACATCCTTCTTGTGCTCGACCAGGCGCTTGGCCTTCTCGATCACCATTTCGGCAACCTGGACGTGACGGGTCGGCGGCTCGTCGAAGGTGGAGGCGACCACTTCGCCGCGCACGGTGCGCTGCATCTCGGTCACTTCTTCCGGACGTTCGTCGATCAGCAGAACGATCAGGTGGCACTCGGGGTTGTTGCGGGTGATGTTCGAGGCGATGTTCTGCAGCATGATGGTCTTGCCCGCTTTCGGCGGGGCGACGATCAGGCCGCGCTGGCCCTTGCCAATCGGCGCGCAGAGGTCGATCACACGGCCGGTGATGTCCTCGGTGGAGCCGTTACCGGCTTCCATGGTCAGGCGCTTGTTGGGGAACAGCGGCGTCAGGTTCTCGAACAGGATCTTGTTCTTGGCGTTTTCCGGACGGTCGAAATTGATGCTGTCGACCTTGAGCAGGGCGAAGTAACGCTCGCCTTCCTTCGGCGGACGGATCTTGCCGACGATGCTGTCACCGGTACGCAGGTTGAAACGGCGGATCTGGCTGGGCGAGACGTAGATATCGTCCGGGCCGGCCAGGTAGGAGGAGTCAGCGCTACGCAGGAAGCCGAAACCGTCCTGGAGGATCTCCAGCACGCCGTCACCGGAAATTTCCTCGCCGCTTTTGGCATGCTTTTTCAGCAGGGCGAAGATGATGTCCTGCTTGCGCGAACGAGCCATGTTTTCCAGGCCCATCTGTTCGGCCATGTCCAGCAGTTCGGCAATCGGCTTTTGCTTGAGTTCGGTCAGATTCATAGGAATGACGTGATCATCGAGAGGAGAAGAAAGCTGTTAGCTTGAGAGGCCGCGCCGCAGAGAAGGCGACAGGATCGCGAACGAGTTCGTATAGGAATGAATCGGCGACGGCGTGCAGAGAGCTGCATGGAGGATGCAGCCGGGTCGAATTTAACACCGTGAAAAAACAGCGTCTAGCCCCGAAAACGAAAAACCCCGCAAATTGCGGGGCCTTCAAAAGGCTACGCAGGGTGGATGACGCTTTTTTCATCCACCACTTGCGACGCCATGGTGGATCGATGAAGCGTGATCCACCCTACCGCTTGCGACTCAGATGTTGCTGTCGAGAAACGCCGCCAGCTGCGACTTGGACAACGCGCCGACCTTGGTCGCTTCGACGTTGCCGTTCTTGAACAGCATCAGGGTCGGAATACCACGCACACCGTACTTCGGCGGGGTTTCCTGGTTCTCGTCGATGTTCAGTTTGCAGATCTTCAGCTTGCCCTGGTATTCCTTGGCGATCTCGTCGAGCACCGGTGCAATCATCTTGCACGGGCCGCACCACTCAGCCCAATAGTCGACCAGAACCGGACCTTCAGCCTGGATGACGTCCTGGTCGAAGCTGGCGTCGCTGACGTTGGTGATGAATTCGCTCATGAGGAGTCTCCGTGATTCGGAAGCAAAAAAGTGGCGCCATCATAGCCCGGCTTGAGTGACACCGAAAGGCACTGACGATTGAGCCTTTCAATAGCGTCGCATGTACGCCTCAATCGCCCAGCGTGGTGAAGGCAATGCCGGTGCGCAGCGCGGCGGCGCGGATGTGCTGCTGCATGGCCTTTTGCGCCGGGCCAGCGGCATGCCGCGCGAGGGCTTTGAGAATCTTGCGGTGCTCCTGCCAGGTCTCCATCGCTCGCTCCGGGCGGATGAACGGCAGCTTCTGGCTCTCCAGAAAGATATCGGCGCTGGAGGTGACCAGGGCAAACATCGCCTGGTTGCCACTGGCGGCGAGGATGCGCTGGTGGAACTCGAAATCCAGCCGCGTCGCCTGCTCGAAGTCGCCCGCGCGCAACTCACGGCGCATCTGCTCGACGTTGTCTTCGAGGATATCCAGCTCCCCGGCGGTCATCACGCCGGCCGCCAGGCCACAGGCAAAGCCCTCCAGCGCGAAGCGCAGCTGGAAGGTATCGGCCGCAGACACCTGCGCGGCGAAAGGCCAGACAAATCCACCGGAGACTTCGCCCCTGCTTGCCTCCTGAACGAACACACCCTTGCCAGCCTGCACGCTGACCAGGCCCAACGCGCTGAGCGACGACAACGCCTCACGCAAGGATGCCCGGCTCACGCCCAGGCGCTCGGCCAGATCGCGCTGCGACGGCAGCGCATCGCCGGGGCGATAGCCCTCTTCCTCGATCAGGCGGCGGATCGCCTGCAGGGCATATTCGGGTACCGCGCGGGGAGCAGAAGCATTCATGACTGTTCGGGCCGGTCAGTCCAGTGAAGTCGCCTTTGTACGGCCAGAGCACTGCTCCAGGCAAGCGACGCCCCTTTGTGGAACAGACCACCAGGCGTACGCACCGAGATGGCCCAGAAACGCTTCTGACCAATTGGTCAGTTACGTCAACTGTTCAGACCAGTAAGACCTTGTTTCCACTCGCCTGAAACGATGAAAGGCCTTATTTCATTGAACTTGGCACAGCCGATGCACTGCACGAGCCAGGCAAAACGCTTCAATTTTCGTTCATTCATCGGGAGTTCGACATGCGCAAATTTCACCGCACCCTGCTGGGTACCCTGTTCGCTGCCCTGGCCTTCGGCGCCGGAACCGCTCACGCCGATGCACTCGAGGACATCAGCAAGGCCGGTGTGCTGAAGGTCGCCGTACCGCAGGATTTCCCGCCGTTCGGCTCGGTCGGCCCGGACATGAAACCGCGCGGGCTGGATATCGATACCGCGCAACTGCTGGCCGACAAGCTGGCGGTGAAGCTGGAGCTGACCCCGGTCAACAGCACCAACCGTATCCCCTTCCTCACCACCGGCAAGGTCGATCTGGTGATCTCCAGCCTTGGCAAGAACCCAGAGCGTGAAGCGGTGATCGACTTCTCCGCCGCCTATGCACCGTTCTACCTCGGCGTGTTCGGCCCGGAAGACGCCGCCATCGCCAGCCTCGACGACCTGGCCGGCAAGACTATCAGCGTCACCCGGGGCTCCATCGAGGACATCGAACTGAGCAACGTCGCCCCGAAAGGCGCCACCATCAAGCGCTTCGAGGACAACAACTCGACCATCGCCGCCTACCTCTCCGGCCAGGTGGAGCTGATCGCCAGCGGCAACGTGGTGATGGTGGCCATCTCCGAGCGCAACCCCAAGCGCGTGCCGAGCATGAAGCTCAAGCTCAAGGATTCGCCGGTGTACGTCGGCGTGAACAAGAACCAGAGCGCGCTGCTGGAAAAGGTCAACACCATCATCACCGCCGCCAAGGCCGATGGCAGCCTCGATGCGCTCAGCCAGAAGTGGCTGAAGCAACCGCTGCCGACCGGCCTCTGAGCCGCGCAGGGAGCTGAGCCATGGCGTACCAGTTCGACTTCGCCGCCGTCCTGCAGCACAGCGATCTGCTGCTGCAGGGCGCGGCCTTCACCCTCGGCCTGACGGCGATCGGCACCCTGCTGGGGGTCGGTCTCGGCATCGTCGGGGCGATACTGCGCGCCTGGCGCATCCGTCCGTTCGACCGGATTTTCGGCGTCTACGTGGAACTGATCCGCAACACGCCATTCATCGTCCAGCTGTTCTTCATCTTCTTCGGCCTGCCCTCGCTCGGCGTACGCCTGAGCGAGTGGGAGGCCGCCATTCTGGCGATGGTGATCAACCTCGGTGCCTACTCCACGGAGATCATCCGCGCCGGTATCCAGGCCATCCCGCATGGCCAGCTCGAAGCCGCCGGCGCACTGGCCATGAGCCGCTTCGAGACGTTCCGTCATGTGGTGCTGCGCCCGGCGCTGGGCAAGGTGTGGCCGGCGCTGTCGAGCCAGATCATCATCGTCATGCTGGGCTCGGCGGTGTGCTCGCAGATCTCCACCGAGGAGCTGTCGTTCGCCGCCAACTTCATCCAGTCGCGTAACTTCCGCGCCTTCGAAACCTACCTGCTGACCACCGCGCTGTACCTGCTCATGGCCATCCTGATTCGCCAACTGCTGGCCTGGTTCGGCCGCCGCTTCATCATGGGAGAGCGCTGATGGACTTCACCCTCTGGGACATCCTGCGCAACCTGCTCACCGGCCTGCAATGGACACTGCTGCTGTCGCTGGTGGCCTTCGTCTGCGGCGGTATTGCCGGCCTGCTGGTGTTGCTGGCCCGGCTGTCGCCGCTTTCTGCACCGCGCATCCTTGCTCGTGGTTACATCGAACTGTTCCAGGGCACGCCGCTGCTGATGCAGCTGTTCCTGGTGTTCTTCGGTATCGCCCTGCTGGGCATCGACGTGTCGCCCTGGCTGGCGGCAGCCACCGCACTGACGCTGTTCACCAGCGCTTTTCTCGCCGAGATCTGGCGCGGCTGCGTCGAGTCGATCACCCGCGGCCAATGGGAGGCCGCCGAAAGCCTGGCCATGAGCCGCCTGGAAACCCTGCGCCACGTGGTCCTGCCACAGGCGCTACGCATCGCCGTGGCGCCTACCGTCGGCTTCTCGGTGCAGGTGGTCAAGGGCACCGCAGTGACCTCGATCATCGGCTTCACCGAGCTGACCAAGACCGGCAGCATGCTGGCCAACGCCACCTTCGAGCCCTTCATGGTCTACGGCTTCGTCGCCCTCGGTTACTTCCTGCTTTGCTACCCGCTCTCGCTCGCTGCTTACCGCCTGGAAAGGAGGCTGAATGTCACTGCTTAACGTCACCGCCCTGCACAAGTATTACGGCGACAACCACGTGCTCAAGGGCATCGACCTCAAGGTCGAAGAAGGCGAAGTGATCGCCATCATCGGCCGCAGCGGCTCGGGCAAGAGCACCTTTCTGCGCACCCTCAATGGCCTGGAGTCGATCAACGACGGCGTGATCGAAGTCGACGGCGAGTACATCGACGCTGCCCGCGCCGACCTGCGCAGCCTGCGGCAGAAGGTCGGTATGGTGTTCCAGCAGTTCAACCTGTTCCCGCACCTGACCGTCGGCGAGAACGTCATGCTGGCACCGCAGGTGGTGAAGAAGACCTCGCGCGCCGAAGCCGAGAAGATCGCCAGGCAGATGCTCGAACGCGTCGGCCTGGCGGAGAAGTTCGACGCCTACCCCGAACGCCTGTCCGGCGGCCAGCAGCAACGGGTAGCCATCGCCCGGGCCTTGGCCATGTCGCCCAAGGTGCTGCTGTGTGACGAGATCACCTCGGCGCTCGACCCCGAGTTGGTCAACGAGGTGCTGGCGGTGGTCAAGCAACTGGCCAGCGAGGGCATGACCCTGATCATGGTCACCCACGAGATGCGCTTTGCCCGCGAAGTGGGTAACAAGCTGGTGTTCATGCATCACGGCAAGGTGCACGAGATCGGGGACCCGAAAGCCCTGTTCGCCGCCCCGCAGACCGAAGAGCTGCGCAACTTCATCGGCTCGGTGAACCTGTGAACGCGCCAGCGCCCCTGGCGCTGCGCATCGAGCCGCTGACCCGCGAAGCCTTCGCGCCTTTCGGTGACGTGATCGAAACAGCCGGCGCCACATCCTTTCCGATCAACGCCGGCACCACCACGCGCTACCACGACCTGGCGCAGGTGGAGCTGGCCGGCGAGTCGCCGCGCACGCTGGTCAACCTGTTTGAGGGCAAGGCCTGGCACACGCCCATCGCCATCGGCATGCTAGAGCGCCATCCGCTGGGCAGCCAGGCGTTCTACCCGGTGGATGGCGGGCGTATGCTGGTCGTCGTGGCCCCGCCTGGCGAGCTGGACGAGTCGCAGATCCGCGCGTTCATCAGCGCACCGGACCAGGGCGTAAACTACGCCTGCGGCACCTGGCACCACCCGCTGCTGTGCCTGCAACACCCCGGCCGTTTCATCGTGGTGGACCGTGGTGGCGACGGCCACAACTGCGACGAGCAGGTGTTGAAACAGCCACTGAGCGTGCTGAACCTGCAGCAATCACAGGTCTAGACCAGTTTCATGCGACATCCGTATGCGTTGGCTCATGCGCTCAGTCGTGGCACGATGGCGCGGAAATCGAACGAGATGCCGTAATCATGCCCAAAGCCCCTGCCGAAAGTTTCCCCCTGATCGCTGCCATCGACCTGGGCTCGAACAGCTTTCACATGGTGCTGGCCAAGGCCGACAATCACGAGATTCGCATCCTCGAGCGCCTCGGCGACAAGGTGCAGCTGGCCGCAGGCCTGGACGACGAACGCCAACTCAGCGAAGAAGCGATGCAGCGCGGGCTCGACTGCCTGCGCCGCTTCGCCCAGTTCACCACCACGCTGCCGGAAGGCGCCGTCCGTATCGTCGGTACCAACGCCCTGCGTGAAGCGCGCAACCGCGCTGTGTTCATCCGCCGCGCCGAGGAGATTCTCAACCATCAGGTCGAGGTGATTTCCGGCCGCGAGGAAGCACGCCTGATCTACCTGGGCGTCTCCCACAGCATTGCCGACACCCCCGGCAAACGCCTGGTCGCCGACATCGGCGGCGGCAGCACCGAGTTCATCATCGGCCAGCGCTTCGAGCCGCTGCTGCGCGAGAGCCTGCAGATGGGCTGCGTGAGCTTCACCCAGCGTTACTTCAAGGACGGCAAGATCACCCCGGCGCGCTACGCCCAGGCCTACACCGCCGCTCGTCTGGAACTGATGGGTATCGAACAGGGCCTGCGCCGCCTCGGCTGGGAAGATGCCGTCGGTGCATCCGGCACCATCAAGGCCATCGGCCTGACGACCAAGGCTGCGGGTCTGAGCAATGGCGAAATCACCGTCGAAGGGCTGGCCTGGCTCAAGCGCAAACTGTTCAAGCTCGGCGAGGTGGACAAGATCGACCTCGACGGCATCAAGCCGGACCGCCGTGGCATCTTCCCCGCCGGCCTGGCGATTCTCGAAGCCATCTTCGACGCCTGCGAGATTCAGCGCATGAGCCACTCCGAAGGCGCCTTGCGCGAAGGCGTGCTGTATGATCTGCTCGGCCGCCACCAGCACGAGGACGTGCGCGAACGCACGCTGGCGGCCTTCATGGAGCGCTACCACGTCGATGTCGACCAAGCCGTGCGGGTCGAGGCCAAGGCACTGTCGGCGCTGGACAAGGTGTCCGCCGATTGGGGCCTGACCGACGACTGGCATCGCGAACTGCTGAGTTGGGGCGCCAAGGTGCACGAGGTGGGTCTGGACATCGCCCATTACCAGTACCACAAGCACGGCGCCTACCTGATCGAGCACTCGGACCTGGCTGGTTTCTCGCGCCAGGACCAGCAGATGCTCGCCTTGCTGGTACGCGGCCACCGTCGCAACATTCCCAGGGACAAGTTCGCCGACTTCGGCGAGGAAGGCGTGAAGCTGATGCGCCTGTGCGTGCTGCTGCGCTTCGCCATCCTCTTCCACCATATTCGTGGCACGCAGAGCATGCCCGAGGTGCAGTTCAAGGTTGGAGAGAACAGCCTGGAAATCGTCTTTCCCGAAGGCTGGCTGGCCGCCAACCCGCTGACCCTGGCGGACTTCGAAGCCGAAGCTGAATGGCTCAAGCGTATCGATCTGACGTTGAGCGTGCGCTGATACCCCGGTGCGCATGGCGCACCCTACGGGCGCGGCTCGACCTGTAGGCCGGGTGAAACCCGCCAGGACTCAAAAGCCCCCTCTCCCACCCTTCGGGCACCCTCTCCCGTAAGCGGGAGAGGGGCATCAGAGGACTGCACGCAGCCGCTTTTTATCGCGCGATGATCACCGGCGCAGTCAGCTTCTCCAGCAGCCCGGACTGAGCGCTGCGTGGATTCTGGTTGCCGGTGGGCTGCTGGCGCAGGTAGCGGCCATCGGACTGCAACACCCAAGCCTGGGTGTTATCGGTCAGGTAGCTTTCAAGCTCCTTCTTCACTCGGGTGATGAGCTTCTTGCCCTCGACCGGGAAGCAGGTCTCGACACGCTTGTCGAGGTTACGCTCCATCCAGTCGGCACTGGACAGGTAGATCTGTTCGTCACCGCCATTGAGGAAGTAGAACACCCGCGTATGTTCGAGGAAGCGGCCGATGATCGAGCGCACGTGGATATTGTGCGACACCCCGGCAATACCCGGTCGCAGGCAGCACATGCCACGCACTACCAGGTCGATCTTCACCCCGGTCTGGCTGGCCTTGTACAGCGCACGGATGATTTTCGGATCGGTCAGCGAGTTGAACTTGGCGATGATCTGCGCCGGCTTGCCCTCAGCAGCGGCCGCGGTTTCCTTGGCGATCAGTTCGAGCAGGGTCTTCTTCAGGGTGAAGGGCGCATGCAGCAGCTTCTTCATGCGCAGGGTCTTGCCCATGCCGATCAGTTGGCTGAACAGCTTGGACACGTCCTCACCAAGCGCGACGTCGGCGGTGAGCAGGCTGTAGTCGGTATACAGCTTGGCGTTGCCAGCGTGGTAGTTGCCAGTACCAAGGTGGGCATAGCGAACGATTTCGCCATTCTCGCGACGCAGAATCAGCATCATCTTGGCGTGAGTCTTGAAGCCGACCACACCGTAAATCACCACCGCACCGGCAGCCTGCAGGCGACTGGCCAGAGCAAGGTTGGATTCTTCGTCGAAACGCGCACGCAACTCGATGACCGCGGTGACTTCCTTGCCGTTTCTCGCGGCCTCTACAAGGGCGTCAACGATCTCCGAGTTGGCACCGGAGCGATACAGCGTCTGCTTGATCGCCAACACGTGCGGGTCCTTCGCCGCCTGGCGCAGCAGGTCCACTACCGGGGTGAAGGACTCGAAGGGATGCAGCAGGAGGATGTCCTGCTTGCTGACCACGCTGAAGATGTTCTCGGCGTTCTGCAGCAGCTTGGGGATCACCGGGGTGAACGGCGCGTACTGCAGGTCCGAGTGGTTATCCAGGCCAGTGATGCTGAACAGGCGGGTCAGGTTGACCGGGCCGTTGACCTGGTACAGCTCGCCCTCGGTCAGGCCGAATTGCTTGAGCAGATAATCGCGCAAGTGTTTCGGGCAGGTGTCGACCACTTCCAGGCGCACCGCATCGCCATAACGACGACTGAACAGCTCGCCACGCAGGGCGCGCGCCAGGTCCTCGACGTCCTCGGTGTCCACCGACAGGTCGGCGTTACGGGTCAGGCGGAACTGGTAGCAACCCTTGACCTTCATGCCCTGGAACAGATCATCGGCGTGGGCATGGATCATCGACGACAGGAACACGTAGTTGTCGCCAGGGCCGCCAACGTCTTCCGGCACCTTGATGATGCGCGGTAGCAGGCGTGGCGCCGGAATGATGGCCAGACCGGAATCGCGCCCGAAGGCATCGACGCCTTCCAGCTCGACGATGAAGTTCAGGCTCTTGTTCACCAGCAACGGGAAAGGGTGCGTCGGGTCGAGGCCGATGGGGGTGATGATCGGCGCGATCTCGTCGCGGAAATAGCGACGCACCCAAGCCTTGAGCTTGGTGGTCCAGTAACGGCGGCGGATGAAGTTGATGTTGTGCTTGGCCAGCGCCGGGAACAAGGTGTCGTTGAGGATCGCGTACTGGCGGTCGACCTGCTCGTGCACCAGTTCGCTGATTCGCGCCAGCGCCTGGTGCGGCTGCAGGCCGTCTGCGCCAGCCTGTTCGCGGGCGAAGTTGATCTGCTTCTTCAGGCCGGCGACGCGAATCTCGAAGAACTCGTCGAGGTTGCTGGAGAAGATCAGCAGGAACTTCAGGCGCTCGAGCAGCGGATAGGACTCGTCCAGCGCCTGCTCCAGCACCCGGATATTGAACTGCAGCTGCGACAATTCACGGTGGATGTACAGGCTGCTGTCATCCAGGCTGGGGATCGGAGCCGGCGGCGGGGTTTCCACCACGGGCGTCTCGGCGACCACCTCGACCTGAGGCGGGTTGTTGTCGAGCACTTCGCTGTTGAGTCCTTCGCTGTTCATCGCTGGGTTCCTGAGGGCGTCATCGCCCTTGTTTTAGCAGTTCTGCCGCCCGTACGGCGAAATAGGTGAGGATGCCATCGGCACCGGCACGTTTGAAGGCGGTGAGTGATTCCAGTATGACCGCCTCACTGAGCCAACCGTTCTGGATCGCCGCCATGTGCATGGCGTACTCGCCGCTTACCTGGTAGACGAAGGTCGGCACCTTGTAGGCATCCTTCACCCGCCAGAGGATGTCCAGGTAGGGCATGCCAGGTTTGACCATGACCATATCGGCACCTTCGGCCAGATCGGCGGCCACTTCATGCAGCGCCTCGTTGCCGTTGGCCGGGTCCATCTGGTAGCCGAGCTTGTTGCCCTTGCCAAGGTTGGCGGCCGAGCCCACGGCATCACGGAACGGGCCGTAATAGGCGCTGGCATACTTGGCCGAATAGGCCATGATGCGCACATTGACATGGTCAGCCAGTTCCAGCGCCTCACGGATCGCCTGCACGCGGCCGTCCATCATGTCCGACGGCGCCACAACCTGGGCACCGGCCTCGGCATGCGACAGCGCCTGCTTGACCAGGGCATCGACGGTAATGTCGTTCTGCACATAGCCGGACTCGTCGAGAATGCCGTCCTGACCGTGGGTGGTGAAGGGGTCGAGCGCCACATCGCTGATTACCCCCAGTTCGGGGAATTTCGCACGCAGGGCACGAATCGCGCGCTGGGCGATGCCGTCCGGGTTCCAGGCCTCGGCACCGTCAAGGGATTTCTTCTCCAGCGGCGTGACCGGAAACAGCGCCAGCGCCGGAATGCCCAGCTCGACCCAGTGCTCGGCTTCTTTGAGCAGCAGGTCGATGGACAGACGCTCGACGCCCGGCATCGACGGCACGGCTTCGCGACGGTTCTCGCCGTCGAGAACGAACACCGGCAGAATCAGATCATCGACGCTCAGGCGATTTTCGCGCACCAGACGGCGGGAGAAATCATCGCGGCGATTACGCCGCAGGCGAGTGGCAGGGAACAGACGATTGGCGGGGGTAACGCTCACGGCAGACTCCAGAGCCCGCACGGGCGGGCCAGTGTGACAGGTTATAGAACCTGTGCACGATTTCGCGAGCTAGAGCTGTGCCAGGCAAAAACAGGCGAGGAAGCGGAGTGTGCCCCAGCACATGAGCAGTCTGAGCCTGTTTTTAACGCAGCAGAGCCGACGCGCAGCAGATCGTGGATAGGTTCTACGAACATTATGACCAAATGATGACGATCAGATGACCGCGTGCGACGGCACGTCGCACAGCCAGTTGCGCATTGTGGCATGGCACGCCACCTTCCGGGTTTCCCATGGTCAGAGTAGTCTTCAGCACCTGCATCGTTGAGCTCACGGCATGCTCCAAGATCTTATCCGCCAGTTTGGCTACCCGGCACTGGTACTCGGTACCTTCCTCGAAGGCGAAGTATCCCTGCTGCTGGCGGCCTACATGGCCGTGCGCAACGTGCTTGAGATCGAATGGGTGGCGCTGTGCGCCTTTCTCGGCACCTTCGCCAGCGACCAGTTGTGGTACTACCTCGGCCGCCGTCACGGCCGTGCGCTGCTCGCACGCAAACCGCGCTGGCAACCACTGGGCGACCGCGCCAGCGCGCTGATCCAGCGCTACCCGGATCTGTGGGTGCTGTGCTTTCGCTTCCTCTACGGCCTGCGCACGGTGATGCCGCTGACCATCGGCCTGTCCGGCTATTCGTGGCGCCGCTATCTGCTGCTCGACGCCATCGGTGCCGGCGTCTGGGCCGGCGGCATCAGCCTGCTGGCCTTCAGCCTGGGCAATGCCATGGGCGGATTGCTTGAAGAACTGCGCAACTACCAGGTCATTCTGCTAGCGGCCGTGGTGTTGTTGCTCGCACTCGCCTGGCTAAACCGCTGGCATCAGCGCCGACGCGGCTGAGCGCATTAGGGCGTACCGGCCGGCGATCTGCTCGCCGCAGGCAGTACGCCGTTGCAGGCTCAGGTCTCATGCGCCAACGGCGGACTGTTCGCTTCGCTCCGATCGGCCGGCGTTCCGGTCCGCCCTACGCGCCGCACCAGGCATAATCCGAGCAGACTGATCAGGCTGTAGCCAGCCAGGCAACTCCAGACAGCTGCATTCATGGCCAGCATGTCCAGATCACCGGCCAGCCACAGCAGGGGCAGATTGGCCGCCAGGCGCAATAACTCGAATCTCGACGCCCAGGCACGATTCTCCAGCCACATGCCTATGCTGCAAAGACCCAGGGCCACCCACAGGCACGCCAGCAGCACAGCGCCGATTGCAAGCGTGTCACCCTGCGCCAGCAGCCACACGCCGGCCAGCAGGTAGCAGACGAACTGCAGCAACGCGTAGATCTGCGCGCCACGCCCCAAAGGGACCTCGAACTTGCGGAAATTGCGCAGATCCGCCTTGGCCTGCGGATAGCGTGCCGCCACGTCAGCCGGGCGCCACCCGGTGGGCATGAACCAGATACGCAGCCGGTCCCACCAGGAGCTTGCGCGTTTGGCATCGCGCCACAGCCCGGCATACACCTGCAGGTTGGCCCACAAGGGGTTCCAACTGGCCAGCGGCACGGTCACACCGAAGATCACCGGCTCTTCGTCGAGCTCCTCCTGGAAGGTGCCGAATATTCGATCCCAGAGAATGAACACACCGCCGTAATTGCGATCCATGTAGATAGGGTTCTGTGCATGGTGCACACGGTGGTTGGACGGGGTGATGAACAGCCATTCGAACCAGCCCAGCTTGGGAATATGCCGGGTATGCACCCAGAACTGATAAAGCAGGTTCAGGGCCGCGACGCTGAAGAACACCAGCGGCGGCACACCGACCAGCGCCATCGGCAGGTAGAAGATCCAGCCGAAGATGAAACCGGTGCTGGTTTGCCGTAACGCAGTGGACAGGTTGTAGTCCTCGCTCTGATGGTGCACCGCATGGGCGGCCCAGAGCACGTTGCGCTCATGGCCAAGGCGGTGATTCCAGTAGTAGCAGAAGTCGTAGAAGACGAAGGCGAAGAGCCACACCCAGAGGTTGCCTTCGGACAGTTCGAACAGCGCCAGATGCTCCCAGGCGAAGGCATAGGTGAGCAGCCCGACCACCTTGGTCAACACACCGGTCGCCTGTGACAGCACGCCTGCACTGAGGCTGTTAAGGGCATCGGCCAGGCGATAGGTGCGCATACCGCGCCAGCGGTCAGCGAGCAATTCCAGGCCGATCAGCAGGAAGAAGAAGGGCACTGCGTAGAGAACGAACGCCATATCGTTGTACTTGTGTCGGGAATGAGCTGTTATTCATCCTATGCGCAGCTTCGCCAGCCTTCGCGGCGGTAAATGACAGCCCGAGTGGCATTTGGCGACAACCCTAGAATTGGTAATACCCGCGCCCGCTTCACGGTCGCGTTTTTCCTCACCAGGAGTCGAGCATGAGCAAGAAAGTGGCAGTGATTCTGTCCGGCTGTGGCGTCTACGATGGCGCCGAGATCCATGAAAGCGTGATCACCCTGCTGCGCCTCGACCAGCGTGGCGCCGAGGTGCAGTGTTTCGCCCCCAACGTGCCGCAGTTGCATGTGGTCGACCATTACAGCGGCGACGAGATGGACGAGACGCGCAACGTCCTGGTGGAGTCGGCACGCATTGCCCGCGGCCAGATCAAGGACGTGAAAGAGCTGCATGTGGCCGAGTTCGACGCACTGATCCTGCCCGGTGGCTTCGGCGTAGCGAAGAACCTCTCCGACTTCGCCACCAGTGGTGCCGGCTGCACCGTACAACCGGATGTACTGGCCGCCTGCAAGGCCTTCGTCGATGCCGGCAAGCCGGTCGGCCTGATGTGCATCGCACCGGCCCTGGCGGCGAAGATCTTCGGCGCCGGCGTGGTCTGTACCATAGGCAGCGACCACGACACCGCAGCCGCCCTGACCCAGATGGGCGCCGAGCACCATGAGTGCGAGGTCAGTGAAATCATCGAAGACAGCCAGCGCAAGCTGGTGACCACTCCGGCCTACATGCTCGCCCAGTCCATCGCCGAAGCAGCATCGGGCATCAACAAACTGGTCGACCGTGTGCTGGAACTGACGCACCACTGACTGACGCTATGCCGGGACTTTGTAGGGTGGGCAGGAAGGCGTTCCGCTTGAGCTTCAGTATCGATCAGTGTCGACTGAAGCCCACCCTACAAAGTTCAAGGTTCCAGCCTACCGGCTAGCACCCATTACAGGGCGCATCGGTCATTGGTCAGGGCAGTCTGGCCGCGCCGCTGGTCAAGCCGTTCCGGCTGCGGCAGCGTGGCGGCAGGATTTCCCGGAGCCCCTGCCATGTCCCAGCCCTTCGTCCTCAGCCCCGACCTGCAACAGGCGGTGGCCAGCTTCTTCCAGCGTATTCCCTTCAATCAGGTGCTCGGCATCGAGCTCGATGAACTGAGCCCCGAGCGGGTGACCATGCACCTGCCGATGAAGCCCGAACTGATCGGCAACTTCGTCCACGGCATTCTGCACGGCGGGGTTATTTCTTCGCTGCTAGACGTTTGCGGCGGCGCCATGGCGCTGATCGGCGCCTTCGCCAACCACCAGCACCTGCCGCCGGCCGAACGCATGAGCAGGCTGTCCAAGCTCGGCACCATCGACCTGCGCATCGATTACCTCCGCCCGGGCCGGGGGCAGCGCTTCAGCGCCACGGCCACACCGCTGCGCGCCGGCAACAAGGTGGCAGTGATCCGCATGGAATTGCACAACGACGAGGGCGTGCTGGTGGCAGTGGGCACTGGTACCTATCTGTGCGGCTGACCGAGCCCGCCATTCCCGGATTTCATCCAGGCTACAACGCTGAAAATGGGTTTGCCGTACGCCCCGTAGCCCGGATGCAATCCGGGGCAGCTATCGACTCAGCCGCGTGAGAATCCGATCCAACGCATTGGCGAACGCCTGCCGGTCCTTTTCCGAGTACGGCGCCTGACCACCGCCCACCTGGCCCTGCTCACGAAGGTCGGTGAACAGGTTGCGTACCGCCAGGCGCTCGCCCATGTTGCGCTCGTCGAACTCGCGACCACGCGGGTCGAGCGCGGCTACACCCTTCTTCACCAGGCGGTCGGCCAGCGGCACGTCGCTGCAGATCACCAGCTCGCCGGGCACTGCATGCTCCACCAGATGATCATCAGCTGCGTCCGGCCCGCTGGGCACCACGATCAGTTTCACGCAGGCGAAATTCGGCCGTGCAACGGCCTGGCCGGCGACCAGCACCACTTCGAAGCCTCGTTTGAGGGCGAACTTGACCACCTGATCCCGCGCCGCCCGAGGGCAGGCGTCGGCGTCGATCCATACGCGCATGCAGCAACTTCCGCAGAGAAACCAGCGCCCAGTATGCCAGCAGGCGCGCGGTTCAGGCCTGGTAGAACGGCTCGCAGCGCTCACGCACGGCGCGCGACAGGTTGTCCTCGGCCAATTCGATCAGATCCAGCTCCACCTCGTCCGGCAGCAGCTCGGCGACCAGCGCCGCCAGGCGACGCTGACCACTCGTGTCGGCGCCGGAAATTGCCAACAGCAGCCGCGGCTGCGGGCCGATGGCTGGATCGCGCAAGGCAGCGAGAAAGGCCTCACGTACAGCAAGTTGGGCACAGGCCGCTGAAAGTGCCTGTTCCAGAGCGGGGTGACGCAGTACAGCCAGCGCCAGATCGGGACTGTCGGCGTAATGAGTGGAGTGGATCGAAGAGGACATGCGCGCACTCGGCAAAGGGATTGGAAGCAGCCTAGGTGCACTGAGACTCGCTGTCGTAGCGGCGGTTCACGCTATGACGCAGCGAGGGCGGGCAAAGCTCGCCCTCGTGTATGCCTGATTCGGTTACCTAGGCCTGCTCGGCCATGCGCCGACGCTCCCCCAGCAGGCTACGCCCATACAGCAACGCGATGCCGGCCAGCGCCAGCCCCTGAGCCGACAGGCTCCAGGCATCGGCATGAATGCCCAGCCAGTCGAACTCGAAGAAAGCCACCGGACGCGTACCGAGCACGCCAGCCTCCTGCAGCGCAGCCACGCCATGGCCGGCGAAGACCACGGACAGCACGCACAGCAGCACCGCGTTGACGCCGAAGAAGGTCGCCAACGGCAATTTGCGCGAGCCACGCAGGATCACCCAGGCCAGGCCGATCAACAGCACCAGAGCGGCAGCGGCACCAGCCAGAACGGCGCCATGGCCGGCGGGCCCCGCCTGCAGCCAGAGGGTTTCGTAGAACAGGATGACTTCGAACAGTTCGCGATACACCGAGAAGAACGCCAGCACGGCGAAGCCAAAACGACCACTGCCACCGACCAGGCTGCTCTTGATGTAGTCCTGCCAGGCAGCGGCGTGGCGACGGTCATGCATCCACACACCGACCCACAGCAGCACCACACTGGCGAACAGCGCCGTGGCGCCTTCGAGCAGCTCGCGCTGAGCACCGCTGATGTCGATCAGATAGGCCGCCACCGCCCAGGTCGCGACACCGGCGAGCAGTGCCAGGGCCCAGCCGATGTGCACACTGCGCACCGCCTGCTGCTGCCCGGTGTTACGCAGAAAGGCGAGAATCGCTGCCAGCACCAGAATGGCCTCAAGCCCCTCACGCAGCAGAATCAACAGGCTGGCGAAAAAGCTCAGGCTATCGTCCATCGCGCCATCGGCCAGCAGCGCAGCAGACTTGTCCAGCTCGACCTTGGCCTGCTCCAGTGCCTGGGCAGCCTGCGCAACACTCGCGCCATCCTGCAGCGCCTGCCGATAGGCCATCAGAGCGCGCTCGGTGGTCTTGCGCTGCAGGGCATCGAGGTTGTCGAGGGCGCTTTCGACCAGTTCGAATCCTTCCAGATAGGCGCCTACGGAGAGGTCATAGGCCTGCTCGCGATCACCTTCGCGATAGGCCTGCAGGCTGCGCTCCAGGGTCGAGCGGGTGTAGCCGATCAGTTGCTGCGGGCCGCGCTGTTCCAGCACCGGATGCGCGCGCTGAGCGCGGAACGCGGCGACATCACCGCCTGCGGCCAAGATTTCGGCAGGCGTGCGGCCGGCCAGCTCGCTCATGGCGAAGCGTGTCTGGCCCTGCGTCTGTGCTGCTGTGAAACCGGCGATATAGACCGCCAGGTCCCAGCGTTGACGGTCGTCGAGCTGATCGGCGAAGGCCGGCATATCGGTACCTTCGATGCCCAGGCCGAGGGTGTTGTAGAGATCAAAGAGGCTCAGCCGGTCCAGACGTGCGACATCACGCAGATTCGCTGGCGCTGGCTCCAAGCCGATGCCGGCAGGCCCGTCACCCAGGCCGGTATCGCCGTGGCACACCGAGCAGTGCTGAGCGTAGAGCGGCGCACCACGCTCCGGGTCCGGTGTCAGTACCGGGCTCTGCGCCACCTGATAGAGCTCGGCCAGACGAGCGCCCAGTTTGCGCGCGGCGCCAGCGACTTCCTCGCCCGGCTGGCGCAGGGCAATCGCCTGACGCAGATTGGCAACGCCCTGCTCCAGTTCGGCGCGGCCGGCCTGAGCGGGCAAGGCGACGATCAGGCCCTGCAGCACATCGAGAAATTCCAGTTGTTCCTGGTATTCGCCAGCATCGACGACCTGGCCGCCCACAACAGTGGCCGGGTAATCAGCGCCGATGTAACCGATCAGGTGCAGTGCCTGTGCGGCGCCGTCGAGGGGCTCGCCAACGGCGAGAAAGCTGAGACAGGCCAGCAAAGGCAGCATCAGCCAGGAAAGGGGGAAACGAAAGCGGATCATCAATGCATCCCAAACGAGAATGGGTGACATTAAATTGTTGCCGGCCTAACGATCGAGCACAAGAAGAATATGAAATATTCAGTAACAAACTGCCGAATGAAAACTGAAAGACCGCCCTGCCCGCGCAGACGGGCATCCAGAACCTGCGAATCACCTGGGCTCCCGCTTCCGCGGAAGTGGCGATGAATGATTTTTTCAGAACATCCCTGGCAAACGCTATCGGCCAGCGTTGAACGATAGCGAACGAGACTCAGACTGCCGCGCGCTTGACGGTCGCCAGCAAGCCCGCAGCGGCAGCGAACAGCGCAGCAAAACTGCGATTCATCACCCGCTGCTGGCGGGGCGTGCGCAGCAGGCGTAAAACGCGCGAGGCGAGGCCGGTGTAGCCGGCCATGACGATCAGATCCACGATGATCATGGTCACGCCCATCACCAGATACTGCGCCACCAGCGGCGCCTGCGGATCGATGAACTGCGGCAGCACCGCAAGCATGAACACAATGGCCTTGGGGTTGCTGAAGTTGACCAGAAAGCCGCGCAACACCAGAGCCAGAGGCCGGCCGATAGGGCGCTCGGCTGCACCGGCATCGAGGTCGCTGGGCAGCGCGACCCACTGCTTGTAAGCGAGGAACACCAGATAGGCCACGCCGAACCACTTGATCACGCTGAAGGCCAGGGCCGAGGTGGCAAGAATGGCCCCCACGCCCGCAGCGACGATGGCGATCTGCAACGCCAGACCGAGCTGCAAGCCGAGCGCGTTCCAGTAACCGCGCAAGAAGCCGTACTGCATACCGGCAGACATCGACGCCACTGCACCGGCACCCGGCGACAGGCTGATCACCCAGCAGGCGACGAAGAAAGCGAGCCAGGTTTCCAATGCCATGATGCGTACCTCGAGAAGCTGAATTCAGGGGAAGAGCATCACAGCCTACTCCTGCTCCAGCGCCTCGACCAGCCGGTCAGCGCCAGCGGCGCACCGACTTCTGGAAGAACAGGCTGTTGGGCACCTGCAACACGGCGCCGACAGCCTCCTCACTGAGATCCTGCAGGGTGGTGTAGAACAGGTTGATGGAGATCACCTTGCCTTTCACGCCCGGCTTGTCGGCGCTTTCGATGACCTCGACGGTGTCCCCCAGGCGAAACGGCCCCATGGTGAAGATCAGCAGCGCGCAAAACATGTTCGACAGCACGCTCCAGATGGCGAAGAACGCCACCGCGGCGACAGCGGTGAAACCGGTCAGCGCCGTCCACAACACCGTCGCCGAAACCCCCAGGCGCTCCAGCACCATGAGCAGCGCGCTGCCCATGATCAGCCAGCGCACCAGGCCCCGCAGCGGCTGCAGCACTTCGACCGGCAACAGGCTGTAGCGAGACCCAAGGCGACTGATGGCGCGGGTAAGAATGCGCTGAGCGAGCCAGGCCAGCAGGATGATCAGCAACACCTGGCCGGTACGAATCAGCGGGTCGCGCCAGGCCGCCAACAGTTCAAGCTGTTCCATTACTCGGCTTCCTCCAGTTGCTGCTGCAACGCCTCCAGGGTTTCCAGCGCCAACAGCCAGGCCTCCTCGAGCTCGGCTTCGCGAGCCTTGAGCTGTGCCTGTTCTGCAAGACACTCGCGCAGTTCGTCCTTGCGCGCGGGCTCGTACAGACCGCTGTCACTCAACCGGGTTTCCACGGCGGCGAGCTTTTCCTGCACCTTGCCCAGCTCCTGTTCGAGCTTTTCCGCCTGTTTCTTGTGCGGGGCCAGTTGCTGGCGCAACGCCGCAGCAGCCTGGCGCTGGGCGCGCTTGTCGGTCTTGTCCGCCGCCCCTTCGACCGGCGCACTCGGTGGTGCCTGACGCTGACGATAATCGACCAGCCAGCGCGCATAGTCATCGAGGTCGCCGTCGAACGGCACTACGCGCCCTTCAGCAACCAGCAGGAACTCGTCGGTGGTGCTTTTGAGCAAATGGCGATCGTGCGATACCACCAACACGGCGCCCGCGAATTCCTGCAGGGCCATGGTCAGCGCCAGGCGCATTTCCAGATCCAGGTGGTTGGTCGGCTCATCGAGCAGCAGCAGATTGGGCTTGCCCCAGGCGATCAGCGCCAGGGCCAGCCGCGCCTTCTCACCACCGGAGAAGTTCACCACCGGCTCGTCACAGCGCGGGCCACGGAAATCGAAGCCACCGAGGAAGTCGCGCAAGGTCTGCTCGCGCTCGCTCGGTGCCAGACGCTGAAGGTGCAGCAGCGGGCTGGCCTTGTCGTCCAGCGCATCGAGCTGATGCTGGGCGAAATAGCCGATCACCAGGTTCTCGCCACGGCTCAGGCTGCCGCTCAGCGGTTGCAGTTCGGCCGAGAGGTTCTTGATCAGCGTCGACTTGCCCGCGCCATTGGGGCCGAGCAGGCCGATGCGCGCGCCCGGCACCAGGCTCAGCTTGACCTGCTGCAACACGGTCTTGTCGCCATAACCGAGGCGACCTTCGCTGAGGCTGAGCAGTGGCGTGGAGATCTTGTCGGCTTCGCGGAAGACGAAGTCGAAGGGCGAGTCGACATGCGCCGCGCTCAGCTCTTCCATGCGCTCCAGGGCCTTGATCCGGCTCTGTGCCTGACGCGCCTTGGTGGCCTGGGCCTTGAAGCGGGCGATGTATTTTTCCATGTGGGCGCGTTGCGCCTGCTGCTTCTCGTAGGCCTGTTGCTGCTGGGCCAGACGCTCGGCACGGGTACGCTCGAAGGCCGTATAGCCACCACGGTACAGCGTCAGCTTGCGCTGCTCGACATGGGCGACGTGATCGACCACGGCATCGAGAAAATCGCGGTCGTGGGAGATCAGCAACAGGGTGCCGGGGTAGCTTTGCAGCCAACCTTCCAGCCAGAGAATCGCATCCAGATCCAGGTGGTTGGTCGGTTCATCCAGCAGCAACAGGTCGGACGGGCACATCAGCGCCTGGGCCAGGTTCAGGCGCATGCGCCAGCCGCCGGAGAAGTCGCCGACGCGGCGGTCCATCTGCGCATTCTCGAAACCCAGGCCGGCCAGCAGCTTGCGCGCGCGGGCATCGGCGGTATAGCCGTCGGCGCTGTCCAGTTCGCTGTGCAGGCGGGCGATGGCGGCGCCGTCGTGCGCCTGTTCGGCAGCCGCCAGCTCGGCCTGTACGCGGCGCAGGTTGTGGTCGCCGTCGAGCACGTAATCCACCGCCAGACGATCGAGGGTGTCGACCTCCTGGCGCATATGGGCGATGCGCCAGTCACCGGGCAGCAGGCAATCACCGGCATCAGGTGTAAGCTCTCCGCGCAGCAGGGCGAACAGGCTGGATTTACCGGCGCCATTGGCACCGATCAGACCGGCCTTGTGGCCGGCGTGCAGGGTCAGCTCGGCGCCTTCGAGAAGACGCTGCGGGCCACGCTGTAGAGTGAGGTTCTGGAGTCGGATCATAATGGCGGCGGAGTCTACCAAATCGCCCCGGAGGCCGCGTGCAGGATCTGTGGAATTTCGCCCTCGAACTCTACGCCAGAGCAGGCGTGGAACAGGCCTGCCTGGAGTTGCAGGAAGCGGGTAACGACGTTTGCCTGCTGCTGACCGGCGCCTGGTTACAGCGGCGTGGTGTGCGCTGTCTGGATGAACGCCTGCAAGCGCTGCAGGCATTGGCCGGCCCCTGGCAACGCGAGGTAGTCACGCCCTTGCGTCAGACACGCCGCAACTGGCGTACGGCCGCAACCCAGGATGCAGCACTGACAGCCTTGCGCGAGCAGATCAAGACAGTAGAGCTGCAGGCCGAGCGGGTATTGCTCGGACGCTTGCAGGCGCTGGCCGAGAACTGGCCAGACGAGGCAGGCGACAACGATTGGCTGGTGCGCCTGGCTGAAGGGAGCAGCGCCGCGCTGCAGGTACTGCGCGGCGCCGTTGAGCCCCCTTAGGACGCGCTCGGAGTACCCGGTGCGGTGGCGCCATTGGTCGCCGCAGGAGCAGCAGGGGCTGCCGGAGCAACCGCTGCGGCGGCTGGCTTGGCCGCCGGAGCAACCGCTGCGGCGGCTGGCTTGGCCGCCGTTGGCTTGGCCGGAGCCTTCTTCGCCGGCGCCTTCGCAGCGACTGGCTTCTTCACTACAGCCGGCTTGCTGGCAGGTTTGCTCGCGGGTTTTGCAGGCGCAGCCTTGGCAGCCGGCTTAACAGCGGGCTTGGAGGCAGATTTACTGGCCGCTGCGGGCTTGACCGGTGCTTTTGCCGCAGCAGGCTTGGCGGCTGGCTTGGCTGCAGCGGGTTTGGCAGCAGCTTTCGGCGCAGCGGGTTTTGCCGCAACTGCCTTGCTGGCAGCTGGCTTGGCCGCAGGTTTGCTGGTTGCCACAGGCTTCGCTACTGGCTTGGCGACGGGTTTGCTCGCCGGTTTGGCGGCAGCTGGCTTGGCTGGAGCTGTCTTCACTGGTGCCTTCGCAGCAGCCGGCTTCTTCGCCGCGACCGTTTTGCTGGTCGGCTTGACGGCTGGGGCAGCGGCTTTCGCCTCACGCACATCCAGCGCCTTGCCGGCCGCTTCCTTAACTTTGCCAACACCCTGCGCCAGCTTCAGGCTTTCCTGAGCATCACGCTTGAGCTGGGCGATGTAGGTGCGGGTTTCGCTCTGACGAGCCTTGAGCGCATCGAGCAGCTCCTCCAGCTCGGCGACTGCATCCTTGGCCTTGCCTTGCGCCTTGGCCTTGCCGGCAACAGCGGCGTCCTGCAGTTTACTACGAGCCTTGTGCAGTTTTTCCTGAGCCTTGCCGCGCTGTTTCTCCAGCTTGGCAAGCAGCTTCTCGGCGTCGATAAGCGCTTGCGAGCAGGCATTTTCCAGGTGCTCGAGCAGGCTGGTAGACAGTTGGTGCAGCAGGTGCAGCGGGGTAGTGATGGACTTCTTCTTGGCCGACATGGCGCGCCTCCTGGCGGATGTGAACGCGACCATACTAGACGCAGCCGCGAGGGCTCGCCATAGGCCTTTTAGCCATGACAGCAAGGGCACTGCTCGCCTGGCATAATCGGCAGCATCTTGATCGGGAGACATCGTCATGAGCCGCGCCGTACTAGCCGCCCTCGCTATCTGTTGCAGCCTGGGCGTGCAGGCCGACCAGCACCAGCAGGATCTGGCCTACAGTCTCGGCGTGCGCCTTGGCGAGCGCCTGCACGACGAGGTGCCAGATCTGCCGCTGAGCGAGTTGCTCGAAGGCTTGCGCCAGGCCTACGAAGGCAAGCCTCTGCGACTCGACCCCAGCCGGATCGAGCAACTACTCGACGAGCACGAAGCGCGTATCGAAACCTCACCACAGCGCCACAGCAAGGCCATCGAGGCGCAGCAGCGTTTTCTCGCCGAGCAAGGTCGCCGCCCTAACGTGCAGGCACTGGCCAACGGCGTGCTGGTGACCGAGCTCAGCCCTGGCAGCGGTCCCACACCCACTGCTCGCAGCCGCGTGCAGGTAAGCTACCGAGGCGAACTGGCGGACGGCAGCGTCTTCGACGAGAGCAGCACACCGCAGTGGTTTCGTCTGGACAGTCTGATCGGCGGCTGGCGCAGCGCGCTGCTGCAAATGCCCAAAGGCGCTCACTGGCGCCTGGTGATTCCATCGGATCAGGCTTACGGGGAGGAAGGCGCGGGTGACCTGATACCACCCTATGCGCCACTGGTGTTCGATCTACGCTTGCTCGACGTGGCCGATTGAAGACCAGCCTGCCGGCCTGATACCGATCCGACAAGACGCGGCCCTGCGTAGGAGCCCCGCCCCGGGGCGAAGCTTTTCAAGTCCGTTCAATTGCGCGCCGCGCTGATTCGCAGCCGGGCGCGCGCCTACAAACTTGATGCGTCGACACTTAGCTGACTGGCATCAACCTGACGGCCCGGAGTGCTCCGGGCCATTGCCAGCACGAGCTCAGAGCGCTTCGGCGGCCTGTTCCTGATGCGCGTTGTGCAGCACTTCGATCAGGCAGTCTTCCAGTTCGAAGCGCTCGTGCAGCAACTGCCCCAGATGATTGAGCTCTGCCACCAGCGACGTGCTGTCGCGGCAATCGCCGTTGTCGCAGTGATCGTTGAAGGCCAGCGCGACCGCAGTAATGGCTTCGATGCGCGGGTAGATCTGCTTGGCCAGTTCCAGACCACGCTGATCATTGAAGGCCTTGGCCTCGTTGGTCAGCTGCTCGTAGACCTCGAAGTGACCAGCAGACACGTAGTCCACCAGCAACTCGCAAAACCCCTGCAGAGACTCACAGTTGATGGCTGGCGCCTGCGGCGCCTTGGTAAGGGCGCTGTAAGCCAGCACAAGTTCGCGGCGCTCACCCAGCCAACGATCAATCAACTGGTGAACCCCACCCCAACGTTCCTGTGCGTTCCGGCAACTCTCAAGCATGATGAACCTCGCTTCCCTTATCGATAATGCCTGTTATACGTCCGCTCCCGAGACGTTATTCTGTCAATCGGTGCTTGGCCTTGGGAAGGCAACCGCAAAATGGCATTTTTCCGGCGGTGCGTGCGAGCCAGATTATGCTCGTGGGCACCCACCATCAAGGCATCGCCGCGAGAAAGTTTCATACGAGCGTTTAATCCCGAAGCCACGACCCGCGCGGCTTTGTGCAATTCGCATTCTCAATTGCGACGCAACAGCTGGAACAGGCAAAACCCGAGCATGCCGATGAAACCGAGCAGACTCCATTCGGGGATGCTCATGCCGAACAGCGTCCAGTTGACCTCAGCACAGTCCGCCGTACCACGGAACACCTTGCTGACGATCTCCTGCAGAGGAAAAGCCTCGATCATGTACTCAAGACCCGGCAGACAAGCTTCGAGCTGGTCGGCTGGCACGCTCTGCAGCCAGATCTGCCGGCCGGCGGTAGCGGCACCAGCACCGGCAAACAGCAAGGCCAGCACGGCGTAGATGCGGCGGCCGAAAATACCGGGACCATGGATCGCTGCGATCAGGCAGACCACACCGAACAGAATCACGCAGATACGCTGTAACACGCACATCGGGCAGGGTTCCAGCCCGACGACATGTTCCAGATAAAGGGCAACCGCCATCAGCATTACGCAGCCGATGAATGCGAGGAAAAACAGGGGACGCGGGCTGGCCAAGTGCATGGTGGCTCCGGGAGGGAAATCGAGGGCAGTACGGTAGAGGAAAGCGAGGGCGCCTTTCAAGGCGCCCCATGAATCAGAGCAGGCTATTCATCATGCCCGAACGCCCCTCCGTCCGCACAGCGAGCCAGCTGTGGCAATCGGCCGCATCCGCTCAGACTGTCACGCCCTGCGGTTGCGGCAGCGGCGGCAAGCCCTGATGCAGCAGGCCGAGACTTTCCAGCAACAGCTGATTGCTGCGTTCCAACTCGCCCAGTTGCGCCAGCAGACGCGCCAGCTCTGCGCAGGTCTCCGGGTGGCGCTCGATTTTCAGACTGGTCTCGAAATAATCACGCGCCTTGCCCCACAACTGGTTCTGCAGGCACAGGCGGCCCAGGCTCAGCAACAAGGCAGGGTCCTGCGGATGCTGCTTGAGCCAGAGCTCGGCCGTTTGCAGCTGACGCGCTGGATCGGCGCCACGCAGCACACCGTAAAAACGGGCCAGACGGCTGTCGTAACCGCGCTTGAGCGCGCTACGTAGAACTTCTTCGGCTTCTTCCTGCGCCCCCAGTCGACGCAGTTGCTCGACATAGGTGGCGATCAGCTCAGGCTCCTGACGCAGCGGCGCGGAGAGTTGCTGCCAGGCTTGCGTCAGCGGCTGCAGTGCGGTTTCGCCATGGCCCTGACCAGCCAGGCCGGCATCGGCCAGGCGACCGCGCCAGGTCTCGCGCTCCAACTCATCGAGTTCTGCTGCAGGCAACGCCTTTTCCTTGCGCAACTCGGGCAGCAAGCCGAGCAGCGCCGACCAGTCCTGGCGCTGCAGATACAGGCGCTGCAGCTGACGCAGCACCAGATGGTGCCCCGGGTGACGCTCACGCATGACCTGCAGGGTTTGCAGCGCCGCATCACTGTCGCCACGGTTGCGTTGCAGCTCGGCGTGGGTCAGAGCGATCGCCAATTCGGCCTGCGGTTGCTTGTTCAGTGCGCGTTCGAGCAATGCGTCGCTCTGCTCGTGATCGCCAAGCTTGCTGGCGGCCCGAGCAGCGCCAAGGTAGTACATCAATGGCTGACTGTCGGCTTCGGCGGCACGGGTCAGCTGGCGCTGGGCCCGCGCCCAGCGACCTTCGGCCAGATCGAGCATGCCCTGCTCGGAAGCCAGGCGCACACGGCGGTTGCGATGCAGGCGCGACCAGGGGTTGGCCAGCCGCGTCGAACTGAGCAACAAACGCAACATCCACTTGATCAGGTAGTACAGCACCACCACGACCACCAGCAAGCCAAGGAACGCCCACAGGCCGGACTGGTAGCGAAAGCCCTTGTAGGCGAACAGCACATAACCGCGATCAGCCTCGATGGCCAAACTGAGCAGATACAGCCCGGCGGCGACGGCCAGCAATAACAGAAGCCAGATCAGGCGTCTCATTGCGCCTCCTCGGCCGCAGCGGCCCCCTGCCGGCGTTGCGCCTGTTTGCGTTGCAGGTAGGCCTGCAATGCACCGAGCGACTCGCTCAGGTCCGGCACCGTGACCTCGATACTGGCGTCGGCCAGCTCGCTGAACCGCTGGCGCAGCGCACGGCTGTCCGGGTTGTCCAAGTTGAAGTGGGCGTCGAGGATTTCCTCGGCCTGCTTCAGCGACTGCTTGTACACACCGGTCTGACCATGCAGCGCAGCCCATTGCGCCTGTTCCAACGCCAGCGACAGACTCAGGCGAACCTGCGACAGGCTTTGCCCAGACAGCAACGGACGCACGTTGCGATCGGCGTCGAACTCGATGCGGAAGTAGTCGGAAAGCTTCTTCACCCACTCACTCCACCAGGCACTGCCGCCGCCTTCGGCTGCCAGATCGGAGAGCACGTCGCCCTGCCCTTCGAAGGTCGGCGCCAGGGGATTGAGCGTTGCCGCCTGCTCACGCAGGGCACCCAGCTGCAGGAACAGACCGACACGATCCGGGCGCGCCGTGGTACGCAGGGCTTCGAGACTATGGCTGAGCTGCTCGCGCGCAGCGAAGGCGGCGGGGTCGTCCTGCTCGCGGAGAATTTCATCGGCGGCCAGCACCAGCGCTTCGGCGCTGGCGACATCCTGCAGCGCGGACAATCTCAAGGTGGCCAATCGCAGTAGGTGTTCAGCCTCATCCAGGCGCCAATCCTGGCGACTGCCATCGAGCACGCTTTCCAGGCGCTGACTCATGCGCTGCTGATCGTTCTGCAAGTTAGCCAGCAGACGACGGCGCTCGTCCAACTCGGCCGCACTGGGCAGGGCGGACAGGCGCGAATCGAGGCGCTGAGCCAATTCGTCCACTTTCTTCGCGCTATCGTCGCGGGTACGCTGCAGGTCTTCGGCCTGCTGCTGGTCCCGGCTCTGCATTTCATGCAATTGCCAGAGGCTCCAGCCGCCGGCACCTGCACCTGCCAGACCAATCAGCAGGGCGAACGCGGCAAGGCCGCTACCACCGCTGCGCGATGCCTTCACCGGTGGCGGTGTGGGTGTGGGTTTCACGGCTTCGTTGGCCGGTTTTTCTTCTGGCGTGTTCGGGGTGGATGCTTCGCTCACGTATCCGTCCTTTTAGAGGGCGGCAGCCGGAAACTGCTCCAAAGCTGCCTGCAAGGCCGCGGCACTGGCGCCGCGACAGTCCACAACGATCTGTGCACCCGCAACGTGAGCCTGCTCGGCGACACGCGGGCTGGGTACGAACAAGGGTAGCCGAGCCAACGCCGGCCAGTCATCGCCGGCTAGCTGCAGCAGATGCTCGAAACCCTGCCCACTGCTGACAACCAGGCCATTCAGGCGTTCCGCTCGCACCTGTCGGCTCAGCTCGCCCGGCGCATAATGCGGCAGCACACGGCGATACAGTGGCAGATAGTCGACCGTCACGCCTTGGCCGCGCAAGCGCTCAGCGAGTAATTCTCGGCCACCCTCGCCACGCAGGATCAGCACGCGCGGCATAGATGTCGCGGCGATGGCCTGCTGCAGCGCAGGCAGAGCGAGCAACGCTTCGCTGTCATCGCCCGAGTCTGGAAAATGCACGCACAAGCCTTGCTCGGCGAGTACCGCAGCGGTAGCGGCGCCGACACTGAACCAAGGTAGATCGGGTGTCGGGGCCCCAAGTTGTGCCAGGCGCTGCAGGCCAATCCGGGCTGCCGGCTTACTGACCACGATCACCGCGCAGTAGCGCTGCAACTCGGCAAAGGTGCTGCGCTGCTCGGGTGTCTCGTCCAGCGTCTCGATAGCCAGCAGCGGCATGCAGTGGCTTGCGATCCCCTGCGCGGCCAGGGTCTGCGCCAGCGCCGCACAGTCCTCGGCAGGACGGGTCAGCAACAGGCGCCAAGTGCTCAAGGGTGACCGGCCTCGCCGTATACAGCCTGGAGAATGGCATCGGCCCCTTGCGCCAAGAGCGCCTCGGCAACACGTACACCCAGGGCTTCGGCATCGCTACTGGCGGCGCGATCTTCGGCGCGCAGCAAAAGGCCACCGTCAGGCTGGCCGACCAGGCCGCGCAGCCACAGCTGATCATCTTCGAGCAGGGCATAGCAGGCGATGGGCACCTGGCAGCCGCCGTTGAGATGCTTGTTCAGCGCGCGCTCAGCGGTGACACGTAGCGCGGTTTCACGGTGATGCAGCGGCACCAGCAAGGCATGCACGTCGCTGTCGGTACTGCGGCACTCGATGCCCACCGCGCCCTGGCCACCGGCAGGCAGGCTGTCCTCGGCGCTGATCGAACTGCGGATACGATCCTCGAACCCCAGGCGGATCAAGCCGGCAGCGGCGAGGATGATCGCGTCGTACTCGCCGGCATCGAGCTTGGCCAGGCGGGTATTGACGTTGCCACGCAGGAACTGGATTTTCAGGTCAGGCCGACGCGCCAACAATTGGGCCTGACGACGCAAACTGGAGGTGCCGACCACGCTGCCGGGCGGCAGCGCATCGAGGCTGGCATAGGTGTTGGAGACGAAGGCGTCGCGCGGATCTTCACGCTCGCAGATGCAGTACAGGCCCAGTCCTTCGGGAAAATCCATCGGCACGTCCTTCATCGAGTGCACGGCAATGTCGGCTTCGTTTTCCAGCAGTGCGGTTTCCAGCTCCTTGACGAACAGGCCCTTGCCACCAATCTTCGCCAGCGGCGCGTCGAGCAGTTTGTCGCCGCGACTCACCATGGGCACCAGACTGACCTTCAGGCCGGGATGAGCCTGTTCCAGGCGGGCTTTGACATGTTCGGCCTGCCACAGGGCCAGGGCGCTCTTACGGGTGGCGATGCGAATTTCGCGGGACATGGGCAATTCCAGTAAACCGATTGCCGCGAATCATAACAGGCTCGCCCGACGCCGGCTGAAGGAGGCGGCCATAGGCCGCAGCCGGCGCCCCTCTATAGAGCCTGCATCAGTTTACGTACACCAGCGACATGGCGGCGGCTGACCACCAGCGAATCGCCGTCCAGACCTTTGAGGAACAGTTGAAAGTGTCCAAGCGGGGTGCGCTGCAGGCGCTCAATACGCTCGCGCGCCACCAGCGCATTGCGGTGAATGCGCACGAAACGGTCACCGAACTCGTCTTCCAGCGCCTTCAACGGCTCATCCAGCAGGACTTCGCCGCCTTCGTGGCGCAGGGTGACGTATTTGTGGTCGGCGATGAAGTAGACCACGTGATCCAGTGGAATCAGCTCGATGCCCTTGCGAGTGCGCGCGCTTATGTGGGTACGCGGGCCTCCGCCAGTCTCCGCTGCAGGACGAGTCAGGGCGGCCAGCTGCACACGATTGGGCCGCTCGGCCTTTTTCAGCGCTTCGCTCAGACTCTCAGGGCGCACAGGCTTGACCAGATAGCCCACCGCGCTGACCTGGAAGGCTTCCAGGGCGAATTCATCATGGGCCGTGCAAAAGATCACAGCCGGCGGAGCTTCGCGCTCACACAATTTGGCAGCGACCTGCAGGCCGTCGAGGCCAGGCATGCGGATATCCAGCAGGACCACATCCGGCTTGAGGCTATCAATCAGGGTCAGGGCTTCCTCGCCGTTGCTCGCGGCGGGCTCCAGGACCCGGTAACCCTCGAGCTCACCGACCATGCGGCTCAGGCGCTCGCGGGCAAGGGGTTCGTCATCGACGATCAGGACATTCATATTGCTCTGGCTTCCTGCGTGAGTCTCGCACAAGGATAGCGTAGACAGCTGTAATGACGGCCGTCACGGCGCTCCACGCTGAGACTCGCGCGCGGCCCAAAAAGTGCCGCCAGGCGCGCATCGATATTACTCAGCGCTTGGTGCGTTCCCCGTGACGGGTGCTGCTCGCCCCGCTCTTCATACGGATTGCTGACACACAAGCTGAACACACCTTCCTGGTAATCCGCTTCGACCCGCACCAGGCCACCTTCGATAAGCGGCGCGATGCCATAGATCAGCGCATTCTCCAACAGAGGCTGCAGGGTCAGCTGGGGAATCGGCAGATCCTCCGGCACACCTTCTACCTCCCACTGCAACTGTAGTCGCTCGCCGAGCCGATAGTGCTCAATCGACAGATATCGTTTCGCCAGCTCCAGTTCCTCCTTCCACGGCACCAGCGTGCCAGGTTTGGCCAGGCTGGCGCGAAACAGATCTGACAGGTCCAGCACCGCCTGCTCCGCCTTGTAAGGATCGAGCGTGACCAGACTGGCGATGCTGTTGAGGCTATTGAACAGAAAGTGCGGTCGAATCCGCGCCTGCAACGATTCGATCCGCGCACGCAGCTCGGCCTGTTCCTGCCGACGCCATTGGCTCTGCAGATAGAAATAGCGTAGCAGCAGTGCGGACATGATCAGGCTGATCAACGCATGACGCAGATAAAGATTTACTTCTCCATTGCGCGGTAGCGGCCCGCCCAGCTCGTAATAGTCGGCCACAGCCGTACAACTCAGGGTCAGCACCACCACCAGCGCACAGCACAGGCCGCCAGCCAGCGCCGGCCGCAGGCGCGCCAGCAAGGGCCGCAATCGACACAGCACGGCAGCCGACAGCAGCACGATCCACTGCACGAACAGTGACGTCAGGGCCAGGCGTACCCAGTCGAAAACCGGCGTCATCGGCTCGGCGAGCACCAGCACCAGCACCAGCAACTCGGCAAGCAGCACCATGCTCAGCAGCGCTTCTGGCTGGCACAGCTCCGGGACGAAGAAGTCGTCAATAGCGGCGTTGTATTTTTTCTTGGCAGAGGATTGTGTGTGCATCGACGCAGTTTCCTTGTCGCCTTGTGAGCCGGCAAGCCAGGCGGCACCAGCCGGACAAAATAAAGCACTGAAATGCCGCCTTCCGGACAAAATTGTGAAGCAGCCGACACCGCCATCGAACGCCCAACGGCGAACGTGGCCCGGCGAAACCCCTGCGGACCCTGTTATTATCGACGCACTTTGTCCGCCATGCTGGCCGCCGATGCGGCTTGCCCGATCCCGAGCCCAAATCATGAGCAGCGAAAAAACCAACCAATCCTGGGGCGGCCGCTTCAGCGAGCCAGTCGACGCCTTCGTCGCCCGTTTCACCGCCTCGGTCGAATTCGACAAGCGCCTGTATCGCCACGACATCATGGGCTCCATTGCCCACGCCAGCATGCTGGCCAAGGTCGGCGTACTCTCCGATGCCGAGCGGGACGCCATCATTGATGGGCTCATGCAGATCCAGGGCGAGATCGAAGCAGGCCAGTTCGACTGGCGCGTCGACCTGGAAGACGTGCACATGAACATCGAGGCACGCCTGACCGACCGTATCGGTGTCACTGGCAAGAAACTGCACACTGGTCGTTCGCGCAACGACCAGGTGGCAACCGATATCCGTCTGTGGCTGCGTGACGAAATCGACCTGATCCTGGCCGAGATCAACCGTCTGCAGCAGGGCCTGCTGGGCTTGGCCGAAGCCGAAGCGGACACCATCATGCCGGGTTTCACCCATCTGCAGACTGCGCAGCCGGTGACCTTCGGTCATCACCTGCTGGCCTGGTTCGAGATGCTCAGCCGCGATTACGAGCGCCTGGTCGACTGCCGCAAGCGCACCAACCGCATGCCGCTGGGCTCGGCGGCGCTGGCCGGCACCACCTACCCGATCCAGCGTGAAATCACTGCACAATTGCTCGGTTTCGATGCCGTTGGCGGCAACTCCCTGGACGGCGTATCGGATCGCGACTTCGCCATCGAATTCTGTGCAGCCGCTTCGCTGGCGATGATGCACCTGTCGCGCTTCTCCGAAGAACTGGTGCTGTGGACCAGCGCCCAGTTCCAGTTCATCGACCTGCCCGATCGTTTCTGCACAGGCAGCTCGATCATGCCGCAGAAGAAGAACCCGGACGTGCCCGAACTGGTGCGCGGCAAGACCGGCCGCGTGTTCGGCGCCCTGACCGGCCTGCTGACCCTAATGAAAGGCCAGCCGCTGGCCTACAACAAGGACAATCAGGAAGACAAGGAACCGCTGTTCGACGCCGCCGACACCCTGCGCGACAGCCTGCGCGCCTTCGCCGACATGGTCCCGGCGATCAAGCCCAAGCGCGAAATCATGCGTGAAGCCGCGCTGCGCGGCTTCTCCACCGCCACTGATCTGGCCGATTACCTGGTGCGCAAGGGCCTGCCCTTCCGCGACTGCCATGAGATCGTTGGTCATGCTGTGAAGTACGGCGTCGACAGCGGCAAGGACCTGGCCGAAATGAGCCTGGACGAGCTGCGCCAGTTCAGCGACCAGATCGAGCAGGACGTGTTCGCCGTGCTGACTCTGGAAGGCTCGGTGAATGCCCGCAACCACATCGGCGGCACCGCGCCAAATCAGGTGCGTGCAGCGGTGGTGCGCGGTCGCGAACTGCTGGCCAGCCGCTAAGCGCGGCTCGGCGAGAAACGGGAAAAGGAGTTCCCATGCCTGACTTACTGCTGCGCGGCTTGGCGCTACTGGCCGAGATCGCGCTTGAGGTCATCGTCGGCTACGTCTTCTACACGACCGGCTGGCTGGCGCTGCGACTGCTGACATTAGGGCGCTACCCGCGCCTGCCGCTGCGCGTGACTGACCCGATGGGTTCACACAGCGCCTGGGTCGCAACGTTCGGCTTCCTCTGCCTGGTTGGCCTGCCCCTGACGTGGCTGACCGTCACTTACAGCTGAACGCTGCCACGAGACATTTCCATGCCCATAGACATCCGCCCCGCCACTCCCGATGACGCCGAGCTGATCCTGCGCTTCATCACCGACCTGGCCATCTACGAAAAGGCCGAGCACGAGGTGAAGACCGACGCAGCCGGCATCCGCGACAGCCTGTTCGCCGAAAGCAGCACCGCCCACGGCCTGATCTGCGAGAACGACGGCCAGCCCATCGGCTATGCGGTGTATTTCTTCAACTACTCCACCTGGCTGGGCAAGCACGGCCTTTATCTGGAGGACCTCTACGTCAGCCCCGAGGCTCGCGGGCTGGGCGCCGGCAAGGCGCTGCTGCGCCACCTGGCACAACTGGCCGTGGAAAGAGGCTGCGGCCGCTTCGAGTGGTCGGTGCTGGACTGGAACACCCCGGCCATCGACTTCTACGAGTCCTTCGGCGCCCGCCCGCAGAGTGAATGGACGACCTATCGCCTGGCCGGCCAGGCCTTGCTGGACTTCGCCGCAGGCTGAGCAAGCCAGCGCCTGGCCGGGGCAACACCTCTGGCCTAAGGTAATTACACCTCCACCTGCCCTGGACCATCATGCGCACACTCCTTGCACTGCTCAGCTTTATCGCCCCGGCACTGACGGCAGCGACACCAGTCACCATTCCCGTCAACGCATCCTGGCACATGCAGCTCGATGGCAAACTGCAAACACCTAATCGTCTGGTCTATGACATCGACCTGTACGACACGCCCACGCAAACCATCACCAATCTCAAGGCGGGCGGCCGTATCGTTATCTGCTATTTCAGCGCGGGCACCTGGGAGGATTGGCGCAGCGACGCTCAGGCTTACCCCACGGCGGCGCTGGGCAAAGCATTGCCTGATTGGCCTGGCGAGCGCTGGCTCGACTATCGCCGTGACGATGTACGCCAACTGCTCGGCAAACGTCTGGACCTGGCCGTCGACAAGGGCTGCGACGCTGTCGATCCCGACAACGTGGACGGCTACAGCAATGACAATGGCCTGAGCCTGACGGAAGCCGAGCAAATAGACTTCAATCGTTGGCTGGCCAGTGAGGCACACCGCCGCGACCTGAGCATCGGCCTGAAGAATGCCGTGGAACTGCTGCCTGAGCTTGGCGACTACTTCGACTTTGCCATCAACGAGAGCTGCTATCGCTACAACGAATGCGAGGGTTACAGTCACATGCGCAGCCAGGGCAAACCAATCTTCATCGCCGAATACCGCACCCTCAATACGAATCTTTGCAGTCGAGCCGCTAACTCCGGCTTTCGTCTGCAATTCTTCAAAGTCAGCCTGAAGGGCGTCGGCGTACCCTGCGACTGAGCCTGCGTCAGAACACGAGAGGAACCATGAGCCAAAACAACGAGCAAGAAGACGAAGACTTCGCCGAAGCCACCCTGATTCAGGCCATCGAAAACCAGCTGGAAAGCGGTGAGCCCGCCGCCGCCAAGGCGGTTTACAACAAGCTGACGCTGGTCGGTTACGAGCGTGAGGAGATCCTCGAGCTGATGGCGCTGGTCCTGGCTCACGAAGTCGACGCCATGCTGCGCGAAGACCGCCCCTTCGATGGCGCCTGGTATGAGCAGGCTTTGCGCGCACTGCCAGAGCTGCCGGAGGAAAACTGAGCAAGGATTGATCCAGGCCAATAGCCGGACTGGCAAGCAGATTGCTACTGTCAGTGCCAACCCCGGCCAGGAAGGTACTGTCTGCGATGGCCTGTCAGTCGACTCAAGCGCTTGCTCTGCTTGTCTTCACGCTCTGCTTGAGCGGCGCCTGCATTGCTCGCGCCGAAACGCCGCGTATTGGTGCCGAGGATGACTGGTACCCCTACACCGCTCTGCGCAATGGCAGGATCGAGGGCATGTCGGCAGACATCGTCCGCGCAGCGTTCAGTGCCAGCGAAACGTCCGTCGAGCTGGCGCACTACCCCTATTCGCGCTGCATGGAACTGGCGCGCTCAGGCAGCCTGGCAGGCTGCTTCAACACCACGCCTGACGCGCACATCCGCGCGGAGTTCCTGTTACCGCAGGAGGTGTTGTTCAGCGACGACATTCTGCTCTGGGGCCATGCGGGGGATGCGGCAATAGATGATCTGGACGCCGTCCGCGGCAAACGCGTGGCAGTCACCATCGGTTATACCTACGGCGAGTACTTCGACAGCTATGCGGATATCCAGCGCATTGCGGTGCGGCGCGATATCAATGGCTTTCGCATGCTGCAACGCGACCGCGTGGACTACGTCATCGCCTTTCGAGGCACTACCGACGCACTGCTGCGCGAGAACCCCGATTTGGTCGGCCAATTCAAGGCGCTGACCAGGGTACATCGCCCGCCACTCTATCTGACGTTCTCGCGCCAGCATCCGCAGGCTGCTGCCTTGCTGCGAGACTTCGACGCCGGCATGCGGCGCATCAGGCATGATGGCACCTACCAGCAAATTCTCACCAACTGGCAGCTCAGCGATGGGCAGAGCTCGGTACATGGCTCTACACTGCAAGAGCGCCATAACGACAAGACGGAGTCACCATGAAGTCATTCACCGCTGACCTGATCGACGAGCTGGAAATCCTCGCCCTGTACAACCTGGACAATCATCAGGAGGGGCTAAAGGTGCATAACAACGCTTCATTCAAGGCGCAAGGCGCCATTACCCGTCTTCACGAAAAAGGCCTGGTGAGCCAAGCCGACGGCGGCTACCTGACCAGCCTGGGCATCGATGCCGCCGAGCATGCACAGGCGCTGCTGACCATTCTATCGACCCGCCAGACCACCTCCGCTTGATCCAAGCCGCCCGCTGGCCGCCCTTCAGGGAAAGGCGCGGCGGGCGATATAGCGTCAAAGGCACTGCACTGGCGAGCCCACCGCTGATAGGCTTGCCGCATCTGCAGTAGAGTTCGAGCATGACGCGCACGCAGGAAATACGCCCCGATATCGATGACGGCATCGACCGCAAGGTGCTGACGCAACTGCGCGCGCGCTTTCTGCAGATCAATCAGGGTCGCCTGCAGCGGGCCATGGAAGCGCTGTCCACGCGGCAACAACTGGTCCTCAAGCTGTTGCCGCTGCTACTGCACGTCAATCATCCACTGCTGCCCGGCTATGTCTCGGCCAGCACGCCGGCCGGTCTCAGCGGCTTCGAGCCGGATGATGTCAGCCTCGCTGAAGTCCAGCGGCTGACCCGTTCCTTCGTTTATAAGCCGCGCCGTGGCCAGGGCGCGGCGCCATTGCATGGGCTGTTTCTGATGGGCAGCCTGGGCACCGTGGCACAGGCCGAACAGAGCGATATGGACCTGTGGCTATGCCATTCGCCCAACCTCACGGCGCAGGAACTGCAGGACCTGCGCAAGAAGTGCGATCAGCTGGAAAGCTGGGCCGCCACCCAGGGCGCCGAGGTGCATGTCTTTCTGGTTGACCCGCAGCGCTTCACCCAGGGTGCGCGCGAGGCGCAACTGACCTCAGACGACTGCGGTACCACGCAGCACTATCTGCTGCTCGACGAGTTCTACCGCACAGCCATCTGGCTCGGCGGTCGTACGCCGCTCTGGTGGCTGGTGCCGGTCTACGAGGAAACGCGCTACCACGACTACTGCCGCACCCTGCTGAGCAAACGCTTCGTACGTGCCGAGGACGTACTCGACCTCGGCAACCTGGCGCATATTCCACCGGAAGAGTTCATCGGCGCCGGCATGTGGCAGCTGTACAAGGGCATCGAGTCGCCCTACAAATCGGTACTCAAACTTTTGCTCACCGAGGTCTACGCCAGCGAGCATCCAAAGGTCGAGTGCCTGGCGCTGCGTTTCAAGCGGGCGGTGTTCGAAGGCCGCCTGGACCTCGACGAACTCGACCCCTACATCGTCGTCTACCGTCGCCTGGAAGAGTATCTGAGCGCGCGTGGCGATCAGGAAAGGCTGGAGCTTATTCGCCGCTGCCTGTACCTGAAGGTGAACAAGAAGGTCAGCCGTCCACCGACACGCGGCCGCGCAAAAAGCTGGCAACGCCTGCTGCTCGAGCGCCTGACGGCGGAATGGGGCTGGCAGAGCCGCCAGCTCAACGTGCTCGACAGTCGCAGCCAGTGGAAGGTGCGCCAGGTCGCCGCCGAGCGCCGCGTGCTGGTCAACGAGCTGACCTACAGCTACCGCTTTCTCTCGCAGTTCGCCCGCAGTGCCGAGACTGGCAGTTCGTTGAACAACCGTGACCTCAACGTACTGGGCCGGCGCCTGTATGCAGCCTTCGAGCGCAAGGCCGGTAAGGTGGAGTACATCAACCCCGGCATCGCCCCGGACCTGGCCGAAGACACACTGACCCTGGTCCAGCACCCCAGCCCCGAGGCGCCCAACGAATACCAGTGGGCGCTGTTCAACGGCAGCCTGGGCGCCCAGGAGTGGAGCGACTTTGCACCGCTCAAGCGCTCGCGCGAACTGATCGAACTGCTCGCCTGGTGCCATCGCAACGGCGTGATCGACAGCAGCACGCGTCTGTCGCTACATCCGGGCGCCAGCGACCTGACCGATTTCGAACTGTCCAACCTGATCGCCAGTCTGCAGCAAAGCTTCCCCTTGCCGCAGCCCAGCGTCGAAGAAGCCGCCCTGTTGCGCGCCAGCGTTCCCAGCCAGGTGCTGTTGCTGGTCAATGTCGGGGTAGACCCGCTCAGGCAGCACAGCCAGATGAATGTACACATGACCACCGGGCGCACCGATGCGCTGGGCTATTCAGGGGTACGCGAGAACCTGGTGCTGACCCTCGATCAGGTGGTGCTCAACAGCTGGAACGAACTGCAGGTCAGCCGCCATGACGGCACCGACGCTCTGCTCGACTGCCTGCGCGACCTGCTCAACAGCTTGCCGATCGGCGGCCCGCAACCCCAGGTACAGGTGCGCTGCTACTGCCGTAACCGTGCGCAACCGATCGCAGAACGCGTCGACGAACTGCTGCGCGACCTGCTCAATACCTATGCCGAAGGTCGCCAGTCACGCTATCTGGTGCAGGTACGCCAGCATTACCACGTGTTGCAGCTGACACCCGGCCAGGTCAGTCACGCTGCGCTGGGTGATCTGCCGGCACTGCTGGAGCACCTCGGCGCCGAGCAGGAGCTTTACAGTCCCCTGCATCTTGACCGCCATGCCCTCGATGGCGACGACCTCGCACTGATTCTGCCCATGGGCCGCCCGCAGTGCATACAGGTGTTCTACCGCCTGCACGAAACCAGCGGCGAAGCGGAGCTGACCCTGCTCGATGAACGCAACGCGCTCTGGCGTCGGCGCCTGCCATTTCGTGATGAGCAGAGCCTCCTGACACCGATCCATCGTTTCCTGCAGTCATTGCTGTATCGGCGCAATGCCATGCTGCCGCTGGATGGCACCGACAACGAGCCGCACCTGGAAATTCTCTACTACCAACTGCTACCAGCGGCACCATTACGCGCTCAGCGCCTCGAGCGCAGACCGGCGCCCGAGGCGCAGGTCAGCCATCCGTTCTACGATGTGCAGGCCATCGTCGAGCCAGGCGACGGTCGCCAGCGCCACGTCACCCTGTACTGCAACCATCGCGAGTTTTCCGAGCTGGAGTACGGCCGCGAGCTGTATCGCGCCGTGGCGCAACACATCCTCTCCCAGCGTGCCGGCGGCGAGCGCTATCCCTGCTACATCACCGACCTGGATCTGTCCGCCCTGCTGGCCGGACAACAGGCACAGACCGTGCACTACCTGCGCTACAAGAGCGAACTGGAGAATGCACTGAACGCGGCGCTGCAGCAGGCCTAGTATCGCGACATGGATGTTCTGCAGCTGTCCGCGGGGAACCACGCAGGAGGGGCAAACCCGCGATTGGTGCACTGGTCCAACAGCGGGTTCCTGTGAAAAGGCGCAAAGCTGCGCCCTCAAGGCTTAGCGGTCGTATTCGCCGGCTGCTTCCGGCTGATACTCGACGGCCAGCAGGGTCAGCTTGAGCTGCTTGCCGCCCGGCGCGGGCCAGTCGATGTGCTGACCGACGGACAGACCGAGCAAGGCGCTGCCGACTGGCGCGAGGATGCTGACCTTACCTTCGCCGCCAGCATCCTGCGGATAAACCAGGGTCAGGTGATAGTCCTTGCCGCTGCTCTCCTCGCGGCAGTGCACGCGCGAGTTCATGGTCACCACACCGGCCGGCACCTCGTCGTGCCCCACCACGTCGGCACGATCCAGCTCAGCCTGCAGCGCTGCTGCGCCAGGGCCGAGCTCGTCCAGGCTGTCGAGCAGGCGCTCCAGACGCTGCAGATCGAGGCGAGTAATGGTGATGGTCGTTGTGCTGTTCATGATGCCGGGCGGACTCCTTGCGTAAACCATAAAAAAGCAAAACCCCGCCCGAAACAGGCCGAGTGAAAGCGTAGCGAGCAAAGGTCAGGCAAAGCGAAAAAAGGCGAAAAAGCGCAGTTTACTTGGGGTAAATGAGCATTTTGAGCCGTTTTTTAACGCCGCATGGCCGAGCGCAGTAGCTTTCACGCGGTCTGGAAGGCGGGGTTGAGCTGAATGTTCTGCCGACCCTAACACAGCCGGACAAATAAACAAGACTGCGTGGTCAGTGCCTCTGCTGGCGTTCGCGCAACCGCTGCTCGGCGGCCTGGCAGATCAAGCGCCGCCGCGCGTTATCGGCTGCGCCCCAGTCGAGAATCTCCTGCAGGGTACGACCGCAACCGATGCACTGCTCATGCTCGTCGAGGCAACACTGGCGCCGACACGGCGAATCCAGCGGCTTGTGCGCGAGGTCAGAGCTCATCGAACTCCAGCTCGGCGCCCGACTGCTCGAGAGTGATGCGCACCAGCATTTCACCCAGCTGTTCGTCGCTGGTATCGCAGATCCAGCGGCCATCGGCCTCGTCGTAATCGAAGTGGAAACCACCGGAGCGCGCCGCCAGCCACAGCTGACGAATCGGTTCCTGGCGGCTGAAGATCAGCTGACTGCCATTGTCGAAACGTACCGTCAGCACACCGGCGCTGTTTTCCAGATCGACGTCCAGACCACTGTCGTCGAAGATGTCCTCCACCGCTTGCTGGGTGGCATCGACCAGGTCGTGAAAGCGGGCTTCGCTCAGGCTCATCGGGGTGTCCTCACAAGGTGCAGCGACTGCAGAAAAATTAGACGAAAACGCAAGACCAGAGTAGCGGCCTAGGCGCAAAGGTGGCGACGGTACTCGCCCGGACTCGTTCCCGTCCAGCGACGAAATGCGCGCGCCAACGAACCCGACTCACTGAAGCCGACCAGAAAGGCAATTTCTGCCAGCTCCAGCGCGGGGTCACGCAGGTAGTGCAACACCAGTTGCTGGCGGGTTTCATCGACCAACTGGCTGAACGACAGCCCGCCCTCACGCAAGCGCCGCTGCAGGGTCCTGGGGCTCAGCGCCAGGGTAGCGGCAATGGCCTCCAGATCAGGCCCCTGCTCCGGCAACTGGCGCGCCAGCTCCAGGCGAGCCTGATCGAGCACGCTGTTGCCCTGATTGAGTTCGGCCAACAGGCGATCAGCGTAGGCATCGAACATGCCACGCACCTGAGCATCGGCCTGGTTCAGCGGCACCGCGAGCAAACGTTTGGGAAAGATCAGGGCATTGTCGGGTTGATCGAACAGCACCGGGCAGCGAAAGATGCGCGCGTGTTCAGAGGTATCGGCCGGCGCCGGATGCTGGAAGCGCACCTCGGTCGGCGCGATGTTCAGACCGCTGATCCAGCGTCCGAAACTGACCCAGCCGGCCAGGGTTTCCTCACTCAGCTGGCGCTGCTGCTGCGCCAGCAACGGCTGCCAGCTGTGGGCGACCAGTGGCTCGCTGTCGGGCCGAGCGGGCTCGTCGTCGAGCACGACCTGCCCCAGATTGCCAACCAGCGAGGCATAGCGCGCCTGGCGGTGCAGCGCGTCGGCCAGGGTTGCGCAGCTCATGATCAGGTAACCGAGCACGCCGTAATAACCCGGCCGTACCGATTCCCCCAGATGCAGGCCCAGATCCGGGTCGCCGGTCAGGCGCACGCCTTCGCCCAGCAGCGTCAGGTAAGCACTGGCCGCGATGCGTTGATCGCGCTGGCTCAGAGCTTCAGGGCCGAGCTGGGCATGGGCAAGCAATGCCTCGGGGGCGACCCCATGGCGCTGCAGGTGTTCGACCAGGCCTTGCAGGTAGGCCACAGAGACCGAGCCGGCCAGAATCGCAGGATTGTCCATCGGGGCTCCTCGTTACTCGCTGCATGCTAACCCAAGCCGGTACGAATGCCTCCGGTGGACGCACGCAAATCGAGCCGGCGCCCCGCCAGGCGGGCGCCGGGCGCATAGGCAAGGTGGCAGGGGGTCGGTATACTCCGGCGCAATTCACGCTTATTTCAAGGACTGCCCCATGAAGCGACTGACCCTCGCGCTCCTCGCCGCCGTTTGCCTGCTGGCCGGCTGCGGTCAGAAAGGCCCGCTGTACCTGCCGGGCGACGACAACGCCGGCAACAGCCGAGACCGTTTCGAACTCTGACAGGAGCTGCACCATGGAAGCCTTCAACTACCGCGACGGCGAGCTGTTCGCGGAAGGCGTTGCCTTGTCTGCGCTGGCGCAGCGCTTCGGCACGCCCACCTATGTCTATTCCCGCGCCCATATCGAGGGGCAGTATCGCGCCTATGCCGATGCCCTGGCCGGCATGCCGCACCTGGTCTGCTTCGCAGTCAAGGCCAACTCCAACATCGGTGTGTTGAACGTGCTGGCGCGCCTCGGTGCCGGCTTCGACATCGTTTCCAGCGGTGAGCTGGAGCGCGTGCTGGCCGCCGGCGGCGAGCCGAGCCGCATCGTCTTCTCCGGCGTTGGCAAGAGCCGCGACGACATGCGCCGCGCGCTGGAAGTCGGCGTGCACTGTTTCAACGTCGAATCCAGCGTCGAACTGGAGCGCCTGCAGAAGGTCGCCGCCGAGCTGGGCGTCAAGGCTCCCGTCTCGCTGCGCGTCAACCCGGACGTGGACGCCGGTACCCATCCGTACATTTCCACCGGCCTCAAGGAAAACAAGTTCGGCATCGACATCGAGCAGGCGGAAGCGGTCTACGCCCGCGCCGCCGAACTGCCGAACCTGGAAGTGATCGGCGTCGATTGCCATATCGGCTCGCAGCTGACCACCCTCGAGCCCTTCCTCGATGCCCTGGATCGCCTGTTGCTGCTGATCGACAAGCTGGCCGCGCGCGGCATCACCATCAAGCATCTGGATCTCGGCGGCGGCCTCGGCGTGCAGTACCGCGACGAGCAACCGCCGCTGGCTGGCGACTACATCGCCGCCGTGCGCAAGCGCCTGCAAGGCCGTGACCTGGGCCTGGTATTCGAGCCGGGCCGCTTCATCGTCGCCAACGCCGGCGTGCTGCTGACTCAGGTTGAGTACCTCAAGCACACTGAGCACAAGGACTTCGCCATCGTCGATGCGGCGATGAACGACCTGATCCGCCCCGCCCTGTATCAGGCGTGGATGGAGGTGTCGCCGGTGCAGCCGCGTGAAGGCGAGGCACGCAGTTACGATCTGGTCGGGCCGATCTGCGAGACGGGTGACTTCCTGGCCAAGGATCGCCAACTGGTGCTGGCCGAAGGCGATCTGCTTGCCGTGCGCTCGGCCGGTGCCTACGGCTTCGTCATGAGCTCCAACTACAACACCCGCGGCCGCGCCGCCGAGGTGCTGGTAGATGGCGAGCAGGCTTACGAGGTGCGTCGTCGCGAGACCGTCCAAGAGCTCTATGCCGGCGAAAGCCTGCTGCCGGCCTGAGGGCGACGTCATGCTATTGCGCTTTACCAAGATGCACGGCCTGGGCAATGACTTCATGGTCCTCGACCTGATCAGTCAGCACGCCCACGTGCAACCCAAACATGCCAAACAATGGGGCGACCGCCACATCGGTGTCGGCTTCGACCAACTGCTGATCGTCGAGCCGCCGAGCCACCCGGATGTCGACTTCCGTTACCGCATCTTCAATTCCGACGGTTCGGAAGTGGAGCAGTGCGGCAACGGCGCGCGCTGCTTCGCCCGCTTCGTACTGGACAAGCGCCTGACCACCAAGAAGGTCATTCGCGTCGAGACCAAGAGCGGCATCATCGAGCTGCGCGTGCAGAACGACGGCCAGGTCTGCGTCAACATGGGCGCGCCGCGCCTGGAGCCGGCACAGGTGCCATTCCAGGCCGAGCAGGCGGCGCTGACCTATCGCGTCGATGTCGAGGGCCAGAGCGTCGAGCTGGCTGCACTGTCTATGGGCAACCCGCATGCCGTGCTGCGCGTCGATGACGTCGACAGCGCACCCGTGCATGAGCTGGGCCCGAAGCTGGAACACCATCCGCGCTTCCCGCAGCGGGTCAATGTCGGCTTCCTGCAGATACAGGATCGCAAACGTGCACGCCTGCGCGTGTGGGAGCGTGGTGCCGGCGAAACTCTGGCCTGCGGCACCGGCGCCTGCGCGGCGGCCGTCACGGCAATTCGCCAGGGCTGGATGGATTCGCCCGTGCAACTGGAACTGCCAGGCGGCAAACTGTCCATCGAATGGGCAGGCGAAGGTCAGCCGGTTATGATGACCGGGCCCGCTGCCCGCGTATACGAAGGACAGGTTCGCCTATGACCGACCAGCAGGATTCGCCCAAACCGCTCGATTCGGAAACGGTCGCGGCCTATTTGCGACTGCACCCGGAGTTCTTCATCGACCACGAAGAACTGATTCCCGAGTTGCGCATTCCGCACCAGCCCGGCAACGCCGTGTCGCTGGTCGAACGCCAGGTCAAACTGCTGCGCGAGCGCAACATCGAGATGCGCCATCGCCTCGGCCAACTGATGGACGTGGCGCGCGACAACGACCGCCTGTTCGACAAGACCCGTCGCCTCGTGCTCGACTTGCTCGATGCCGGCAGCCTCGAAGAAGTGGTCGGCGTGGTCGAAGACAGCCTGCGCCATGAATTCCAGGTGCCCTTCGTCGGCCTGATTCTGTTCAGCGACAACAAGCTCCCGGTCGGTCGCTCGGTCAGCTCGGCCGAAGCGCACCAGCAGGTTGGCGGCCTGCTCAGCGGCGGCAAGACCATCTGCGGCGTATTGCGCCCGCACGAGCTGGAATTTCTTTTCGGCAAGGAAGACGCGGCGCAAGTCGGCTCCGCCGCTGTGGTCAGTCTCAATCATCAGGGCCTGCATGGCATTCTCGCCATCGGCAGCGCTGATCCGCAGCACTACAAGAGTTCGCTCGGCACCCTGTTCCTCGGCTATATCGCCGAAGTACTGGCACGCGTCGTGCCCGGCTTCTCCACACCGCTGCGTTCGGTACGCTAGGTCGTGTAGGGTGGATGACGCGAAGCTCATCCACCTTCGGCCCGTTCGGAACCCGACACGTGACACTTGAAGCCCACCTCGACGCCTACCTCGAACACCTGCGCCGAGAACGCCAGGTATCGCCGCATACCCTCGATGGCTATCGCCGCGACCTGGCCAAACTGGTGGCGCTGTGCGAAGCGGAGGGCCTGAGCGACTGGACCGAGCTGGATACACGCACCCTGCGCCGCCTGGTCGCCCGCCTGCATCAGCAGGGCCTGGCAAGCCGCAGCCTGGCCCGCCTGCTCTCGGCCACCCGCGGCCTGTATCAATATCTGTTGCGTGAAGGCCTGTGCCGTCACGATCCGGCGACCGGCCTGAGCCCTCCGAAGCGTGAGCGCCGCCTGCCGCGCACGCTGGATGCCGACCGCAGCGCGCAGTTGCTCGACGGCGCAGTCGAGGACGACTTCATCGCCCGCCGCGATCAGGCCATGCTTGAGCTGTTCTATTCCTCCGGGCTGCGCCTGTCCGAGCTGGTCGGGCTCGATCTCGACGGTCTGGACCTGCCAGCCGGCCTGGTGCGCGTACGCGGCAAGGGCAACAAGGTGCGCGAGCTGCCGGTCGGCAGCATGGCGCGACAGGCGCTGGAGCAGTGGCTTGCGCTGCGCAAGCAGGCCAACCCCAGCGATGGCGCGGTATTCATCAGCCAACAGGGCCGTCGCCTGGGGCCTCGCGCCGTGCAACTGCGCGTGCGCCAGGCCGGCGTGCGCGAGCTGGGCCAACACCTGCATCCCCACATGCTGCGCCATAGTTTCGCCAGTCATATGCTGGAGTCTTCGCAGGATCTGCGCGCGGTGCAGGAGTTGCTTGGTCACGCCGATATCGCCACCACGCAGATCTATACCCACCTGGACTTCCAGCACCTGGCCAACGTCTACGACCAGGCCCATCCACGTGCCAAGCGCAAAGGCGGTTCCGAATGAGCATTGAACTGATCACCTTCGACCTCGACGACACCCTGTGGGACGTCACCCCGGTGATGCAGGATGCCGAAGCCGCCCTGCGCAATTGGCTGGCCCTGCATGCACCGCGCCTGGGCGCGGTGCCGGTCGAGCATCTATGGGCGGTACGCAGCCGTCTGCTCGACGCCGACCCGATGCTCAAGCATCGCCTCAGCGAGCTGCGCCGGCGCATTCTGTTTCACGCCTTGGAGGACGCCGGCTACCCGCACAGCGAAGCGCAGACGCTGGCCGAAGCGGGATTCCAGATTTTTCTCAGCGCCCGCCATCAGGTCGAACTGTTCACCGAGGTACACCCGACGCTGGAGGCCTTGGCCGAGCGCTTCATGCTCGGCGTGATCACCAATGGCAATGCCGACATTCGTCGCCTGGGCCTGTCGGATTACTTCCAGTTCGCCTTGTGCGCAGAAGAACTGGGCATCGGCAAACCTGACCCGAAACCCTTCCGTGAAGCGCTCAGCCGCGCAGGTGGCGTAGCGGCCGAGCGCGCCGTGCACATCGGCGATCACCCCAGCGACGACATTGCCGGCGCTCAGGCCGCCGGCATGCGCGCGATCTGGTTCAACCCGCAAGGACGAGCCTGGGAAGGCGAAACCACGCCGGACGCGCAGATCGCCAGCCTGGCCGAGCTACCGACGCTGCTCTACAGCTGGTCGTAGGAGCCCCGCCTCGGGGCGAAAGAGGATTTCTCGTCACCCGAAATCCACTGCCATTCGCCGCAGGAGATGCCCACGGATTTGATTCGGGCTACGACGGGTTTTTATGCGATAGACATCGGTGCGCATGGCGCACCCTACGCCTGGCCGTACCCTCTACGTAGAGAGCACTTTTGCGCACTAGCCCCGAATGGACGGTTACATGGATACGGTGGGCAACAAAAAACCCGCCACATGGGCGGGTTCTCGCAGCGAGCCGTCCTCAGATGGGGCGGCTGCCGTATTTGCTGTCGGGCTTCTTGGGTGGGTCGGCGACCACGTTGGGCTCCACCTCCTGCACCTTGCCACCACGGGAGAGAAACTCTTCCATGGCACGCGCCAGGGCATCACGCTCCTTCTGCTTGGCTTCGATGCTGGGCAACTCATCGACTTCAACGGCTTTGGCCTTGCTCTTCTTGCCGCTGGCTACGACAGCACCATCGCCTTCATCGTCGCCGCTGTCGCCGTCATCGGCAGCAGCCAGCTCCTCACCATCGTCCTCGTCAGCCCCTTCCAGGTCGTCTTGTTCCAGGTCTTCGTCGCTCATGTTCAACCTCATGACTTGCGAAAAGCAGGTTAGTTATAGCCCAGTCGCACGATGTGCACCGCACGACCGGAAAAAATTCAAATAGCTTCGCCATGCAAGGTCGCCACCACTCGCCGAGCACCGCCATGATCGCGATGCTCACCGAGGTAGATCCCCTGCCAGGTCCCAAGCGCCAGCTGTCCCTGCTGTATCGGCAGCTGTAGTTGAAAGCCCAGCAGACTGCCCTTGAAGTGCGCCGGCAGATCATCCGGCCCTTCGTAATCGTGCTCGTAGCCCGACTCACCCTGCGGCACCAGACGATTGAAGAAGCGCTCGAAATCGCGGCGTACCGCAGGGTCGGCGTTTTCGTTTACCGTCAGCGATGCCGAGGTGTGCTGCAACCACAGATGCAACAGACCGACACGTACCTGCGCCAGTTCCGGCAATGCTGCCAGCACCTCTTCGGTCACCAGATGAAAACCGCGCTCACGCGGACGCAGGCTGATGATGCGTTGCTGCCACATGCCGTTCTCACTCTCGATGGCTCCAGCGCGCGCATTCTAGCGTGCTGCCAGAAAAAACAAAGGGCGCCCGAAGGCGCCCTTTGCGATTTACCGGAGGATCACTTGTTGGTGAACTCCGGGTAGGCCTCCATACCGCACTCGGCGATATCGACGCCTTCGTATTCTTCTTCTTCGCTGACGCGCAGACCGATCACCGCCTTGATGATGCTCCACACGATCAGGCTGGCGATGAAGACCCAGGCGAAGATGCTGCCGATACCCAGCAGTTGAGCACCCAGAGAAGCATCGCTGTTGGTCAGGCAGACAGCCAGCAGACCCCAGATACCGACCACACCGTGCACGGAGATGGCACCAACCGGATCGTCGATCTTCAGCTTGTCCAGACCGAGGATGGCGAATACCACCAGCACACCACCCACGCCACCGATCAGAGTCGCCTGCAGGCCGCTCGGAGTCAGCGGTTCGGCAGTGATGGCCACCAGGCCAGCCAGAGCACCGTTGAGCGCCATGGTCAGGTCAGCCTTGCCAAACAGGATGCGGGCAACGATCAGCGCGGCAATCAGGCCACCGGCTGCCGCCATGTTGGTGTTGACGAACACCTGGGCGACGGCGTTGGCATCTTCGATAGTGCTCATCTTCAGCTGCGAGCCGCCGTTGAAGCCGAACCAGCCCATCCACAGGATGAAGGTGCCGAGTGTCGCCAGCGGCAGGTTGGCACCCGGGATGGCGTTGACCTGGCCATTGGCGCCGTATTTGCCTTTGCGTGCACCGAGCAGCAGGACACCCGCCAGAGCAGCGGTGGCACCGGCCATGTGAACCACGCCGGAACCTGCGAAGTCGAGGAAGCCCGCTTCGTTGAGGAAGCCCGAGCCCCATTTCCAGAAGCCCTGAACCGGGTAGATGAAGCCGGTCATGACCACGGCGAACGCCAGGAATGCCCACAGCTTCATGCGCTCGGCAACGGCACCGGAAACGATCGACATGCAGGTCGCGGCGAACACCACCTGGAAGAAGAAGTCCGAACGGGCCGAGTAGTAAGGTGCATCGTCACCACCGGCAAGTACCGAGTCGACGCTGTTTTCGTCACCGATCAGGAAGCCCAGGCTCGGCAGGATGCCGCCTTCCGGGCTGGAGTACATGATGTGGTAGCCGATCACCAGGTACATGACGCTGGCAACGGCGTAGAGCGCCACGTTCTTGGTCAGGATCTCGGTGGTGTTCTTGGCACGCACCAGGCCGGATTCGAGCATGGCAAAACCCGCTGCCATCCACATCACCAGGGCACCACAGATCAGAAAGTAGAAGGTATCGAAGCCGTACTGCAATGCAGTCAATGCTGTGTTATCCATTTTTCACCTCTTGCCGGCGCTTTTGTTGTGCGCTGTTCGGTTGAAACGTCCAGGTTGGCTCAGGACGCGTTCCGCATGCTTTACAGGTCGTTGCCACGCTCGTACTGGATCACCGGAACCCCTGCGCCATGAGGCGACCAGGCATTCCCATCACTAGGCCAAGCGCAAGACCTCAAGAGGATCTGGCACAGCAGAGCGGCGAAGGCATCGCCAGCTCCGGCTTTGGCCCTCGAAAACAGCGTAAAGCCAGAATTCGAGGACAAAAGGGCTCCTAGCCCTGCGAAAGTTCGCAGAGTCATGGGTATACTCCTGGGGCGTGGGGTTCGGAGGCTTGTTAGATCGCGTCGGTATCGGTTTCGCCGGTACGGATACGAATCGCCTGTTCCAGGTTGACTACGAAAATTTTGCCGTCGCCGATCTTGCCGGTGTTGGCAGCCTTGGTGATGGCCTCGATCACGCGATCGAGCTGATCGTCAGCGATGGCCACGTCGATCTTCACCTTGGGCAGGAAATCGACCACATACTCGGCACCGCGATACAGCTCGGTATGGCCTTTCTGGCGGCCGAAGCCCTTGACTTCGGTGACGGTAATGCCCTGCACGCCGATCTCCGACAGCGACTCGCGCACGTCGTCCAGCTTGAACGGCTTGATGATGGCAGTGACTAGCTTCATGAAACTTTCTCCCGTGTAAGGTGGACTTGCCCCAGGAATTGCGAACCCGACTCAAGTCTAAGCGCAGTGTCTGGCTTTTGTAATGCACCGACCGCTCCAGCCTGGCGTGGTCGATACCCACCAACCGCTCCCGACGAAACACTCCCCCGCTTCGCCTGCAGCACCAGAACTGCATCGGTGCATGCGTCGCTGGGGTCTAAGCAGAAAGCTTGCCAGCTCACGCAAAAGCACTATCTATCAGGCCTTTAACAGCTTCCAGCCACAGTGACCGGTCATTCACGCCAAACGCCACGCACGAAATTGGTGCATCGATACATTCCATGATGCTCAAAATCGTGCAGTCGCCGCTCAGCCGCCCCGCACCTACCTGCGTGCTACACTGCCGACCGTCTGTTTACGGAACCTGATCATGCTGCCGCCGAAAGCCTTGCTCGATACGCTCAGTAGCCACGCCTCGCGTCTTTTCAGCGGCGACAGCCCGCTGCCGCGCGCCGAACTGGAAGCGCAGTTCAAAGCCCTGCTGCAGAGCGGTTTCAGCAAGCTCGATCTGGTCAGCCGTGATGAATTCGACAGCCAGATGGTGGTCCTGGCCCGCACCCGCGCTCGCCTCGAAGCGCTGGAAGCCAAGGTCGCCGAACTGGAAGCCAAGCTGAACCCGCCCGCCGACTGAACCGACGGAACGTTGAAAACGCAGGCGACGACGGTTTAACCCCTTGTCGCCAATGCAGAGCGTTTTCAATGGCCGCCCAGGCGGGCCTGATCAAGGAGTGATCATGTCCCTGGCCATCGTCCACAGCCGCGCCCAGGTCGGCGTCGAAGCACCGGCCGTCACCGTCGAAGCGCACCTGGCCAATGGCCTGCCTTCCCTGACGCTGGTGGGGCTGCCGGAAACTGCGGTCAAGGAGAGCAAGGATCGCGTACGCAGCGCCATTCTCAACGCCGCCTTCGAGTTTCCCAGTAAACGCATTACCTTGAATCTGGCGCCCGCCGACCTGCCCAAGGATGGCGGCCGCTTCGATCTCGCCATCGCCCTGGGGATTCTCGCGGCCAGCGGCCAGGTACCGGCTCACTCTCTGGATGAATGCGAATGCCTGGGCGAACTGGCGCTATCCGGTGCGGTACGTCCTGTGCAGGGCGTATTGCCGGCCGCCCTCGCCGCGCGCGCAGCCGGACGCACCCTCTTGGTGCCACAGGCCAATGCCGAAGAAGCCAGCCTGGCATCGGGGCTGAAGGTAATCGCAGTCGAACATCTGCTGCAGATCGCCGCGCACCTCAACGGCAGTGCACCTCTCGAACCCTACGCCGCCCAGGGTCTGCTCAGGCAGAGTCTGCCCTATCCGGATCTGGCCGAAGTGCAGGGCCAGTTGGCCGCCAAGCGTGCATTGCTGGTGGCCGCCGCTGGATCACATAACTTGCTGCTCAGCGGCCCACCCGGTACCGGCAAGACGCTGCTGGCCAGCCGCCTGCCCGGTTTGCTGCCGCCGCTGGACGAGAGCGAGGCACTGCAGGTTGCCGCAATACATTCAGTAGCCAGCCATCTGCCGTTGCAGCACTGGCCGCAGCGCCCCTTTCGCACGCCACACCACAGCGCCTCCGGGCCGGCATTGGTGGGAGGTGGCAGTCGCCCGCAGCCTGGCGAAATAACCTTGGCCCATATGGGCATCCTGTTCCTCGATGAGCTGCCGGAATTCGATAGAAAAGTGCTGGAAGTGCTGCGTGAACCGCTGGAAAGCGGTCACATCGTCATTGCCCGAGCGCGGGACAAGGTGCGTTTTCCTGCGCGTTTTCAGCTCGTTGCCGCCATGAACCCCTGCCCTTGCGGCTATCTGGGTGACCCGAGCAACCGCTGTCGTTGCACACCGGAGCAGATCCAGCGCTACCGCGCCAAGTTGTCCGGGCCATTGCTCGACCGCATCGACCTGCACCTGACGGTCGCCCGCGAAACGACGATATTGAAGGCCCCGCCGCAAGATGGCGAAAGCACGGCACAAGCAGCATCGAAGGTAGCACGGGCTCGTGAGCGACAGCTGCAACGCCAGGGGGTGGCCAATGCCTTTCTCGACTTGCCCGGCCTGCGTCAGCACTGCGCGCTGAGCGACGCGGATCGCCAGTGGCTGGAAAGTGCCTGTGAACGTCTCGGCCTGTCGCTACGCGCCGCGCACCGTGTGCTCAAGGTGGCGCGCACGCTGGCTGATCTGGCGGAGCAGCAGCAGATCAGCCGGGAGCATCTGGCCGAGGCGCTGCAATATCGCCCCGCCGCAGGATGAATCAGCGGAAGCGCTCGACCTCCTGACGCAACTGAGCGGCAAGGCGATCCAGCTCGCGTGCGGTATCGGCCAGGTTGGCCACCACTTCACGCTGCTCACCGTTGGCCTGGGCGATGCTCTGCAGGTTGGCACTGAGTACGGTCGCGGTGCTGCTCTGCTCGCTGGTAGCGGTGGTGATGGCGGCGAATTGCTCGCCGGCCTCGGCGCTCTGCTCACTGATCTGCGCCAGTGCCGCCGCCACCTTGGCGTTACGCTCCAGGCCATCCTGCATCAGCTGTCGGCCCTGCTCCATGGTGGCGATGGCACTGCTGGTCTCGCTCTGGATGCTGCCGATCATCGTGGAAATCTCGTTGGTCGCCTCGCGGGTGCGTCCAGCCAAGCTGCGCACCTCATCGGCGACGACGGCAAAACCACGCCCCTGCTCGCCGGCCCGCGCTGCTTCGATGGCAGCGTTGAGCGCCAGCAGGTTGGTCTGGTCGGCGATCGCGGTGATGACACTGACGATACCGCCGATCTCCTGGGAGCGCTGACCGAGGCCGTTGATCGCCTTGGAGGTTTGCTCAAGTGCTTCGGCGATCTGCACCAGCGCTTCGGAAGCCTGATCCATCGAGGTGCGCCCGATGCGGGTCTGCTGGGCGTTGTCGCTCGCCAGGCGCTCGGTGCTGCGCATGTTGTCGGCGATGTTCTGCGAGGTGGCGCTGAACTCCTCCACCGCGCCGGCCATGCTGCTGATCTCGCCGGATTGCTGATCGATCCCTTGATAGGCATCGCGCGACAGCGTGGACATCGCCTGCGAGCGCGCGCTGACATCCTGGGCAGCGCTGCGAATACCCGCCACCATACTCGCCAGCGCTTCGCCCATGCGGTTGAAGCTGCGCGCCAGCTCGCCGATTTCGTCATCGCTGGATTGCGCCATACGCGCGCCAAGATCACCGGCGCCAAGCGCCTGTGCCTGCTGTACCAGGTCTCCCAGCGGGCGCAGTTTGCGTCGCAGCAGCCAGACCACGGCAATGACCGCCAGCAGCAGCGTCAGTGCGCTGCCGATGGCCAACTGGGTACCGACACGCCAGGTGACGGCCTGAATTTCCTCGCGCGGCATGTTCGCCAGCACCATCCAGGGTCCGCCAGCAAAGGGCATGGCGACGCTGTAGAACTCATCCTGACCATCGGACCAGAAACCGCCTCTGCCGCTGTTGGCGACCAGCGTGCTGAGCGATTCGGGCAGGCTGCTCATCGCTGCTGCGCCGGCCGGCGCCACCAGCCACTTGCCCTGCTCGTCGAGCAGCGCCAGCGAACCGGTGCTACCAATACGGAAATCATTGAGGTTGCGCATCTGCAGGTTCTGCGCATCGGTGTAATCAAAACCGACGAACAGCACCGCTATCACCCGCCCGCCGGTGTCACGCACAGGGGTGTACTGAGTCATGTAGTAGCGATCGAACAGCAGCGCACGACCAACATAGTTCTGCCCCGCCAGCAGTCGCTGATAGGCCGGATGCTGATGATCGAGGACGGTGCCCAGCGCGCGGCTTCCGTCCTGCTTGGTCAGCGAGGTGGTGATGCGCACGAACTCTTCACCGTCGCGGACGAAAACCGTGGCAACGCCTGCGGTCATACGAGTGAAGTCGTCAACTTCACTGAAGTCGTTGTTGAGTCGAGTCGCGCCCAGATACAGGGCCGGGGTCTGCAGGCTACCGACCGTGACACGCTCGTCGTTGCGCACCTGCAAGCCACTGCTGAAGCGCTGCTCGAAGAGTCCGGCCAGGCGCTGCGTACTATCACGCAGGCTGCCATGGAAGGTTTCGAGCTGGTCGGCCAGCAGCCCCGCCTCGCTGCCCAGGTGCTTTTCGCGAGTGACCAGATTGGCCTCGTTGAGTGAACGCAGGGCAAACAGAGTGCTGACGCTGATCAGCAGCACCAGCACCAAAGCCAGCATGGCAGCCAGTTGCAGGGCTATACGAGAGCGAGGAGGATTCATGAGGGCTCCAGGTGTACGCCCATGAGCATATGGGCAGATGACTCAGACAATTTCGGCACCACCCAGTCGTCATATGACTCGGCGAAAAGGCGCGAGGATACTTGAGCGTTCAGCTCGGTCAATATCAAAGCGCCATACGGTCGTCATTTATTATCAAAATAGCGTTACAGAGCGATGGTCGATAGGTTTTATCGATCATTCAATAGATGATGGCACTCATGCCTGCAGAGAGCAGCCTAGCCACACTACAGTCGACCTGCCCGGTCTTTGATGGCAGTCAGAGCCCTGAGCGCTGGCCATGATCGTTCAGCGCAAACGTTCAACCTCGGGCAGTGCCAGCGCGGCGACCTCTGCCAGCAAGTAGTCACGCAAACGCCGCAGACGTGTCTGCGCACGATGTCCACGCGGCCACACCAGGTAGTAGCTTTCACCACTGAATACCGCCGTCGGCCAGGGCACACCGAGCCGACCGGCGTTCACATCCTCGGCCACCATCAGCAGGTCCCCAATGGACACGCCATAGCCGCGTGCCGCCGCAACGATGCCCAGTTCGAGCATGTCGAACAGCTGTCCGGCCTTCAGCGGCACATGCTCACCCAGGCCTGTAGCCTGCAACCATCGCCGCCAGTCGCGACGATCCGGCGTCGGGTGCAGTTGCTCAGCTGCACGCAGCCGCGCCAGTGACCAGGGGCCGGCCTCAGAATCGCCGGCAGCGCACACCGGAATCAGCCACTCCTCGAATAGCAGGACGCTCTCCCACTCATCTGGAAATTGGCCATCGGACAGCAGCACGGCGCAGTCGAAGGGCTCATGGCGGAAGTCGACCTTGTCCACATCCATCCAGGCGCTGGTGAGCTGTACTTCGCTGTCCGGGTTGGCCAGACGAAAGTGCGACAGGCGCGCCAACAGCCAGCGCATGGTCAGGGTCGACGGTGCCTTCAGGCGCAGCACCTCGTCGTCGGCGTGCAAGACAGCGCTGGCGCGCTCCAGCGCATCGAAGCCCTCGCTCAGCCCCGGTAGCAGGGCACGGGCCGGATCAGTCAGGTGCAGGCTACGGCCACGGCGCTCGAACAGACGGCAGGCGAAGTAGTCCTCGAGTGTACGGATATGCCGACTCACCGCGCTCTGCGTGATCGCCAGCTCTTCGGCGGCGCGGGTAAAGGAGGCATGCCGGGCTGCTGCCTCGAAGGCGCGCAGGGCGTAAAGCGGAGGAAGACGACGCGTCACTGCATCGAACCATGAGTCTTAATCATGCCTGGCATGGCTATTTTCCTTTTGTGAGCAATCGAAAGGAACCACAGAATAGCGGTCATTGCTCATCCCCCGACAGCCTGGGGGTGCTTACCCTGCCGAAGTTTTACTCATCATGAAGAATTCCCTTGGTCACGAGTTGGGTGCGCTGTTGCGCCTGGCGGGCCCGCTGATCTCCGCACAGTTGGCCCACGCGCTGATGATTTTCACCGACACGCTGATGATGGCCATGCTCGGCCCGCAGCAGTTGGCCGGAGGAGCACTGGGCGCCACGTGCTATTTCATCTTCTCGATCTTCTGCACCGGGGTGATCGCCGCGGTGGGCAGCCTGATCGCCATTCGCCATGGTGCGGGCGATCGGGCAGGTATCACGCGCCTGATCCGGAACGGCCTGTGGCTGGCCATGCTGTTGGGTATCGTCAGCGCGCTGTGTCTCAACGGCCTGGGCCCGCTGCTGCCGCATCTGGGTCAGGACCCAGGCGCGGCCAGCCAGGCCATGGATTTCCTGCGCCCGCTATCGCTGGCCCTGCCTGGCTACCTGTGCTTCATGGCGCTGCGCGGCTTCACCAGTGCCATTGGTCATCCCGGCCCGGTGATGGCCATCAGCATCGCCGGTACCGCTGCCAATTTCGTCATCAACTACGCGCTGATCAAAGGCTGGTTCGGCCTGCCCAACCTGGGCCTGAGTGGCATCGGCATGACCACTGCGCTGGTCAGCAGCGCCATGGCCCTGGCATTGGCGCTGTACATCCTGCTCTCGCCGACCTATCACCGCTACAAACTGCGCAGCGGCATGGGCCGCCCACAACGGGCGGAAATACGCGCACTGCTGCGCCTGGGCCTGCCCATTGGTGGCACCTACGCCGCCGAGCAGGGGCTGTTCACCTTCGCCACCCTATGCATGGGCGCGCTTGGCAGTGTGCAACTGGCGGCACATCAGATCGCCATGCAGACGGTGGCGCTGGCGTTCATCGTGCCGCAAGGGCTGTCCTATGCGGTGACCTTCCGCGTCGGCCTGCACTACGGTGCCGGGCACCTGCACCTGTCGCGCCTCAGCGGCCATCTGGGCATGGCCCTGGGAGCGGCGTTGATGCTGCTGTTCGCCCTGCTGTTCTGGCTGCTACCGGAGTGGATCATCGGCCTGTTCCTCGACCGTCACGATCCGGCTTTCGCCGATATCGTCACCCTCGCGGTCAGCCTGCTGGCGATCGCCGCCTGGTTCGAGCTGTTCGATGGTTTGCAGAGCATCGCCATGGGCGCGATCCGCGGGCTGAACGACGGCCGCACCACCCTGCTGATCGGCCTCACCGGTTACTGGTGCGTGGGCGCACCGCTGGTCTGGCTGTTCGCCTTCGCCCTTGGCTGGGGTGCACAAGGCGTCTGGTGGGGTCTGGCTGCCGGCCTGGCGGTAACGGCAAGCGGCCTGGTGCTGGGCTTCCAATGGAAGACTGCGCGCCTGCAGCGACCACCTGCGGTGGGAGGCGAGACCTGCCTGTCGTAGCCCGGATGCAAGCCGGCATCGTGTACCGCATTTTCCCCGGCTTGCATCCGGGCCAGGATCAGCCGCCGCCGAGCAGCGGCTGGCGCAGGCCGAACACCAGAAAGCGTGCCAGCTCCGCCAGAGGTATGGCCTTGCTGATGAGGTAACCCTGTACCTGATCACAGCCAAACTGGCGCAGCATGTCGAGCTGCTCGATGTTCTCCACCCCTTCGGCCACTACCTCGAGATTGAGGTTGTGCGCCAGATTGATCATCGCCCGCACCAATTGGCGGTTCTCGGCACGCTCGCCCATACCACCGACAAAGCTCTTGTCGATCTTCAACAGGGTGATCGGCAGGTTGTTGAGATGGACGAAAGACGAAAAGCCGGTGCCGAAGTCGTCCAGCGAGAAACGCACGCCGAGCCGCCCAAGCTCCAGCATGGTCTGCTGCACCTGATCGCTGCGGCGCATCACCGCAGTTTCGGTCAACTCGAACTCCAGCCACTGCGCATCGACGCCACGTTCTTCGATCAGGCGGCTGAGGGTCGACAGCAACTGGCTGTCCTGAAACTGGCGGAATGACAGGTTGACCGCCATGTGCAATGCCGGCAAGCCGCGCCCACGCAGCCACTGCATATCGCGCAGAGCACGGGAGATGACCCAGTAGCCGAGCGGCACGATCAGCCCGGTTTCTTCGGCCAACGGTACGAATTCATTGGGCGAGAGCAGCCCACGCTCGCTGTGCTGCCAGCGCACCAAGGCCTCCAGGCCGACGATGCGCCCGCTCTTCAGGCACAGACGGGGCTGGTAATGCAGCTCCAGTTCGTCGCGGCGTAGCGCACGGCGCAGCTCGCTTTCCAGATCGGCCTGGCTGCGTGCGCTGCGGTTCAGGCGTTCGTCATAGACATGAAACACGCAGCCTTGCTGATTCTTGGCCTGCTGCATGGCGATATGCGCGTGCCACAGCAGCGGATCGGCGCCCTCGCCCGTGCGGGCATGCGCCAGGCCAAGGCTGCAGCCGATCAGCAGACTCTCACCGTCCACCCAGTAAGGCTCGCCCAATACCTCGGTGACACGCTCGGCGAGGCGCTCCACGCGCTGCGGATCGCGGCGTGCGTCGAGCAACAGAGCGAATTCGTCGCTGCCCAGACGCGCGAGCTGATCGCACGGCTGCAGCAGCCCCTTGAGCCGCGCCACCACCTGCAGAATCAGGCGGTCTCCGGCTTGGTAGCCGAGGGCATCGTTGGCATGACGGAAGTTGTCCAGATCGAGATGCCCCAGCACCAGGCCACGACCGCCACACTCGGCCAGGCGCGCGGCGAGCAGGGTCTGGAAGCCCTGGCGATTGGCGATGCCGGTCAACGGGTCCTGTTCGGCCAGGCGCTGCAGGGTGTGCTTGAGGTTGCCCTGTTCGCGCACGTAGCGCAGGCAACGGCGCAGCACGTCAAGGTTGAGGCTGCCGCGCACCAGCCAGTCGCTGACACCGGCAGGCTCTTCGACGGGTTCCTCGTCGAGCAGCAGGACGATGGGCAAAGGGCACTGACGGGGTTCGGGAAGGCGATCCGGGGTACTCAGCAACAGACCACTGGCGTGATCATCGAACAGATTGCTGGCCGCCTCCCAGGACGGCGCGGTAATCAGCGGGGATGGGCTGCCCAGGGCGCTCAACTGCTCGCGCAACAATTCGGCCCAGTCCGGCGTTTCAGCCAACAGAACCAACCGCAAGGGTTCGACGAGCGTGGACAAGCAACCTCCCCCAATGACCGCAAGAATGATGGCGAATCGCATCGCCTGAACGCGCCGTAATCGGCGTCTAATCAATCACATCCGTGCGAAAGGTGGTGCACATCCTGAGGTATAGCCAGTAAACCGACAAGTGGAACCAGAGTACTGGAATAAAGTGATTAACCAAGTGCATGGCTATGCAATTTCGTGCGCTAGGCCACAGTTCCAGACGGTCGCGGCAGAAGTCGCCAGGCCTGTTAAAATGCGCGGCCCTTTTTCTGCGAACGACCCCATGTCCCGACTGAACCCCCGGCAACAAGAGGCCGTGAACTACGTCGGCGGCCCGCTTCTGGTGCTCGCCGGTGCAGGTTCCGGCAAGACCAGCGTGATCACGCGCAAGATCGCCCACCTGGTGCAGAACTGCGGCATCCGCGCCCAGCACATCGTCGCCATGACCTTCACCAACAAGGCCGCGCGCGAGATGAAGGAGCGCGTCGGCACCCTGCTCAAGGGCAGCGAGGCGCGCGGCCTGACCGTGTCCACCTTCCACAATCTGGGTATGAACATCATCCGCAAGGAATACGCGCGCCTGGGCTACAAGCCCGGCTTCTCGATCTTCGACGACGGCGACATCAAGGCGCTGCTCAGCGACATCATGCAGAAGGAGTATTCCGGCGACGACGGTGCCGACGAGGTGAAGAATCTCATCGACAGCTGGAAGAACGACCTGATCCTGCCCGACGAAGCCCTGGCCAAGGCGCGCAATCCCAAGGAACAGACTGCCGCCATCGTCTACCTGCACTACCAGCGCACGCTCAAGGCCTACAACGCAGTGGACTTCAACGACCTGATCCTGCTGCCGGTCAAACTCTTTCAGGAGCACGCCGACATCCTGGAGAAATGGCAGAACCGCATCCGCTACCTGCTGGTCGACGAATACCAGGACACCAACTCCAGCCAGTACCTGCTGGTGAAACTGCTGGTGGGCATGCGCAACCAGATCACCGTGGTCGGCGACGACGACCAGTCGATCTACGCCTGGCGCGGCGCACGGCCGGAAAACCTGATGCTGCTCAAAGAGGATTATCCCTCGCTGAAGGTAGTGATGCTGGAGCAGAACTACCGCTCCACCAGCCGCATTCTCAAGTGCGCCAACACCCTCATCGCCAACAACCCCCACGCCTTCGAGAAGCAGCTGTGGTCGGAGATGGGCATGGGCGACGAGATTCGCGTGATTCGCACCCGCAACGAAGACGCCGAGTGCGAACGGGTGGCGCTGGAAATCCTCACCGAACACCTGCGCACCCAGCGCCCCTACAGCGACTTCGCCATCCTCTATCGCGGCAACTACCAGGCCAAGCTGATGGAGCTGAAACTGCAGCACCACCAGATTCCCTATCGCCTGTCTGGCGGCACCAGCTTCTTCGCCCGCCAGGAGGTGAAGGACCTGATGAGCTACTTCCGCCTGCTGGTCAACCCGGACGATGACAACGCCTTCCTGCGGGTGATCAACGTGCCGCGCCGGGAGATCGGCTCCGCCACTCTGGAAAAACTCGGCAACTACGCCAACGAGCGCAAGATCAGCATGTACGCGGCCGCTGGCGAGATCGGCCTCGGCGAGCATCTCGACGCGCGCTTCACCGAGCGCCTGCAGCGCTTCACCCGCTGGATGGACCGGGTACGCCAGGAATGCGCGCAGAACGATCCGATCGCCGCTATCCGCAGCATGGTCATGGACATCGACTACGAGAACTGGCTGCGGCAGAACGCCTCCAGCGACAAGGTGGCCGACGCGCGCATGGGCAACGTCTGGTTCCTCGTCGACGCATTGAAGAGCACGCTGGAGCGCGATGAAGACGGAGACATGACCATCGAAGACGCCATCGGCAAACTGGTGCTGCGCGACATGCTAGAACGCCAGCAGGAAGAGGAAGAAGGCGCCGAGGGCGTGCAGATGATGACCATGCACGCCTCCAAGGGTCTGGAGTTTCCGTCGGTATACATCATCGGTTTCGAGGAAGAGATTCTCCCTCACCGTTCCAGCATCGAGGCTGACACCATCGAGGAGGAGCGGCGCCTGGCCTACGTCGGCATCACCCGCGCCAAGCGCAACCTGGCGCTGACCTTCGCCGCCAAGCGCAAGCAGTATGGCGAGGTGATCGACTGCTCGCCGAGCCGCTTCCTCGACGAGCTACCGCCGGAAGACCTGGTGTGGGAAGGGCTGGAAGAGGCGCCGGTGGAGGTCAAGGCGGCACGCGGCAACGACGCCCTGGCCAATATGCGGGCGCTGCTCAAGCGCTGAAAACCAGGCCTTGCTGTCTGGCGATCCTCTTCAGCGGTGTAGGGTGGGCCGGGCGGCGATCCGCTTCAGCCCACCACTTCAATGCCACTGGCACCGTCGCCATATTTGCCAGTCAGAAAGAAGATACCGCTCAGACACAGGGGCTGGAACCATGCGCACATTCACGCTCGACATCGATGCCCTGATTCAGCTGATCAATGGCCGTGAACAGCAGGAACACTGGCTGGATCTGGAAAGCGGTACCGTCCTGACCCTGCCTGCGGAAGATCACTACAGCGACGAGCGCCAGCAAATCGAACTCGATCCCGAGCGCTACAGCCAGATACCCAACCTCGACATTCCACAGCGAGTGGCCATGCGTGAGTCCTTCCTGTTCACCCTCGACGACCTGCACGCCCACCCTCTGCTCAGTGCCGCGCTGACCGGGCGCAGGCCGCTGCGTGCATTCGACTACGAAATCGAGGCCTTTGCGGTGATTCGCGAACAGTGGCAGGCCTACGAGCTCAAGCAACTGCGCGAGTACACGCTCAACTGGCTCCACGAGCTGGGTCTGGAACCCGCACCGGACAAGCTGCCGCTGGATACGCGTGGAATCCCCAGGGACATCCTGCGCCGCCTGACCAAAAGCGCCTGAGCGGAGCACGCCCCCGGATTGCATCCTGGCCACAGCTGGCCGCGGCCAACAACCTGTCTAACCGGTCAATTGGCTACGACTGTCGGGCAGGCTGCAGTTTCACTACACAATGCAGGGTGTTTTGAGCGAAAATCCGCAGCTTTTCTGCTCAACCAGAGGATCGACCGTGGAGTCGTTGAAACAGAAGATTCGCAGCGAAGGCATCGTGCTGTCCGAGCATGTACTCAAGGTGGACGCCTTTCTCAACCACCAGATCGATCCGCGCCTGATGCAGGAGATCGGCCACGAGTTCGCCCAGCGTTTCGCCGGCCAGGGCATCACCAAGATCGTCACCATCGAGGCCTCGGGCATCGCCCCGGCAGTGATGGCGGGCCTGGAGCTGGGCATTCCGGTGATTTTCGCGCGCAAGTTCCAGTCGCTGACGCTCAAGGACGACCTGCTGATCTCCAAGGTGTTCTCCTTCACCAAGCAGACCGAAAGCACCATCGCCATTTCCGCCCGTCACCTGACCGCCGCGGACCGCGTGCTGGTGATCGACGACTTCCTCGCCAACGGCCACGCCGCCAAGGCGCTGATCGACCTGATTCAGCAGGCCGGCGCTCAGATCGCCGGTATCGGCATCGTCATCGAGAAGTCCTTCCAGGACGGCCGCAACCTGCTGGAGAGCGAAGGCTACCGCGTCGAGTCGCTGGCCCGTGTTGCCGCGCTGGAAAACGGCCAGGTGCGCTTCCTCGATTAAGCCCCGCGAGTGGCTTGCAGCCCCGCCAGCAGCAAGCGCTGGCAGAGGGCTTCACGCATCCCGTCCGGCGCCTCCAGGCTCATGCGCCGCAGATGTTCGGTATAGGCGGCCGGCTCCGGCGCATCGAGCGTGGCCTTGCCCAGCTCCAGCACCTCGGTCAGGCGCAGCTTGCTCTTGAGCCAGCTCAGCGCCCGCAGCAGATCCTGCTCCACCTTGCTGAAGTCGCTGCCTAGCGGATATTCGGCGAACAGCGACGAATGCTCAGTGCGCAGCGCTTGCAGGCGCTCGGGCAGGTTGTTGCCGAAGCGCTCATCGAGACGGAAATCCGTCGGCAGCTTACCGGCCTGCAGGGCCTGCTCGATCAACCCGTTCTGGAAGCGTGAATCGCTGATCTTGAGCAGCGCCTCGATCACCTGCGCGTCGGTCTTGCCGCGTAGATCGGCGATGCCGTATTCGGTCACCACGATATCGCGCAGGTGCCGGGGGATGGTGGCGTGGCCATAGTCCCAGACAATGTTCGAATTCACCTCACCGCCTGACTCGCGCCAGCTGCGCAGCAGCAGGATCGAGCGCGCATCCTCCAGCGCATGGGCCTGGGCGACGAAGTTGTATTGCCCGCCCACGCCGCTGAGTACCCGGCCGTCCTCCAGTTGATCGGCCACACCCGCGCCGAGCAGGGTCATGGTGAAAGCCGTATTGATGAAGCGTGCATCACGGCGCTGCAGACGCTTGAGTTCCTCTTGGCCGTACAGCTCGTTGATGTAGCGGATGCCGGTCATGGCAAAGCGTTGCCGTTCGCCGTCATCCAGCTCACGCAGACGCCGGTAGAAGCTTTCCGGGCCAAGGAAGAAACCGCCATGCAGCACCACGCCGCCCTGCGCGCTGCCGAGACAGGATTGCAGGCGGGCCTGGGTCCGGGGATCACCGAGATCCGCTGCGACGCGGCTACCGTCAAGCCACCGCAACTCGCCCTCCTCCAGTTGCATATCGCCCTGCAGCAGACCGCTATCGCGCAGCCAGGCCAGATCGCTCGGCTGCAACTTCGTCGGCAGCCCCGCGTCGACCAGTGCCTGAACGCTATGCGGGCGACCTTGTTCATCCAACGCACCACTAAACGCCAGACGCTGCAGGCGCAGATCCGGGTAGACCCGACGCCGCAGCAGACCAGCCTCGGCCAGTGCCAGCAAGCCGTTGACGAACATTTCGCTGCAGCCATAGAGGCCATGATCGAGCGGCTTGAGACCGCCATGGGCGGCGATTTCACCCGCCCACTCATCGGCACGCAGCGCCTGCAACAGCGCGCGGTAACGGGCATTGTCGTCCTGCCTGGCGATCATTGCAGCAGTCAGGGCATCACCCATCGCACCGATGCCGATCTGCAGGGTGCCACCATCGCGCACCAGGGTGCTGGCGAACAGGCCGATGCAATGATCCTGCAGGGTCACCGGCATGTTCGGTGTGGAGAACAGCGTGGTGCGTTCGTCCTCGTCGATATGGATATCGAAGGTATCGCGCGGCACCTGGGCATCACCAGCCATGTAGGGCAGGTCGCTGTGGATCTGAGCGACGCTGAGCACGGTCTCGCCAGCCTTGCGGCGCTTGTCCAGCAGTGGCAGCAGATCGAGGGTGACGTCCGGGTTGCAGCTCAGGCTGAAATGCTCGGGCTGCGCGGCGTCGACGGCCACCAGCTGGGCGACCAGATTCAGGCCCTTGGCATTGAGGTCACGGGCGACATGGCTGTAGTTGCTGCTGATGTAGTCCTGCTGCGCCGGCTCGCAGTCGAGCAGGCTGCCCGGCTGGAAGAAGAACTGCTCGACGCGCACGTTGGCCGGCAGCTTGCCACCGTGCAAGTCGGCGAGAAAATCCAGCTCGGGATAATTGCCGTAGACCCGATCAACGAAAGGTTCGAGAAAGCGTCGCTGCAAGTCCTGGGCGGCACGCGGACGCGCCAGGCACAGCGCGGTGTAGATGGTCAGTTGTCGCTCGGGCATCTCCCGCACCCGTGCATACAGCGCGTTGACCCAGCGATTGGGCTTGCCCAGACCGAGCGGTAAACCCAAATGAATCGGCCCGGCGATCTCGCTCAATACGCGGTCGACGGCTTGTTCGAGGGTACAGGTATGCGGCATCTGACGCTCCTCGCGACATCCATGACGAATGGAGTTTGGACTATATGGCCGCCGGCATGGTTGCGTGCCGCTGGCAGAAACGAAAAAACCGCCCGGAGGGCGGTTTTTCAGGGAAGAGACGGGTCTTACAGACCGGACATCTTCTTGATCGCTTCGCGCAGTTCGTCGTCCGAGCAATCAGCGCAGGTGCCTTTCGGCGGCATGGCGTTGATGCCGGAGATGGCCTTGGCCAGGATGCCGTCGAGACCACCCTGGTGGTCGGCACGCTCTTTCCAGGCAGCGGTGTCGCCAATTTTCGGCGCATTCAGCACACCGGTGGCGTGACAGGCATTGCAATGCTTGGCGATGATATCGTCAGCGGTACGTGCACCACCACCGGCGGATGCGGCGACGGTTTCGACGCCCTTGCACTCTTCGCCCATGATGCACACGTCGCCTACAGGCTTGAGACGCTCGGCGATGGCTTCATCAGTCGTGGCCTGAGCAGTCACTGCCCACAGGGCCAATACGGCAGCCGGTACTGCCAGCATTTTCTTCATCAGATTCACGGTACACCCTCTTCGTGGCTAGTCACGCCCGCGGCCACGGTTTCGCGAGCGGGCGACAGTATAACGGCAAGCGGGCCTGGCCGAAACAACCCATATTGTCGCAGGGTTATTGATCAGAAGTTCGCTGGCGTGGTGGCACTGATCAAACGCGCCGGTACATCGAACGGATTGCGGAAGCGATGCGGCTTGCTGCTTTCGAAGTAATAGCTGTCGCCCGGCTCGAGGATGAACACCTCGTTGCCAACGGTCAGCTCCAGCTTGCCCTCGACCAGCATGCCAGCCTCTTCGCCTTCGTGGGCGTACATTTCGTCACCGGTGTCGGTGCCGGCCGGGTAGGTTTCGTCGAGGAAGGAAATGGCGCGACTCGGGTGGGCCTTGCCAATCAGCTTCATGGTGATGGCGCCACTGCAGATATCGGTCAGTTCGGCGGCACGATAGACCACCTGGGTCTGGTTCTCCTGCTCCATGTCGAGCGAGAAGAATTCCACCAGCGACATGGGAATGCCGCCGAGCACCTTTTTCAGCGAACTGATCGAGGGGCTGACGCTGTTCTTCTCGATCATGGAAATGGTGCTGTTGGTGACGCCCGCCCGCTTGGCGAGTTCACGCTGGGATAGGCCTTTGAGCTTACGAATCGATTGCAGTCGAACGCCGACGTCCAATGCTGGAATCCCCCTTGGGACAAGAGACAAGAAAGTGTCCGTATCATGGCATAGCGTTCGGAATTTACAACACTTGCGTTCACCCTTCGCTTACACCCTTCCACAGAACCCGCCAGAAGGCCCCGAGCTAGAGCCATGCAAGGCGCGATGCCCCACGGGAGCAACAGCCGAAGGCTGGCCCGAAGGGAGGGCGCCGGCGAATCACATAGGAGAGGATCGGTCGGAGTCGCGCTCGACTGTACGAACTGTACATGAGCAATGCACCGGGCTGGCGAACCAGCCTTTTTTAAACGCAGCAGGACCGACGCGCAGCAGTCTTTTAACGGGTTTCAGCCCCCGAGATAGAGCAACGGCACTCGCCGCAGATTGCAGAAAATCTGGTAGGGAATGCTGCCCGCAGCCATGGCCACGTCGCTGGCCAGCACCTGCTTGCCCCATAGTTCGACACGGCTGCCGAGGCCGGCCTGCGGCAGATCGGTCAGGTCCACGGTCAGCATGTCCATCGACACGCGGCCGATCAGCCGGGTCAATTGACCGTCCACCGTCACCGGCGTACCGGTCGGCGCATGCCGCGGATAGCCGTCGGCATAGCCCATGGCGACGACGCCGACGCGGGTCGGCCGCTCGGCCACGAAGCGCGCGCCATACCCCACCGGCTCGCCGGCCGGCAGTTCACGCACGCTGATGACCTTAGATTCCAGGGTCATTACCGGCTGCAAGCGCGCGGCCTGCTGCTGGGCCTGCTCGAACGGCGTGGCGCCGTACAGCATGATGCCGGGGCGCACCCAGTCACTGGGCACCTGGGGCCAGCCGAGCACGGCCGGCGAGTTGCGCAGGCTGACCTCGGCGCTGAGACCGTCGCGAGCCTGCTGGAACACCGCCAGTTGCTCGGCTGTACGCTCGCACTCGGGCTCGTCGGCACGGGCGAAGTGGCTCATCAGCACGATCTTGCCGACCTTGCCGCTGGCCAGCAGGCGACGATAGGCGGCCTGGTAGTCGGCCGGATGCAGACCGACACGGTGCATGCCGCTGTCGAGTTTGAGCCAGACGGTCAGCGGCCTGCTCAGTTGGGCCTGCTCGATGGCCTCGATCTGCCACTGCGCATGAATCACGCACCACAGATCATGCTGGTCGATCAGCGCCAGCTCGTCTGCTTCGAAGAAGCCTTCGAGCAACAGGATCGGCGCGACAATCCCTGCCTCGCGCAGCACCAGCGCTTCTTCGATGCAGGCCACAGCAAAGCCGTCAGCCTCGGCTTCGAGTGCCTGCGCACAGCGCACCGAGCCATGCCCGTATGCATCGGCCTTGACCACGGCGAGGGCACGGGCACCGCTCAGTTCACGGGCCAGGCGGTAGTTATGACGCAGGGCATCGAGGTCGATCAGGGCACGGGCAGGACGCATGTTCGTTTATCTCTCAATCATTCGCTGAGGCGACGGTTTTTCGTAGCCCGAATGAAATCCGAAGCCATACCGACAAGTCGCCATTCAAAAAAAACCCGGCGGGGGAGCCGGGTGAAAAGCCAACACAAAAAAATTCCGGGAGAATTTTTTGACGTCGCTTGCGACGGCCCGGAGGGTTGCCGCCATGGATGGCAGGCAACAAAAAGCTGTGACCACCTCAGACGGCAGCCACCACACACATTTCCACCAGCACTTCGGGCTTGTACATCTTCGCTTCGACGCAGGCGCGGGCCGGCGCATTGCCGTCGGCGACCCAGGCGTCGTACTCGGCGTTGAGCCCGTCGTAGTCGGCCATGTCCTTGAGGAAGATGGTCAGCGAGAGGATCTTGCTCTTGTCGCTGCCGCCCTCGGCCAGCATCTTGTCGATGTTGGCCAGGGTCTGGCGGGTCTGCTCGCGGATGTCACCGGCGAAGTCGTCAGCCAACTGGCCGGCGAGGTAAATCGTGCCGTTGTGGATCACCACTTCGCTGTAGCGTTTGGCCACATGCAGGCGCTGAATCGACATAAGGGTAAAGCTCCTTGAGTTGCGAAAGCGCGAAGGCTATCAGGTGCGCAGCGGCTGCGGTGCACCCTGCACTTCACGCGCCTTGCGCGAGTAACGCGAGATATCCAGACCATCAGCGCTGATCTGCGGACGCTTGTTGGCCATCAGGTCGGCGAGCAGACGACCGGAGCCGCACGCCATGGTCCAGCCCAAGGTGCCGTGACCGGTGTTGAGGAACAGGTTACGGAAGGCGGTGCCGCCCACGATCGGCGTGCCATCAGGCGTGGCCGGACGCAGACCGGTCCAGAAATCGGCGTGCTGCAGATCACCGCCTTGCGGGTAGAGATCGGCGGTGATCATCTCCAGGGTTTCGCGACGACGCGGATTGAGCGACAGGTCGAAACCAGCGATCTCGGCCATGCCACCGACACGGATGCGGCCATCGAAACGGGTGATGGCGACTTTGTAAGTCTCGTCGAGAATGGTCGAGGTCGGCGCCATGTCAGGGTTGGTGATCGGTACGGTGAGCGAATAGCCCTTGAGCGGGTAGACCGGCGCACGCACACCCAGCGGCTTGAGCAGCTGCGGACTGTAGCTACCGAGGGCGAGCACGTAGCGGTCAGCGGTTTCCAGTTTGCCGTCGATCCACACGCCATTGATGCGGTCGCCTACGGCGTCCAGGCGCTGGATGTTCTGACCGAAACGGAACTCGACGCCCAGTGCCTTGGCCATGTCCGCCAGCCTGGTGGTGAACATCTGGCAGTCGCCGGTCTGGTCGTTGGGCAGGCGCAGGGCACCGGCCAGCTTGTGCTTGACGCCAGCCAGGGCCGGCTCGACGCGGGCGATGCCGTCGCGGTCGAGCAGTTCGAACGGCACGCCAGAGGCTTCCAGCACGGCGATGTCCTTGGCGGCAGCGTCGACCTGAGCCTGGGTACGGAACAGCTGAGTGGTGCCGAGCTGGCGGCCTTCATAGACGATGCCGGTTTCGGCGCGCAACTCGTCGAGGCAATCGCGGCTGTACTCGGACAGACGCACCATGCGCTCCTTGTTGATCGCATAGCGGCTGGCAGTGCAGTTGCGCAGCATCTGCGCCATCCACAGGTACTGGTCGATGTCACCGGTGGCCTTGATCGCCAGCGGTGCGTGCTTCTGCAGCAGCCACTTGATGGCTTTCAGCGGCACGCCCGGCGCGGCCCAGGGCGAGGCATATCCGGGAGAAACCTGGCCAGCGTTGGCGAAGCTGGTTTCCAGCGCCGGGCCATTCTGACGGTCGACAACCACCACCTCGAAGCCCTGACGAGCGAGGTAGTAAGCACTGGCGGTACCAATCACACCGCTGCCGAGAACCAGAACACGCATGTTTTTCTCCCCGCCGCGCCCAGAGCGCGTGCGTTACAGGCCATTGTTGTAGATGGGCGCAGTATAGGAAGAGCCGTGCAGTGCTTTTCACCATATACACAGCTATATTTGGCGAGAATTCTTGGCAAAAAGTCGTTTTACAGAGGCGGATTCCCCATGAGAACCCAGCATCAAAGCCGTCGGGAACTGGACAAGATCGACCGCAACATCCTGCGCATCCTGCAGGAGGACGGGCGCATCAGCTTCACCGAGCTGGGCGAGCGCGTGGGGCTGTCGACCACGCCCTGTACCGAGCGCGTACGCCGCCTGGAACGCGAAGGCATCATCATGGGCTACCACGCCCGCCTCAACCCGCAGCACCTCAAGGCCAACCTGCTGGTGTTCGTCGAAATCAGCCTGGACTACAAGTCCGGCGACACCTTCGAGGAATTCCGCCGTGCGGTGCTCAAGCTGCCGCACGTGCTGGAATGCCACCTGGTCTCCGGCGACTTCGACTACCTGGTGAAGGCGCGCATCAACGAGATGGCCAGCTACCGCAAGCTGCTCGGCGACATCCTGCTCAAGCTGCCGCACGTGCGTGAGTCGAAGAGCTATATCGTCATGGAAGAGGTGAAGGAGAGCCTGGCGCTGCCGGTGCCGGAGTGATCCTGCGGACGCGGGCTCTGCCACTCGTGCCAGAGAGACGGTGAGAGAAGGGCCAAGCGGGACTCAACCCAAGACCATGTAGATCGCCACCGCCACCATCAAACCACCGAAAACAAGGCCCTGTATTCGCAGGGAGTGGTCTGATGTGAATCGCCCGAGAATCACCCGCCCGCCATATATCCAGGGAAAATGGCAAACGATCCCTACCAGCAGGAAAGCTCCGGTCAGCACTGCCACCTGTGGAACCAACGCCCGGTCCGGCCGAAGGAACTGGGCAAACATGACTGCCACCATCGAGTGGATCTTGACGTTCAGCAACACGGCAACGATGCCGCTGACCAGCCCCATGCGCTCCACGCTCTGGGCCTTCTTGCCAGGTGCAGCAGAGCGGAAGAAACCCCAGGCCAGATACAGTACATAGGCCGCCCCCGCCCACAGCATCACCGTATGACTTTGCGGGTATTGCAGTAGCAGTGCCCCAAAACCGAGCCCGTACAGCAGACATAGCAGAACATTGCCGACTTCAAACCCCAGCCAGAACGGGACTGTGCCTCCCACCCCAAAGCGTGCCCCGGACAACGCCAGCACCGTGTTGCCAGGCCCCGGACTGATCACCATCGGCACCGCATACCCCAGAAAAACCGCGACAAGCTCCGGCGACATCACAACCTCCCATTTCCTAATCGATTTCAGGGAGTTAACCGGCGTTTGCAGCGGCGGGGAAATGATCTAATCTCGGGCATTGGATAAATACAGCTAATGGAAGAGGCTCATGCGCCGTCTGCCGCCGCTGGGGGCCGTACGCGCATTCGAAGCTGCCGCCCGCCATCTGCACTTCACCCGCGCCGCCGACGAACTGGCGGTGACGCAAGCCGCCATCAGCCATCAGGTACGCCTGCTGGAAGAGTGGCTGGGACAACCACTGTTCGAGCGCCGTGGCCGGATGCTGGCCTTGACGCCCATCGGGGCCGCCTACCTCGCTGACCTGACCCCGGCGCTGGAACGTATCGCTGCCGCCAGCGCCATTGCTCGCCGCCCGGCCAATGGCCCAGTGCGGATGACCGTTCTGCCGTCGCTTGCCGCACGCTGGCTGGTGCCGCACCTTCCCGCCTTTCAGGCAGCCCACCCGGAGATTGACCTGCAATTGACCACCACAGCCGACCTGTGGGATGGCAGGGATACTCGCTTCGATCTTGGCCTGCGATCCGGCCCCGGGGGTTGGCCCGGTCTGAATAGCGCCCTGCTGGCCACCGAAACGTTGACCCCGCTTTGTAGTCCAGCCCTACGCAAGGCCCTGCCAGCTTCCTGCACGCCACCAGATCTGCTGAGGCACCGCCTGCTGCATGACACCCCGAAAGGGAACTGGGGCCGATGGTTCAGTGCCGCCGGATACCCGGATCTGCCAGTACCCGCAGGACTGAACCTGTCCGATTCCGCCATCACTCTGCAGGCCGCCGTCGATGGACAGGGCATTGCACTGGGGCGGCTGTTTCTGGCCGCAGCCGACTTGCGCGCCGGTCGTCTGGTGATGCCCTGCCCGGAACAGCGGATCGCCAACGACTATGCCTACTGGCTGGTCTGGCCACCGCGCCTTGACGCCAACCCGGCCATCACCGCCGTGAGGGACTGGATACGTTCGACTGCACAGACAGAAAACACAGAGACAGAACAGGCTTGAAACAGCGGGTAGCTGGCGCATTAGCGGACCAGCGCAGCCCCCTCCCCGGCAGGGTGAGGCTCATGCCGTCTCCTACACCAGCCTCTGCCGCGTCGTGGCGATCAGGCGATGCACCTGACGCTCGACTGCCGGCTCGATGGGCTGCTCCGGGCCACGCCCATGTGGGCAAGGCAGGTTCGGCGTGGTACCGAACAGGCGGCAGATCAGCGGACGCTGGTCATACACCTCGCAGCCGTTCGGCCCCAGGTGCACGCAGTTGTATTCGGCCAGCGCCGCGTCATGTTCGGCGTCACTCTTGACCGGCAGGCGCGCCAGTTCCTCGGACGATGCCGTGACCGGCCCGCAGCAGTCGTGGCAGCCTGGCACACAATCGAAACGCGGGATCTGGCGGCGCAGGTGGTCGATCTTGCGGTCGGTGCAGCTCATGCTCGGACGCCTTGAAATGAAGGGGGCAGTTTACAGCGCCCGTAGACCAGACGTAGCCCGGATGCAATCCAGGAACCACTGCGCACCACCTGGACGACCCTGCACCACCTGCGGAACATACCGCTTTTTTCCGCTGACCTCTTGGCGCCGGACGGATCACGCGCTTATGCTGCGTTGAATTTTCCACACAACAAAATCAGGATTTCGCACATGAACGCCCGCGTTCACCAGCCCGTCCACAGCCCCCAGCATGCCGCTTCCTATTACGCCGCCAGCGTCAACCGCCAGCAGGCCTACCCGCCCCTGGGCGGTGAGCTGCAGGTGGACGTGTGCATCGTCGGTGGCGGATTCAGCGGCCTCAACACTGCGATCGAGCTGGCCCAGAAAGGCCTGTCGGTAGCGCTGCTGGAGGCGCGCAAGATCGGCTGGGGCGCCAGCGGCCGTAATGGTGGACAGCTAATTCGCGGCGTTGGCCATGATGTCGAACAGTTCGAGTCGGTGGTCGGCAGGGACGGCGTGCGTCAGTTCAAGCTGATGGGCCTTGAGGCGGTGGAGATTGTGCGTAACCGCGTCGAACAGTTCCAGATCGACTGCGACCTGACCTGGGGCTATTGCGACCTGGCCAACAAACCGGCACACATGGAGGGCTTCGCCGAAGACAAGGCCGAGCTGGAAAGCCTCGGCTATCGTCACGAACTGCGCATGGTGCCGAAGGAGAGCATCCATGAGGTGGTTGGTTCGGACAACTATCACGGCGCCATGATCGACATGGGCTCGGGCCACCTGCACCCGCTCAACCTGGCGCTCGGCGAAGCCGCTGCCGCTCAGTCGCTCGGTGTGCAGCTGTTCGAAGACTCGCCGGTGACGCGCATTGACTATGGCAGCGAGGTGCGCGTGCACACCGCCAATGGCCAGGTGCGCGCCAAGTACCTGGTGCTGGCCTGCAATGCCTACATCAACGGCCTCAACCCGACCCTGAGCGGCAAGGTGCTACCGGCCGGCAGCTACATCATCGCCACCGAACAGCTCTCTGAAGAGCAGGCGCGCCAGCTGATCCCGCAGAACATGGCGCTGTGCGACCAGCGCGTGACCGTCGACTACTACCGACTCTCCGCCGACCGTCGCCTGCTGTTCGGCGGTGCCTGCCACTATTCGGGACGTGATCCGGCCGATATCGCTGGCTACATGAAGCCGAAGATGCTCAAGGTGTTCCCCCAACTGGCCGACGTGCGCATCGACTATCAGTGGGGCGGAATGATCGGCATCGGCGCCAACCGCCTGCCGCAGATCGGCCGACTCAAGGACCAGCCCAATGTCTTCCATGCCCAGGCCTACGCCGGCCACGGCGTCAACGCCACGCACCTGGCCGGCAAGCTGATCGCCGAGGCCATCGCCGGCCAGGAAAGCCGCGGCTTCGACCTGTTCGCCCAGGTGCCACACATGACCTTTCCCGGCGGCAAGCACCTGCGCTCGCCGCTGCTGGCCATGGGCATGGCCTGGCACCGGCTGAAAGAGCTGCTGTAGGGTTCGCGGCTGAAGCCGCTCCTACGACAGCGGAGGCGCCGAGATCGCATCCGGGCTATAGCTTCCAGAACGGCAGATTCGCCTCGCGCTCGGCCTGGGCGCGGCTGAGGCCGATATCGCGCAATTGCTGGTCATTGAGCTTGAGCAACATGCGGCGGGTGTTCAGGCGCCGCCAGAAGGCCGGCCAGTCGCTGCCGAAATAGCGAACCTCGCCCTCGTGCGTCGCAATCCGTACGGCCTCACCCAGTGCTACGAAATCTGTATTGCTGAACCCGGTCATGGCTGTTCTCCCGCTGTCTTCTGTCATGGGAGATCAGAATGCCGTCAGACGAAAAGCCATGACAGATTCAAAAAACTCTTATTAACTCCATACAGATTCCGTACATTTTCCCCTGAATGGGAATTTTCGCACTGATCTGTACTGGTCTCAGTTAATACCCCCTGGGCGAACCGGACGACTGCCATGACGCTCTATCTGAATCTGGCCGAGCTGCTCGGCACCCGCATCGAGCAGGGGCTTTACCGCCCCGGCGACCGCCTGCCATCGGTTCGCAGCCTGAGCCAGGAGCATGGCGTCAGCCTTAGCACCGTGCAGCAGGCCTACCGTCATCTGGAGGACATGGGCCTGGCCTCGCCGCGGCCGAAGTCCGGCTACTTCGTACCGCTGGGGCGACAAATGCCCGCGCTGCCGCAGATCAGCCGCGCGGCGCAGAGGCCAGTGGAAGTTTCGCAGTGGGATCACGTGCTGGAGCTGATCAGCAGCTCACCGCAGCAAGACATGCTGCAGCTGGGCCGCGGTCGCCCGGACATCAGCGGCCCGACGCTGAAACCGCTGCTACGCAACCTGTCGCGCCAGGCGCGTCGCCAGGACCCGGACGTGCTCACCTACGGCGGCATTCGCGGTGACGCTCGCCTGCGCGAACAGATCGCCCGACTGATGCTCGACTCCGGCTGCCAGCTGGAGGCCGAAGATCTGGTGGTCACCACAGGTTGCCACGAGGCGCTGTCGGCGGCGGTGCGCGCCATCTGCCAGCCCGGCGACATCGTCGCAGTCGACTCGCCGAGCTTCCACGGCGTGATGCAGGCGCTCAAGGGTTTCGGCATGAAGGCGCTGGAACTGCCCACCGACCCGCTCACCGGAATCAACCTCGACGCTCTGGAAATGGCCCTGGAGCAATGGCCGATCAAGGCCATCCAGCTCACGCCGAACTGCAACAACCCGCTCGGCTACATCATGCCCGACGCCAACAAGCGTGCGCTGGTGGCTCTGGCGCAGCGCTTCGACGTGGCCATCATCGAGGACGACGTCTACGCCGACCTCGCCTACAGCTACCCACGCCCGCGCAGCATCAAGTCCTTCGATGAGGACGGCCGCGTGCTGTTCTGCAGCTCTTTTTCCAAGACCCTGGCACCGGGTCTGCGCGTCGGCTGGATCGCTCCCGGGCGCTATCTGGAGCAGGTGGTACACATGAAGTACCTGGGCACCGGCAGCACCGCGCAGCTACCGCAGCTGGCCCTGGCCGAGTTTCTCAAAGACGGGCACTACGAACCGCATCTGCGGCGCATGCGTGCGCAGTACCTGCGCAGCCGCGACCTGATGGTGGATTGGGTCAGCCGTTATTTCCCGGCCGGCACCCGGGTCAGTCGCCCGCAGGGCAGCTTCATGCTGTGGGTGGAGATGCCCCAGGGCTTCGACAGCCAGAAGCTCAACCGCGCCCTGCTGCCGCACAAGATCCAGATCGCGCCGGGTAGCATCTTCTCGGCGGCGGGCAAGTACCGTAACTGCATCCGCCTCAACTACGCCGAACCGCCGAGCGATGTGATCGAGGCGGCGGTGAAACAGGTCGGTGCGACCATCGCCGAGTTGATCGAAGAAGCCGACCTGCAGCACACGCAGGATCTCGGGCAGTGGCGCTGAACCGGTTCAGGAACGCGCCACTTCCATCTCGCTGAAGGCTCCGCGCTTGCTCGCCAGGATGATGAACACGAAGGCGCCAGTAGCCATCATCAGCGGCAGCGCATGGCCGCTCAGCCACTGACTGACGGCGCCTGTGGTGAGTGGCCCGATCAGACAGCCCAGGCCCCACAGCTGGGCGACATGGGCATTGGCGCGCACCAGCTCGTCGTCGCGGTAACGCTCACCGATCATGATCAGTGACAGAGTGAACAGACCGCCCGCGCTGGCACCGAAGGCCACCAGCACCGGCCAGATCACCGGCGTATGCAACAGCGGCGCAATCGCCAGGCTGGACACCAGCAGCACGATGCCGCAGCCGCGGAACAGCAACTGCCGCGACATGCGGTCAGCCAGCCAGCCGATGGGCAGCTGCAGCACCGCATCGCCCACAACCACCACGCTGACCATGAACAGCGCCACCTCCTGGGTGAAGCCCTGGCGCAGACCGTAGATCGGCAACAGGGTCAGCATCATCGCTTCGAAGGCTGCGAACAACATCACCGCCCAGGCAATCGCTGGCAGCTTGCGGCAGAACACCAGCAGGCCACGCCCGGAAGCGCTGTGCGCATCCACCTTGGGTGCGCCGGTGCGCCCGAGCAAAATCAGTGAACCGCCGATCAGCAGGCAAACGCCCGTCCAGAAGCCAGCATCGGTGGCCGTGCCAAGCGCCGTCAACAGCAACGGGCCGCTGAGCTGACTGAGGGCATAGCCGGTGCCGTAAAGCGCCACCAGACGACCACGCCACTTCTCCACCGCCAGTTGGTTGATCCAGCTTTCGCCGAGGATGAACACCACGGTCAGGGCCACGCCAATGAACAGGCGCAGGCCGACCCAGACAGCATAGTTCTGCACCAGTGCCAGCCCCGCCACCGACACCGCGCCCAGCAGCAGACATAGCTGCATCAACACCGTGGTACCGAAACGCGCCGCCAGTCGGCCAGCCAGCGAAGCGCCGAGCAGCACGCCGACGGCCGGAGTCGCCGCCATCACGCCGATGGCGAAGGCGTCGTAGCCCCAGCTTTCCAGACGCAGCGAAACCAGCGGCATGGTCACGCCAAGTGCCAGCCCGATGCTGATGACCGCCGAACAGACGGCGAAATAGGTGCCCCAACGCATTGCCAGACTCCTTTATGTCGTGGCCCTGAAACAGAAAGCCATGCTCCGATCCTGTGTTGCCTACGCTGCTCGACCTAAAGCAAGACGCAGGGTGCGCTGTGCGCACCAGGGTTCACCACCTGCGTCGGCACCAGATGAACGAGGCTGGTGCGCGCGGCGCACCCTATGAACCGGGCCATCACACGCTCGATGGCGGCAACTGGATCCCAGGGGGTATCGATCCGTCAGCAAACAAAACGGCCGGACTTCCCCAAGGAAACCCGGCCGCAGGTGTGGCTCGCAGGGAGCCGGCCCCGAAGGGCGGACCTTCAGGCGGCCAACGGCCGCCCGCGATACAGCGTTACAGCTTGATCCAGGTGGACTTCAGCTCGGTGTACTTATCGAACGCGTGCAGCGACTTGTCGCGACCGTTACCGGACTGCTTGAAGCCACCGAACGGTGCCGTCATGTCGCCACCATCGTACTGGTTGATCCACACGCTGCCGGCGCGCAATGCCTTGCCGACCAGGTGAGCGCGCGACAGGTTGCTGGTCCATACCGCTGCGGCCAGCCCATAGACGGTGTCGTTGGCGATGGCGATGGCTTCGTCCTGATCGTCGAAACCGATCACCGACAGCACCGGGCCGAAGATCTCTTCCTTGGCGATGCGCATGGCGTTGTTGACGCCGTCGAAGATGGTCGGCTCGACATAGGTGCCGCCGGTTTCTTCCATCACCCGCTTGCCGCCGGCCACCAGCTTGGCGCCGTCGTCATGGCCGGCCTGGATGTAGCTCAGCACGTTATTCATCTGCGTGGTATCGACCAGCGCGCCGACATTGGTCGCCGGGTCCAGCGGGTTGCCCGGTTTCCAGGCCTTGATGGCCTCGACCACCATGGGCACGAAAGTATCCTTGATGGAATTCTCCACCAGCAGGCGCGAACCGGCGGTGCAGACTTCGCCCTGGTTGAAGGCAATGGCGCTGGCAGCCGCATCGGCAGCGGCCTGCAGGTCCGGCGCGTCAGCGAAGACGATGTTCGGGCTCTTGCCGCCGGCCTCCAGCCAGACGCGCTTCATGTTCGACTCGCCAGCGTAGATCATCAGTTGCTTGGCGATCTTGGTCGAGCCGGTGAACACCAGGGTGTCGACGTCCATATGCAGGGCCAGGGCCTTGCCCACGGTGTGGCCGAAACCTGGCAGCACGTTGAACACGCCCGCCGGAATGCCGGCCTCGATGGCCAGTTGGGCGATGCGGATACCGGTCAGCGGCGACTTCTCGGACGGTTTGAGGATGATCGAGTTACCGGTGGACAGCGCCGGGCCAAGCTTCCAGCAGGTCATCAGCAGCGGGAAGTTCCACGGCACGATGGCGGCGACCACGCCGACCGGCTCGCGGGTGACCAGGCCCAGCTCGTCATGGGCAGTGGCCGCGACTTCGTCGTAGATCTTGTCGATGGCCTCGCCGCTCCAGCGGATGGCATTGGCGGCGCTACCAACGTCGATGCTCAGCGAGTCACTGATCGGCTTGCCCATGTCGAGGGTTTCCAGCAGTGCCAGCTCTTGGCCATGCTCTTCGATCAGCTCGGCGAAACGGATCATCACCTTCTTGCGCTTGGCCGGGGCCATACGTGACCACACGCCGGATTCGAAGGTGGCGCGGGCATCCTTGACCGCCACGTCAGCGTCAGCCTGGTCACAGCTGGCCACCATGCCGAGCAGGCGGCCATCGACCGGGCTGATGCATTCGAAGGTGGCACCAGACTCGGCGGCGCAGTACTCACCATGCACGAATGCGCGAGTTTCGATGGTCAGGGTCTTGGCACGCTGTTCCCAGTCGGCACGAGTCAGGCTAGTCATTCCGGCATCCTCTCAATGGGTGGAAGCGGCGTCCGCGAGGGCGCGCACTGTCAATAATTCTGCAAGGCCAGATCGCTGGCCAAATCCTGTTCGCCACACTAAACCAGAGGGCTGTGGCTTTTCAATATTTTTGACAAAGGCCGGCAAAAGCCCTTGTCATGTTCGTTTTTTTAAACATAGACTGCTGCCACGACTTTCCCGCGAAGGCCTTGCTGGTCGCGCGGTTGCCGCCACCGACACAACGGAACAGCCAGATGAACATCGAGCAGATCGTCGACTTCGCCCAGGCCGGCACGGCCGCCGAGCACTATCGCTCCGCACCGGAAAAAGTGCTCAAGGGCGACCCCGAGCAGAGCGTGCGCAACCACTACAGCAGCCCCTGCGGCCAATTCAGCACCGGCATCTGGGAAGGCGCCGTGGGCCAGTGGACGGTGAGCTACACCGAGCACGAGTACTGCGAGATTCTCCAGGGCGTTTCCGTGCTACGTGATGCCGATGGCAACTCCAAGACCGTACGCGCCGGCGACCGCTTCGTGATTCCCGCCGGTTTTTCCGGCACCTGGGAAGTGCTCGAAGCCTGCCGCAAGGTCTACGTGATCTTCGAACCCAAGTAACTACCTGACCGGAGAGCGCCTGTCAGGTTCCCGCCACACCGAATCCTGTTGTTGCTTGTCACCCTTCGGCCCGCCTGGTGCGGGCCTTTTTCTGTCCGCTGCACGGCGCGCACCTTGAAACGTCCAGGCAAAAAAGACCCGCACGCAGGCGGGTCTTGATCACGGCGGACACGCACCAGGCGTGCCCTGATCCTGGGCTCAGGCCAGTTCGTCGAAGCACTCGGCGACGATGGCGATACCTTTTTCCAGTTGCGCGTCAGGGATGGTGACGGGCATCAGGAAGCGGATGACGTTGTAGTAGGTACCGCACGACAACAGGATCAGGCCTTTCTCGCGCGCCCTGGCGACGATCTTGCCGACCAGTTCGGCCGCCGGCTTGCTGTGATCACCGCCCTCGAACAGCTCGATGGCGACCATCGAACCCAGGCCGCGCACGTCACCGATCACCTTGTGCTTCTCGGCGATGGTCTTCAGGCCCACCTTGAGCTTCTCGCCCACGGCGTTGGAACGCTCCAGCAGCTTCTCTTCATCGAACACCTTGAGCACGGCCAGGGCCGCAGCGCAGGCGATCGGGCTGCCGGCGTAGGTGCCGCCCAGGCCACCGGGGGCGATGGTGTCCATGATCTCGGCCTTGCCGCACACGCCGGAGATCGGGAAGCCGCCGCCAACGGACTTGGCGAAGGTGGTCAGGTCTGGCACCACACCCAGTTGCTCGGTGGCGAAGAAGGTGCCGGTACGGCCCGCGCCGGTCTGCACTTCGTCAGCGATCAGGAGGATGCCGTGCTGATCGCACAGGGCGCGCAGACGCTGCATGAAGGCCGGCGAGTTGACGTAGAAACCACCCTCGCCCTGCACCGGCTCGATGATGATGGCGGCGATGTCCTGCGGCTGCGCGTCGTTCTTGAAGATGCGCTCGATGCTGGCGATGGACTCGTCCTCGCTCACACCATGCAGCGGGCACGGCGCCTGGGCGCGGTACACACCAGCAGGCATCAGACCCATGCCAGCGGAGTACGGCACGACCTTGCCGGTCAGCGACAGGGTCATCATGGTGCGGCCGTGGTAGGCGCCGGTGAAGGCGATCACGCCAGCGCGGCCGGTGGCGGCACGGGCGATCTTCACGGCGTTCTCCACGGCTTCGGAGCCGGAGGTCACCAGCAGGGTCTTCTTGGCGAAGTTGCCCGGCACGCGCTTGGCGATCTCTTCGCAGAGCTCGATGTAGGGCTCGTACGCCAGCACCTGAAAGCAGGTGTGGGTCAGCTTGGTCAGTTGCTCCTGAACGGCAGCGATCACCTTCGGGTGCAGGTGGCCGGTGTTCAGCACGGCGATGCCACCAGCGAAGTCGATGTACTCGCGGCCCTCGACGTCCCACACGGTGGCGTTCTCGGCGCGCTCGGCGACGATCGGGTGGATCTGGCCGACGCCGCGCGGTACGGCGGCCTGGCGGCGTTGCAGCAGGGATTCGTTGGTCTTGCTCATGGTGTCCTCATGGTCGTCCCCCGACGGGAAGTCGGTTCAGCATGCGATGATCGACTGAACCGAGCCGCGAGGGACTCAATAGGGTTACGACTTACAACCGGGGCGCCGCACGCTCTTTCGCACCTTGCCCCGTCTTGGAAATCCGAAGACTTCCGAATCAGATTCCGCCCAGGCACATGTACTTGATCTCGAGGTAGTCCTCGATCCCGTACTTGGAGCCCTCGCGGCCGAGGCCGGAAGCCTTCACACCGCCGAACGGCGCGACTTCGTTGGAGATCAGGCCAGTATTGATACCCACCATGCCGTACTCCAGCGCCTCGGCCACGCGGAACACGCGGCCCAGGTCACGGGCGTAGAAGTAGGACGCCAGGCCGAACTCGGTGTCGTTGGCCATGGCGATCACCTCGGCCTCGTCCTTGAAGCGGAACAGCGGCGCCAGCGGGCCGAAGGTCTCTTCCTTGGCCACGGCGGCGGTTTTCGGCACGTCGAGCAGAATGGTCGGTTCGAAGAAGGTGCCACCCAGGGCATGCGGCTTGCCGCCCAGGGCCAGCTTGGCGCCTTTGCCCACAGCGTCCTCGATGTGCTCCTGGACCTTGGCCACGGCCTTCTCGTCGATCAGCGGGCCGGTGGTGGTGCCGTCCTCCAGACCGTTGCCGATCTTCAGCTTGCCCACGGCGGCGATCAGCTTTTCGGCGAAGGCATCGTAGACGCCGTCCTGCACATAGATGCGGTTGGCGCAAACGCAGGTCTGACCGTTGTTGCGGTACTTGGAGATCAGCGCGCCTTCAACGGCGGCGTCCAGGTCGGCGTCATCGAACACGATGAACGGCGCGTTGCCGCCCAGCTCCAGCGACACCTTCTTGATGTCCTGGGCGCATTCGGCCATCAGCTGACGACCGATCTCGGTCGAGCCGGTGAAGCTCAGCTTGCGCACGACAGGGTTGCTGGTCAGCTCGCCACCCACCTCGCCGGCGCTGCCGGTGACCACACTCAGCACGCCTTTCGGGATGCCGGCACGCTCGGCCAATTCGACCAGGGCGAGAGCGGAGAACGGGGTCTGCGAGGCCGGCTTGATCACCATGGTGCAACCGGCGGCCAGTGCCGGGCCGGCCTTGCGAGTGATCATCGCGGCGGGGAAGTTCCACGGGGTGATGGCTGCGGTGACGCCGATCGGCTGCTTGATCACGATCAGACGCTTGTCCGGCTGGTGGCCCGGGATCACGTCACCGTAGACGCGCTTGGCTTCTTCGGCGAACCACTCGATGAAGGACGCAGCATAGGCAATCTCGCCCTTGGCTTCGGCCAGCGGCTTGCCCTGCTCCAGGGTCATCAGGCGACCGAGGTCGTCCTGGTTTTCCATCAGCAACTCGAACCAGCGGCGCAGCTTGTTCGCGCGCTCCTTGGCGGTCAGCGCACGCCAGGCCGGCAGCGCCTTCTCGGCAGCCTCCACGGCGCGACGAGTCTCGGCGCGGCCCATCTTCGGTACATGGCCGATGATCTCGCCAGTGGCCGGGTTGTTCACGGCAATGGTCTGACCGCTATCGGCATCCAACCACTGGCCATCGATATAAGCCTGTTGGCGCAGCAGCTGGGGGTCTTTCAGTTGCATGGCAGTCTCCTTCAGTTCCGACACCCGAGCGTCGGCGTAAGTCGTTGGAGTCACGGGCAGAGCCCGCAGGCCGAAATTGAGCCGAGCGGGGCCTGGTAATGGATTCAGAGCCGTTGAACGTGCGAGGGTTCAGAATGACCGAACACGCCGTTTGAAATCTCAAACGAATCCTAGGATCGGCAGGGGTAAAGGGCAATAGGCGGCCAGTCAAAATCCGCAAAATAATGGCAGAAACTTCTGAAATGCAGGTTCTGGCGGCCCGAAAGTGTAAAGTCCGTTCTGAATAACGCACACTCATGCAGAATGGACGCTAACCGCCGAGATGCGTATGATTGCGCCCCGCAACGCATCCGTAGCTCAGCTGGATAGAGTACTGCCCTCCGAAGGCAGTGATCATCGAGTTGAGAAGGGTGCAGGCTAGTGGTCAAATAGTTCGCCGCAATACATACGCACCTGTAGCTCAGCTGGATAGAGTATTGCCCTCCGAAGGCAAGGGTCGTGGGTTCGAATCCCGCCAGGTGCGCCATATCCTCTTGATTCAATGGCCTTTTTTCTAAGGCTTCGCCGCTTCCGCTCCTGAACCGGCGCCCTCCAGCAAAATTCCCTTGATGCCAGCCCTCAGGCTGCGATGAGCACTGCCCTCAGTGTCATCTAGCGGCGGCTTTTCAGGCTGTGCCAATTCTGTGCCCAAACCGTGCCGCCTGCTCCGAAACGGGCTGCGAGGAAAGCCTGTTCTTGAGTATTAGCCATCGCTTGGCACAGCCCTGATGGCTGCTTCGCTGAATCGCTTTGACGCACGGTTCCGCGCGCAGCAGATGTACTCAGGGCTTGAGCGAACCGCATGCATCATTAGCTATTCGCTCTGACGACTTGTGCGACGTTGGAGGATAATCCCAGCATTGCGGTATTTGTGCCGGATCCACGAGGGATGGATTCCCCTGCTTTTTTCCCACTCGAAATAACTATTACCCTCCCGACTAATTAGAACTGCCGCGATAATTGCTGGCTGACGCCAGAACGTTTTTCACTGTCCGCCCACCACGCAGGCAGCCCGTACCAGGAGCTTTAAATGACAGCAGCATCGGAAGCCGGCATCTACCGCAATCCCCCAGAACCTGGCCAGCTCGTCGAAGTGCGGCGGCGGCAGTGGGTAGTGGCCGAGGTGGATGCTTCGACTCAGGGAGCCGAGCGTCAGCACGCAGTTACTCTGTCCTCCATTGGTGAGGATGCCCTGGGTGAGGAGCTCCGGGTGATCTGGGAGATCGAGCCGGGTGCGCACGTCATCGAGCGTGCTGGTCTACCGGCGATCACCGGACAGGATGACTCCGATACGCTGGAGGCCTTCCTTGATGCCGTGCGCTGGGGCGCGGCAACCAATGCGGATCGCGGCTTCCTCCAGGCGCCATTCCGCAGCGGGGTGAGCATCCAGGACTTCCAGCTCGATCCTCTGGTACGCGCCATCGACATGGCCCGGGTGAATCTGCTGATCGCCGACGACGTGGGCCTCGGCAAGACCATCGAAGCTGGCCTGGTCATCCAGGAAATGCTGCTGCGCCATCGGGCGCGTAGCGTGCTGATCGTCTGCCCGGCCTCGCTACAGGAGAAGTGGCGTCTCGAGATGCTGGAGAAGTTTGGTCTCGACTTCCGTATCGTCGACAGCGAGTACATCCGGGAGCTGCGCCGCGAACGCGGTATCCACGCCAATCCGTGGGTATCGCTCCCCCGCCTAATCACCTCCATGGACTGGGCCAAGATGGGCGATGGCCTGCGCGCCTTCCGCGACATCCTGCCGCCGCACATCGGCTATCCGCGCAAGTTCGACATGCTGGTGGTCGACGAAGCGCACAACGTGGCGCCATCGGCCAGCACCCAGTATGCGATCGAGAGCCAACGGACCCGCTTCATCCGCATGATCGCACCGCACTTCCAGCACCACCTGTTTCTGACTGCGACGCCGCACAACGGCTACACCGAGTCCTTCACCTCGCTGCTCGAGCTACTCGACGACCAGCGCTTCGCCCGGAACATAATGCCGGAAACGTTCGAGAAACAGCTGGCCCAGGTGATGATCCGACGCCTAAAGAGCGAGATCACCGACAAGGACGGCCGACCAATCTACGCCAAGCGGCGACTCGAGGCCTTCGCCATCGACTACACCGCCAAGGAGCGCGAGATCCATCGCAAGCTGCAAGCGTTCTGCGCAAGCCGTGAAGCGGCCGCCGACGATGGTGCCGGCGCGACAGGCATCAGCTTCGTCAACCAGCTGCTGCGCAAGCGCCTGTTCTCGTCACCGGCAGCTTTCGCCGTCACGCTGGCGAAGCACGAGGCCACCCTGGAGAGCGGCGGCAACCGCAAGGAGCGCAACGACCTGTCCGAGCGCATCCTGCTCAAGGCCATCCAGCGTGCCGAAGAGGATTACGCCGACGACGCCGAGGTCGAGAGCGCTCAGGGGGAGGCGATTGAAGAAGCCAGTCGCCGGATGCGCTCGCTGAGCGCTGAAGAGCGCCTGCTGTTCGACGACCTGCTCGACTGGGCGCAACAGGCGATGCACCGCCCGGACTCCAAGGCCAACGCTCTGCTCGCCTGGATCGACGAACGACTGAAGACTGATGGCGAGTGGAATGGCAAACGGGTGATCCTGTTCACCGAGTACCGCACCACCCTCGACTGGCTGCACCAGATCCTGGCTTCCCATGACCTGGGCGGGGATCGCCTGATGACCCTGCATGGCGGCATGGATCACGACGATCGGGAGCGGGTGAAGGCCGCCTTCCAGGCTGCGCCGGACGTTTCTCCGGTCCGCATCCTGCTGGCCACCGATGCGGCTTCGGAAGGTATCGACCTCCAGAACCACTGCAATTACCTCATCCATCTGGAGATCCCCTACAACCCCAACGTCATGGAGCAGCGCAACGGCCGTATCGATCGCCATGGCCAGCGCGAGAGCGAGGTGCTGATCTGGCATCCGGTCGACGCGCGCGAGGACGCCGAAGCGGTCGGTGGCCACAAGGACGACATCTTGCGCGCGCTGCGCAAGCTCGACTCCATGCGCGCCGACATGGGCAGCGTGAACCCGGTGATCGCTCCGCAGATGTCCGGATTGATCGAAGGCTCGCTGCGCGAGTTGGACACCCGCATGGCCGAGGCGAAGATCGCCCGCACGCGCCGCTTCGTCCGCAGCGAAAAGGACATCGACAAGCGCGTGGCCAAGCTGCACGAGCGTCTGCTCGAGACTCGCGAGGACTTTCATCTCTCGCCGGAGCACATCCTCAAGACGGTCGAGACCGGACTGGCGCTGGCAGAAAAGCCCGAGCTGAAACCCCTGAAGCTGGATGGCGTCGAGGAGGACAAGGTCTTCGAGCTGCCACCGCTGGGCGGTGCCTGGGAGCGTTGCCGCGAGGGCCTGGCACACCCCTTCACCGGCAAGATCCGCCCGGTGACCTTCGATCACGAGGTCGCCAAGGGCCGTGACGATCTGGTGCTCATCCATCTCAACCACCGCCTGGTGCAGATGTGCCTGCGTCTGTTGCGCGCCCAAGTGTGGGAGCGCGAAGGCAAGAGCCCACTGCACCGCGTGACGGTGCGCGTGCTGCCAGACGATCGCCTGGAGGCGCCCGCCGTCGTGGTGGTGTCCCGTCTGGTCATCACCGGCGGCAATCACCACCGGCTGCACGAAGAGCTGACCGTGGTGGGAGGTTACCTGCGCGAGCGCGGCTTCAAGCGCGAGGAAGCTGTCGGCCGGGTGCAGGCCTGGTTGGACGATGGCCAAGCCTGTCGCCTCAATGACTCGACATTCGAGATGCTCCGATCGCGCTTCGCCACTGCCGAAGGGGCCATCCTCCAAGCTATCGAAGCACGCTCGCGCAATCGCCTGGAGCATCTTGGCAACACTCTGGAGACGCGCCGCCAGAAGGAAGAGGCGGATATCCATGCCGTGCTCGATGAGTTGGAGAAAGCGATCCGTCACGAGCTGGGCAAGGACGAGCAGCCCGAGCAGTTCTCCCTGTTCAGCGAGGACGAACGCACTCAGGTGCGGCGTGACAGCTCCGCCCTGAAAGCCCGCCTGGAGCGCATTCCCAGCGAACGCGAACAGGAGACCCGGGGCATCGCCACGCGCTATGCCGAACCGCAGGATCGCATCTTCCCGGTCGCCGTCATCTTCACCGTACCCGCATCGTTCGCCCAGGGAGACCGTGCATGAAACCCCGTGATATCCACGACGAATGGCTGTCGCTGATTGAGGTCTCCGGCCCCTTCCTCGCCACGCCCGTGCTCGAGCGAGCGTTCTCCACCGGCCTACCGGCGGTCGAGCAGCGCATTCGCCAGTACCTGCGCCAAGCGCATGACGAATGGTGCGAGGCACGCGACAACGAGGATCCGCGCTTCGCCGAGCTGCATCGAGCCTGGATCCACGAAGTGCTCGCACGGGGCCTGGAATACGACGAGGACGATAGCGGCGAACTGCTGCGGCGAGGCGAACGACTGCCCGACTCCGTGCGCGTCACCCTGTCCGAGCATGGCGTCACGCTGGTGCCCGACTACGCGCTGGTATCCAACGACAAGCCGCTGCTGCTGGTGCAGAGCTACCCGGCCGGAACCGATCTCACCGCGACCATGAAGATCGATGGCTGGATCGCCAGCCCCGCCGAGCGTATGGAACGCCTGTGCCGGGCAAGCGGCTGCCGCCTCGGACTGGTCACCGATGGCGAGCGTTGGATGCTGGTCGACGCGCCCGTGGGTGCGGTGGTGACCTATGCCAGTTGGTACGCACGCCTGTGGAGCCAAGAACGCCAGACCCTGCAAGCCTTCGTGGCATTGCTGGGTATCGCCCGCTTCTTCGGCGCCGAGGACGAAACGCTGCCGGCGCTGCTCGACGAATCGCTGCAACACCAGGAGGCGGTGACCGATGCCCTAGGCGAGCAGGTGCGCCGGGCCGTGGAAGTGCTGATTCAGGCGCTGGACAAGGAAGATCGCGACCGCTCCCGTACCCTGCTGCAAGGCGTCGAGCCAGCCGAGCTCTACGAGGCAGGACTGACGATCATGATGCGTCTGGTGTTCCTGCTCTCGGCCGAGGAGCGCGGCCTGCTGCTGATGGGTGACGAGACCTACGAGAGCGACTACGCCATCTCCACCCTGCGCATGCAGTTGCGTCAGGAAACCGAAGAGGTGCTGGAGCACCGCCACGATGCCTGGGCTCGCCTGCTGGCCACCTTCCGCGCGGTCTACGGCGGTATCGAGCATGAGACCCTGCGCCTGCCTGCCTTGGGTGGCTCGCTGTTCGATCCGGATCGTTTTCCCTTCCTGGAGGGCCGTGCCAAGGGCTCCGACTGGAAGATCGATATCGCTCGACCGCTGCCCATCGACAACCGCACTGTGCTGCTCCTGCTGGAAGCCATCCAGCAGTACCAAGGTCGAACCCTGTCCTACCGTGCACTGGACGTGGAGCAGATCGGCTATGTCTACGAAGGCCTGCTGGAGCGTACGGTCACCCGCACCACGCAGGTGACCGTTGAGCTGAGCGCCGGCAAGGGCGCGAAGAAGACCCTGTATGGTCTGGACGAGCTCGAAGTGCTGCATCGCCGTGGTGACGATGCACTGGAGGATGAGCTCTCCGGTGCCGACGCCATCAAACGCAGCGTCAGCGCCATTCGCCGGGATCTCGGGCGTGCCGTCGATGCTGCGGAAGCCAATCGTCTGTTGACCGCTTGCGGCGGGGACGAAACTCTCCGCGATCGCGCACTACCGTTCTTCCATCTGCTGCGCACCGATCCCTGGGGCTATCCACTGATCTACCCGAAGGATGCTTTCATCGTCACCACGGGCAGCGACCGCCGTGAGACGGGGACCCACTACACGCCGAAATCGCTCACCGAAACCATCGTCACCGAGACGCTCACCCCGATCGTCTACGTCGGCCCCGCCGAAGGACTGCCGCGTGCGGAGTGGACGCTCAAGTCGCCCGCCGAACTACTCGACCTGAAGATCTGCGATCCGGCCATGGGCTCGGGTGCCTTCCTCGTGCAAGCCTGCCGCTGGCTGGCCGAGCGACTGGTGGAAGCATGGACGCTGGCCGAAGATCGAGGCGTGACGATCGACGCCGATGGCCGGGTGGCGGACGCTGCTTCTTGTCAGGAGCCGCTGCCAAGCGATACCGAGGCACGCATCACCATCGCTCGCCGCCTGATCGCCGAGCGCTGTCTCTACGGCGTCGACCTGAATCCCTTGGCGGTCGAACTGGCCAAGCTGTCCATCTGGCTGGTGACACTGGCCAAGGGGCGCCCTTTCGGCTTCCTCGACCACAACTTGCGCTGCGGCGACAGCCTGCTCGGCATCCACCGCCTGGATCAGCTCACCGAGCTGTCGATGACCCCCACTGGCCAGGGGCAACTGCGGCTGTTCGGCCAGAACATCGAACGGGCCGTGCGTGAGGCCATCGAGCTGCGAACGCGTCTGCGCGAAATGCCCATCCGCGATATCCGAGATGTGGAGGCTATGGCACACCTGGACGCCGATGCCCGACGCAAGCTCGAAGTGCCGGAATGCATCGCCGATACGTTCATCGGTGCAGTGTTCTCATCAGGCAGTACTGGCTCAGTGTTGGAAAGCGCACTGGCATCCTTGGCCATTCAAGCTGGCCAGGCCATCGATGGTGATCGGGATGTGCTCGCTACGATGCGTCAAAGATCGGCCGTTGCACTCGCGACCGATCTGCCAGCCGATAAATCCGGACGCAGGCCTTTCCATTGGCCTTTGGAGTTTCCGGAGGTGTTCGCGTATGAGCGCGGCGGCTTCGACGGTATCGTCGGCAATCCACCATTCTTGGGAGGAAAACGCATCACCGGTGTCGCTGGCACTGTTTTCCGCGATTGGCTGGTCGCTCACATAGCTGATGGGCGACGCGGCTCGGCGGATCTGGTCGCCTATTTCTTCCTACGGGCTTGGAGTCTTCTGCGTGAGGGGGGCGGCTTCGGGCTGCTCGCCGTCAACACCATCGCGGAAGGCGACACACGGCAGGTCGGGTTGGAAGCCATGGTCGGCGCGGGAGCCACCATCCATTCTGCTTACCCGAACGAGCCATGGCCCGGAAAGGCGGCGGTCGTCACCAGCCGCGTGCATGTGCGCAAGGGCGAGTGGCGGGGCGATCGCTCGCTTCTTGGGCGACCAGCCTCCTTCATTTCGGCCTTCCTTTCCGATCGTGAGGAATGGAGTCCGAGGCGCCTGAAAGCCAACGAGGGAATCGCGTATCAAGGATCGATCGTGCTCGGTATGGGCTTTGTGCTCTCGTCCGATGAGGCGCACCGGATGCTGGACGCCGATCCGAAGAATGCCGAAGTGGTCTTCCCGTACCTCAACGGTGAAGATCTCAATACTGACACGGAGCAACGGCCGAGCCGCTGGGTGATTAATTTTTGGGACTGGCCGGAAGAGCGGGCACAGGAATACGAGTTGCCGTGGCGATGGATCGAAGAGCGGGTGAAGCCGGATCGACAACGCCGTAATGAGCTGGGCGAGTTCGCCCTGCGGAGCCCATTACCTGTCCGTTGGTGGCAGTATGCCGACAAGCGTCCCGCTTTGTATCACGCAATCGGTCGCGGCCACTCATTTGAGCGGCATCCAAAGGAGTGGAACGCCTCGCACCAACAAGATGTGGTCCTGACCTGCTCTCTCGTCTCCAAGTTTCTCAGTTTCGCCGCAGTGGATGCTCAGTGGGTGTATGCGCATAGGCTTGCTGTTTTTGCGACGGACTCAATGACCACCTTCGCGCTGCTGATGTCTTCCATCAATGACGTGTGGGCCCGGAAGAATTCCTCATCCTTGGAAACACGGTTGAACTACTCTCCAAGTGATGCGTTCGAGACTCTGCCACTCTGCGACTTCAGCGACTACTGCCTCAAGGAGATAGCTACTCGTTACGACGCGTCTCGCCGCCTCATTTGCGCTGAGTTCGGGTTGGGCCTGACGGAGATCTATAACCGTTTTCATACCGACACCGAACGCGATCCCCGCATTGAAGGGCTGCGTGCATTGCAGTGCGAAATGGACGCCGCAGTCGCGCGAGCCTATGGCTGGGACGACCTTAACCTCGAGCATGGCTTCCACGAGGTGTCGTACCTACCGGAGAACGACCGCGTCCGCTTCACCATCTCGGAGACAGCTCGCAATGAAGTACTCCAACGGCTGTCGGAGTTGAACCGTCAGCGGTACGAAGAGGAAGTGGCCCAAGGGCTGCATAGCGGCAGTTCGAAACGATCCTCTCCTCGCACTCCGCGTACCAACCGAACCAGTAGTGCAACCCCGGTCCAAGCCGGGTTGGATTTCAATGCAGCGCCGATGCCCACCGTGAATGGCTCGAACCCGACGGCGAAAATTCTCGGATTCCTTGAGGCAAACCAGGGCTGGCATGCTAAGTCAGATATCCTCGAAGTGACTGGTATCCCGACTGCGCAGTGGAACGCCACGATCGCCAGCCTGATAGCCGAGGGCAAGGTCGAACGCCAGGGGGAAAAACGTGGCACTCGGTATCGCCTCGTCGGGGAGGCGCACTGATGGAGAACCAACGCTATCCGGTAGATCTGATCGTTTCGGCCCAGGACTTCACGAGCTGCGGCTGGAAGGAAGTGCTGGAACAGACCGCACGTGAGGGTTATTCGGCCATGTGGCAGACGCTCTCCGCTGCCGCACGCACGGCCATGGAAGAAGGTCGCGAAAAGCATGGAAAGGTGCTCTGGTTACTGGCGGACGCCTCATCGATGATGCTGGTGCCGGCGAGCCAGAACGAACCGTTCAAACCTATCGCAGTGTTCCATGATCGCAGGTCTGTGATCCCGGACGATTTGACCGACTCGGATATCGCTTTCTTCAGTGAGCTCATCGACTCGATCGATGATATCTGGTTGAAGGCCCGACTTGCCGATCTGTGTTGGTTGAAGCGAAAGCCCAAGTTAGTGGCTCATGCTCTGGCGGCCATCGATGCCTACAGGACCATTCCGCTGGACACGGAGACTTGGGTTCGGGGTGGCAGGGAATGCTGGGGACGCGCCATCAGCCTCGCGCGGATGCTGAAAGCCGGCGCAGGAGATCGGGTGCAACAAATGGAGGCTGCGATCCTAGCCGTCCTCGATGCGGCGGGGCATCAGGACGGTTTCCTCGGGCTCTGGCTCGCCGATCTGCTGAAAACGAACGGCATGGCGCGAGATTGCCGAACCGACATCGCCAAACGGTTGGAATCCTTGGCCCGGGATTTCGATAGCACGGGTGATATGCACCGCGCGCGCGAGTACTTCTCAGTGGCTTCGGACTGGTACCGACTCTCAGCTGACGAATCGAAAGCGGCCGAGATGACCGTGTCCGTTGCCGAAGGGTGGGTCAAAGAGGCCATCGCTCAGACCTCATTGAGCACTCCGAGTCACATGGTAGCTGCGAGCTTTTACGAGAACGCCATTCAGACCTATCGGTCGGTTCCAAGAACGGAGCGGGCCGCATTCCGCGTAGACGATAGGATCGCTGAGCTGCGGACACACCTCAGCGACTCCGGCGAGAAGGCGCTGGGCGAGATGGGAGTGATCAGCACGCCGGGGGTCGACATCTCCGAACTCGTGGAAAACGCGCGCAAAGCCGTCAGCGGCAAGTCGCCGATCGATGCACTGAAGGCGTTCGCCAACCTGCACCGGGGCGCACGGGTGGATACGCTGCGCAAGGGTGCCATCGATCGGATGCAACAGTTCCCTTTGCAATCCCTTTTCGCTGCGACCGTCATGAGCCGGGATGGACGAGTCATTGCCAAACGCCCCGCCATGAATATCGGGAGCGAAGCCACGGATTCAGACGAGATTGCCATTCGCGCCGGGATGATTCAGGACTACGGAATCCTCGTCCACATCGTCGTCCAGGGAGACATTTGGCCTGCGCTTGAGACCATGCTGCTGGAGCACCGCTTGCGCGAAGCGGATTTCATCGATCTGGCTCGCAACTCACCCATCGTTCCTAAAGGGCGAGAGGGACTCTTTGGTAAGGCTCTGTTCTGCGGCTACGAGCGAGATTTCGTTTCGGCGCTGCACCTGCTCATCCCGCAGATTGAGCACATGGTGCGGGTCCACCTCAAACAGGCTGGTGCGAAGACGACCAATCTCGACCAGGATGGCATCGAGAACGAGAACGGGATGAGCACCCTGATGGACTTGCCGGAAGCGGAAACCGTTTTTGGCAAAGACCTCACATTCGAGCTGAAGACGCTTTTCTGCGATGCCTTCGGACCGAACCTTCGCAATGAGCTCGCTCACGGTCTGCTTGACGAGGATTCTTGCCATTCCCCATATGCAATTTACGCGTGGTGGTTGGGCATGAGGCTTGTATTCAACACCTGGTGGAATGCGGCGTATACCACTGACGCAGAGACGGGGTCTGATTCTGATGACTGAGCAATACAAGATGACGGTCGACCTCAATGTGCTCGACCATCTCGGGATCAACCTCTATAGCAACATCGCGGCCGTCCTGACCGAAGCTGTCGCCAACGCATGGGATGCGGATGCCGAAACCGTCGAGATCAGAATCGACCCTGACGCTCAGTGGATAGAAATAGAGGACGATGGAATTGGCCTCTCGATCGACGACATGAACGCCAAGTATCTGCGCGTGGGCTATCGACGGCGTGACGAAGATCCGGAGCATGGTCGGGTGACTGCAAAAGGTCGCCCCGTCATGGGCCGGAAAGGGCTGGGCAAGCTTTCCTTGTTTTCCGTCGCGAAAGTCATCGAAGTCCAGTCCGCGAAAGATGGAGCATCCCATGGGCTGCGGATGTCGGTGGAAGGCATCGAAGCATCGGTGCAGAGGAAGGAGCTCTACTACAGTCCTACCCCCCTGGCGGATGACGCGATCACCGTCACGAAGGGGACGCGAATCGTTCTTCGCGAAATCAATCGCCAGCGCCTCGGCAAGAGCGTCACTGCGCTGCGCAAACGCCTGGCTCGACGCTTTTCGGTCATTGGGGAAGCTCACCGCTTCAAAATTCTCGTCGATGGGCATCCCATCTCGACGGACGAGCGCGGGGACCTCCCGGTGGTGCAGTTCCTTTGGAGTCTGGGCGACTCCGAAATCGAGCTGGGCTCCGCGAAGGGACTGCTCGAGCGAGAAGCGCTCTCCGACCGCCTGGATGCCTGGGATACGGACTGGCGAGTGACAGGCTGGATCGGAACAGCCGGCCAGCCCAAGCAATTGGACAGTGAGGATGCGGGTAACCTCAATGGGATCGTCGTGTTCGCTCGTGGACGGCTGTTCCACGAGAACATTCTCGACAAGCTGAACGATGGGCGCCTGTATACCAAGTACCTCACAGGCCAGATCGAAGCGGACTTTCTCGATGCCGATGATCAGCCCGACATCGCTACCAGCGATCGCCAAAGAGTCCAGGAGGACGATCCCCGCTATATCCAGCTCATCGCTTTCTTGAAATCACGGCTGGCACAGGTCGAGAAGCGCTGGAGCGAATGGCGCCGCAAGCATGAGGTCGAGAAAGCCAAGGAGACCTCGCCCAAACTAGCCGAGTGGCTCGATGGGCTCAACCCTGGCCTCAAGAAGAGCGCTGAAACGCTCATTTCCAAACTCAGCGCTCTGCCGGTCGACGACGAGGAAGATCGGAAAGTTCTTTATCGTCACGGCATCCTGGCTTTTGAGCGGATGCAATTGCGCGGTTCGACGGAGGAACTGGCTCGACATGTCGACAGCGTCGAGAAGCTCCTGACCATACTCGCCGATCGAGACTCTCTGGAGGCCTCATTATATCGAGACATCGTCAAGTCGAGACTCGAGGCGATTAGCGAATTCAAGAGTCTGATTGATGAGGACGCCAAGGAAAAGGTGCTCCAGAAATATCTGTTCGACCATCTCTGGCTACTGGATCCAGGTTGGGAGCGCGCTACGGACAGCCCCATCATGGAGTCTCGCCTGATTGAGGAAGGGATCTTCACCGACGACATGACCAAGAAAGAAGAGCTTGGCCGGGTCGACATCGCCTATCGCACGAACGCTGGCAAACACATCATCGTCGAGCTCAAGAAGGCGGGCCGGAAGATGAGACTGCTGGAGTTGCAGGAGCAGGGGCAAACCTACGTCGACAAATTGCGCAAGATACTGGCGCAGATGGGCAGAACCTCCCCCGATATCGAAGTGGTGTTCGTCTTGGGCAAAACCGTGGATGAAGAGATCTCGAACCCGGAGCGGCTGAAGTCATCGATGGCCGCTATCTCACCTGGTAGCCGAATCAGGCATTACGACGAGCTGATCCAGGGGGCTCAGGAGGCTTATTCCGCGTACATCGAGAAAACCAAGAAGCTCGACAAGCTGGAAGATATCGTCAACGGGATTTGAGGCATGACCATGGATGACCGCAAGAACGAAAGAGCTCCGGAAGCCTGGATCGTCGTCGATCGAGAGCCGGAGCGTGATGCACGCCTGAAGGACAAAGGCATCCGCCTGAAGGGCCGACATAAAGCTCTGCGCGAAGGTGCCTGGGTATTGGTGCTGGCTACGGACGGGCGTATCCAGCGCATTGGCCAGGTGCTGCGCATCCGCATCGACGTGGACAGCACTGCGCTCTACTTCGACAAGGCGCGAACTATCGAACAGCAGGTATCCATCGGCGCGACAGGCCTGGTGCCGCCGAGTACAGGCAGTATCGTGCCCGTGCCCTGGACCGAGTTCGCCGAAGCCATTCCGCGCGCCCTTAGCATCACGCTGGCGGATGTGCCCACGATTGAGGACGAGGCCTACATCCGGGAGCTGTTGCAGCTGGCGATCATGGACGATCTGCTCGGCCCGGCCGGTGGCCCCGAGGAGCTCATCGTCGACATGAGCGTCCGCGACCGTTACCTGGTGGGCAAGCTGGCACCGATGGAGAACGCCGAGCGTGGTGAGGATCTCCCGCCAGCCGAGCGCAAGGACGAAGAACAGCCCGATGACCTCGTACCGAAAGGGCTGAAGCCCGGGCTCGAGCCGGAAAAGGTTTCCGATGGTGCCGAAAGCGAGTCTGGCGAGGAGCTGGATCTCACCTCCAACCAATCGCTGGTGCCCTCCAGCATGGGCTTCACCTTCTGCGTCGATGGTCGGGCCGAAACTCTGGATGTCGCCGTCGCCTGGGGGCGTTACGAGCGGATCGAGTCGGACGACCCTGCCCATGCCCGCGTGCACAAGAAGACCGGCAAGGTGATCAAGGCCAAGGTCTGGAAGCGCATTCCCTCCTTCAAGCGCGTGTCGCTGGCGCTGACCGATGGCGTCATCACGCCGGTCGAGCTGGACGACACGCATCCCGAGATTCGCTTGCAGGGCGCGGTGCGACCGCTCAACGAAAAAGGCGAACGCCTGATCACCCTGTTCATCGTCAACGGCCAGAAGGAACCGAAGGAGAACCGCGATGCGGCCTGGGTGTTCCAGCCGGAGATCGTCGTTCGCGCGAGCGAAGGGAGTCCATCCAAGGCGATCTTCTGCCGCCGCCCGGCATTCGAGGCGGAGGGCAGCGATCTGGACGATCCGGACCTACGCGAACGCCTCGCACTGGAAATGATCTACCGCGAGCGGGTCGAGTTCGCCGTGGGGCATGGCGTATCCGTGCATGCCGTCACGGAAGATGACGCTACCCGTGCGACCGAACTGCGTACCGTGGTGATGCCGCAATACGAGGTGCCCTTCACCGAGACGCCTGGTGGCGAAGCCGAGGACCGCCAGGCGATGCGCCAGATGCTGACCGACGGCTCGCTGGACATGCTGCGCCTGGCGAAGATGTCCCAGGAGGAGCTGGTCGCCACGCTCAGCGTACTGACCGACGACTACGCGGCCTGGATCGAAGAGCAGCGCGCACGCATCGGAAGCGAAGTCGCGGAGTATGCCCAGCAGGCGGAAGAAGCGATGGATCGGTGCGAGGCGATCATGCTGCGGCTGCGGGAGGGCGTTCGCCTGTTGGCCGAGAGCTCCGAGGCACTGGCCGCCTTCCAATTCGCCAACCAGGCCATGGGCCTCCAGCGAATCCATAGCAGATACGCTCTGGAGCGACGGCGCGGCAAGCGCATCGAGGTCGCGGAGCTCGCAAAGGACGCCAGGAACTACTCGTGGCGCCCGTTCCAGCTGGCCTTCCTGCTCCTTTCCATCCCCGGACTCACCGATCCCCGGCATGCCGATCGGATCAAGCCACTCCAGGCGCACGCCGACCTGCTGTGGTTTCCGACCGGTGGTGGCAAGACCGAGGCCTATCTCGGCGTCGCGGCCTTCACCATGGCCATCCGTCGCATGCAGGGAAATCTCGGCGGTTACGACGCATCGCGCGGCTTGGCAGTGATCATGCGCTACACCCTGCGCCTGCTCACCTTGCAGCAGTTCCAGCGTGCCACAGCCCTGATCTGCGCGATGGAGCACATCCGCCGGACCGCGCTCGCCAAGGGCGACAGGTCTCTGGGCGAGGTGCCTTTCACCATTGGGCTCTGGGTCGGCAACAAGGTGGCACCAGGTAAGACCGATGACAGCCATGCGTTCGTGGAAGCCATTCGTGCCGAGAGATACACCGCCGGAATGACTTCACCAGCGCAACTGACGAGCTGTCCATGGTGCGGCTCCGAAATCGCTCCCGGCCGGGATATCGACGTCGACAGGGTGGTCAAGCGCACGGCGATCTACTGCGGAGACAAGCAAGGCAAGTGCGACTTCTCGCGTGGGCGCTCGAGCAAACTGGCGCATCCTGGTCTGCCGGTCATGGTGGTCGATGAGGAGATGTACCATCGCCCTCCGTCCATGATGATCGCCACCGTGGACAAATTCGCGATGATGGCTTGGCGTGGGGACGTGCGGAACCTGTTCGGTCATGTATCCAGGGAGTGCTCGCGGCACGGCCTGCTGTGGCCTGGTGCCGATTGCAATACCGGCCACACGGCCGCGAAGGGGCATCCTGCCGCGAAGGTCACGACGGTTTCGCCGGTACGGCCACCGGACCTGATCATCCAGGACGAGTTCCACCTGATCAGCGGTCCGCTCGGCACTATGGTCGGCCTCTACGAAAGCGCGGTCGATGAGCTGTGCAGCTGGACGCTGGACGGGCAGCCCATCCGGCCGAAGGTGGTCGCTTCGACGGCGACCGTGCGCAGAGCCCACCAGCAGGTGAGCAACGTATTCATGCGCCATGTCGCGGTCTTCCCACCCCATGGCCTGGATGTGGAGGACAACTTCTTCTCGGTTCAGCGCCCGATCGAGAAGCGCTCGGGTCGCCGCTATCTGGGGATATGCGCCCCCGGCAGCTCTCGCCCTGCCATGCTGATTCGCGTCTACACCGCAGCGATGACCGCCGCTCAGGGGCTGTTCGAGCGCTTCGGCAGTCTGGCCGACCCTTACATGACGATGGTCGGCTACTTCAATTCGTTGCGCGAGCTCGGCGGCATGAAGCGCCTGGCCGAGGACGACGTGCAGACTCGTGCATACCGTGTGCAGATGAGCCTGGTCGAGCGGCCGGGGCTGGCGCAGCGCAGCATCATGAACATCCGTGAGCTGACTTCACGCGTTTCCAACCAGGATATTCCCAAGTATCTCGATCAGCTCGAGGTGAAGTTCGAGCCCGAGTGGGATGCGAGCCAGGGCAAATACCTGTGCCGCTGGGACGAAAAAGACAAGGGCAAGCCACGCCCCATCGACATCGTGCTGGCCACCAACATGCTCTCTGTCGGTGTCGACGTGAATCGACTCGGCATCATGGCCGTCAATGGCCAGCCGAAGGGCACTGCAGAGTACATCCAGGCCACCAGTCGGGTCGGTCGCCAGTCTCCCGGTCTGGTCTGCACCGTACTGACCTGGGCCAAGCCGCGCGATCTCTCCCATTACGAGACGTTCGAGCATTACCACGCGACCTTCTACAAGCACGTCGAAGCCCAGTCGGTCACGCCGTTCTCGCCCAGAGCGCTGGACCGGGGCCTCACCGGAGCGATGCTGTCGTTGATGCGCGGCAAGTACGACGATTTCGCTCCGAACGTTGGCGCCGAGAACCTGCAAAAGGCCGATCAGCTGGAAATGCAGCAGGTTCAGCAGGTACTGAAAATGCGTGGCGGCAACGTGGCGGATTCGAAATCGGAACAGCTGATCGGAAGCATGCTGAAGCAGCGCGCCGATGAGTGGGTAAAAGCCGTGATGCAAGGCAATCGACTGCTCGCTTACGAGAAGCGAGGCCAGGGCATGGATCTTACGGCCCCGTTGATCAAAACCCCTGGCGTGAAGCCTTGGGACAATTGGACGGTGCCGATGTCGATGCGAGAGGTAGAGCCAGGCGTCAACCTGGTGATGAACTCTTCGAAATTCCAGGATGAACCGGCGTGGAAAGCTCGGCCCGCCGTGAGCGATAAGGACGAATGAACATGGCGAACGAAAAGACCGTCGTCGGCTCGGTACGACCCAGCCAGTTGTTGTGGACCTATGGACCTGGCGCCCTCGTCGATCTGCCGAACCTGTCGGTGATCACCTCGGGCATCGATATCTGGCAGAAGGAGCGCTGTGCGGTCATCACCGAAGCACGCCTGCTGGCTGCGGTGCAGCAGAGGCTGGGGGCGCAGGTCGAATCGCTTCGCATGGCACCGTTCAGCAAGAGCGAGACCTCCGACCGGCTCTCCGCCGAAGCCAGAGTCGGCGTACCGGTTCGCCCCTTCCCGCGCTGGCTGCGCTGCGTGAAGTGCGGGCTGCTGGCACCTTACGACAATGGTCTGTTCGAGCTGAAAGAGAATCCCTATCGCCCAGAGTCGACTCGTTTCGTGCATGCTGGTTGCCGAGGTTCGGACGGTAAACTTCCACCCAAAGATGCTGACGCGGTCCCCGCTCGTATGCTGCTGGCCTGCCGGAACGGACATCTGGACGACTTCCCCTGGCACTGGTTCGTGCATAGCGGTCCCAGCACTTGCAGGGGAACCCTGCGCTTCTTCGAGAGCGGCGCTTCCCTCCAGACGGAAAATCTGTGGGTCAGGTGTGACAAATGCGAAGCAGCAAAGAGCCTGGCACAGGCCTTCGGCAAGGCGGGCAAGGAAAATCTGCCTGGTTGCCGGGGCAGACACCCGCATCTCGATCGCTTCGACCATGAGTGCGACGAGGATGCACGAGCCGTTCTGCTGGGAGCGACGAACAGCTGGTTCCCGGTATCCATATCCGCTCTCGCCATACCACGACCGAATGCATCGCCATTGCAGCAGATCATCATCGACCACTGGGATGACTTCGCCGATGTCGAGGATGTCGGTGAGCTGAAGGGGACCATCAAGGCCCTCACGAAGCGCGGCGAGGCCGCCGGCCTCGACGCTCACACCCCAGAGGTCGTCTGGGCGGCGATCGAAGCTCATCGCTCAGGGGCTGACGCTGAAGACGAGGACGAACCGGATATCAAGGGGCCGGAGTGGCGGGTGCTGACCGACCCGACTCCGGTGAACGACTATCCCAACTTTCTCTCCGAAGAAACGGCCCCTCCGGCGTCCTTCCAGTCCGTCATCGCGCGCGTGCTGCTCCTGAAACGCCTGCGCGAAGTGAATGCGCTACTGGGCTTCACGCGCGTGGAGTCTCCCGACGAGATCGGCGTTGCTGGCTCGGGTCCGGTTTCGGCCCCCCTGTCGTCATCCAGGCCGGACTGGATACCTGCCAACCAGGTTCATGGCGAAGGCATCTTCATCCAGTTCGACGAGGCTGCGATCGCCGCATGGGAGCAGAACCCTGCCGTGCAACAGGCCGACGCTCGCTTGCGAGGCGGGCACAAAGGGTGGCGGAACCGGCGTGATCTCAGCCCTGCCGAAGCTGGTTATCCGGGGGCGCGCTATGTGCTGTTGCACACCTTGGCGCACCTACTGATCCGCGAGCTGGCACTCGAGTGCGGGTACAACGCAGCGAGCATTCGCGAGCGGATCTATGCGAGCGTGAATGAGGACGGCAATCAGGCCGGCTTCATCATCTACACCGCCGCAGCCGACTCCGACGGCACCTTGGGGGGGCTGGTGGAGCTGGGTAAACCGGAGAATCTTGAGCGACTGCTCACGCAGGCACTGCGCCGGGCACGGATCTGCTCCTCCGATCCACTCTGCGCCGAGCACGATCCACAGAAGGATCAGAGCCTGCACGCAGCAGCTTGCCATGCCTGTTCTTTCGTCGCGGAAACCTCATGCGAGTCCAGCAACCGATACCTCGATCGAGCGATGGTCGTACCCACGGTACAGAACGCGGCGACAGCTTTCTTCCAGGACGCTTGAGATGCAGGAACTGCTGAAGGCGATCTCTGCGCTGGTATCGATCGTCTCCGCTGACCGGGTCGCTGCTCTGGCGGCTCGGATCAGCAACCTTGACGCTTCGAAAGGTGGAAGCCTGAGTGCCAACGTCCAGTCTGCGCAGGCGAGCGATGCGCTCAAGACGCTGATCGAAGCTTGGAAAGTATCCACCATCGATGGTCGAGCGCTGGCGGCCATGCTCCTGGCTGCCAGCGACGCCTATCGTCTGGCCGAGAGCAGCCAGCAGGTCGAGCTGGTATGGACAGGCCCGACCACCGAGCTGGTTCCTGCACGAAGGACCGAGCAGGCGCTGATCCAGGTGATCGATGCGGCGCGGCAACGGCTGTTCATCACCAGCTACGTCGCCTACGACATCGAATCCATCGCCAGGGCACTGAGGTCGGCGGCCGAGCGGGATGTCCGGATCGATTTCCTGGTGGAGATGTCGAGCGCACAGGGAGGCAAGGTCAGTACGGACCCGATCGCCAACCTGCGTAAGATCGTTCCCGACGCGAACTTCTACGTTTGGAAGAACAAGGCCGCAGCTTTCGTGAATGGCAGCGTGCATGCGAAGGTCGCCGTCGCCGATCGGACGCTTTGCTTCATCACCAGCGCCAACCTCACCGGCTATGCCATGGACCAGAATATGGAAGCTGGGGTTCTCGTTTCAGGAAAGCAGCTGCCTGACCAATTGCATCGCCACCTGGAGGCGCTTGTAGTCACGGGAGTGATCGCACCAGCCGGGGTCTGATGGGGAAACGAATGTCACGCAGCGACATCATGAGGGCGGTGAAGCATGCGCATACCGCACCAGAAATCATCGTACGCCAGATGCTGCATGCACTAGGGCTCAGGTTCAGACTCCAGCGCCGCGATCTACCGGGCTCTCCGGACATCGTCATGCCCCGATTCCGTACGGCCATCTTCGTCCATGGCTGTTTCTGGCACCGCCATCCCGGCTGCCGCTATGCGACCACCCCCAAGACCCGCCAGGAATACTGGCTGCCCAAGTTCATGGCGAATGTCGAGCGGGACGCCCGAAAGGAGGCCCAGCTACGCGAGCTGGGCTGGAGGGTCTTGGTCGTATGGGAGTGCGAGACACGCGGTCGTGGAGAGCTGGTGACGCGCCTCAGGCACGAATTCGGTCTTCCTGAGCAGGCTGCTGATCCGAGCCAAACGCCCTGACGTGGCGCACCAGGCTTTCGCCGATCACTTCGCCCAAGCGCACCGGAACTGCATTTCCGATCATCCGGCCGACGGATTTGAAGTTGATCTTATCGGGCGGGAGGAAGACGTAGTCCTTCGGGAACGATTGCAGAATCGCCGCTTCGCGCAGGGAGATCGCCCTGTGCTGGTTCGGGTGACCGAAGCGGCCATTGCCGAAACCGTAGCAAAGGGTGGTCATCGTCGGACTGGGCTCTTCCGCCTTCATGCGACCGTAGACGCTCGGGTAAGTCTTGCCACTGGCCTTGCGGTGGCAATCGGCAACCAGGTGCGGCGGCCAATCTTTCCAGGTGCCGCCAGGCTTGGAGTGAACGATTCTCTTTAGGTTGAGGTATGACAGCGCAGCCGCCCTGTGCAGCGGATCATCCGGGTGGCATTCACCGGCAGCGATAGGAGGTAGCTTACCTATCGCTTCCTCTACGCTGACCGGCTGCCCTTTGTGAGTCGGCTCAATGAGTACGATGGGACCCAGTTTCGATGCCAGCAGGACATGCCTGCGACGCTGTTGCGGTAGCCCATAGTCGACACAGTGAACACGGCCTTCCCAGATCTCGTAGCCCTGTGCTCGCAAACCAGCGACGAAGTCGTGATAGACCTCATGCTTGGTCACGTCCGGTACGTTCTCCATCGTGACCAGATGAGGCTGCGTTTCCTCGATCAACCGGCGGAAGGCATAGAGCAGCGGCCATTTGCGGTCGTTACGGGTGTCCTTACCCTGGTTGTAGGTGGAGAACGGCTGGCAAGGGGCGCAACCGGCGAGCAGCCTGTAGCGTCCCGGGCGATACCAAGCTCGTAGCTCATCCGCTTCGACGCTCGTGACGTCCTTGGCGACGAACGCAGCACCGTTGTTCTCGGTGTAGGCGTACTCGCATTGACGCTCGATGTCGTAGCCGGCGCGTACGGCGATGCCGGCCGCACGCATGCCAGCGGTCAGGCCCCCAGCGCCACAGAAAAGGTCAACGGCATCGATCATGGTCAGAAATCCCCCTAGTGTGGTGCATTCTAAACTTTTGCGGGACAGAAGATCGAGGAGGAAAGAGCAGTCCTCTTCGCCTGAAGTGGTGGCGGGGCCTCGCGGCCCCGCCATCACTTCAGTTGTTGAGCAGGTCCTCCAGCTTCGCGATCAGGAAATCCAGCGGGCTGCGGCCTTCAAGGCGCTTTTCGAAGACCTCGTTGCGGTGGTAGGCAACCCAGGTATCGAGTGCCTGACGGTTGTCCTTCTCGAAACCGGATCCAAGAATGCAGATCAACTCGGTTCCGCGAGGATTCTCAAGGTAGTGGCCCATGGCCGAGGCCAAATGCTTCAAGTACTGGTGTTCACGAGCTTCCATCGCCGGATGCAGGTGCGTGACGTTGCTGCGCTTGATCAGTTTCATGTAAGTACTCCTCAGACCTTCAAATTGGCTTGGATCAGGTTGTCGAATGCGCTTCCGTCACGTCGGGTCAAGTTAGGTACGTAGCGCGAGTAGACGCGGAACAACATCTCGGTAGTTGTGTGGCCCATCTGCCGGGCGATCCATTCCGGGTTTTCGCCTGCAGCCAGCCAAAGGGTCGCAGCCGTATGGCGGGTCTGGTAAGGGCGTCGCTGGCGCAGTCCCAGATGACGCAGCAGCGGAAACCAAACCCTGTTGTTGATGTTGCGGTACGAAAAAGGCGTACCTTCCCGAGAACAGAAGACAAACTGACCACTGCCCGTCTTCTTCTGCTGATCGAGCAGGGCCTTGTACACCGGACCAGACATGTCGATTTCGCGTTGCGAGCCATCATTCTTCGTGTAGTCGAGCCGGCCACCAACCCAAGTTTCGCGGATAAGGATTTGCCGCCTCTGAAAGTCGACGAATTTCCACTGCAGGCCGTCAACTTCTCCCGTGCGCATCCCAGTGAAGAAGCGCACCGTGTAGTAGTTGCGGAAATCCTCGCGCACGGCACCGAGAATCTGCAGCACTTCATCCAGAGTGAACGGCTCCACATCGGTCTTGGGAACCTTCAGCGATTTGATGTTGAGGTACGGTGAAGTAAACTCGAACCGGTCAGCCGCCTCACTAAGGATCATGCGCAATGGCGTCATGATGTGGTTGATTCGCGTCGCTGACAGAGCCTGCCCCTTCAGCCCGGGAACTTTGCCGAGTGCCGAGCGGAAGGACAGGATTTCTGCCTTGGTGATGGCACTGACTTCTTGTCTGCCGAATGTTGGTAGCAGGTATTTATCAAGGGTCTGACGTACCGTCGTCGTATGTGTGTCGCGCCACTCCACACGCTTTTCGTCGAACCAGCGTTCGGCGAAGTCCCTGAACGGTGGAGTCTTCAGTATCGCGCAGCCAGCCTGCAGTCTTGCGAACTCCTGAACCTTACTGCTTTGCGGAAAGTAAGTGGCATAGTCGAAGCTTCCCAGCGTGATTTCTGCCTCAATGCGCTCAAGGATTTTCTCCAGCTTTTTTCGGTTAGCTGGCGTATCAGGCAGCGTGGTCTGCTCACGGCAGCGCTTGTCCAGATAAGTGAAGTCGAAGAACAACTTTTCGTTGTCGGCACGGGCACGAATCTTACCCATGGCAAATGCCTCCGCCGGCCATAGGTATCAAACTGGAAGTGCGAGAATGCTTCTGCATGTCCTTTTCGATGGCCTCCCAAATGAACAGGATCTTTCGACCACCAAACGGGCGGAAGTAATGGATGCCTTCGAGCAGTACCGAGTCCTTCAGGCGGTTACGGATGGTGCGCACGTCGTACTTCATACGCGTGGCCAGCTCCTCGGTGGTCAGATAGGTGTGAGACATAGCAATGCCCTCTCTGCTAAATTGAACGACAGCGGATTCTTATGAGCTCTTGAGGCCTCATAATGATCTCCTGCAGATCAATATAACGCTCATTTTGAGCTTTGCAAGGACAAAATGATCCTCTGTAGATCATTTTTGGAGATTTAGATGGTCAAGTGCCATTTGTCTCGCTTACTGGGCGAGCGGAAACTGAAGATCAGTGACGTGGTCAGGGACACGGGGATCAACCGCGGAACCCTCACGCGGCTCTATCACGAGACCGCGCAGAGGGTGGAGCTCAAGGACCTGGAAATAATCTGCCAGTACCTGAACTGCCAGGTGGGAGATTTGCTGGAATTGCAGGATGATCCGGAGGGCTGAATGCCCTCCGGGACTTGGTCAGGCACGGAAATGCCAGTCGATGGAGGCCATCAGCATCAGGTAGCGCAAGGCGGCGCCGGAGTGATGGTTCTGCTCCTGAGCAGTGGGCTTGGCACCTGGCAAACGCAGCATCACTCGAATGCCTATGTGACTGTTCTGGCTGCTTCGATTCTCCGGGACTTGTTCAATGATCCTCAAACGAGGTTTTCCCAGAACCGTGCGCCAACGACTTTTGGTTTGCCTGGGCGTGCGTTCATCGTAAATGATGAACTCAATATCAGCCCAAGGGACGCCCAGCTCAGATAACAGCCACAGGTACTCACGAGCACTCTGATCATCCCTACCGGGGTAGAAGCGCAGTGTCGTCTCGCTCGCCCAGCAGCGTTCCACGAAATCGTCCAGCACTCGACCAGCTTTGGCTTTATGCCGGCTGCTTAGCAGGCGATAGAGCTGATCCGCATAGGCCACCACCCCGGCCAGACCTCCGTGTTTAGGGGGTCTTGGGACAAGCTCAATTCTATGATCTGAGTCAGAAATTGCTGGGCTCTGCAGGCGATGCTTGCCGAGGTGGCTAATGTACCTCGCCCGTTCCAACATGGCTGATCGATCAGCCTCGGTAAACTCAACCCAGTCCATGTTGACCGACTGCCCCGATGCCTCCGCGTATGCCTCATAGGAGAGCATGGATGAGATTTCATTCATTCTCGTCAGTGCCCATCCACCCTCACTCGTCTGATGGGAAATCAGCGGACGCTTAATTTTTCCTTGGTTGCTGCGCCTATAGACCCGCATGCGGCCGATGATTCTCCGCATGTGCCGAATCTCTGCAGGCAGGCCAGGTGCAGGTAGGTCGTCCGGCTTGTTTGGCAAACTGACCTGGGCAATTTTCGCGATGACATGGCCAGGCGGCCAAAGTGCAGGATTCCACTGCCAGCACAGCGCTGATAACCATGGCATACAATGGATGTAGTGGAGCAGGGATGTTTTGGGACTCGCATGCCCTAGAATAGCACTGGTGATGTGGACCACGCGTCGAGTGGCGGACTTCGGTGAGTGAAGAAAGGCCCGGTTGAACCGTTCTGTGTCCAGCAGCCATTTCATGGTTTGCGGATGCTCACCGAACAGTAATCCAGTCTCCTGAGCAGCACCGAATGCTGACGCGGCTAACTTGAACGTCAACCACGTCGCGGCGGAATGTCTCAGGTGGTGATAGTGCATGTCGCTGCACCCAGTGACACGGCGTAGTGCGTCATGAATAGCCGGCATCAATGTCGACTCAGATACCCATCGAGTCTGGAATTCCGGGATACAGAACAAGAATTCCGAATATGGGCTCTTCATCTCTTCGTCATCGCGCAGCTGGGCCAGGCGCTCAATGAGTTGCAACTCATCTGGCTCAAGCAACACGTGAAGTGGCAGCGTCCGTGTCGCGTTGCGTGTTTTTAACGCACGCTGGGCATGTGGTCGAATAAGCAAGTTGATCGCTCGCTCAAGAACAGTAAATCGCTCAGGCGATAGCCGCTTGAGGTTCTGATGTCGACGCCTTACTGCAGCGGCTCGCGCATCAGGCAGCGAAGGCAATTGCAGGTCTCTGCGCAGCAATTTCAGCGCCTCATTGCGGCGCAATCCCAGACGAAATCCGAAGATCATCATGGCTTGAGCAACGATGGCGAGACGTGGTGAGCGCAGGCTCAAAGGGCCTGTGGCTAAGTCCCGGAGGACCAGACGATATTGGTCCTCATTGAGGATCTGAGCATCGACGAACTGAGGTGTTTTCCCAATGCCCAGCGTGCTATAGGGGCTGATTGGCGGATACGCAAAAGTTTTCTGCAGGTGACCATGAAACTCCAACAATCCCTTGGCGAGATTCCTCCTCATAGACGAGGTGGGCTGAGCCTCTAGCATCAGCTCATAGAGCTCCTCAAGCGCATCCGGCGAAACTTCCAAGATCGAGTCGGCACAGAGCAGATTGTCCAAACCTACACCGACATCCCGAACATAGTTGGCAACTGTTTTGGGCTGTAACATGTTGCCGTAAAACGAGCGGCCGTGAAGCAGGAGTGCCGCCCAGCCATTGATCAAAGCTTCGAGCGTCTGAGGTGGAGGTATATTATCGACTGGTGAAATTTGCCGCTTGCGGACTTTTCGGCACAATACAGTCAACCATTCGGGAACATTTTGTCGGGGTCTGCGAAACCGGTGCTTTTTCCGTTTCTGCTTCTCTTCGCTACTTGGTACCGGTGCATTCCTGTTCAAATGCTGCCAAGAGTCCGACAAAACAGAATGCGACACAAAGTTTGATCTTGTAGCATAATTTATTGACAACTGTGGCAACTGTGTTTGACGCTTGATACGCAGCAACTCAAACATTCGCTCTAGAGAGGCTGGCTGGTTATCAGGGCAAACTTTTCCTGTGGCCAGCGCCGCTTGAATACACTTTAACTTCCCGTCCTTTCGAGCCAAGTAAGACCGGTTCTCGGTTAAATCTGCAGCGCAGCGCGACAGAAGCGAGAGTGTTATTGGGTCTGGAAACCACTGCCGGTTCTCAGCCTCAGGTTGACCTCGGATTGAGAGTTGCAACCGGAACTCTGGTATTCCGGATATCCAAATGACCTGCCCAGGATCAAGCTGAGTCAGCGCGTTCAGTTGGGGAATGTCCATCAGAGCGCCATAATAGGCAGCACTCAGTAGCAGCAGCCCAATCCGCGCATGGGGTGTGAGTTCATCTAGATCACGCCTGATGGCGCGCCCCATCGAATCAACCAAGTCTTGACTGGCCGACAGATTCTCTGAGTTGTACAGGTCTGGGTTAATCGGATTAGGGCGGCGCTGCGTTTCGATCGCTATTCGAGCCAGCGGCAAGCTCGGATTAAAACGCTGTGCCCGACGCGTCACATCTAGCAGTGTGTTGCGCAATGTCGAGCTTTCGAGCTGATTCTCGAGATTTTGCATCTCCTTGATGGGAAAGCTACGCAGCGAACGTTGTCCGCAGAGCCATTCACCAATGCTGTTGCCGGAGTTTTGGCAGCGCTCCCGGAGTGTTATCAGATATTCGCTTTTCCACTCTGGATCATGTTTATCCGGGCTCCAGACAACAGACAGCATTTCATCCGAAAGTCGTGAGCTATTCATGCATCAGCCTCCACAACCAGGTGGCTGTTGCGAACCGTCCAACCGAGCTCCCGCATGAGTGACAACAAGCAGGTATGAAGGCCCTGGACATAGGTACGCGGACAAAAGCTCGAGTAAATATCTTGTGGCTCTTCGCCACTCAGCCAATGGCCCATCAGAGCCGACAGTGTCTCAGGCGGACATCCGCGCTCGGCGAGCTCAGTTCTCAAGAACTTACGGAAGCCATTTACTGCATGAGGTGTGAAACCCTCAATTTGGCGCATTACAGCTTTGATATGGAGCGGCCGAATTTCCTCGTAGCAAAGACAACCATCATCGGTTAAGCGCAGGAAAAATCCGTTGGTAGGAGCCGGTGCATGTAACTCGAGTTGTGCGGTAATTGCTCTGCAGTGAACCTTATAGGCTTTTAACTGTCGTTTTAGCAGGTCAGTCAACACTACTAGGCGGCTCATATGCCCATCATCTGAGCCTTTGTCCCCCAGTGCGCCGTGTCCCCCAGGCGATATAAATTCGTCTTCCTGCTTCAACGGGTCGCGAATAGCTCGACATCCGGTCGCCATAAAGAACATTTGAACCGTCCACAGCGAAAAGCAGTTATGCCAATGGACAAGCTGCTGAAGATTTTTTCGAGGGCGTTTACGCAGCACTACCAGCAACGCCTCGAGATTAGCCTTTACCGTATCCAGTCTAAGGCAATTTCGGGCACCAACAGCCGCCTCCGGAACGGAGGGCATTGGGGCACTCGGCGCCTCCAGCCCCACGGTGGCATAAACCCCATTTAAAACCTTCTGAACCGACTGGTGATAAAGGCCTCGTAAATAGTTAATGCTGTACTGGCTGTAATACAGTGGTGTGTTGGCCGATAGACAAGGCATCCCCGATAGCATGGTGGCTGCAACCACATCGTGAGAGTCTGTGATGATTTGGCGATGTAGGTAGGAGCGCACTTTGTGCATCGTGTAGCGAGGATCTTCGCCCCCAAGCTCGCTCAACAAAGTGCGGATTTCACGTTCTAGGTCTTTGATCTTGCAGGTGATAACGGCAGAACCATTCACCGGCGACAGGTCCCTGACTGCCATAACTAGCGCAGCTGCCCCAACCATGTCCGGTACCGATATTGTTGGCTGAGATGCTCGAACGGCCTTTCGAGGCAAGTGCTCTTCCGCTGCATAGTCCGGTGTAGGTGCAAAAAATCTGAACTCCGCCGGCCCTGCCTCATCAGCCAGAACCAACTCCAGCACCGAGCTCGGGCGCGCATTGCGCTCAGTTATCCGTAGTTTTTTGCAGTCCTCAAGTGAACGACCGAACCAGAGCATGAGATGAAGTACCAGCAGTGCCTCCAAGCGCCTCCGATTCTTTATCTGCTCTTGGGCAGGAGCATTACGAATTCGCTCCCGACAGAGCAAAAATTCATCAGTGACACCGAATAGTAGGTTTGCTAGTTCATACTGCGTGAGCAGGTTGTAGCCAAACGGTAAAAACTGCCGACTGCGAGCAATATGAGCGAGCATACCCTCATGGCTGAGCAATTCAGCTACATATGGCCTGACCTCACCTCTTGTATCGATCAAACATATTTCACGTGCAGCAGTTCTTTCGCCAGGCGGCAGTGCTTCATCTAAATTATCGTCTAGCGGTTGAGACGCCACAAAAGTTATATATCCAGGGAGCAAATCTGGGTCGTCTGGATCCTCGAGCGGGAACTCGGTGGCACCCTGGCTAATTAGTACGCCTAGGCCTGCGCTATTTGAGCCGCCATGCTGACGATGGCCACCACCACCGTGACGTTCCGGCGGTTCCTCACCACCGAGGTAGCGGACGAGACGAACTATTGGCGGGTAGTACTCCGCTAGGTAATCGATTGAACTGCCGGCGTCGAATTGGCGGCAACCCTGCGCAAATACAGCAGAGCTGGACCATATATTAAGATCATCTGGTATAGACAGTATCTGCAGTGCGCAGAGTGCTCGGAGTTCAAGGTAAGCGCTGTATCTCTGACCGCGCAGTCCCAGATCATCTGCCCGTTGCTGATAGGCTACAAGAAGCTGACCAATGAGACGGTAGTAATCCAGCTGGCTTTCTGAATCCGCAGGCTCATGCCACAGCGTCGCGTAGGGGAAGGCGTGATCCTGTACGCCCTTACCGATGACCGGATTGCGCGTACGCCGCTCATCTCCCTGGTAAAACATGGGGCCCAAAGTCGCAATAAAATCAGGATTGTTTCGGATTGAAATAATCCAGCAGCACTCGTCCCGCCAGGCTCTGAGATCGCGCGCACCTAGGCTGAGCTCTGGCGCTACGTCCATGGCATCAAGCGCATTCACAAACCCCTGCATGACTCGCGGGAAATCAATTAGCTGCGAATGAACATCCAGAAACCTCAGCATCTCCGCTATCACACCAACATCACGCCCAGCATCTGCAGCCAACGCTAGCAGCTGTGCATGCCGTGAGTCAGGGCTGATGTGTGGCTGATCTCCACTCGCCGAATGATTGAATGTATTTTGCATCTTCTGGGCTCTCTCTATTTGGACTAATACCTGGTAGTGGGAGAGCAAAGGGCACGGTTTTTGGGGTAGAGCTGCGCTTCAGGTAAATTTAATTTTTTTGAGTTGTTCAAAATTCCGCGCATGCGCGGAAAAATCGTCATGTCTCTAACGCGGCGCTACGAGACAGATCTGCTGGCCCACATCGATCGTGACCGGCCTGTTGAGGTCAGTCAGAGTCATAGGATCCGCTCATACAAAAACCTCGCATGCGCGGCTTTTGTGTTAGTCGCAATGGTCCAGGTTGCTGCGCTCCGACTGCCCGGCCGGATGGCCGTGGAACAGGTGGCCAGATGAGAGTGGAATGCCTGGCCAGATGAGAGCGGACTGGGTGGCCGGATGGCGTGGAATCCGCAGTCCAGGTGCGTCAGTCAATACCTTGCTATGCAACTTGGTAATCTGCGACATTCGAAGTCGCACTCTGAATACGAGGCCACGCAAATCATTGCTTGGCCGTCTCGACGACGATTTCGCCAATCAAATAACACTCTTGGGTTCTGCCCCGAAAACACCGAGCTGTCACTTGATCTGATTGTGCAACTGGACCAGCGGAGCCATAGCTTGAGTATTCGCATGAAAACCGTCAGGCGTTCGCATCGGCCGCCGCCATTCCGCCGCACGCAAAACCGACAGGCTTTCGCATAGTCCGCCGCTAGGGTCCTGGGCCCTTTGGCCTTTGCCTTGCTCTACCCAGTAAGCGGACAGCGCCAATCAGGCGTTCAGAGCGAATTCTATAATCGCTCTATAATCGACTATAAAAACCTATAAAGCCCATCTTAGAGCGGCTCAAGCCACCTCTGTCACCGGCAGAGTGAAGAGCAATCGGGCTCGTTGCTGGCGCTTACCATCCAATACCTGCAATGCATAGAAGGTCGGCAATCGACGAGCTGCTTGTGCTTCGGACTGTGCGCGTACTTCATCAGCTAGCAGACTCAGCAGGCGGGACCTTGTTAGGTAGTCGTAGTTTTCCAATGCAATACGCTTCCCTGGAAGCACTACCAGGCTGAACACCCTAGAGACGTAAATTTTGAAGATCTGCTCTGCGATAGTACGTTCTTCGAACATCGGGCCCAACATAAGCAGCACTCTAAAAACCACTTGAGCGCAATCCGACACCGCCAGCAGGTTTCCTTGCTCATGATGGAGACGGAGCATAATTGTGAGAGCGGTAAGGCTATCCAGGCTTGCACGCCGCTCCAAAGGCTCCAAGGTGTGGCGCCCCCAGCCCATCGACACCTCTCCGTTTGATAACGCAAAGCGCTGAATCTCAGGATCAAGTTGGCGGACCCAATGGCACGCTGAGGTTTTGATCGGCTTTGACGTCCGAAAGACCTGCCAAAGCGGATGATCCAGGTTACGCGCTGATCGCGGTACCTGCTGCTCAATTTGCTCTACTAGCCGGGTGGACGGTGTCCTCTCGCCTCTCTCATAAGCCAGAAACTTACCATTTTTGATGGGTTCGCCGCGGTCATCCACGCCGATGGTGTCGGGCGCAACTGCACGCTGAATTGCACGTGCCTCATGCTTTCCCAAACGTTCTGCCAAGCACTGAAACCAGAAGATCGTCCTTACGGCGTCGACCTCATCGTCTCGCCTTGGAGCGCGCGACTTTCGCGTCATCGTTGTCATAAAGGTGTGAGGGCGGCCAGAGATGATTGCTAATAAAATCAACTAGTTGGGCTTATTTTTATCCTTCGGGTTTTGCTGCCACGAGAGCAACTTTAACGGCGCAGACGTAGGTATGTAACTGCACTGCAAGTTAGTAGCATCCGGCGATATCTTTGCGTGACTGGTGCAAACCTCGCATGACTGAGCCCAATCTGGATGAACCACTCGCCACTGTGCTTGAGCGCGAGCTGACTGCACAACTGGGGCCGATGATGACAGGCGAAGCCCTTAGGGCTGCGCTGGGGTATTCCTCGCAAGAGGCATTTCGCCAGGCGTATGCGCGGAACCTAATTCCGATCCCGGTTTTTACGTTGGAGAGGCGGCGTGGAAAATTCGCGCTGACAAAGGATGTGGCTGCTTGGCTCGCATCGCAACGTGAGCGTGCCGTTGCCGAGTCAATCGCGAAAGGAGGTACACCATGATCTAGCCCTAATTTTGAGAGGGCAGAAAGAGAAAAGGGCCGATGAGTTACAGCTCATCAGCCCTTGTACAGCGCATTGGTTGGCACCAATCTGACGCTGAGTATCTTCCTCCCCTATACCCCTGTCAACAACGACCTTCCCTTGGTTGCTATCTGCTCGGCTGCCCGCCGAATGGCGGCCATGGGTACCGAAGCATGCTGTCTTCAAGGCTGCGTTCTATGGTTAATAGGAGGATCTACATGCGGAAAATCCGCGATGCTCTGGTGTATTCAATTGATCAACGGCTTCCTTCCCGCAAAGTTGGAAGAATCATCGGCATTCACCCTTCAACGGTTTGCAGTTACCTGAATCGCTACAGAGCGTCAGGACTCCCTTGGCCGTTACCGGAGGAGCTTGACGATGCCGCGTTGGAAAAGAAGCTCTTCCCTGGTGTAGTGGTTCAAGGCCAGGCCGACGACATCGATTTTGATTATGTCCATGCCGAGATGCGAAAGCGTGGCTCCTCGCTATCGGTACTTCACGCAGAGTGGGAGGAACATACCTCCATGGAGATCCCTATCTCCTACTCGCAGTACTGCAGGCGCTACAACGAATATGTGGCGTCACTACGCCTCTCGATGCGACGTACAGAGCTCTTTGGAGAGAACTGTTACGTCGACTACTCCGGCATGACCATCATTATCCATAACCGGGAAACTGGCGAAACGCGATCGGCACAGGTCTTTGTCGGTGTGCTGGGAGGCTCCATTTATACCTACTGCGAAGCGACCTGGTCACAGCGAATTCGCGACTGGATTAGTTCGCACGTCCGCATGTTTGAGTATTTCGGCGGCGTCTCGCGCATTCTGGTGCCTGACAATCTCAAAGCTGCCGTGACTAAGGCTCACCGTCATGAGCCGGAAATTAACCCAAGCTACGAGGCACTGTGCCGCCACTACGGCATCGCTCCGCTTCCTGCTCGATCAAAAAAGCCCAAAGATAAGGCACGAGCCGAAGGTGCAGTGAATCTGTCGCAGCGATGGATTCTGTTTTCTCTGCGCAAACGTACCTTCTACTCCCTTGAAGAGGCGAATCGCGAGATTCGCGAGTTGCTTAACAAACTCAACCACAAGCCGTTTCAAAAGCGGGTCGGCAGTCGGCATAGCCGGTGGTTGGAGCATGAGCTTCCTACTCTTCAACCACTTCCAGCTCAGCCCTACGAATTCGCTGAATGGGGCAAAGTTCGCGCGGGTACTGATTACCATGTTCGCATCGATGGGCACGCCTACAGCGTGCCATATCAACTCCGTGGGAAAGAGTTCGACTACCGCCTGACAGACACGGTGGTGGAGCTGATCTTCAATGGCCAATCGGAGGCCGTTCATCCTCGCAGCTTCGAGAAGGATCAAACGAGCACCCAGTCTTCGCATCAGCCACGCGAACATCGTGAAATGCAATGGGACCGGGATGAGGCTTTGGCTTGGGCATCTGCCATCGGGCCGAACACTACTGCGGTTCTGCAGGCCAAGCTCGAGGGGGTCAGCAGTGTGCTAATGGGTTATCGCGCAACGCAGACCATGAAGGCACTGCTCAAAGCCCATGGCCAAGTGCGCCTGGAGGAGGTCTGTGCCTACGCTGCTGCACACGGCATAACGAAGGGCACTGACCTGCGCAATGTGCTGGATAAGCGTCTCGATCGCCTTTTCGCCCAGGACCCCATCCCCCCTCAAGCGCTCGTGAGTGACCATCAAAATATTCGCGGAGCCGACTACTACAACAACTTGCTTTCCACCGACGTGGATGAGGCCTAGTCATGATGAACAATCCCACCATCGACAAGCTGCTCTCCCTGAAGCTGCCGGGCATGGCCGAAGAGTTTGAGCGGCAGCTCATGACACCTGGGGCGAACGACCTGCCGTTCGAGCTGCGAGTGAACAGCCTTACTGATCACGAAATCACTCTTCGCGCGCACAAGCATTTACAGGCGTTACTCAAGAAGGCCTGCCTGCCAATCTCAGCAGCCAGCGTTGAGGATGTGGACTATCGAGCGCAGCGTGGTTTGGATAAGGCCACATTTCTGACTTTGGCCGGGTTGGACTGGATCAGACACCAGCAGAACCTGGTTCTGACGGGGCCAACCGGCACAGGCAAAACGTGGCTTGCTTGCGCGCTTGCAAATGCCGCATGTCGTGCAGGGCTGTCCTGTCACTTCATTCGCATGTCAGCTCTGACCGAAATGCTGACGACGGCACGAGCGACAACCAATCTGGCGCAGAAATTGGCGCAGCTACATCGTTTCGACCTACTGATTCTGGACGATTGGGGCTTGGAGTCGTTCTCCCGCCATACGCAAAGCAACCTCCTTGAGTTGATAGACAAGCGTCTTGGAGCACGCTCTACGCTCATCACCAGCCAGGTACCGATGAACCTGTGGCATGACCTCTTCGATAACAAGACGATCGCCGATGCAGTGATGGATCGCGTGATTCACAACTCGCACCACATGCAGTTCGCTGGAGAGTCCCTGCGGAAGGTGAAGGGGCTTGTGACCAAGGCCCTGGAGAAGTCTTCCGTGTAACCAGAGCGCACGTCGGGCCAGATGGGCCAGGCGTGCGCTTCTTTAAACCGATCAGAGGCTGTTAGACAGGCAGGCCATGCTCCATTGAACGGATGACTTGGAGCACTGCCCGGCAGCCAGGCTCCGTAACAAGCAGATCTACCGGCCCTTCAGCTGCCAGCGCCAGATTAGGCGAGGTCAGCCATCGAAGGGCTCCATCAAGATTGCCGTCATAGAGATCCAGAAGAGCATCCAAAACCTCGACAAGGTGATAGAGGACCTCACTTGACCGTGGAGACATGACGGCCCGGCGAGATGATGCTCCGACCCACTTTGCGACCTGAGAGCATGGCAGGCCTAACTCATGTGCTAGATCTGCAGCCAGTTTTGTCGGGAGTCCATCCAGAGCAGCATGGTGCATCTGGTAATGCGTTGTTGGTAAACCCAACCGACGATGAAGTGCTCCGACTGTCATATCTCAGAGATCCCGCCTTGTGTGTCAGATAAGCTCCGCCATCCAGGCCGGGAGCAGGGATCTAGTTGATTGCAGAGCCCGCCATTCGCTAGCAGGCAGCAGTTTTTTCAGCTTCACCGCGGCCCCACGTGAGTGAGGTGGCCCCAACCAGGCCAGTGCTCGAACCGCCTGACCCGCGAAGGAGTCTCCGAGAGCAATCTGCCACTTCGGCGCATGCTTGATCACTATTTCGGTCTTACCCAAATACAGGATTCGCGACCGACCACCGGTGAGGAATATCTGCCGGACAGGCATCTGCCGCGTCAAGCCTAAGGCATTGGCCGACCATGCACCGTTGGCGACGATCACCTCTCGGGTTGCCACAGCCAGGGAACGGATCACCATCTCCGGCACAGGAGAACGCTTACCGAAGCGTGTGGTTACTGGCGCTACGTATAGACCGCGCGCCACTCGTAGCAAATGCCCATCCTTCGCTAGCCGGGAAAAAGCCTGGTTCACTGCACTGCGACTACCTAGGTGCAGAAGGTCTCGAGTCGACAGCAGACTCCCTTCAGGTAGACGCCCTACTCGCGTGAGTATTAGCTCAGCGAGACTGCTCATGGCGCGTGCAGTTAGGCAGCCGTGGAGCGGTAGATTTGAGCGCGTCCCACGTCGGCCGAGGGGATGTGATCTCTATCCGAGTAGATAATCCCTGACGCGGTCTTGAGGTCATAGCCCAATACCTTGTCATCGGTATCGAAGATGCGAACCAGCTCTGCAAGCGGTTCCATCTGCCATGCGCCGGTTCCATTCAGCCGTGCGGGAGTGATGACTTGAACATCCTCTACCTTGGCGTTGGCAGCTGTATCTTCCAGCATTTGTTCCAGCTCGGCCTCGGACGCAACAAGGTACATCGTTCTCCAGTTTGCTCGCCCCTTGCCGATGTTCAGGGTTACGCAGAACCAGGGACGATGCTGCTCGAGCTCAACAAAGCGCCACAGCTGGTAAGGCTCCCCAAATATTGGCGCGAGCGGGATTTCAGCATACCGGTGGGTGGTGAACATCGATGGCTTTCCACATTTAAGCTATATACAGCATAGCTCATTCGTCCTCGAAAAGGCTTCATCGTTCCTTTTGCGAGGCAGCAAAAGTGGAACTGAATGAAGCGCTTGGGCTGGTGATTAAAGAGCTTCGGCAACAGAGGGAATTGCCCCAGGAAGGACTGGGCCCCAGCCAGAGCTACATCAGTGCGATTGAGCGCGGCAAGTGGAAGCCTTCGCTGGAGAAGATCGAGCAAGTCGCAGCAGTTCTTTCGGTTCACCCAGCCTCCTTACTCATCCTGGCCTATCTAAAACAGGCACCGGAGGGAGAGGCAGATCAGATTCTCCGTGGTATCCACGCTGAGGTTGCGGATCTGCGGTCTACCTGAAGGCGGCTCGACGTGGCGGCATCGTCTTCGCGGTGAAGCCTTGATCGGTGTTATTCTTGGATCCTGCCCAAGAGCTTCCTCTCCCGGGTGTGTATACCGGTGATGAAACTTGGTTTGAGGCGGTCTCGTTGAGGCCGCCTTTGTCATTTCTGAGATAGCATTTCAGCGCTGGACAGCCTGCCAGGCCAGGGATTGCAGGAATTATCTGCAATTATCTCGACTTAGATAATTGAACGTTTTTTAACCAGGCCCAGGGCGTTGTGGGGAATTATCTACAATTATCTCGGCATAGATAATTGATCGCTTTCTAGCCAGCTCTTCAGCCCGTAATTGTCGCGGCAGCATTTGCTGGTCGCCTGTGGCCCATATCCAGCCGCACTCCAGTCAGTAGCAGCGCGCGTAACGCACCGTGTATCCTCAGGCTGCTTGCTCCGAGAATTCGTTGGCGTTTAGCCTCCCCTTGGAGACATCCGAAAGCCCGCCTTCCTATGGCGGGCTTTTTTATTTGGCGCCTCGCGTCAAACGCCACCGTCGAGCATTCGCTCCGGGCACTCACCTCAGAGACCTAGGCCATTATCTGCAGCGGCCAACTGATGGCGTGGTGATAGTTCCTGTGCTAATCCCCTTTGGGGACACGGAGCATGGATATGGCCATTTACGAGGAAGTATTGGCGTGGGCGGATAGGCTGCCGCCGTGGCGCCACGATGCCCTGCGTCGCTTATGCGTTCAGGGCGGTTGGAGCGAAGAGGATCTTGGAGAAATTCTTGACCTCGCCAAGCAGCATCATGGAGTTGCCAGTGCATTCGCACCTTCTCCACAGCCAATCAGATTCGCTGCAGAACACTTTCCCGCAGAAGCCAATCAGGACCAGGCCGTTGTTCTCAGGTCCCTGCACACGCTGACCAATGTGGGGAAAATCCCGAGCGACCAAGCTCTGGAATTTCAGGCCCAGGGGCTCACTATCGTGTACGGGGGCAATGGCACCGGAAAGTCCGGCTATGCGCGAGTGTTGAAACAGGCATGCAGAGCCAGGAGCCCGGGAACCGTCTACGCCAATGCCTATGCCGAGGACTATAAGCAGCTCACACCGAGTGCCACTATCGACTTCGAGCTGAATGGCGTCCCAGAGCAGGCAATCTGGAGTGGCCAGCGAGGCCATGTTTCGCGGCCCGAACTCAGGGGCATCTCCGTCTTCGATGGCGACTGCGCACGCCACTACCTCCAGTCGAAAGAGACCGCTACCTTTCAGCCGTCCGCTCTGAGCTATCTCCAGCAACTGGCTAATGGTCTCAATCAGGCTCTGCGTCCACGGCTTCAGGCAGAGATCGCAGGTCTCGCCACAGACATTGCGCCGTTCAATGTCGTTCCCGCCGATACTGAGGCCGGCCGGGCCGTGCACCCGATTGGTCCAACCACCGATCTGACGCGGGCCCACGTTTTAGCCGTGCTTACGCCGGAGGAGCAAGCAGAACTCGCGAGGCTGCCGCAAGAGATCAGCGAAGCAGACCCCACTGCCAAGGCAGCAGTCCTCGATAACGCTGCAACGAGGGTAGATGAGCTGGCCAACACAATTACCGCAGCCGCCGACATCGTGTCTGATGAGGCACTGGATGCCAGGCAGACGGCGCATCGTAATCTGGTCGAAGCAGAAGCAGCGGAGCGCGCGGCCTCTGAATTGCTGCAGGCGGAAGATGCCATGCAGTTGCTCGCCGGAACGGGGCAAGGTCCCTGGGCGTCGCTGTTCAACGCTGCGCGCGAGTATTCGACCAGCACGGCATATCCTGGGCAGGCCTTCCCGGTTACCAGCGAAGGAGCTGTCTGCGTGCTTTGCCAGCAGGATCTGACGCCGGAAGCGAAGGATCGTTTGGAGCGGTTTGATCGCTACATTCGGGACAAGGCGGCGGAAACCGCCCAGCTTTCCCGTAACGCTTGGAAGCAGATCGTGCGCAATGTCGGCCAAGAGAGCGTTGCCTTCACTGCTCCGCCGAACATGATGGAAAGCTTAAGCACACGCGTAGCAACGCTGCCTGGCGAGATTAGGCTCTTCCAGGAAGACCTAACCACTCGGCAGCAGTGGCTTAAAGCCGCTGTTCTCCGCGGTGAATGGCAGGATCGCCCGGCGTATCGCGGTGCAAACCCAACGGCTTCACTCCATCAAATCGCCGAAGACTTGCGCACCGAAGCGGCTCGACTGCGCGCGAATCTTGATGCTGCAGCCCTCGCGGCAAAGAGGCTACGACTGAAGGAGTTGGAGGCCAGACGGACACTTTCCGAGCATATCGAGGCCATCGCGAGAGTGACTGACAACCTCGCTCAGAAGGCAAAGCTTCAGCGCTGCCAGGAGGATCTCAGTAACACTCGCGCTATCAGCATGCTCGCGGGCCAGTTGGCCAAGACATATGTTAGCGAGACGTTGGCCGGCACGATGAACGATGAGCTCAACAGGTTAGACCTGTACCACATCCGGGCCGGCGTTAGCTCAAGCGGTGATGCGGGAGCGGTACGGCTCGGTATCCAGCTCCAGGAGTGCCAGCTTGATCCCCATTTGGTCCTAAGCGAAGCGGAGCAGCGCATGTGTGCGCTCGCGTACTTCTTCGCAGAGCTCCAGCAGTCTGGCTCCTCGTCCGGGATCGTGTTCGACGATCCGGTTTCCAGCCTCGATCACAACCATCGAACCGCCGTCGCGCGGCGGATTGTTCAGGAGTCCACCCTACGGCAGGTCATTGTGTTTACTCATGATGCAGTGTTCTTCGGAGAGCTGGTCACTCTTTGCCAAGATGCTCAGTTGGTTCCCGAGATCAGGTCGATCACCTACCGGGCTGAAGGTCCGGGCTACATCGATGCTGGTTTGCCGTATGACATGCGCAGACACCGCGATCGCATTGCATACCATCGTGCTGACCACCAGCGGATTGCCGCCAGCTTCAATAATCCACCAGGGGATACTGAGCGGCTCGCGATGCGAAATGCCTACGACGATCTTCGCGTCACGATCGAGGTAGGTATCGAGGACACGATCCTCAATGAAACCGTGGTGCGATTCCGCGACGGCATCTCGGTCGGCCGGCTAGATGGAGTGATGATCGTGCAGGAGGCTGAGTACCGCGAAGTACAGCGTTTGCACGACAGATGCTGCCGCAATGTGCGTGCGCACTCACACGCGGCTGGCCAGCAGCGTCCCGTAACGCAACCGCCCGAACTTCTGCAGGACATCGAGGCTGTCCACACCCTGTTCCAAGAGATCCGCCGGCGCAGGGGCTAGTGGCAGCCCCATACGGGGCTGCCTGGTGATGTGTTAGATCACCCGTTTGATGCTGATGTATTCACCCTGAGTACGCAGGGTGACGGTAACCGGCTTGTTCGAGCGGTTCCGCCAGAACCAACCATGCTTACCATCGAATGCGGCCTCCAAAACACCCGAGTCTTCCGGGGTTGAACGTCCTTTCCCATAGCCGTGGTAGAAGTCGCGCGGCGCGTTGTAAGGATCGCCATGGGTGTCGTAGTTAACGACGCCGCCATTGGCAGTCCAGCGGTAGTTCACCTTGGCACCTTGCTTCATTTCCAGCTTCACTTCGGCGCCCTGGTTCGGGCTCAAGGTGATGCTCATTTCATGCTGCAGGGCAGCCTGCTCAGGCGCAGCCGGTTGCTCCGGAGCGGAAATGACCTCGGCAGGAGCGGCCGGGGTAGTGGCAGGGACTGCAGGTTCTGTGGCGATAGTTTCAGCTCGCGGCGGAGTGGGAGTCTGAGCTGCGGCCTCATCGGCGCGGGCCTCTTCAGCCAGCTGGATCTTCACCTCACCCATCTGAGTGAGACCCAGTGCTCGGCCCACGCCAGTGGGGTCGATCGCATACTCCGAAGGCATTACCACGGTAACCAGAAGCGCGCAGGCAATGATTGCCGCGATGATCGTGGAGCGCAGTAGCTGTGCTGTCGAGGGGAGTTCGTTAAGGGTCGGAAGCTTGGTATTGAACATAGAAAGAATTCCTTACTGAGAGACGATCAGGCCGGTGATCTGGTAGCCCATGAGCAAGAAGCCGGCACTCATCATGGCGACGTTCGCGGTATAGGCATGGCGCCAGAGGCTGGCAGTACGTCGCCAGTAGCCCATCAGAATGAGAATGCCGCCGAGAGCCAGTAACTGGCCGATCTCGACACCTACGTTGAAGGCAATCAGGTTGGCGATCAGGCCGTCAGGGGAGATCTCGAACTCCTGGATCTTGGTGGCCAGACCAAAGCCGTGAAGCAGGCCGAAGATCAGCGTTGCTAAGCGGGTATCGGGCTGATAGCCAAACCAGCGCTGGAAGGCGCCGAGGTTATCTAGGGCCTTGTAGACGACCGAAAAGCCGATGATCGCGTCGATCACATACGAGCTGATGCTGATGTTGCTGAGCACTCCAAAGAGCAGAGTGATCGAGTGGCCAACTGCGAACAGCGTGACGTACAGCCCTACGTCCTTCAGACGGTAGAGAAAGAAAATCACACCGAACAGGAACAGCAGATGGTCGTAGCCGGTGATCATGTGTTTGGCGCCCATGTAGATGAAGGGCATCAACATCACGCCGGTACTTTCCTGGATGAAGCCTTTGTCGCCTTCGGGCACACCGTGGGCCAGCGCCTCAGGCATGACTGCCATCAGTAGAGCGAAGGCAAGCAGGGGCAGAAAAAGCGGTCGACGCAGGCGTGCGATCAGCGCCGTTGCCCCGCTCATGGGAAGCGAATTCATAACGATTTCCTAGGTTGTAGTGGTCTGGGCCGCAAGGCGGCCGGTTTCAGAACACGAACCTAGAGCGTGGTGGCCGTTCGATCAGGTAGATCGGCACTTCAGGGACAGTTGTCCGCAACGAGCTGGGAGGGGTTTCCCGCTCGGGGCGTGACGGCAGCGTCAGCACCGACCCGAGATAGGGGATCTCATGGCTATGGTCAGCCGCATGTTTGTGGCTCGTTAACGCTGGCGCGTCCACGTCATGGGAATGACCATGGGACACAACGCCAGAGTAATCCCGCGTTGTCAGCGGTGCCTTGATGGCGGCCAGCGAATGCCCTACCCAGGCCAACAGTAAGGCCAGTATCAATACGATAACGGGTTTCTTCGAGGCACTACGGCGAGCCATTTTCCTATGTCTTGCATCTTGCAAAGGGCCAACGGGGTCGTTTGACCGTATCCCCCCCAGGGGGATAGGATGCGAGCGTAAATCATCAAGGCATAGGACTCAAGGCATGAGCGATCACGAACACAGCCATGGCCACCGACACCAGAGCCACAGCGATGTCATGAAGCGCCTGAAACGCGCCGAGGGTCATCTGCGCAGCATCATCACCATGATCGAGGATGGTCGTGAGTGCGTGGATATCGCACAGCAGCTGCACGCTGTTGAGAAGGCCGTATGCCAAGCCAAGCGCACCCTGATTCAAGATCACATCGATCACTGCCTGGAGCACACGATGGACGCCCTCGCCACTGGCGAGCGTACCTCCCTTGAAGACTTCAAGCAGATCACGAAGTACCTGTAGGTAACCCCATGTCGAGCTTTGCCGAATTACTGCAGCAGGGTGCATCTCACGCCTGGCTGTACTTCCCCAGCGCTATCCTCCTGGGTGCATTGCATGGCCTGGAGCCCGGCCACTCGAAGACCATGATGGCGGCCTTCATCGTCGCCATCCGGGGCACCGTAAAGCAGGCAATCCTGCTGGGTTTGGCAGCGACAATCTCGCACACAGCAGTGGTCTGGCTGGTGGCCATGGGTGGCATGTATCTGGGCCAGAACCTGAATGCCGAAACGACAGAGCCGTACTTCCAGCTCGCTTCTGCCGCGATCATCATCACCATCGCGTTGTGGATGCTCTGGCGCACCTGGCGTGGCGAGCAGATGTGGCGTTTCGAAGAAGGTGATCACGCGCATGATCACCATCACGATGAGACCCGCCGAATCGATACCGGACACGGGCGCATCGAGCTTTCGATCTTTGAAGAAGGTGTTCCCCCGCGCTGGCGCTTGCGCACCCTGAGTGGCCATTCCTGGCCGGCAGAGGACGTGAGCTTGTCGACGACACGCCCAGACGGAACAGCTCAGCAATTCCGCTTTGTGCAGTGCGGCGAGTACCTGGAGTCGGAGTCAGAGATCCCCGAACCACATCAGTTCACCGCGCGCCTGAGCCTTGGTCACGTGGGCCATTCGCACGATTACGACCTCGATTTCCATGAGCATGAGCACGACCACGGCCACAACCATTCCGATCTGCAGGGTCTAGAGCTGTCGGTGGAGGGGTATCAGGACGCTCATGAGCGAGCCCACGCCAACGACATCCGCAACCGCTTCAATAACCGCAACGTCACCACTGGGCAGATCATCCTATTCGGCCTGACCGGGGGACTGATCCCTTGTCCCGCCGCAATCACGGTGTTGTTGCTGTGCCTGCAGGTGAAGGAAGTCGCACTCGGGGCTGTTCTGGTGCTGTGCTTTAGTGTCGGTCTGGCGCTGACGCTGGTGTCCGTCGGTGCAGCTGCCGCAGTAGGCGCTCGCCAGGCCTCTAATCGTTGGCCATGGCTGGGGGCAGTCGCGCGTCGTGCGCCCTACCTCTCGAGCGTGCTCATCATTGGTGTCGGTATCTATGTCGGCGTTCATGGCTGGGTCGGTCTGACCGCCTAAATGTGGGAGCTATCAGGCTACCTGGGCCTATTCCTCGCGGCCTTCAGTGCCGCGACTTTGATCCCTGCACAGTCCGAGGCAGTGCTCACCGGCCTGCTGATAAGTGGCAACTACTCGGTGGTCATGCTGTTGGTGGTGGCTACAGCAGGAAACGTTCTGGGTTCCGCGCTCAACTGGCTGCTCGGTCTCTACATTGAGCGTTACCGGCACAAGCGCTGGTTTCCAGTCAGTGACGACAAGCTGGCCCGCGCGCAGCGGGCCTACCACCGCTACGGTCGTTGGTCACTGCTGCTGAGCTGGGTGCCGATCATTGGCGACCCGCTGACCCTGATTGCCGGCGTCATGCGCGAACCCTTTTGGAGCTTCTTTTTGATCGTGCTGCTGGCCAAGGCTGCTCGATACTTGGTGCTCACCGTGGTGACCCTCGGGATCATGGGGTAATGCGCTCGACCAGCCTGGATCTCGTCAAATGGCTCGCCATGCTGACGATGGTCATAGACCACCTGCGCTATCTCTGGCCTGAAGAGACAGCCTGGCTGTTCGTGGTTGGACGCTTCGCCTTCCCACTGTTCTGCGTGGGTATTGCCGCCAACGTGTCACGTTCACGCCCAGGAGATCTGTACAGCGATAACAACTTTCGCTATCTGAGCTGGCTACTGGCTTTCAGCCTCATATCCGAGCTGCCGTATCGGGCGTTGTCCGAGATGAGCAATACGCTGAATGTCATGCCGACACTGATGTTGGGGCTCATAGTTGCTTGGAGTGTCCATCACAGCGATCGTGCAGGCTTGATGCTGGGGCTATTCACGCTGACCGTTGCGACAGTGCTTCATGATCGGCTGATGTACGGCGCGTTTGGTGTCCTGCTGCCGGCGACCATGGTGCTGGCAGTACAGCGCTCCGGAATCACCTGGCTCATACCTGCAATCTTCAGTGTGTTGGCCAATAGCCGTGACGGCTGGGTCGGAGCTGGTCCCTTTGGCACCTGGTGGGCCATGGCCACGACCTTTGCGGCTCCGCTGGTTGGCCTGTGGCTATTGCGCCAGAAAATCACCCAACACATATGGCCAGTGGAGCGCTGGGGTTACTACTTCTACCCCGGCCATCTATCGGCGCTCGCGTTGCTTCGTGCGGCTATCTGACCGACCGATCAAAATATCCTTGCTCAATGCAGGCCTTTTGCCATACTCCGTGGCGTGACCCAGATCACACATAAGAGCCAATCGAAACGGAGTTTGAACATGAAGAAGCTTTCTGCCGCCCTGATCGCCACCGTGATTGCCCTGTCTTCTGCTGTCGCAGTTGCCCATAGCGGAGGCACCGACTCGAAGGGCTGCCATACCAACCACTCGACAGGCGAGTACCACTGCCATTGATTTAGGCAGCGCTGGTCGCCTCTCGCGAGGCGGCCAGAACTAATCGGTTAGACCAAATCGCATACCGGCTGCTTGGCTTCACGCCAACCTGCAAAGCCGTCGACGAGATACCGCGCATCCAGTCCCATTGCCCAGAGAGTAGCGGCACACCCCTGGCTGATCTCATGCCCATGAGCGCAGTAAAGAATCACGGGGCGATCCCGTGGCACTTGATCCTTCCAAGAGAAAAGCTGTTCGGGGTCATACCATTTCGCCTCAGCGATCTGTGCTCCGTCAGCGTTGCGTGCGATAGCTCGGCGTACATCGAGTAACTCAAAGCAGCGACCTGAAGCCTGCCACTCAGCGAGCTCGCGAATCGATATGCGCTCCATAACCTCTCCCTAACGCAACAGGTGGATAGCCAAACCCACAAGAGCACATCCCACCAACACCTGGATGACTCCACGCTTGAAGCGGAAAAGTGCGACTGCGGCACCGACAGCGATCAACGCCGAGGGCCAATCGAAGCTGCCAGCAAAACCCTCAGGCCACAGCACGTGATAGCCGAAGAACAGCGCCAGGTTGAGGATGACGCCAACCACCGCAGCAGTAATGCCGGTCAGCGGCGCGGTGAACTTCAGTTCGTTGTGGGTGGACTCCACCAGCGGCCCGCCGGCGAGGATGAACAAGAACGAGGGCAGGAAGGTAAACCAGGTGACGAGGCTGGCTGCTACAGCGCCGGCAAGGAATGCCTGTTCTGGCCCGAAGACCTGATGCACATAGGCACCAACGAAGCCCACGAAGGCCACCACCATGATCAGCGGCCCCGGGGTGGTCTCGCCCAGCGCCAGGCCATCGATCATCTGGGTGGGGGTCAGCCAGCCGTAATGGCCTACCGCGCCCTGATAGACATACGGCAATACCGCATAGGCGCCGCCGAAGGTGAGTAGAGCAGCCTTGGTGAAGAACCAGCCCATTTGAGTCAGGGTGCCCTCCCAACCATACAGGGCGGTCAGTAGCCCCATCGGCAAGGCCCACAGCACAGCTCCTACAACGACCAACAGAGCCAAGCGCGACCAGCGGAAGCGCGCATGCGCCGGCGGTGGCGTGTTGTCGTCGATCAATGCCGGCCCATAGGACTGTTTGGATGCCCCATGCCCACCACCGACGCTGAACTTGTCCGGGGCATAGCGTCCGCCCAGGTAGCCAATCATGGCCGCCCCTAGAACGATCAGCGGGAACGGGATATTGAGGGCGAAGATCGCCACGAAGGAGGCAGCAGCGATCGCCCACAACCAGTTGTTTTTCAGCGCGCGTGAACCGATACGGTGGGCAGCCTGAACAACGATGGCGGTGACGGCGGGTTTGATACCGTAAAACAATCCCGCCACCACCGGCACTTCGCCGAAAGCGATGTAGACCCAGGACAGGGCGATCAGGATGAACAGTGAGGGCAGCACAAACAGTACGCCGGCGATCACCCCACCCCAAGTGCGATGCATGAGCCAGCCGATATAGGTGGCCAGTTGCTGAGCCTCCGGGCCTGGCAGGAGCATGCAGTAGTTCAACGCATGCAGGAAACGGCGCTCCGAGATCCAGCGCCGCCGCTCCACCAGCTCCTGGTGCATGATCGAGATCTGCCCGGCCGGGCCCCCAAAGCTGATGAAACCTAGTTTCAGCCAGAATAAGAATGCTTCAAGTAGACCTATGTTCTCTACCTTGTCTTGCTCTGTTGCGTGCATGGCCGTCTCATTCATCACTTTGTCCTTCCTTGCCGAATGCCGCCAGCAGTCCATCGAAGATGGCGCAGGCCGCAGCCAATAACTGATCGTCGTTTTCGATGCTGGCTCGCAATCCAGCCAGTACCCGCTCTACACCCGTCGCTTCTGTGGGTTGCGCGCCCCCCACGTCCAGGTAGTGAACCAGAGCCCCTACGCGCTGAAGCCCTGGCGCCTCCAGCCCGAAGCTGGCCTGCAGGGTTTCGAAGGTGACCTTGGTGCCGACATGGCTGAACCGGGCGCCATCGAAATCGAACCCAAGTGCTTCCGCTGGGCATGCATCAGGAGAGGGAAGCCAGAGGATGCTGGCACCTGGATCGATGAAGCGGCGGATCAGCCAGGCGCTGGCCAGACGGTCAACCCAGGGGCGCTGGCGAGTCGCCCAGGTTCGCCCTTGGTAGTCCCGCGGGTCGAGCTGCTCGATGGTTTGCTCGTGGCTGGTGGGCTCGTCCTTGGACAGCGCGCGGTTGATGGCCACTTCGAGGTCACGCAGCAGCGCGTCTGCCTGTTGCAGAGCTACGCCCGGAAAGAAGTCGATGGCTTGGATCTGGGCGAACGACTTGCGCAGCTTGCGGGCCTGGCGAGCAGTCGCCAGTGCGTTCTCGGGCGTCAGCTGGGCCAGTTGGGGCTCAACCTCCGAGCGCAACCTGGTGTAGTCGTCGCCACGGTCAAAGAGAGGTATGAAGCGCTCACCCTGGGGATCAGTGACCGGCAGGAGCGACGCCGAGCCACCACTATCCAGCACGTCACGCTCGACGGACTCCAGTACCTCACGACTAGCCGAGCCATCTGGCAGGAGATAAACACCATCGCGTAGCACCGCAGCGCCAGCGCTTTTCAGCGTGCGCCAAGCCCGCATTCGCTCGGCGGCATTTGCCGTAGGCAGTGCCATCACGAGACATAGCCAATTAATCAATGTAGCGATCTCACTAAATATGTTCGATCTCTACATTACCCTGCGATTGCTCTATTTGGAACTGCGAAATGGGTTCTGCAGCGTTAGTGACTGCTTACCTCCGGGCGCCGGCAAAGCGAACTGTCGGTGTGGTGCGAATGACTGTCGGAGGGATGCGAATCGGTGTCGGTGGCGTGCGAATGGCTGTCGGAGGGATGCGAATCGGTGTCGGGGCGTGCGGATGGCTGTCGGAGGATGCGAATAGGTGTCGACGGGTGCGAATGGCTGTCGGTTTTGAAAAACCGTGTTGTGTCGATTTTGTGTGCGAATCAGTGTCGGTTAGGCATGCGAATTAGTGTCGGAGCCAATGCGAATACTCAATAGCTCTACTGGGGATGATGTCGGATACGGAAGTCGCTGACCGTTTAGGCGTCAGTAATTTTTCGGTCAAAAAATACGTAAGGCGCTTGGAATACAAGCGTACAAGCGACCGTTGCCCGAAATGACACCCGAAACTATCTCGGAATTTGCTGGCCTTTCCGACGCCGAGATCGCCCGCCGGCTCAGCGTGTCGGTGAGCTATATTCGCAGGGCGCGGATAAAGATGGAGAAGGGCAGCCAGCAATAGATGCAGGTCCGACCCTGATAGAGAGATAGGCAGCCAAACGGAGTGTCTGGCTGCTTCTTACCGGCTCATGTTGTCTCCAGCGCTGCGCGCATCCATTTCGGCATTCTGCAGGCCACTATTTTGCTCAGGTCTTCGGGGCTGAGAGCTTTTTTGATTACAGCAACACACTCCGGCGTAGTACCTCCTTTGCCGAGATAAAACAGAGCGCTGATGGTCATCCCCACTTTGGTTCCTGCGCACTGCATCACCATCGGAGCAGCATGCACGAGCCTGACCTCGGCCCTCCCCACAAATAGCGATCGGCTGGGGCCGCTCGTGTAATAGACCGGAATGACTGGCATCTGTGTACTCAGCCCGAATCGCCTCACGGCATCAGCGCCGTGGATCTGCAGCTTCCAACGGTTCTGCCTGGCAATCAGACTCACCACGTCCCAAGGCCCAGGACGATGAGCCCGACCGGTGTACTGGCTGTATTTCGGCCGCATGTAGATGCCACGATACACATGCTCAAGCTCGCCACGGCGAACAAGTTGGGCGACTGCCTTGGAGATGGCCGAGCTCGAACCAAGCTCTGCAAGACACCTGATGCTGAAAGGCCTCCCCTTGCGCAGATGCTTCAGCCGCTGCGCGACGAGGTGAGACACCGGTGGTTCAAAATTTGGGAGGGACATCGCTATCGAGTCGACTCCAGCGACGAGCAGAGCAGCGGCTGGTGGAAGGCGATCACCCGCCGTCGGTATTCATCTTCAAGCGCTTCGTTTACCAGACATTCCTCAAGACGCCCCAGCGAGAAAATCTGGTCGGCAGATGGATAGTGCCTGAGCAGGCTTTTCGCATAGCTGCGGATATCCTGCGGTAACCCCGAATGACGGGAGAGTTCACGCAGGAACTCCTCAGTTTTGATGATGGCGCGGGTTCTTTCATAAGGAAGGGTCAATCTCGCTATCTCCTGGTCATGAGCTCAAAGTCCCGGACAGCTGGCTCGCCAGCGCCCGCCACCCAGCGCGCAGTTAAGCGCCGCGGCCATTGAGGCGAAAGTACCCCAGCTTGTTAGGCCGCTCGGAGAAGCGTGTTCAAGGCAGCGGACCTCATAGCGAGTGCCCGTTGGCCAATCGCTAAACCAGAGCCCTTTCAGGGCTGCGATATGCTTTTCCACATCTCGAGTAGCCAGCTCAGGGAAGACCAGACCTAGGGCAGCCTGCCCGGCTCTATGGCGGATCTCCAAACCACAAGCCCCTCCCCAAGAGCTTCGCTCGATGAAAGGTCGATGCAACCAGCGAGTCATCTGCACCTCAGTGTGCAGTTGGCTATCTGAACCCTCGAATTCAGCAGGTAGCGCAGGATCCACCAGCACACACTCGATCAGCTCCAATGCGTAGAACAGCAGTCCATCAACCTGGAATTCCTGCAGGCCTTCCCGCCCGCTGTGAAACCGCTCCAGATAGGGTGCAATGCCAACTAGTGTTTGCCGAGCAGAAAGCTGTAAAGCCTGCAGTCTTGGGAGACCCCATGCAGACCAATCCGAATCAGTGTGCACGACCATGACTGCGCTCCGTCTTGGCCTCCTGCCGCTCCATCCACTTGGCCAGGCCCCACATCGTGGTTCCCAGCGCCAGCAGGAGCCAAAGCAACCATTGCGGAGTTTGATACTGGGCGCTCAGCCAGAGACCTGCACCACCGCAAAGCATCACCACGAAAAACCATCTCATCAGCGTGTGCTCCCGATTACTTACGAGACACAAGGTAACTCGATGTTCCGCTGCGCTAACGCAGATGCCGAAAATTTCGTCAGATCCCAGATTGGGAAATGGGGATGAAATATTTATGGATTTCCGGCGCAGACGTCCTACTGCCTTAAAATCTGGCAGCTTGGGGATAGCCTCAGCATGGTCAAATGGTGCTGCCATACTCCGCCGCTCGGAAAAAATGCCATGAGGATATAACTCAAAGCGGTCCCTGGTGATCGACCAGAAGCGGCCACTCACGTGCCTGGAAGCTTTCGACCCAAATGTAGCACCAAGCCCAGTATGGGTAAGGTACAGGTTTCTGAAATGGATCTTTCACTTGAAAGGCGCGTCGCTGATGGAGACTTTCCCCAAATCTACGAACGTTTGTGCAGCCCGCCAGCTTTGAGCAGGCCCGAGCTCACAGAGCTATGCCGCCTCAATCGAGGGGGCATCGTGCAAAATTCGCAGCCTGGGTCTATAGTCCGCGTAAATGCACCCGCTGCAGTCTCTTAGTGACTCAGCAAGCAATAGCTAAAATCTATTGACGCATAAAAACTTTGGGACACATCCTATTCTTCATGAAAATTGCTCCTACCCCACGCGTGGTATACGGAAAGAATCCGCTTGCGGAAGTCGTATGCCAGATACGGTTTCAGCACTTGGACCTTCCCGCTACCGCGCTTGATCAGCTTCAGCAGAGCCTGGGCGGTCGCGGTTATAGTCAGCGTCATGATGAGTCGTCGTTCAACGTGGTAATTGAGCCCGTGCAGGACGGCGCTCCTCCTGTGCCCCGAATTGTTGACGGCGGTAGCATTCATCATTTCTCTCAACCGGGCGGTGGCTCCAAGGTCTCGATATCGCGCGAGTTCATTGCCTTCACCTCTACTGATTACAGGAGCTGGGACGAATACCTCCCTGGCTTGCTTCAAGCGGTGACAGATTTCAACCATGAAGTTGGCACACTAGCCGTTACACGGATCGGACTCCGGTATCGAGACGTGATAGAGCGGTCAGTGCTCGGCCTTGAGGAAACGCCGTGGCACGAGCTCATCAAACCTTTCTTGCTCGGTCCTCTAGCCAATAACGCCCTTTGCGAGGATGGTGAACTAGATGAGGATGCATTCGAAAGCCAGGTTTCTCAATGCTTAATGCGCTTGGATGGTTGTAGCTTGCTGCTCCAGACCTCATTACTAACGTCAGTTGCGGACGCGTCCAAAGCGTTTCTGATTGACGCTGATTTCTTTCATGAAATGGATAGCAATGAAGAGTGTGGTAACGCCGCATCTTCTTCAAAAGAGCTAGTTGCGCTGTTAGAGACGTTGCATAGTAATGCAGGCGCTCTCTTTCGGCGCGCCATAACGGAGAAGCTCCATGGCGCTCTCAGCCCTCAGTAATAATGCGTGGATCTCTACCGAGATCTTAAGCCGAGAGACTCATAATCGGTATCGCACGAAGGTCGATATTGGCCGTACCTCCGGGGTGGCTGAGGTTACTCATCACTTCCGCCAGTTCAAAGACGTGGTGTTCCAAGTGGGGAGCTACTACTCAGGCACCGAAAAGAACCTGAAGACTTATATAAAGTCCAACCATAAGTCAGTGACCTACAATAAACTGCGCGCACTGATATCGACAGATAATAGTTCGACTGACTTAGACAGTTTGACTGTAACAGCCGAAACGGCGCTAGAAGCGGTCATCGAATATGGGCCTAAGGTTATTCCGACTAACGACTTAGACGGAATACAGATTCATGGTGAGCAGCTTGCTACGTTGTTGCGTGCAACTTACTCATGGCGCGATGAAATTCCGGGCTGGGATCATGCGCTGAGTGTCGCCAAATTGAGATTGGCCGAACAGGGCATAGACCCTGATGACGCACTCTATGGAATGACCTAAGAGCCTATAAATGGTATTCGGCACTGTAAATGACGCGGTACTACCCGAGCATGAAATCGCAATTGCTCTTTTCCATAGTGACTTGGGTGGCGGACACTTGGGCATTATATTTAATGAGAAAGAAAATAAGCTGAAGGTAATGGAACTCGGTTGGCACAATGTATTTTACGTTTCTGACATCCCTCATCGAAAGTGCGGCATCGCTATTCCCATCGCACTCCCACCAAATGCGAGAAAATCAGTAGTCGCAGTGATGCGAGCAGTTTCCCGGAAGAAGCCGAAGATTTCCTATGGCATTGACTTCATTGCCTCAAAAGGTTCTTTCGTGGGAACGAAATATACCCCCCCAAAGGGCAGTGACGGCCTCACCTGCGCCTCCTTCGTCCTAGAAGTATTGAGATCCGCTGCGGTCCCACTCATCCGAGAGGACACGTGGACAGCTTGCGATGCCAATCGGGAGTGGGCGGCTGATGTCATCAGGTTATTGAGGCAGCACGGGGCTGATGAAAAGCATGTTGCGGCTGTAGAGAAGAACGTGAACGGGCTTCGCTTGATCCCCTTTGAGCTGGCTGCTGCGGCAACACTGCCCCTCGACAAGCGCCCCGCATCCTACACAGATATTCAGGAGACTGCCGAGGAGTTGCGAAGCCAACTTAATACAGCTTGTCCACCTCCACCTCAACAAACCGTAGGAATGATCCTCCGCGCGAGTTAAACAGCGACTCTTTACGACAGCTCTAGGGCAAAGTGGTATTAGCTTGCTGACCTTCTACCCCCACATGCGGATGGCCCCGCATCAATCGACTGTCTCCCCACAGTTCGACTCATGTGCTGCATAGTCGGCACTCATCGACTGATTGGGCTTATGCTAGGATTGCTCTCCTGCCTATAAACTCTACGTGCAGTGACACGTCGGGTAATTGAATACATTCTTTTGCGGTCTTGGCAGTGTCAGCTATTGTCCGGCTCTGTTGAAAAGCCCCTCCGTGATTTTTGCTTACGAAAGAGCGCAGCCAATGTTGAACCTGGTTCGTTCAGGAGTCGGAACTGCCTTGTTTACGTAGCAACACCAAAAAATGAGTGATTTCTGGGCTGTGAGAAGCCGCTTTCCTAAAGAATGATTTTTTCATAGGCCGGAAGCAGCCTTTAGTGTTTGGCTACTAGAGCAAATAAACTTGGGAAATTGGAGCGTTCCGCTGCATGTCGAATCCCCCTCGCAATCACCACTTCATCCCTCAGTATTTCTTAAAAGCTTGGCAACATGCCGAAGGTAAAATTTTCCGCTACCGCCGCTTACCTTCCAGCGGTGCGATGGAGATCAAGTCGGTCGCCATCAAACGCACCGCATCGATTCAGGACCTGTACCGTATCGACTTTCCAGATGGTGGCTTTGAAGTCGAGTCTAGTCACGTAACCCCACTGATTGATGAGGCCGGCCATAAGATCATCAAAAAGGCACGAGGTAGTAGTGTCCAGAATTGGGATATACCCGACCGCAGGCAACTGGCGAATACCCTGACGTCACTGGAGGCCCGGCATCCTGATATTCTCAAGGTCATGGATGTCCGCTCGGCACTGGATCCCTTGCGGCAAAAGATCAAGGCCGAACAGCACTTCTCGCATAAGTCAGTCGATGAGCTAATCGATTACTTTAAGGGGAGTGATTCTCTCGGAGTGATGTCCTTAGTCCTACTTACCCAGAACGAATTACTGCCATTGATTGCACAGCCTTTTTCCGATGGGCTCTTACAGGCATCCATGCGGGAGTACAGCTATGAACAGTCGTGCTTGCTCTGCTCGGATTACCCCACCTCCCGCTGGGGGGATTACTTGAAGGACCTGTTATT
>NZ_JACFYX020000013.1:0-151208 GCF_015712105.2 Pseudomonas chaetocerotis
GCGAGACAGAGCGCGCCGACATAGGCGCCATGCGTCCAGGACCAGGCGAAGCGCCGGCCACGGGTCTGTCGGTCATTCAGGACTGCACCCCAGCTCGCCTCCGGCCACCAAGCATTCGGTGTACCGGTGGCGATGCCGGAAAGTGTCGGGCTAAACAGCAGGCCGCGCAGCGGCAACGACCGCTTGAACTGAGCCAGAAAAGGGGCTAGCGCCTGACGCCACTGGCTAATGCCGCTGTGCTCAAGATCACGAGACAGGCGCAGCAGGAAGTCATGGTGAGCGTGCTCGGTGAGTTGGCCTATCCCGCGTCCGCGCAGCGGCACCACCAGTTCGCGCAACGACGCCTCGATCTGCTCGGCGGTAACTTTCGTCGGCAACAGGCAACCCACCGGCTGCGCCTCACGACTGGCTTGATCCCATTGGCTGGAGCAGACCTGCCACAGGTACAACGGCGCCTGCCAGCGCAGCGCCTGGCCCAAGTCGCGCAACTGACGCACGCCAGTACTGAGGACGGCCACGTCATTGCGCTGCGACTCGCTCAGTGCCCAGACGATGCCATCCAGCGGCCGCGAGCGGCGCAGCGTCTTCAGCAATTCAGCCACATCGCTTTGCCACTGCCCGCTCAACGAGCCGCCGCACAGCAGCACGGTGTCCTGTCCTTCCAGCCACTGCTGCCTGGACAGCCCCGGCGCTACCGCCTCGATCTGCTCGGGTTCGCCGACGACCAGCAGCAGGCGGACCTTGCGCTTCCAGAAGTAACCATACTGGTTCGGCAAATGGTCAAGCAGTTGCGCGGCGATATTCACTTTGTGCCGTGGGGGAGTGTCCTGCTCCCCGGCATCCGCATCCGCAGCCCCCGTCACACTCAATGCCTTGTCTACCGAGAGGCGGTTCCATGCCCAGAGGAAGAACGGGCAAAACATCAGCAGGCCCGCCCAGCTCACCAAGCCTCGCATAGCCAAATCCGACGGCGGCAATACAGGCCAACCCTGGTGTTCAGCGAGTAATCCGTACAGCAGGCAACCTACGGCCACCAGCAAGAAGGTAAACGCGGCGTAGCCCACTACCCTGGGTAAATGCGACGCCTTCTGTGGGTTATTTTCCTTTGCCATGCGGCACGGCCACTCCCATCGCCAAGCGATTCTCACCATCACGGCTCAGCCAGCCGCAGGCCTGCCCGGCGCCCGCGCTATGCAGCAGTGCCACGGACATACCAATAAAAGGCGCCACGTTATCCAGCACACCCCAATATGCAGCGAGCAGGTGCTCATTGGCCCGCCAGCCGCCTTCGCCGAATGCCCCCAGGCTCTCTGCATCCATCGCCAGGCAAGCCGCCGGCGCGGCATCCAGATTGGCGTAGCGCTGCATCTGCGCGCAAAGCTCGGCGGCGCGTTCTCCCTGGTCGGCCTGTAGATACTCACCCCGCTTCAGCTGGCTCACAGGGGCATGGCTGACCAGCCAGGCAAACCCGGCCTCACCCGCCAGGCGCTTAGCCGCAGCCTGTTCCACGCTGGCAACCCCGGCGCACAGTAACCAGTGCTCCTCCTCGGGACACAATCGAGGGAAGCCATCGATCAACCGGTCCAGAGTCGGTAGATCGACCAGCGGTAACGCCTGCTCTGGCAGGCTCACCCCGGCAGCGCGGAGTACCGAGGCAAAGACCTGGTAACTCTCCGCCGTGCCATGCCAGGCCAGGCCGCGCAGATGCGGCCAACGCGCCCTCATGCCGCTCTGCGCCAGCAGCATATGCGCCAAGTGTTGAGCGATCAGGGGAGCACGCTGGCTCGTCAGGTTTGTCGATAGCGGGCAACGCAACACCGTCGGCGCCCCGGGGCTGGGCACCTGCGGCGACGGCAGGGGCGCCGTCCCTGTCATCAAGCGGGTGTAATACGACTGCTGCTCGCCCTCCGGGCCGAACAGCAGCACCTGCTCGACCGGCAACCCACGGCTGCGCGCGCGCCACCAGCGTTGCAACGCGGTGTCGATGACGCCACGGTAAGCCTCGCGATTTCCCAGACCGATCTGCCAAACCAGATAGCGCAAGGCCAACGCCAGGGCCCACAGCAGTGGCAGGACCGCGCTCCACAGCCACAGCTCTAACCTTGGCCGGTGCTCTGGCCACAGCGCCATCAGCAGCGCCGACTGCCCGCCCCACAACAGCAGCAAGGCCAACCACCAGCGGCGCCAGTGCGGCTTGCCCGGTTCCACGTAGTCCGGATACTGCGGCGGATAAATCACGGCGCCACCACCATATCCGTGCCGGCCAGCGTGCTGACGACCGTGCAACCGCACTCGCAACGATAGCCATCCAACGCCACTGGCCGGCCGTCCATCGTGGTCTCGGGTACGCCCTGGGCAATACGTGTCAGCCCGTGCTTGTTGCAGCGCGCCGCATCGCCCATACAGGCCACCGGCTTGCCGAAAGCCAGGTAATGCCCCTCCAGCACCTCGCCGCCGAACGGCCGTAGCGGATCGCCTGCACGCACCAAGGGGATCATGCGACCACCGCCTTGACCTGTTCGATCAGGCTGCCACTCTGACGCAGGAAGTCGATGCTCCGCTGCATGCGCTCGGCATAGTCCTCCAGCGCCATCTCACGCTTCTGCTGCGCCACCACGGTGCCGATGTCGTAGGTCGGCTTGAGCAACTCGTCCGCGCCGGGCAGGAAGGGCACCACCGCGCCGGTGGCCAGGTCGATCACCTCATAGGCCACGCCAGCCGCCGCCAGGCCGCCCAGCACCCCACCGATCGCCCCCAACGCACCCAGCCCCGCGCCCAGTGCCCCACGGTGCTTGCCGCGCAGCAGGCGCACGCCATACACGGTCGTGCCCGCCACGATGGCCACGCCAATCAGCTTGCCGGCAATCATCATCGGCGTCAGGCGGCGGCTGCTCTCATTGCCGAAGTAGATCATCCGGTAGAAGAAGTACCCGGCCCACAGCTCTCGGCTACCGAGAGCGTCATGCATGAACCAGGCGCGCGAGTCGTGTATCTGGTCATCGAACAGCGCCACCAGCAAAGCCATCTGCGGATCGTCGCTGGGCGTGCCGACGGCGTCGCGGAACAACAGCTCGCTGTATGCCACGCCCTGCTGCCGAATCTCGCCGTAGTCCCGGCGCTCGTCGTCATCGTTCATCAGGTAGGCGCCGCCACGCAGCACCACGTCCACCACCACACCGAGATAGCTGGTTTGCTCGCGGACGATATCCAGGTAGTCGGTGCGGAACTCGGTTGCGGCCTGCTCGATCTGGGTCTTGTCGATCCACGGCTCATAAATCGGCGGCCCGGGAAAATTCTCGGCACTCTCGGGGTTGTCTTCGCGACCCTTCCTGGCTCTCGCCTTCTCCGCAGCGTTCTTGCCCCGCGCGATCTCTTCTATTTGGCCCTTGTGCTCGGTGGCTTCCTTGTAGAAAGGTTGATTCGCGTAACTGCCATTGGCATAGCGGCCGATGCGCCAGCCGGTGATCCAGTACAATTGGTCGGCCAGTACCTCCTCCAGCGTCTTGTTCACCTCGACCGCCTTGTACAGCCAGGGTGATTCGGTGTTGGGTTCGTTGGGCAGGCCGAGAGTCTTCAGGCGCCAGGCGTTGAAGCGTTCGATGGTTTGGGGGCTGGTGTCGAACTCGCGCTTCGTCTTCAGCTCCATCACTCGCCAAGCTGCCTCATCCTTCAGCAAATCGGGCAGCACCTCTTCCGGCACCTGCAAGGGCGCGCCAGCGGCAAAGGCCTCGGCGTACAGGTCATGCAGGGTGATCTGCGACAGCAGCTCATGGGTGCCATTGCGCGCCTTGCCCTGATCGTTCTGCTGGTAGCCGCCGCCCACGTCCGAATGCACGCCGGGGTACACCACCTCCTGGGCGATGGTCGGGTAAAGCCCCTCCTCGTTGCGGATCGAATCCAGCGGGAAGCACGAACGCTGCTCGTGGGCCGCCACGAAGTGTCGGCAGCACTTGACCAGATCGGGGTACTTTTCCGCGCTGGGCAGCAATTGGCTATCGTCCGCCCAGTCCATATGGCCAGCGAAGAATGGCGCAGCATGGGCAATGCCCACCGAAGCCACGGTATCCAGCAGGCCGAGAAACTCCACGCTGACCTCCAGCCCGGCCAGTTGCGGCAGTGGCTTGTCCGCGCCCTCGGGCGTCTCGAACAGCTCCGCCAGCCAGTTGACGAAGGTGCGCGCCTCCGCCGCCCCGCGAGAAAAGCCGTATACGTACAGCTTGACCTTGAGTGGCCTCGGCGTGGGCGGTGCCGTCTTCATCTTGAGTTCCAGCGGCTTCAGCAAGCGGCCCATCACCCGCCGGCGCTTGCCGGCACCCAGGCCGATCATCAGGGGGAGCCGCCAGGTGCCCATCTCCTCGACATAGCCCTTGGAAGCGCGGATATCGATACTTTCCTTGGCCACGGCAAAACTCAGCGCACTGGCCACCTGCACCAGCGCCCAATTGATACGGTCTTCTCCCCCCGAAGCATAACGCAGACCCTGCCCGCTATAGTCCATCTCGCCCACTTCCGGGAAAGGCGTGCCGACCCCGGGCATGTAATAGGAAAAATAACCAAAGTCTCTCGCCGTATCCCCCTGAATCGAAGCATGGAATAAGCGCGCAATATTACTGGGGTGAAGTTTTATTGTATCGTTGTGTTCGTTATTGTTGGTGCCATCAAAAAACAGGCTGATATGTATCGCCTGGCAGCATTTGCCATGCTGGCTCCGGCCATTTTTGTCCTTTGCCCGCTTGTACCTGTTGGACTCGCGTGTCTGCAAAGCATAGTTCTCTCCCACCGCACGAAGTGTACCCGGCAGGCGACCCTCTTTTGGAAACGCTGGTGGCGCCAGTACCTTGGCCTTGCTTTCCTTATCGGCTACTTCGTACATACGGCCGGCTCCTTCATATGGCGCGGGTCCTTGATCGGATACTGCGGAGAAGAGGTTCCATAACAAGAAGTTGAAATTTTTACCTGCTGGCAGGCCAGAAAATGTACGGTCAAACCACAGACCTTTTCCTGATATTCCGGAATCTCTACCTGAGTGCTGTAGCGTCGATAATTTAGCTCATGCTTATCCATAAACGTCCGAAATTCATCCGTCCCTAAAGGAGGAGACTTCGCAAATGGATCAGGATCAACTTCCCATTCAATATTCACGACCAAGCCTGGGCGCCACTTGAACGGCAGACCGATACAGCATTGATCCCCGCCGCCCCCATGCGCACGATAACCGTTCACCTTGAACCAGTTAATGGCTGTGCCATCCACATGGTTAACCGCACGAACACTGCCCGCTGCCATTTCGTTGTCCGCCGTGGAGCAACCCGCCAGTAGCAAACCCAACAACCCGAAGCACCAATGCCAAACGAACATCCGCCTTATTCCTGCACTCATCTTCATATCCCTCTTGTGATTACTTACAAGTGACTGATGAAAACCAACCGACTTTCATCAGTCACCTGACTCGAAACGAGGCGTGATACAGCCGAGCGATATTGGTGGGGTGGGGATTGTCCGGCTTCGTATCATTGGGCTCGTTATTGTTGGTGCCATCGAAGAACAGGCTGATATGCACCGCCTGGCAACACTTGCCATGCTGGCTCAGGCCATTTTTGTCCTTTGCCCGCTTGTACCTGTCGGACTCGCGTGTCTGTAAGCTGTAGTTTTCCCCCACTACCCGAGGTGTCCCCGGTAACCGTCCTTCCTTCGGAAACGCTGGTGGAACCAGTACCTTGGCCTTGTTTTCCTTATCGGCTACTTCGTACATACGGCCGGCTCCTTCATATGGCGCGAGTCCTTAATCGGATACTCCGGGGCATTACCCATCCAGCAAGAAGTCGTCACTTTTACCTGCTGGCAGGTCAGAAAATGCACGGTCAAACCACAGACCTTTTCCTGATATTCCGGAATTTCTACCGTAGTTTTATAGTGCTGATAGTTGGCTTTATGCTTGACCTGTGCTGCCCTATACCCATCAGTCCCCAATGGCGGCCACTTAGAATAAGCATATGGATCAGGATCAACTTCCCATTCAATATTCGCGATCAAGCCTGGACGCCACTTGACCGGCATAACGATGCAACAGGCACGACCACCGCCACCGGCCGTTCGATAGCCATTGACCGACAACCAATTGATGGCCGTTCCGTCTACATGATTGACGGAAGTCAAATTGCCTGCCGCCATTTCGTTGTCCGCCGTGGAACAGCCCGCCAAGGCCACACAAAGGATTCCAAATAACCAGTGCGCTGCGATGAGCTTACTGATATGTCGCTTCATCAAGTCGCCCTCTCACAGCTGTCGTGTTGTTATTGGGCCCACCTGAGTTTTGGATAATGTTTTGTGTCACGTACGGAATAAGTTCTCCGCAATAGCCTTCCGCGCTCGCCTGACAGGCATAGGCGTACAACTGGTTGAATTGCTGTTCGTTGCTCAGGCCGTGGGCAAGTAGGCCCGGCTGTGCCAGCAACTTTTGCGCATTGCTGATGCAGCCAAAGAGCTCGTACTGCGCATCGGTCAGCGCCAGCGGTGCCGGCACGTTGGGCGGCGGCGCATCGGCGATGCAGGTGCCCGGCAGCCATTGCGGCTGCGCGTCGCGGTCCAGCCAGCTCCAGAAGCTGGTCACTTGCAGGAAGGCGTCACGCTGCTGATCGTCGAGGATGTCGCGAAGCATCAAGGGAAATATGCGAGGGTCGAAATAGCGCAGTAATCCAGGCTGCCCGCCTACCTGCATCCGCGACAGGCCTTGCAGGGCGAGGCTCAGGTCTTCAAAGGGCTGCGGGGAGACCAGCAGCAGTAGACGCGAATCCTTGCCCGTATTCTTGATCAGGTCTTCCAGCCAGGCCTTGTGCTGCCACTGCTGCAAGTCCAGGCGCATCAGCAGCGGCCCCTGTTCCATCAACGGTTCTTCCGGAGTGCCGCTGAACAGGCAGAACCAGGGCATCGCGGGATGGATACGCTGCAGCGTGGGGATGGCCGACGCAGGCCAGCCGGTCTGGTCCAGCAGCAGGTCCACATGGTGCAAGCCGACTTCAGAGGTGGTGTGTTCGATCTGCTCCAGCCATGACGTAGGCTGCGTTGGGGCAACGTGTGGGTTCTCACTGTCCACTGAGTACGACTCCTTCCGCTTCTTTGCGCGCCGCTTGCAGGCATTCCTTGCAGACGGACTGAGGCAACTCGGGCAGCGGGAATTGCTGGCTGGCGGGTTTCTCCCAGACGTGCTGGCCTTTCAGGTTGAGCCTGCCGGGCGTGTGTATGTCGATGGCGCCGCTGGGGGTGATGCGGATGTAGCCGCCGCCACAGGCCAGGGTGATGCCGTTCTTGGCAGTCAATTGCAGGTGGCCCTGCACGGACTGCACGGTAATGTCCTGCTGGGCGATGACATTGAGGATGTCGCCGTGGGACTCGATCTCCAGCGGCCCCTTGCCGGACACCAGGCGCATGCCTTCGCGCTGGGCGAGCAAGGACATGGCCTGGTTGGACTGCAGGGCCAGGCGCTGGGCGGCGGTGAGGTTGAGTTCGTCCTGGCTGTGCAGGTACATGGATTGGTTGCTGCCCAGCAACAGGCTGGCCGGGGTGACGGCAGCGACACCCTTGGGGGCGCTGAGCACTACGGCAGGGCCTTGCAGGTTCTTGCTCTGCTGTAGCAGGTCGTGCAGCCCTTCGCTGTTGGACTCCCGGCTATGGTGGGCCTGGGCAATGTCTTGCCACTGTTTGAGCTGGTCGGCAGCGTTTTCCATCAGTGTGACGGCGGGCTTCATGTCCAGCACCTGGCCCTGGGCCTTGGCTTGCTGGTCGGCACTGATGAACACCCCTTTGCCAGCACGCAATGAACCCCAATCATCGGTGCGCAGCTCGAAGCCTTCGCCGCGCTTGTGCTTCTTGGCATCCACCAGATGCCCCAGGTTGAGCTGGCTCTTGCCGGAATACTCGGTGCTGACCTTGATGTGTTCCTGGCCGCGAGTGTCGTCCAGGCGAATTTTGTTGTTGGTGGGCGTTCTCAGTACGTTGCGCTTGTGGTTGTGGATGGTGACGTGGTCAGGTTCGAGGTTGGTGTGCAGGGCGTGGGCGATGAACGGGCGGTCGGGGTCGCCCTGCTCGAAGGCCACCGCCACTTCGGTGCCGGCCAGCAAGGGCATGTGCAAGCCGTAGGTGTCGCCGGCATAGGGCCGCGCCAGGCGCAACCACATGCTTTCGCGGCCGGCTGGCCAGGTATCCCGGTCGAACAGGAAGTTGACGCGGTAGCGCCCTTCGCCATCGATATGGCTGTAGGGGTCGTTGCGCTGCGGGCTGGTGATGCGCGCGGGCACGGTGCCGGCGATGCGAGGCTTGCTCGGCACTGGCGGGCGGAAGGCGATGTTGCCGTCGGGGATGGCTTCGAAGCGGACGTCGAAGCTGCGATCGCGGGCAGCCGTGCAGTGGGTGCGGACGATCAGCGCGCCTTGCCTGAACGCTGCCGGTGCGCCGCCTGTCACCTTGAGCACCCAGCCGGGGGCCAGGGCGGCGTCGCTGCTGGCGCCGCTCAGGCGGAGCTGGTCATTCAGGTAGCGTTCGTGGGCCAGTTGCGCGTAGAAGACGCCGCTTTCGGCGTGGTCTTCTTCATCGCCACGGGCATGGGGATCGCCGAGGCGCTGGTAGTGCTCGTCGGCGTAATGGTAGGCCTCGCCGTAGGTGGTGGCGGCGCCACGCGTCAGGTCGGCCTGGCCGTCAAGGTTGGCGCCGGCATCGCGCGAGTAGTAGGCGCGGGTGCTGACCACTTGCTGGATGACCTGGTGACTGGCTTGCAGGTCCCAGACGGCATCCTGGCCGGTAGCCTCCAGCCCGCTCAGGGGCCGCAGCGGCAGGCTGATATCGCGTTGGTAGTGCATGGGCGAGTCCTTGAACTCGACCACGTCGATTTTCAAGCGCGCGTCCATGCTGAAGCTGAACCAGATGCCGCGCTCCGCACAGAGCCTCTTGATGTAGGCCAGGTCCGACTCGCCGTACTGCAGCAGTTGGTCATGCTGTTTGTAGGTTCTGCCGAGGTCGATGAGAAAATCCTGCCCGCGCCAGCCATGTCGCCGCAGGATGGTTTCCACCACCTCGGGCACGCTCTGGTTCTGGTAGATGCGGTACTGGCAGGTCTTGTCCAGCAGCGACAGGCGCGGCTCCAGCCTGAGCTCGTAACGGGCTTCATCCCTGGAGGCTGAGAGACGCCGGAATCCTGTGATGACCCCGTGCAAGGTGCGCAGCGGCGCGAGCGGTGGCGGTGTGTAGCCGCGAATGGTCAGCGCTGGCGGCGCTGCGTGCAAACTGAAGCTGGCATCCTTGCCGAGCAGGGTGTCGGCGGCGATGTCGAGACTCGGGCTGGTCACCTCGATGGCATAGCAGAAGGTCTCGCTGAGCGCCTCGGTGCCGGAAAACGCGAGCACGTCCAACGGGGCATTCTGGTCAGCCACCGTGAGCCTATGCCGGCTGTGGTCGAAGAAGGGGCGTATCTCGCTGAGCATGGGTCAGACCTCCGCGCGTTCGAGAGCCAGGGGCTCTTCGCTGAATGCCAGGGCGATGCCGTCGTCCGCGCTGCGATGGGTGATAGTCGATGCGCGCAATGACCTGAACGCCGGCCCAGCGACGCTTTTTAGGTGATAAAAACCCGGCGATCTATAAGACTTTTCTTAAAGCTCGATCTTGCCGCGGTATCGCCAGAAGCGACTCGGAACCAGGCATGGCCTGACAGACCGGGTGAGCGGTGTGCGGCGTGACGGGTATCGCCGGCAGGTGGCACGCCCCCGCTTGAATAGCCCGTGTATTTCATCGCTACACCGGCACGCCAGAGGACGTCCTCAGAGGCAAGCTCCGCGCAGCGCGTGGCTTTGCCAAATGTCAGGACGGAAATAAACAGAGAAATACAGGCCGCGCATGTCAACGAAAAGCCCCGCTGACTGCGGGGCTTGTGTTCTCAAGGGTCGCGGCCAACGCCCTCCCATGCGTGATCATGAATGCCGTGGGAGGCTTCGGCCGCGACAGAGCCGCCCTTATGGCATCCGGGCTAGCGCCGGGCCACCAGAAACAGACGCGGAAACGGCAACAACACCCGGCCATCGGCCTGCGCCGGATAGGCGTCGCTGATCGCTGCCTGATAGCGCTCGAGGAAAGCGGCCTGCTGCTCGGCATCCAGCGGCTGCAGGAACGGCAGCAACGCCGTTGACTTGAACCACTCCACCACTGCCGCCGCATTGTCCAGCACATGGAAGTAGGTGGTGCGCCAGATATCCAGTTCGCTGGCCTGAGCACCAAGGATGTCGTAATAGGCCTGCGCGCTGTGCCGCTCGGCATGGCGCACCTGGCCGATTTGCGCAGCCCAGTGCCCATCGGCGGCCACCTCGCGGGCCAGGCGGTGTGCCGGTTCCTGCAGGTTGTCTGGCGTCTGGATCGCCAGCCAGCCACCGGGGGCGAGCTGCGCCAGCAACCTCGGATAGAGTTGCGCGTGATCAGGTAACCATTGCAGCGAGGCATTGGCCAGGATCAGCTGCGGTGCGCTGTCGGCCCGCCAGTGCCGGATATCCGCCAACTGGAAGGTCAGCTGCGGCAGCCGCTCACGCGCTGCGCGCAGCATGTCTTCACTGCTGTCGATACCGATCACCCGCGCTTGTGGCGCATGAGCCTGCAACACGGCAGTTGAATTACCGGGGCCGCAGCCCAGGTCGATGGCCAGCTCGACGCCATCACGCGGCACCGCCGCCAGCAGATCATGCACAGGGCGGGTACGCTGGCGTTCGAACAGGGAATACTGCTGGGCGGACCAACTCATCGCATCGCTCCTCGATATCAATCGCAGCGGCCAGGATAACAAGCAGGCCGAATCAATGAGGACTTCGCTCAAACCGGCAAGTTTCCGCTTTTCCCAGACCCGCACATGGCGGATATCCGCCACCCAATGTGCGACACGTCACAGCCTTTTTCACACGCCAGGCAGGTTGGCGGAATTTCGCCACACTGGCATAAGCCTTGCCATGCTAAGCCGCCAACTTCGCTCGAGCCACGATAGCTAGCAGCGCCTGAGCGACCGCCAAAGTGACCAACACGACGTGGCCGAAAAGGCTTCGCAATTCGATAAGAAGAAAAGGAAGCAGTATGTTCAATACCGTTCGTGCCGTGGCCGTCTGCGCCATGGCGTTCGCCTCTCTCAGCTGTACTGCCGCGCTGGCCGATGAACCTATCCTGATCAAGTTCTCCCACGTCGTGGCCGATGCCACTCCCAAGGGCCAGGGCGCACTGCTGTTCAAGCAACTGGTCGAGGAACGCCTGGCCGGCAAGGTGAGGGTCGAGGTCTACCCGAACTCCAGCCTCTACGGCGACGCCAATGAGCTGGAAGCGCTGCGCAACAACGATGTTCAGTTGCTGGCACCATCTCTGGCGAAGTTCGAGCAGTACACCAAGCAACTGCAGGTGTTCGACCTGCCGTTCCTGTTCGATGACCTGGATGCAGTCAACCGCTTCCAGAAACGCGCCAAGGGCCGCCAGTTGCTGCGCTCGATGGAAAACCACAACATCGTTGGCCTGGCCTACTGGCACAACGGCATGAAGCAGCTTTCCGCCACTCGCGCGCTGAACATGCCCGGAGATGCCAATGGTCTGAGCTTCCGCATTCAGCCGTCGGCGGTCCTGGAGGCACAATTCGCCCAGGTCGGCGCAAAAAGTCAGAAACTGCCCTTCTCTGAAGTGTTCAAAGCACTGCAGAGCGGCCAGGTGCAGGGCGCGGAAAACCCCTGGTCGAACATCTACAGCCAGAAGCTGCATGAAGTGCAGCCCTTCATCAGCGAAACCAACCATGGCGTGCTGGACTACATGCTGGTGAGCAACTCGCGCTTCTGGTACGGCATCCCGCATCAGATCCGGATGGAACTGGAAGCCATCATCGATGATGTCACCTACGCGGTGAACAAACAGGCCGAAGCCGCCAACCAGGCCGATCGCCAGCGCATCGTGGATTCTGGCCGCAGCGAGGTCATCAACCTGACGGCTGAGCAGCGCCAGGCCTGGCGCGATGCGATGCGTCCGGTATGGCAACAGTTCGAAGGGCAGATTGGCAGTGACGTGATCAAGGCCGCGCAGACGGTCAATCGCAAGCATCGCGAATGACCCTCAGCCGGCATGGCGGAGAACCGCCATGCCGGCTGATTGCTTGCGTTACTTACTGTTCAGCCTGCTGGTGTAGCCGTTCCACCTGCCAGCCGCCCCCCAGAGCAGCGATCAACTGCACACTGGCCGTCAGTCGACTACCCAATAGCGTGAGATTGGTACGTTCGTTGTTCAGCGCGGTGGCCTGTACGGTAACCACGCTGTTGTAGTCGACGGTACCGGCACGGTACTGGTTCTCGATCAGTCGCAGCGACTCGCGCGCCGCATCCAGCGCCTCCTGCTGCACCCCGCTCTCCTGCTCCAGCACGCGCAACTGCACCAGGTAATCCTCCACTTCACGGAAGCTGTCCAGCACGGCCTGGCGGTATTGCGCCACGGTCTGGTCATAGACGGCTTCGCTGCGCTCGAGCTCCGCTCGCCGCGCGCCGCCGTCGAACAGCGTCAGTGCCAGTTGCGGGCCGAGCGACCAGAAGCGGTTTGGCACCTCGATCCAGTCGGCAAAACTGCTGCCACGATAGCCACCGCTGGCCGAGATGCTCAGGTCCGGGAACCAGGCCGCCTCCGCCACGCCGATCTGCGCGTTGGCCGCCATCACCCGGCGTTCGGCGGCGGCAACGTCAGGGCGGCGCTCGAGCAACTGCGACGGCAGCGCCACGGGCACCTCGGGCAGTGCAGGCAGGCTTTGGCGCGGTGCGATGGACAGCTCGGCCGGGCTCACGCCGACCAGCACGGCAATGGCATGTTCGAGCTGCGCGCGCTGCCAATCGAGATCGATGGCTTGGGCCTGTGTGCTCTTGAGCTGGGTGGTGGCCTGAGTCACGTCGGACTTGGGCACGATACCGGCCCGATACTGGTTCTCGGTCAGGCGCAGCGAGCGCGCGTAGGCGGCCACTGTCGCATCGAGCAAACGCTTCTGCTCATCGAGAATGCGCAGTTGCAGGTAGTTCTGCACCAACTCGCTCTGCAAACTCAGCCGCGCAGCGGCAAGGTCGGCGGCGCTGGCCTCGAATTCGGCGCGGCTGGCCTCCAGGCCGCGTCGCAGCTTGCCCCAGATATCCAGCTCCCAGGCTGCATTGAGGCCGAGGTCATAGCTCTTGGAAATGCTCGATGCTCCAGAACCGCTGACGGTGACGCCATCGGCGGTACGGAGGGTGCTGTCACCGCCGCCCTGCCCGGCTCGGGTCACCCCGGCGCTACCGGACAGCGTTGGGTAGAAGCTGGCCCGCGCACCGCGCACCAGTGCGCGCGCCTGGCGATACTGGGCCTCGGCTGCCGCCAGGTTCTGGTTGGACAGTTGCAGGCGCTCGACGAGCGCATCGAGCTCGGCATCGCCATACAGAGCCCACCAGTTGCCACGTTCCAGGGCGTCTGCCGGGGCCGCCGCCTTCCAGCCTTCTACCTGCTTGAACTGCGCAGGCGCCGCCAGTTCGGGGCGCTGGTAATCAGGGCCCAGGGCGCAGCCACCCAGCACGCCGGCCAGCAGCAAGGAGACGAGGGTTCGGGCGAAAGGAACTCGGTTCATAGCGGATTTTCCAACGAAGCATCGGTGCGCACGCCGCGCCAGCGGTTGACGCGATGGCGCAGGCGGTCGAAGTAGAGGTAGACCACCGGAGTGGTATAGAGGGTCAGCATCTGGCTCAACACCAGGCCACCGACGATGGTGATACCCAGCGGCTGGCGCATTTCAGAACCCTCGGCACTGCCCAGCACCAGCGGCAAGGCGCCAAGAATCGCAGCCAGGGTGGTCATCATGATCGGCCGGAAACGCAGCAGACAGGCCTGACGAATGGACGCCTGCGGACTGAGGCGTTCGCCCCGCTCCAGTTGCAGGGCCAGATCGACCATCAGAATGGCGTTCTTCTTGACGATACCGATCAGCAGGAACAGCCCCAGCAGCGAAATCAGACTGAACTCCATGCCGACCAGTTGCAGCGCGAGCAAGGCGCCAACCCCGGCAGATGGCAGGGTCGAGAGGATGGTCAGCGGATGCACGTAACTCTCGTAGAGCACGCCCAGCACGATGTACACCACCACCAGCGCCAGCAGGATCATCAACGGTTGATTGCCCTGAGTCTGCTGGAACGCCGCGCCAGTGCCCCCCAGCATGCCCTGCACTTCGGTGGGCAGGCCGACCCGCGCCACGGCGGCTTCGATGGCGCGGCTGGCCTGATCGAGGCTAACGCCCTCGGCCAGGGAGAAGCCGATGTTCTCGGCGGCGAACTGGCCCTGGTGGTTGACTCGGTCCTCTTCGAGGCTGCGCTCCCAGCGGGCGAAGGTGGACAGTGGCACCCGTGCGCCATCAGCGGTGATCAGCTGAATCTGGTCCAGCGCCTCGGGATGCTGGGCGTAGCGCGGGTTGATCTCCATCACCACGCTGTACTGGTTCAGCGCCTGGTAGATGGTGGAAACCTGGCGCTGACTGAAGGCGTTGTTGAGCACGGCGGTGATCATGCTCATATCCACGCCCAGACGCTGCGCGGCCTCGCGGTCGACGACCAGACGAATCTGCTGGGCGCCCTCGTTCTCGTTGGCGTCGATATCGGTCAGCTCGGGCAACGCGCGCAGCGCATCACGCACCTTCGGCAGCCACGTCCGCAGGAGGTCGAGATCACCTGACAGCAGCATGTATTCGTTCTCCGAGCTGCGCCCCTCGCGCCCACCGATCTGCAGATCCTGATCCGGCATCAGGAACATGCGCCCACCGGGCACCTTCGGCACAGTGGCGCGCAGGCGATTGATGACCTGCTGCGATGACACGCCACGCGCCTCCACCGGCTTTAACCGCACGATCATGAAGGCGTTGTTGATCCCCCCCGAGCCACCGATAAAGCCCGCGACGCTTTCCACCGCCGGGTCGGCCAGAACGGCATTGCGGAAGATCTCCATCTTCGGCTGCATCACCTGGAACGACAGACCGTCATCGCCACGGATAAAACCGATCAGTTGGCCGGTGTCCTGCTGCGGCATGAAGGTCTTGGGGATGCTGACGAACAGGTAGACGTTCAGGGCGATGGTGGCCAGCAGGCTGATCACCATCAGCAACGAATGGCGCAGCGCCCAGTCCAGCGAACGCCCGTAGACGGCCAGAACCCGTGCCTGCAGGCGGTCGCCCCATTGCTGCAGACGTCCGCGTGGCTGTTCATCCTCGGCCCTGAGCCAGCGCGCGCACAGCATCGGCGTCAGGGTCAACGACACCAGCAGGGAAATCACCACCGCCACTGCCAGGGTGATGGAGAACTCGCGAAACAGCCGTTCGACGATACCGCCCATGAACAGGATGGAAATGAACACCGCCACCAGCGACAGGTTCATCGACAGCAGGGTGAACCCCACCTCGCGCGTGCCTTTGAAGGCCGCTGCCATCGGCTTCTCGCCGTTGTGGATGTGCCGGGCGATGTTCTCCAGCACGACGATGGCATCGTCCACCACCAGCCCGGTGGCGATGATGAGCGCCATCAGCGACAGGTTGTTCAGCGAGAAACCCAGCAGGTACATGGCGGCGAAACTGCCGATCAGCGAAACCGGCACTGCCAGCGCCGGAATCAGCGCTGCGCGCCAGCGCCCGAGAAACGCCAACACCACCAGGATCACCAGGCCCACGGCGATCAGCAGGGTCTGTTCGGCCTCGTGCAGGGTGGCGCGGATCACCGGCGAGCGATCCATCGCCACCTCCAGCTCGACGCTGGCGGGAATCACCTCGCGCAGCGCCGGCAGCTCGGCACGGATATCGCTGATGGTCTGCAGGATATTCGCCCCGCTCTGCCGGTTGATCACCAGCAGCACCGCTTCCTTGTCATTGTAGAAGCCGCTGTTATAGCGGTCCTCGACGCCATCGGTCACCGTGGCCACGTCGCCCAGGCGTACAGCGGCGCCGTCCTGGTAGCGGATGATCATCGGCAGGTAATCGGCGGCCCTGGCCAACTGATCGTTGGCCTGCACCTGCCAGCGGCGCTGTGCATCCTCGACCGCGCCCTTGGGGCGCAGGACGTTGCTGGTCGCGATGGTCTGGCGCACTTCGTCCAGCGCGATGCCATAGTGATCGAGCAGACGCGGCTCCAGGGAAACCCGGACCGCCGGCAGCGAACTGCCACCGACCTGCACCTCGCCCACACCGCCAACCTGGGACAGTTTCTGCGCCAGGATGGTCGAGGCCACGTCGTACAGTTGGCCCTTGTTCAGCGTGGCACTGGTCAACGCCAGCACCATGATCGGTGCCTGCGACGGATTGATCTTGCGGTAGCTGGGCATGGTGCGCATGCCACTGGGCAGCAGTTCGCGCGCCGCATTGATCGCCGCCTGGACCTCGCGTGCGGCGGTGTTGATGTCCTTGTCCAGATCGAACTGGATCATGATCCGCGTATTGCCCTGGCTGCTGCGGCTGTTCATCTGGCTGACCCCGGCAATCGAGCCGAGCGAGCGCTCCAGCGGCGTGGCCACGGTCGAGGCCATGATCTGCGGACTGGCTCCCGGCAGGCTGGCCTGTACGGTGATGGTTGGGAAATCCATCTGTGGCAGCGGCGCCACCGGCAGCAGGCCGAAGCTGACGCCGCCGAGCAGCATGATCGCCAGGCTCAGCAGCAGGGTCGCCACCGGGCGACGAATAAAGGGGGCGGAGAGGTTCACCGTCCTTCTCCCTCAGGGAGAAGGTGGCGCGCAGCGCCGGATGAGGGCCGCGACGGCGCCCCGATTGAAGTCAGGGCGACCTTGATACCCTCACCCCCAGCCCCTCTCCCGCATGCGGGAGAGGGGCGGAAAAGCCAAGCACCAGTCATACCGCCACCCCCGCCGCGCTGCGCCCCGTGGCCCGCCGCGACAGGCGATCGAAGTACAGGTAGATCACCGGCGTGGTGAACAGCGTCAGCACCTGGCTGACCAGCAGACCGCCGACCATCACCAGGCCCAGCGGCTGGCGCAGCTCGGCGCCGGAGCCCGAGGCGAGCATCAGCGGAATGGCGCCGAACAGCGCCGCCAGGGTGGTCATCAGAATCGGTCGGAAACGCAGCAGCGCCGCCTGGTAGATCGCCGCCTCCGGTGCCATGCCCTGGTTGCGCTCGGCCTCGAGGGCGAAGTCGATCATCATGATCGCGTTCTTCTTGACGATACCGATCAACAGGATGATGCCGATGATGGCGATCAATCCCAGGTCGTTACCCGTCAGCAGCAGCGCCAGCAATGCCCCGACACCCGCCGAAGGCAAGGTGGACAGGATGGTGATCGGGTGGATGTAGCTCTCGTAAAGCACGCCGAGCACGATGTACATGGTGACGATGGCCGCCAGGATCAGCAGCAAGGTCGACGACAGCGATGCGCGGAACGCTTCGGCAGCCCCCTGGAACTGGGTGTCGATGCCACCGGGCAGGCCGATTTCCTGCTCGACCCGCTCGATCACCGCCACTGCCTCGCCCAGCGAGACGCCCGGCGCCAGGTTGAACGACAGGGTCACTGCCGGGAACTGCCCGATATGGTTGATCAGCAGACTGGCCGGGCGCTCCTCGATGTGCGCCAGGGACGACAACGGCACCTGCTGGCCGTCACCGGTGGCCACATGGATCTGGCGCAGCGCGGCCAGGCCAATGCGCCCGCCATCGCGACTTTCCAGCACCACGCGGTACTGGCTGGCCTGGGTATAGATGGTGCTGATCTGGCGCTGGCCAAATGCGTCGTACAGGGCATTGTCGATGGTGCCAACGTTGATGCCCAGGCGCGCGGCGGCGTCGCGGTCGATGTCCAGGTACACCTGCAAGCCACGGTTCTGCAGGTCGCTGGCCACGTCGGTCAGCTCCGGCTGCTCGCGCAGCGCTTCGACCAGACGCGGCGTCCAGGTTTCCAGCAGCGAGTTGTCAGGCGATTCCAGGGTGAACTGGAACTGGGTACGGCTGATGCGATCTTCGATGGTCAGGTCCTGCACCGGCTGCATGTACAGCTCGATCCCGGGAATCTTCGCCAACTCCGGACGCAGACGCTCGATCACCTCACTGGCGGTGACATCGCGCTCGGCGTGACTCTTCAGGTTGATCAGCAGGCGGCCGCTGTTGAGCGTCGGGTTGTCGCCGTCCACGCCAATCGACGAGGACAGGCTGGCCACTGCCGGGTCACGCAGGATCACATCCGCCAGGCGCTGCTGGCGCTCGCTCATGGCAGCAAAGGAGATCGACTGTGGCGCCTCGGAAATGCCCTGAATCACGCCAGTGTCCTGCACCGGGAAGAAGCCCTTGGGCACCGCCACATATAGCAGCACGGTCAGTCCCAGGGTCGCCACGGCCACCAGCAGGGTCAGCGGCTGATGCTTGAGCACCCACTGCAACCACACGCCATAGCGCTCGATCATCGCATCGATGGCGCCACCGGCTGCGCGATAGAAGCGCCCTTCCTGCTCGGGTTTCTCGGCCTTGAGCAGGCGCGCGCACATCATCGGCGTGAGCGTCAGCGACACCACCAGGGAAATCATGATGGCCACCGCCAGGGTGATGGCGAACTCACGGAACAGGCGGCCTACTACATCGGCCATGAACAGCAACGGAATCAGTACGGCAATCAGCGACAGGGTCAGCGAGACCAGGGTGAAGCCGATCTGTCGGGCGCCCTTGAGCGCGGCGTTCAGCGGCGTCTCACCCTCCTCCAGATGACGGGCGATGTTCTCCAGCATGACGATGGCATCGTCGACCACGAAACCGGTGGCGATGGTCAGTGCCATCAGCGTCAGGTTGTTGATGGTGAAGCCTGCCAGGTACATCACGCCAAAGGTGCCGATCAGCGACAGCGGCACGACGATGGACGGGATGATGGTCGCCGACAGCTTGCGCAGGAACAGGAAGGTCACCATCACCACCAGGGCGATGGCCAGCAGCAACTCGTGCTGCACATCACGCACGGCTGCACGGATGGTCTGCGTGCGGTCGGTCAGCACCTTGACCTCGACGCTGGCCGGCAAGCCTTCGGTCAGATGCGGCAACAGGGTCTGGATACGGTCGACCACGTCGATCACGTTGGCGCCAGGCTGGCGCTGTACGTTGACCAGTACTGCCTGGTTGCGGTTGGCCCAGGCGGCCAGACGCTCGTTCTCGGCGCCATCGATGATCTCGGCGACATCCTTCAGACGCAGCGCCGAGCCGTTCTCATAGTGGAGGATCAGCTCGCGATATTCGTCGACGGATTTCAGCTGGTCGTTGGCATCGAGCTGGGAAACCCGCGTCGGCCCATCGAAATTGCCCTTGGGCTGATTGACGTTGCTGGCGGTGATCAGGCTGCGCACGTCGGCCAGACTCAGGCCGTAAGACGCCAGTGCCTCGGGATTGACGCGAATGCGCACCGCCGGACGCTGCCCGCCGGCCAGGGTCACCAGGCCGACACCGCTGGTCTGCGCCAGTTTCTGCGCCAGGCGGGTATCGACCAGGTCGTTGACCTGCGGCAGCGGCATCGTCGCCGAACTGACCGCCAGGGTCAGCACCGGCGTGTCGGCCGGGTTGACCTTGTTGTACACCGGCGGTGCCGGCAGATCGCCGGGCAGCAGGTTGCTCGCCGCATTGATCGCCGCCTGCACTTCCTGCTCGGCCACCGCCAGGGTGACGTCCAGGTTGAAGCGCAGGGTGATCACCGACGCGCCGCCCGAGCTGGTCGAGGACATCTGCTTGAGCCCGGCCATCTGCCCGAACTGGCGCTCCAGCGGCGCCGTCACGGCGCTGGTCATCACATCCGGGCTGGCGCCTGGATACAGGGTCAGCACGCGGATGGTCGGATAATCCACCTCCGGCAGCGCCGACACTGGCAGCAGGCGATAGGCAATCAGGCCGCTGAGGAAGATCGCCACCATCAACAGCGTGGTGGCGACCGGCCGCAGGATGAAGGGGCGGGAGATGTTCATGCGTCGTTCCGCGCGGCGGCCTGGTCAGGCTCACCCTGCCCGTCGCTCCCGGGTTCTTTCGAGGCAGTCGGGTCGACCACCTCCACCTCACTGCCATCACGCAGGCGGTCGGTGCCCTCGATGACCACCCGCTCGCCCTGCTGCACGCCCTCGTTGACCATGCTGCGTTCAGCATCGCTGGCCACGATGGTGACCGGACGGATGCTCACCTTGTTGTCGTCACCCACGACATAGACGAAGGTGCCCTGGGTGCCGAACTGCACCGCAGCGGACGGAATGATGGTAGCGGCCTCGCGGGTTTCAACACGCAGACGCACGTTGACAAATTGATTGGGGAAGAGCATCTGCTCGGCGTTGTCGAAACGCGCCTTGAGCTTGACCGTACCGGTGGTGGTGTCGATCTGGTTATCCAGGCTTTCCAGCACGCCTTCGGCCAGTTTCATGCGCTCACCACGGTCCCAGGCCTCGACGGCCAGGGTCGCGCCGTCGCGGCGGCGTTGCAGTACCGCCGGCAGGTCACCCTCGGGAATGGTGAATATCACCGAGATAGGATCAGCCTGGGTAATCACCACCAACGGCGTGGTATCACCACTGCTGACCAGATTGCCAACATCCAGCTGCCGCAGCCCCAGACGACCGTCGATGGGCGCGCGAATCTGGGTGAAGTCGAGGTTGAGTCTGGCCGTGGCGACGTCGGCCTGGTTGCGTTGCAGGCTGCCACGGTACTGATTGACCAACGCCTGCTGCGTATCCAGGGTCTGCCTGGCGATGCTGTCTTCTTCGTACAGGCCCTTGTAGCGCTGCAGATCCAGCTCGGCGTTCTTCAATTGCGCCTGGTTTTCCTGCAACGCCCCCTGCGCCTGCTGCAAGGCCACCTTGTAGGGACGTGGGTCGATGACCGCCAGCAGGTCGCCGGCCTTGACCTGCTGGCCCTCGTCGAACAGCACCTTGACCAGTTCCCCGTCGACCCGCGAGCGCACATTGACCGTGTTGTAGGACGTCACCGTACCAAGCGCCTTGAGTTCGATGGCGAATTCATCCTGCCTGACTTCAGCCAGGCGTACCGGCACCGGGCCCATGTCGCCGAAGCGACCACGGCCCATCTGCTGGCTTTCTGGCGTGCTCGGCCAGAACCACCACAGCAGCAGAAGCAATACGGCGAGCAGCGTCAGGCCGACCAGCCATTGACGGGAGGTATTCGAGGGGGACGGGGAAGCATTCGACATGGCAGGCGCAATATCACTTTTGATGGGAGTCGGCACGATAAGCACTGGCCCGCGTCAAGCAAAGCCCATTTACCCGCTTTTTACCCTCCCCTTACGTTACTAACTGTTTGTGTCCGCAATAAATTCTTGGGCTGGCAAGAGACTGTCGAGGTGCCCGGGCGTTCGTTTGGGCACACAAATAAAAACGGCCTGCGAGGCAGGCCGTCTGTTTTTTGCGTGCCGCTTACTTGAGCGCGGCCAGGGCAGCTGCATAGTCCGGCTCGTCGGCGATTTCGCCGACCAGCTCGCTGTGCAGTACTTTGTCGTTTTCATCCAGCACGACTACCGCACGAGCAGCCAGACCGGTCAGCGGACCGCTGGCAATGGCCACGCCGTAGTTCTTGAGGAAGTCGGCGCCACGCAGACTGGACAGGTTGACCACGCTGTCCAGACCTTCTGCACCGCAGAAGCGCGCCTGGGCGAATGGCAGGTCAGCGGAAATGCACAGCACCACGGTGTTGTTCAGTTGGCCGGCTTCGGCGTTGAACTTGCGCACGGAGGTGGCGCAGGTTGGGGTGTCGACGCTGGGGAAGATGTTCAGCACCTTGCGCTTGCCGGCCAGGCTGGCCAGGGTGACGTCGCTCAGATCACCAGCGACCAGGCTGAAGGCCGGCGCCTGTTGGCCGGCCTGCGGCAGTTGACCATCGACCTGCACCGGGTTGCCTTTGAGAGTGACTTGCGCCATGGGAGTTTCCTTATCGTTCAGGGAGTTGAAGGGCAAATGTGTGACATGGGATTCGCCGAGGCGAAGGGTCCATCGAATGGCAGGTCACGGCCCGACCATGCGTCCAGACTAGCGCAGAAGCACCGGCGATACACCCGCGGCCAAGTAGGGATTTAGCAAAAGGTCGCGCGATCATCAGAAATCCCGTCGATAGAACAGGTCGAGCGAACTGGCCAGGCCGCTGGCCGCTTCCAGATAAATACGTCGGCTCAACTCGTAACGCAAGGCGATGGTGTTGGCCGGCTCGAACACACCTACGCCGTAACGAAGACTGAGACGCTCGGTGATATTGCCGCTGGCCACCACGCTGGTAGTCAGGCCACTGCCCTCGGTGTCGAGCTGGAAATCCTTGATACCCAGGCTGCTTGCCAGGCGGGTGGTAAGTGAACTGCTACCCGCCAGGCCGAGCGCCAGCGCAGCCTGAGCGAGCATGCTGTTGTCACCCGCGCCTTGCCCCAAAGGCCGGCCCAGCACCAGATAGGACAACGCCTGCTCCTGGCTCATGGCCGGTTCGGCGAAGACCGTGGTGCTGGGCTGCTCGGCACTGCCGGACAGGCGAATACCCGCGACGACCGTGTCGACCCGACGAATCGCTTCCACATCGAGGAACGGCTGATCGATAGGCCCGGTGAACAACAGTCGCGCGCGCCGAATGGTCAGGCGCTGGCCGTAGGCGCGATAGCGCCCCTTGACCAGGTCCAGCTCACCGCGAGTATCGAGGTTATCGCCGATGTGCACACGCCCGCGCAGGTCGGCAGTCAGGCCGAAACCGCTGAACGCCAGCTTGTCCTGCCCCACTTCGACATCGACATCCATGGCGATCCCCAGGCCCTGCTCGGGCTCGGACACTTCACTCCCGACCACGCGCGCATCGCCGGAGACCTTCACGGTAGAAGGCGGCAGTTCGCGTATGCTGATCAGCCCACGCGGCACGCCCACCTTGCCGCTGACGGCCAGGCGCTGAGCGCGCAACTGCAACCGCAGATCAGGCTCGACTTCCAACTCGGCATAGGGCTCGACCTTCACCGGCAAGCGCTGCCCCTGCAGCGCCAGATCGCCGCTCAGCCCCTCACGCCAGGTCAATTCGCCCCGCAGGTTGCCACGTCCCTGCTCACCGCTAAGCCAGTCACCGGAGAGCTGCACCTGCTCGCCCGCGATCATCGCCTGCAATTGCAGGTTTTCCAGACTGATCGGTAGCTCGCTCCCGGACAGCTCGCCGCCGTCCAGACGCAGTTGGCCATTGATCTGGGGTGCCAACAGATGGCCGTCAATGTTGCCGTTGCCCTGCAGTTTGCCTTCAAGCTTTTCCGCCATCGGCACGAAAGGACGCAGTACGGCGAGATCGAAACCGTCAAGACGAAACTCACCGCTGACCGGTTTGCTCGCCGGGCGCGGATCGATCTGCGCTTGCAACACCAACTCACCCAGCCGGGCACTGACGAAACGCAGTTGGCTTTCTACCCGCTGCGGGCGCAGCGTGCTGTCCAGACGCAGGCTGTCGTAAGGAAAGTCCAGCCACTGTTCCTCATCCGCCTGACGAACACGCAACGTGCCAGCGCCGGCATCGAGCACGACCTGACCATTGGGACCGCTTGCGGGTAGATCGACCTTGAATTGACCGTTTAGCTGCCCTTGCCAGGCGAAATCCTCGGGTAGCCAGGGCTGCAGGCTGGCCAGGGGGAAATTCTGCAGGCGCCAGTCCAGGCTGGGCTGCGGCATCAGCCTTTGCTGCCCGCCGCACAGGCTGGCATCGCCGGCTTGCCAGCAATGTGCGCCGAGCGTCAGGCGTCCGCTGGCCAGGCGCTCCAGTGTCGCAGCCTGCTGCAGTTGCCAGTCCTGGCCACCACTCTGCACACGACCACTGGCGATGCGCCCGCGCCAATCGCCCTGCTCGCTGAGGTTGCCATTCAGGGCCAGCGTCAGTTGCAGCAGTGGGCCTTGCAACTCCACCTCCAGCGCCTGGCGACGCTGATCGCCACGGCCATCGGCCTGCAAGCGCCCAAGGTAGGTGTCGCCGATGCGGATACCGCGCAGATTCAAGCCGATGCGCGCCTGCTGGCGGGCGTCCAGCGTCGCGTCCAGTTGCAGGCGCCGCAGGCTGGGGTCACCCAAGACCAGGCGCTCACCACTCAAGGCCAACTGACCCTGCGGTGCCTGCAAGGTGCCCGCCACGGACAGCTGGCCTTGCATCTGCCCTTGCAGACCAGGCCAGAGCTGCCCCAGACGTGGCAGGGCCAGTTCCAACTGACCCCGCAAGCGTTGATCCAGCGCACCCTGGCCGCTGATCCGGTTGTCGCCCATGCGCGCCAGCAGCCGCTCGAGCTGCCACTGCTCGCCAGCGCCGGCACCCTTTACCTGCAATTGCGCCGGCTGGCCACGCAGACGGCCATTGAGGTCGATATCAGCCGTGGCCTGCAGCGCACCGGCATTGAAACGGCCCGAGGTGTTCAGCGGCCCGGCCAGGTTACCCGGCATCTGCGCCAGCCAGTAACCCGGGTCGAGAGCGCGAAGCTGCAGCATGGCCTGCCAGTCGAAACCTTCGGCAAAACCCACCCTGACCACACCCTCGGCGCGGCCCTGACCGGCCACCAACTGCACTTGCGGCAGACTGACCTGGTCAAGATCGCCACTGACCGGACTGCTCAGGCTGAAGTCCCCCGCCGGCCCCTGCAATTGCGCGGCGAAATTCCCCAGGTAATTGCCTTCGCTGTAGCTGACTTCGGCCTGAAGCTGCTGCAATGCCACGGGTGGTGGCTGGTCCAGCGGGTACAGGCGCTGCCAGGGAAAATTCAACCAATCGAGTGTGGCGTCGGTCTGAAACGCCTCGCTCCAGGCCAGCACTCCGGTGAGCTGCAGGTGCTGCTGATCCTCGGCCTCGATGCGCAGCAATTCGATGTCCGCGCCCTTGGCATCGACCCGTCCGCGCAATGTCAGCGGCATCGGCGCCTCCTCGGCGGGCAGATTGGCGCTACCGTCGATTCGGTAGCCGCCGCTCAGGTCACCTTTTGCCGACAACGTCAGCGCCTGCAGGTGCAGCGTCTGCGGCAAAGCACTGCTGGCCTGGAAACTCCGACTGGTCAGGCGCAGTTCGGCAGGCAGGTGTTCGGCCAGCGCCTGCACCTGCCCTTCGAGGCGGGCGTCGAGATAGCCGCTGCTATCGGCCTCGACCTTCAGGCTGCGTTGCAACTCGCCGCCCACCTGCAGCGCTACCTGCCAGGCCTTGCCATCGACTTCCGGTAACTGCAGACGGCCACTCAGGGCCATCGGCCAATTGCCCTGCGGTGTCAGTTGACCGCTGACGTCCAGGCTCAGGTCATCGCGCTGCACGGCCAGGCGCTGCAGCTCCATGCCTTGCTCGTTCCAACTGGCGATCAGTTGGAGATCGCTCAGTTGCGCCTGGCCGTCCAGGCGCAGTTCGCCCAGCTGAACATCGCCCATCTGCAAGCGCAGTGGCAGTTTGAGGTTCGGCAGGCTCAACGGTTCGCTGCTCGGTTCACCGTTTGGCGGCAGGTTTAGCGCCGCCTGCTGCAGATGCAGACGCTCGACGCATAGCGTCAGACGCAACAGACAGGACGGCGACCAGGCCATATCCAGTTGCTGCAACTCCACACGCATCTCGCCCTGCTGCCAGATCAGCGCATCCGCCTGCCAGGCACCGCCCAGGCGCCCGATGAAGCTGTCGACCTGCAGACCCGGCACCTGCGCCAGCAACCAGCGACTGCCTGCCTGGGTGCCGAGCAGGGCCCAGAACACGGCGACCACCACCAGCACCAGACAAAGCAGGCCGGCAACCAGGCCTTTCAGCAGGCGCCGGGTCATAGCTCAGGCCCCATGGAGAAATGCAGGCGCACACCGCCGTCGTCATCCAGCGCATGGGCGAGGTCCAGGCGCAGCGGGCCAACCGGAGAAACCCAACGTACACCGAAGCCGACCCCGGTCTTCAAGGTGGGAAAGTCCAGCGAGTTGAAGGAATTGCCCTGGTCGATGAAGGTCGCCAGGCGCCACTTGTCGGTGAGGCTGTACTGGTACTCGGCACTGGCGGCGAACAGGTAGCGGCCACCGATCTTGTCGCCCTGGTTATTCTCCGGCGACAGGCTCTGGTAGTCGTAGCCGCGCACACTCTGATCGCCACCGGCGAAAAAACGCAGCGACGGCGGTACGGCGGAGAACCCATTGGTTTCGGTACCGCCGAACTGCACCCGACCCAACAGGCGATGATTGTCGAATACGGTGGTCAGGCCCTTGAGCATGACATTGCCGTGCAGCACATTGGCATCGGACAGTACGCCATCGACAGCGCCGCTCAGGTCGAACTGCACACGATAGCCCTGCTTAGGATCGAGGCGGTTGTCGGTGCGCAATAGCGAATAGCTGACGCCTGGCATGAGCAAGGTGCTGAGCCCGGAATCGTCGCCCAGGCGATACTCCTCACGCTGCCATTTCACCGACAGCACGCGTTGCCAACCACCGGGACGCTGGCTGTGCCACTCCGGACCAAGGGTAAGCAGGCGGCTCAAGCTGTCCTTGCTGGCCAATTCTTCGTATTGATAGCCGCCGGCCAGGCGCAGCTTGTCGGTCAGCGGCGGATCACCGGGAATGTCGTACCACAGACCGACGTTCTGCCGCGGTGCGGACAATTCGGTTTCCACCCCGTAGCTGTGTCCCTGCCGATTGCGCCAGTGGCGCGTCCAGTTGCCGCGCAGGCGTGGCCCGACGTCAGTGGAAAAACCCAGCCCCAGCCCCATGCTGCGAGGCTTGCGCACTTGCAGTGCCACCGCCACGGGAATGCGCAACTGGTCGGCCTGGGTCGGGATGGCATCGACCCGTATCGATTCGAAATAGCCACTGGACTGCAGCGCCTGATACGACTCGGCGATCAACTCGGAGTCGTAAGGTGTGTCTGGATCGAACGGCACCATGCGCCGCAGCAACTCTTCATCGAACGGGAAGTCACCACTGAAGGCGATATCGCCCAGGCTATAGCGCGGCCCGCTGACGAATACCAGCTCGATATCGGCAACCCCGGCTGCCGGATCGATTTCCAGGCGCTGGCGGGAAAATCGACCGTCGAAGAAGCCATAGCGCGAGGCCTGATTCTGGATCAGCCGTTTGGCGTCTTCGTAACGTCCATGGTTGAGCGCCGAACCGGCTTTCAAGCGGCTGGCACTGGGTACGCGAAAGGCTGGCAGTTCGCTGGCCGGACCTTCAATGCGGATATCGACGTTGCGCAGGCGAATGCGTTCGCCGGGCTCCACCTCGAGTACCAGGCGCGGCTTTTCGCCCTCCTCGATACGGCTACGAATGCGCGCCTGGTAATAGCCCAAGGCCTGAGCCGCCTTGTCGGCCTCACTCTCGGCGATGCGACGCAAACGCCGCAACGACTGTGCGTCGCGTCCATCGAAACTGCCGACATAGCCTTCAATATTGGCCTTGAGAGCCGAATTGCTCGGGGTGATTCGTACGTCCAGTTCGCTCGCTGCGAAAGCGCCCGTACTGATCAGCAGCAACGCCAGGCTGCGCTGAAAATGTCCATATACACTCATGGCGGAGGATGCTATCACGGAGCAGAGCCCTTGCCAGAGCCATTGCATGTGCGCCAACCAACCGGATTCAGGCGCTGGCTCTGACCACAGGTTGCGGATTGGGGTGAAAGAACACGTGTTCGATCACAGGGCCAATGGCCAGCTCGCCGATTTCCTCGTACCCCTGGCGCCGGTAGAACTCCAGATAGCGAGCATTGCCGGTGTCCAGCACCACGCCTTGCGAGCCGCTGTCCTGCGCGCACCAGTCATGCAGCGCTTCGAGCAACTGCTCGCCGCGATGTTGCCCCTGAAACTCGGGGTGAATACCCAGTAGCGGTAGCACGTGGTAAGGCCCGGGCGGCAGACTGGTAAGCACCGCATCGTGGTATTCGAGATAGCGCTTGGTGCAGCTGAAGCCGGTGCTCAGCAGCATGCGCAGACGCCACCCCCAGCTTTCGGTGATATCCAGGCGGCGCTGCGGTGGAGCGATAAGTGCCGCGCCGATCAGACGATCATCGATCAGCAGGCCGATGGCCGGCAGATCTTCGGCGAAGTGCCGCTGCACCAGTTCGCGAATCGTCGCGCGTACGCGCTGATCGAAACCTGGCCGCTGCGCTTCGAACAGATAAGCGAAGGTCGGCTCATGACGATAGGCATGGTAGAGCAGCGAACGGACCTCGCGGGCGTAGCCGCTATCGAGCATGCGCACTTCTGCTGGAGCGTTGTTGGGCATGGCGGACCTCTGTTGTTATGCGTTGTGGGTCAAGCGCGTCCCAGCCAACTTAGCACCACCACATGACACCCGCCAGGCGCTGGCCGCGAGCGCCGAGGATCGGCTAGCATCGCCATCTAATCTGAAAGTCGCGCAGCGACGTCCCCCCTTGCACCCTTTGCCCTCCGGCAGAAGGTAGCGCGAAGCGCCGGATGAGGGAGGGCACGCGGCGCAGGCTTTCGTCATCCGGGGTGTCTCTCGTGGCATACCCGTCAGCCCAGGACCCGCTGCCCATGAAAATCGTCTCCTTCAATATCAATGGCCTGCGTGCGCGCCCTCATCAATTGCAAGCCTTGATCGAAAAACACCAGCCGGACGTGATCGGCCTGCAGGAAACCAAGGTAGCCGATGAGCAGTTCCCCGAAGCCGAAATCCGCCAGCTCGGCTACCACGTGCATTACCACGGCCAGAAAGGCCACTACGGCGTCGCCCTGCTCTCGCGCCAAGAGCCGCTGAGCCTACAAAAGGGTTTTCCCGGCGATGCAGAAGACGCTCAGCGCCGCTTCATATACGGCACCTTCGCCGATGCCAGTGGCAATCCGGTCACCGTCATGAACGGCTATTTTCCGCAGGGCGAAAGCCGTGATCACCCGGTGAAATTCCCGGCCAAGCAGCGCTTCTACGCCGACCTGCAGCAATTGCTGGTGGAGCGCTTCGATCCACAGCAGGCGCTGGTGGTGATGGGCGATATCAATATCAGCCCGGAAGATTGCGACATCGGCATCGGCGAGCCCAATCGCCTGCGCTGGCTGAAAACCGGCAAGTGCAGCTTCCTGCCGGAAGAACGCGAGTGGCTGGCAACCCTCAAGAGCTGGGGCCTGGTGGACAGCTTCCGCCATCTCAACCCCGCCGTGAATGACCGCTTCAGTTGGTTCGACTACCGCAGCCGCGGTTTCGAGGACGAGCCCAAACGCGGCCTGCGCATCGACGTGATCCTCGCCAGCCAGCCGCTACAGGCGCGCTTCAAGGATGCCGGCATCGATTACGATCTGCGCGGTATGGACAAACCATCGGACCATGCGCCGATCTGGCTGGAACTGGCCTGAGACCGCGCTCGTAACATGACTGAAATCTGACTGACTTAATCTGCGTGGCACTTTCTCTCACCCACTAGAAGGTGCCTGCCGCATGCCGCGCGCCCTGCCTGCCATCGATCGTGACCTCTGGGGTCGCACCCTGTCCCTGCTGCTGATCGGCTTCATCTGCTACGCCCTGCCCCTTTCCGTGTTCGCCGCCCTGCCCGCTTCCCAGGGCAACCAACCGGTGCTGCGCATCCAGGGCTCCAACACCATTGGTGCCAAGCTCGGCCCGGAGCTGGTCAAAGGGCTGTTCGAAGCTCAAGGCCTGCGTGATATCCGCATTGAAGACGGCGCCCAGGACAATGAGCAGCGCATCGTGGCCCGCCAGGCCGATGGTCGCAGCGTGATCGTCGAAGTGGCCGCCCATGGTTCCAGCACCGGCTTCGCCTCGCTGCAAACTGGCAGCACCGATCTGGCCGCCTCGTCCCGCCCGATCAAGAGCAGCGAGGCCGCCAACCTGGCGAACCTGGGCGATCTGCACAGCCCGCAGAGCGAACAGATCATCGCCATCGACGGCCTGGCGATCATCGTCCACCCCGGCAACCCGATCAGCGCCCTCAGCGTCGATCAGATCGCCCAGCTGTTCTCCGGCGAGATCAGCGACTGGGCCGCCCTGGGCGGCAAGCCAGGCAAGGTGCAGCCGTACGCACGCGATGACAACTCCGGCACCTACGACACCTTCAAGGAACTGGTCCTGGCGCCTGGCGGACGGGCACTGGCTGCAAACGCCCGGCGCTTCGAGTCCAGCAACCAGCTCTCCGACCTGGTCAGCGGCGACCCCAACGGCATCGGTTTCATCGGCCTGCCCTACATTCGCCAGGCCAAGGCCGTCGCCGTGGCGGCAGGCGAGTCGCATCCGATGCTGCCGACTACCACGCTGATCGCCACCGAGGATTACCCGCTGGCTCGCCGCCTGTTCATCTACAACGACCCGCAACTGGAGAACCCCTGGGCCCGCGCTCTGGTCGATTTCGCCCACAGCCCCCGCGGCCAGGCGATCGTAGACAGCACGGGTTTCATCGCCCAGACCGTCCAGGCGGTAAAGGTCACCCCGCAAGCGCAGATGCCGGCCGACTATCGCCAGCTCGCCGAGCAGGCGCAGCGCCTGTCGGTGAACTTTCGCTTCCAGGAAGGCAGCGCGACCCTGGACAACAAGGCCTATCGTGACCTGCAACGCGTAATGGACTACCTCAAGCAGCACGACAAGCTGAGGAACAAGGTGGCGCTGGTCGGCTTCGGCGACCCCAAGAGCGACCCCGAGCGCGCCGAACTGCTGTCGAAACTGCGCGCCATGGCCGTGCGCCGCGAGCTGGCCAAACAAGGCGTACTGTTTCGTGAAATCACCGGTATGGGCAGCGAGCTGCCGGTGGCGGCCAACGACCAGGACAGCGGTCGCATCCGCAATCGCCGCGTCGAGGTCTGGGTCTATTAGAAACGCACGGTGCCTGCAGCAGCAGATGTAGGGTGCGCCAGCGTTTCCCGGTGCGCGCGGCGCCCCCTGCGTCTCGCCGCAACAGCTAACCCACGCTTGAGGCTTTCAGGATTAAACGTTAGTCTTCGCACCGCGTGACGCCGGGCCCCTCTGGCGGTGAGTTTCTCACCGTGATGTCGGAGTCACTGAGTGAATTTTTTCAACTCAGGCAGACATAAGGGAGGGCTCATGGACGCTCTACTTGCCTTTTTGACATCCCCCATCTTCGGTACACCCGGCTGGTTCTGGCTGGCCTTTCTGGTACTGATCATCGTATTGCTGGTGCTCGACCTCGGCGTACTGCATCGCGATCAGCATGAAATCGAAATGCGCGAGAGCCTGCTGCTGTATTCAGGCTACTTCAGTGTCGGTGTCGCCTTTGGCGGCTGGATCTGGTGGCAGCTCGGCGGCACCAAGGCGATGGAGTACTACACCGGGTTCCTGGTGGAGCAATCGCTGTCGATGGACAACGTCTTCGTCATGGCGATGATCCTCGGCTACTTCAATATCCCGCGTAAATATCAGCATCGCGTGCTGTTCTGGGGCATTCTCGGCGTGATCGTGCTGCGCGCGATCATGATCGGCCTGGGCACGGCCCTGGTGCAGCAGTTCGACTGGATTCTCTACCTCTTCGGCGCTTTCCTGCTGTTCAGCGGCATCAAGATGCTGCGCAGTGGTGGTGACGAGGAGTCGCACCCGGACCTGGCACAGAACCCGTTGATCCGCTTCGTGCGCAAGCACATTCGCGTCACCGACGAGCTGCACGAGGGCAAGTTTCTGGTGCGCCTGAAGGATCAGGTCAGTGGCAAGCCGCTGCTGTACGCCACCCCGCTGCTGCTGGCGCTGGTGCTGATCGAGCTGGCCGACCTGGTATTCGCGGTGGACAGCGTGCCGGCGGTACTGGCCATCTCGCAGGACCCGTTCATCGTCTACACCTCGAACATCTTCGCCATTCTCGGCCTGCGCGCGCTGTATTTCGCCCTGGCCGCACTGATGCACCGCTTCATCTACCTGAAGTACGCCCTGGCGCTGGTGCTGATGTACATCGGCGGCAAGATCTTCCTGCATGACCTGATCAAGGTTCCTGCCCTGCTCTCGCTTGGCGTCACCCTGGGGCTGCTGGCAGGCGGGGTAATCCTGTCGCTGCTCAATACCCGAGACCAGAAAGCCCCGGAACACTGAGAAACAGCGTTTCCGGAGTTCACACAGAGACCGAGCAGCAGAGTCGACAGCTCATGAACAACGAGGCCCGCAGATGCGGGCCTCTTTGCTTTGGGTTGCGGGATCAGCGACTGGGCACGTACTTGCCGATCTCGAACTTGCCGATGGCTGCACGGTGCACCTCGTCCGGGCCGTCGGCCAGGCGCAGGGTACGCTGCATGGCGTACCAGTAGGCCAGCGGGAAGTCGTTGGACACACCCGCGCCGCCGTGCATCTGAATCGCACGGTCGATCACCTTGAGCGCCACATTGGGCGCCACCACCTTGATCTGGGCAATTTCGCTAGCGGCGATCTTGTTGCCCACGGTATCCATCATATAAGCCGCGTTCAGGGTCAACAGGCGTGCCTGGTTGATCTCCATGCGTGAATCGGCGATGTGATCGATGTTGCCACCCAGGCGCGCCAGGGGCTTGCCAAAGGCGGTGCGCGAAACGGCACGTTTGCACATCAGTTCCAGGGCACGCTCGGCCATGCCGATCGAGCGCATGCAGTGGTGGATACGGCCCGGGCCCAGGCGGCCCTGGGCAAGCTCGAAGCCACGCCCTTCGCCCAGCAGCACGCTCTCGTAGGGCACCCGCACGTTCTCGAACAGCACTTCGGCGTGGCCATGCGGCGCATCGTCGTAACCGAACACCGGCAGCGGACGCAACACAGTGACGCCTGGCGCATCCATCGGCACCAGAATCATCGAATGCTGCTGGTGGCGCGGCGCGTCCGGGTTGGTCAGGCCCATGAAGATCATCACCTTGCAGCGCGGGTCGCAGGCACCGGAGGTCCACCACTTGCGGCCGTTGATCACCCACTCATCGCCCTCGCGGCGAGCATTGGCCTGCATGTTGGTGGCGTCGCTCGATGCCACGCCCGGCTCGGTCATGGCGAACGCAGAGCGAATCTCGCCGGACAGCAGCGGCTCCAGCCATTGCTGCTTCTGCGCCTCGTTGCCGTAGCGCACCAGCACTTCCATGTTGCCGGTATCCGGCGCGGCGCAGTTGAACGGCTCCGGGCCGATCAGCGAGCGGCCCATGATCTCCGCCAGCGGCGCGTATTCGGTGTTGGTCAGGCCGGCGCCGTAGTCGGACTCGGGCAGAAACAGGTTCCACAGGCCCTCGGCTTTGGCCTTGTTCTTCAGCTCTTCCATGATTGCGGTCGGCTGCCAGCGATCACCTTCAGCCACCTGCTGCTCGAATACCGCTTCGGCCGGATAGACGTGCGCTTCCATGAATGCGCTGACACGTTCACGCAGCTCTTGAACCTTCGGGGAATAGGCGAAATCCATGGAATTACCTGTGTGTGATAAAGGGTGAGAGGTTGTGGAAATGATGCTAGAACAGCGCTTAAGATTTATCTAACCTATTTTCAGCGTGTATGAACATTCATAACCGATATATGATCGATTGATATCGACGCCCCCTGGAGCACTGCCGGCATGAACCTGACCAAGGTGGATCTGAACCTCTTCATCGTCTTCGACGCCATCTACACCGAGGCCAACCTGACCCGTGCCGGGCAGATCGTCGGCATCACCCAACCCGCGGTTTCCAACGCCCTCGCCCGTCTGCGCGAAACCTTCAACGATCCACTGTTCGTGCGTACCGCCCAGGGCATGGTGCCGACGCCGATGGCGCAGAACATCATCGGCCCGGTGCGCAACGCCCTGCAGTTGCTGCGCGTTTCAGTGCAGGAAAGCCGAACCTTCAACCCGCAGCAGGCCGGCAAGACCTATCGCATCAGCATGACCGACCTGTCGGAGCAAATCCTCCTGCCACCGCTGTTCCAGCGCCTGCGTCGCCTGGCGCCGAGCGTATGCATCGAGAGCTTCCTGGCCAAGCGCCGCGAAACCACCAAGGAACTGGCCGCCGGCCGTCTCGATTTTGCCGTCGACGCGCCACTCAATACCGACCCGCAGGTTCGTCACGTCAAGTTGCTGGATGATCGTTACGTCTGCGCCATGCGTCAGGGGCATCCACTGGCCAAGGAAAAGATAAGCCTCGACGAATACCTGTCGCTGAGCCATATCCATATCTCCAGCCGCCGCAGTGGCCTCGGCTATGTGGATCTGGCCCTGGGCAAGATGGGCATCCAGCGCAAGATTGCCCTGCGCTCGCAGCACTACCTGATGGCCGGTAGCGTGTTGCAGCAGACCGACATGGTGATGACCGTGCCGGAGCGCTTCGCCCGCCGCCACAACCTGCATCATGTGGCCCTGCCGGTTGGTGATGTGCCGGCCCTGGAAACTCACCTGTACTGGCACGAAAGCACCGATCAGGACCCGGCCAACCGCTGGATGCGCGAGCAGATGATCGAGCTGGCACAGCAAGTCGCCGCGCAGGAGAAAAAAGCCGAGCAAGCTGCTACGGCCTGATAGTTCGCAACAGAACGCAAAAAGGCCCGTGTGTGCGGGCCTTATCGTTGTTACCGGATTGAATCAGCGGGCGAGTTTGCTATCGATCGACAGCTTGCCGGCGCCTTCGAACACCAGCGCCACGCTGATGGCCAGCAGAGCCAGGGCGAACTCGTAACCGTTGTTGCTCATGAAGAAACCGTTGGCGAAATGCACGGTGAAGATAGCCACCAGCATGGTCACCGCCAGCACCGCCGCGGCCGGACGCACCAGCAGACCGATGATCAACGCCACGCCGCCAAAAAACTCGGCGCTACCGGCAGCCAGTGCCATCAGGTAGCCCGGGGCCAGGCCGATGCTCTCCATCCACTGCGCCACGCCAGCCAGGCCATACCCACCGAACCAGCCGAACAGCTTCTGCGCGCCATGGGCGGCGAAGGTGATGCCGGCGACGATACGCAAAATGGTGATGCCGAAGCTGGCTTGGGTGGCGGTGATGTTCTTGATCAGGTTGTTCATTGCAACGCTTCCTTGGTGTGTGGGAGTTGATGGCGCACAGAATATCCAATTTATTCGATAAAAAAACAGCAAAATACCGTTAATCAGTATCGATAAAATAAATACTTAATTAGCCGTCAGACGCCGTTCCTGCGGTTCGAGCAGATAACGCTCACGGTCATAAGCAAGGTAGTACTTATTCACCGCATTCACATAACTCACCACACCCATGCCCATTTGCTCCATGGCCACACGTTCGACCTGGAAGAACCACTGATTGGGATTGAGGCCACGTCTGCGTGCCTCGGCGCGCAGGCTCTGAACCCGTTGCGGGCCCAGGTTGTAGCCCGCCAGGATGAACGCCATGCGTTCGCGTTCGTTGAGTTGCGGGCTGTTGAAGAAATTGCGGCGAATCATCGCCAGGTACTTGCTGCTGGCCCGGACGTTACCGTCAAGATTCTGGATGTTGCTCACCCCGACGCTACGCGCCGCCGCCGGGGTGATCTGCATCAGCCCGGTCGCGCCGCTGGCGCCGCGCGCCGATGGGTTCAACGTCGATTCCTTGAATGCCAGCGCAGCCAGCATCAGCCAATCGAATCCCTGCTGCTCGGCATGCTCCTGCAGCACCGGGCGTACCTTCTCCAGGCGCTGTCGTTCAGTGCGCCCCAGTGGTGAATGCACCTTATATAGACGGCGATAGACACGCTGGAACGCCACATCCTGGTCGGCCGGGCTCTCATAGCTGCTGAAGAAACGGTCGATGCTGGCACGCAGCATCGGCGCATTGGGGCGCACGAACCATTTCATATCGCCATCGCGCGCCAGAATAAGATGCCTGTCGACGCGCAGCTTGGGCATCACCTTGGCCCAGCGCTCGGCGATTGGCAGCTCTACCGCAGTACGCTCGAAGATGCCGGCCTGGACCATTTCCAGTACATCTTCGACCGCCAGGCTGGGGTCTACCCACTCGACCACGATGGGCGGCAGTTTGCGATCGGCCAGCTGCTGGTTGATCAATCGCAGTGCCTCTCCCACCGCACTGCCCGCGGGCAATGAAAGACTGCGGCCGGCCAGCTGTTCAAGGCTGCGGTAATGTCGGTTGCCCTGTTTCGACACCAATACCAGCGGCACTTCACGGCGAATCGCCGTGCTGGCACTGACATCGTGCCCAGTGCGTACATTGAGTAGCTCGCCGGGCGCGACCAGATCGCCCTCGCCGCGCTGCAATGCGCCAAGCAGCTGGTCCTTGGCTTTGGGGATGATTTTCAGCCTGAGGCTGCGACCATCCCGGGAGTTGCGGTTGAGGTACTGCTCGAACGCGCGTAAGCGGTGGTACTCGACGCCGATGCTCTGCCCCTTGACCGAACCCGAACTGTTTCGGCTCTGATTGACCAGCACCCGCAGTTCGCCGCTGCTGCGAATCGCCGGCAGATCACGAGCGCTGCGGGCCTGGCTACCGACCTCAGACGGGCCGGCCACGCGCGCACTGACCGACATCGGCAGCGCAGCCAGCAGACACAGGATCAGCAGCAATCGCGACATCGACTCTCCAGGGAAGGCGGTAGGCCGCCGAAGCCTCATCCTTTTGGTGGCTGCTGTGCGCCGATGCGCGACAGACGGTTACCGACCGTAAACCCGCCAGACAAGTTCGCGAGGTCGGCGGGTCGCGGAGATTGGCACAGCCGAATGCTGCCGCGCCACCCCATAACCTTGCATCAACCTTAAAAACAGCGAACAACTTATTGTTTTAAATCGGCTTCCTGACGAACGGAGACCATCTGCTATTCTGCCCCACTCGCGTCAAACAGGTGGCACCATGCAACTCATTGATATTGCCGTCAATCTCACCCATCCCAGCCTCGCTGTGCAGGCCGAGGCGCTGCTCGAGCGCGCCTATGCAGCCGGCGTGTGTCAGCTGGTGCTGACCGGCACCAGTCTGAATGAAAGCGAGGCGAGCCTCGAACTCTGCCGACAGCTGGATAGCAGCGGCCAGCGCCTGTTCAGCACCGCCGGGGTCCATCCGCACGATGCCAGTTCGTGGAGCGGCGCCAGCAGCGATGCCCTCAAGTCGCTACTGGCGCAACCGCAAGTGCGCGCCGTGGGTGAATGCGGGCTGGACTTCGATCGTGATTTCTCGCCACGCCCGGCACAGGAAAAAGCACTGGAAGAACAACTGGCACTTGCCGTCGAGTTGCAGATGCCGGTGTTTCTTCATGAACGCGAAGCCAGCCAGCGCCTGCTGGAGATCCTGCGCAACTATCGCGATCAGTTGCCCGCAGCAGTGGTGCACTGCTTTACCGGCGAGCGCTCTGCACTCTATGCCTACCTCGATCTCGACCTGCATATCGGCATCACCGGATGGGTCTGCGACGAACGTCGCGGTACGCATCTGCATCCGCTGCTCAAGGACATCCCCGGCGAGCGCCTGATGCTGGAGACCGATGCGCCCTTTCTGCTGCCGCGCAGTCTGCGCCCCAAGCCCAGGAGCGGGCGGAACGAGCCCGCCTTTCTCGGTGAGGTCCTGCGCGAGGTGGCGCGACATCGCGGGCAGAGCGCAGAAGCCCTGGCGGCACAAACAACAGCCTGTGCCAGGAGGTTCTTCCAGATGCCGGCCATACTGGATGAAGCCTCACCAGAGTATTGATTGACGTCAAGACTCTGGCTGCTTTCCCCGGCATACTGATGGCACTTAGCCAATAGTGAACGCAACGAGACGGACAATCACAGCATGAGCGCCTGGATCAGCGATCTTTCTCTCAAGTACAAATTCTGGGCGGTCAATGCCGTGGCCTTCGTCATCAGCCTGATGCTGGTGCTGTTCGCCCTGCAGACCGAGCAGCAGGCACGCAGTGCCGATGCCAGGCAGGCTGCAATCGCGCAGGCGCGCCTGCTCCAGCAGTGGCCACAGCAGGCGGCACTGCCCAGTTCGAGCAACATTCAGGTGGGCAACGGCAGCCTGCCAGGCGCTCAAGGTGGCCCCGACGCCAGTGGCTGGCAGGTAATGGAGCATGACGCGCGCCTTGGCGACTCCCCCGTGATCGGTGCGCAGCACGTCACCCTCAGCGATGGGCGCACCCTGGCGATCATGGCGCGCGCGCCCAGCCTGCTCGATCTGTTCGCTCAGCATGCGCTGACCTATGCCGCCGCAGTCGCGGTGTTGATGCTGTTGCTGCTGGCTGCCTCGCAGTTGCTGATCCGCTTTCTCTTGAGCCACCTCAACACCCTCAAGGATGTGATGCTGCAGGCCGAGCGCAGCGGTGACCTGTCCCTGCGCGTGCCGCTGGACAGCCGCGACGAGGTCGGCCAGATGGCTGCCGCCTTCAATGCCATGCAGGCCGGCTATCAGCGTGTAGTCGGCACCGTCGGCCAGGTGGCCAGCGAACTGGACAGCAGCACCCGCGACATGGCCCAACGCATGGGCTCCGTACGCCAGGGCATGCTCAGCCAGCAGAGCGAAACCGATCAGGCCGCCACTGCGATCAACGAGATGTCGGCGACCGTTCAGCATATTGCCGATCACGCCGGCACCACCCGCGACCAGTCGCTCACTGCCGACCAGCTGGCCCGTGCCGGTCAGCAGGTGGTGGAACGGGTCGAGCAATCCATCGCAGCCCTGTCGCAAGGCGTGCGCCAAAGCGCCGCCAGCATCGAGCGCCTGGCTGAAGACAGCCAACACATCAGCCGCGTGGTCGGCGTGATTCATGGCATTGCCGAGCAGACCAACCTGCTCGCCCTCAACGCCGCTATCGAGGCTGCCCGCGCCGGCGAAATGGGTCGCGGCTTCGCCGTGGTCGCCGACGAGGTACGCAACCTGGCCAAACGCGTGCAGGACTCCACCGACGAAATCACCCAGATGATCGGCAACCTGCAGGGTGGCACCCGCGACGCGGTGGAGTTCATGCGCGAAAGCTCGGAGAACGCCAACCATTGCGTACAACTGGCGCAAGAAGCCGGCGAGTCACTGGCGGCGATCACCGCCGCCGTGGCGCTGATGCGTGACAGCAATACGCAGATCGCCGTGGCCGCCACGCAGCAGAGCCAGGTGGCCGAAGAGATGAGCCGCTCGGTGGTGGGCATCCGTGACGTCACCGAACAGACCGTCGGGCAGACGCTAGAGTCGGCCGCCACTAGCCAGCAACTCGCCCAACTGGCAGGCGAGCTGAACAAGGCCATCCGCCAGTTGCGCCTGTAGAGGGTGCCGTTTGGGCAGAAGCCTATCTGCGCCATAGCCAGGAGCAATTCGCTCTGCATGGGCGGCACTCCTAGACTCGTTTCATCGAGTCGAGGATCGCCCCATGAGCAAACGTCACCCCAACCTGCTGGCCTGGCAATGGCGCCATTACGCCAGCCAGCATCGGCATCCCGCCAATCTGCTGCTGCACCTGATCGCCGTGCCGCTCTTTCTGCTGTCGCTGATACTGCTGCTGATCGGTCTGTGTAATCTGCGGTTCGTGCCTTTGGCACTGGGCTGCATCGGTCTGATCGCCGCCCTGATGCTGCAAGCTCACGGCCACAGACTGGAACAACAACCCGTTGAGCCCTTCGCCAGCAAGGGCGATGCGGTGAAGCGCCTACTGCTGGAGCAGTGCGTGACGTTCCCGCGCTTTCTTTTCAGCGGCGCGTGGTGGCGCGCCTGGCGCCAACACCGGCGCCACTGAATCAGGCAAAGACGGTCACGGTCTGCCGGCTCAAGGCGATCAGCTCACCTGCAGCGGTCCACATTGCTGCCGCCACGTGCCCGTAGCCGTCGCGAGCATGTTCGATATCCGCGCGATACAGGCACCAGTCTTCACTGTTGAGGGTGTGTAGCGGCTGGACGAACTCGATGGTCCAGGTCAACGAGCTGCCCGGCGCAGGGCTTTTCAAATACGGCAATACCGCTGGCGGCCAGGCATCGACCAGTGCCAGCACATGCGCCTCGCTGAGGGCCTGTGGCTCGAGCTCACCGCGCAAGCGCACCCAGCCGCCCATCTGCCGCGACGGCGTGTTGCTGAAAGGCATGCCGCCAATCCCCCAACGCATGGCCAGAAAGCGGGTGAACTCCGGCGTGACATTGCGCACGTAGGGCAACTCCTGGCACTGCTCGACCGGCGTGATCTGAGGTGCGGCAAGCGCCTCCACGGCAATCGCCGAAGAACGCGATGCACCAAAACTGCCCTGAACCACGGTCACCACCTGGCCATCCTGAACTGCACGCAGGGACATCTGGCTGACCGCCTTGCCCTCGCGCAGCACCTCGGCCTGGAAACTTACGGGAACATCCGGCGCTACTGGCCCGACGAAGGTGATGGCCAGCGAGCGCACCGGCCGTCCCTGCGGCACCTTGGCGCGCATGGCCTCGAACGCCAGTGCCGCCACCAGGCCGCCGAAACTCGCGCGGCCCTGCCCCCATTCAGCCGGAATCACCACGGCATCGGGATCGCGGCGCACCGCTTCGAGCATTTCGGAAAAGATCATATGTACCTCGGCATTCATCGATGGCGACGATCTTAGGGGATGGTGGCAACTGAACGATAGCCTACAAGGGCGCCTATTCGGTCATATTTGCGGCGAAAATGTCGCCTTATTCCACGTTGGGAAAATCGCCATACAGTGCCAGCAAGGCTCCATCAGCGCGTTGCTCAGCGTCCAGCTGAGCCTGCAGCCAGATTGCCCGGCAAGGGCTCAGCGACGCCTGTGCATCGGCCTGCGCCAGCCATTGCAGATGATCGTGCCAGTCGCCCAGGGCGCTTTGCGCACGTTTGAGCCTGAGTTGCGCCGCCTTGCTCAAACGACTTTGTGCCGGGTAGGTTTCAGCCGCGTAGCGCACACGTTTGATCAGCAGGCGCAGGCGATGGCGGTCATGCGCCGGATCGCGCAACGCGCGGGCCAGTTGCCTTTGCTGGCGTCGCAAACGACGCCGGATGCGCTTGTCCACGTCATTCAATTGGCCTTGCCTGGCCGCTTCACGCCAGTTCGCTGGCCAGCCGTCGAGCAACAGCATCAGGTCCGCCAACTCACGGCTGCTGGCAATGGCAGCGTAACCTGAGGCGCGCTGGGTCTCATCGGCAGGCGCCAGATGGACCAGGCCCAGGCGCGCCACCTCGGCCACCAATACCTCACGGTCACGTAGCGGTCCGCTGAGGCGGCCCAGCACCGCGGCTCCCTGCTCCAGCGCATCCACCGCCGGCAAACCGCGCAACGGACGCAACAGGCTGCGCAATTGCCGCAAGGCAATGCGCAGGTCGTGCAACGCCTCGGTGTCGGTGCAGTCGGCCAAACGTGCCTGGCAGGCATACAGTCGCACCTGCAGAGCCAGGACGCGTCCCAGGCAAGGTTCGATGAAATCGCTCATGCTCGCTCCTCTCAAACGACGATGTGCCCAGGCTAACAGCCCGACCACTCACTCACACAAGTGACCAACAGGGCGTTGATGAACGACCTGCCAATGAGCGCTATCGCGACAGACGCCAGGGTAATGCGCTGCGCAAATCACTCAACGCCTTTCGCAGAGCGTCACGCGAAACTGGCCCGCCAGCATAGCGCTGCTGCTCGAAGCAACGGGCAAATGTCTCGATCTGCGCCGCCTGCTCAGGCAACTGCTGCGCCGCGCGCAACGCGAAGGAGCGCGCACCCTCACCCGCTTCTCGGCGCACGTCATGGCGCGCCAGCAGTCGCTCGAACTTGCGAAAAGCCTGGCGTTGCGGATCAGGCCGTTGTTGCCAGGGCTTGAGCAAACACAACGCCAGCAGGCCAATCAGAAGGGCTCCAGTGCCCACCAACACGAGCGCCAGACGCTGCCAATCGAAGCTGCCGAACCAGTTCTGCAGCAGTTTCAGCTGCTGCTCGCCCTGATAACCCAGCACCCAGCGCTGCCAGCCGTAATTGAGGTTCTCCCAGCTCATGCGCAGTTGATTGAGCCAGGCCAGCTCGCGGTAGCGCAACGGCGAGAAGGGCTGGTCCTCGAGAAAGCCATCCTCCTCGGTCAAGGCCTCTTCCAACCCTTGTTCGATACGCTCCGGCGCTACCTGAAAGGTCGGATCGACGCTGCGCCAGCCTTGCCCCGGCTGCCAGTACTCGACCCAGGCATGAGCGTCGAACTGGCGTACCTGGATGTAGTTGCCATTGGGATTGAGCTCGCCGCCCTGATAACCGGCGACCACCCGCGCGGGAATACCTGCGGCCCGCAGCACGAAGGTCATGGCACCGGCATAGTGTGCGCAGAAACCGCGCTGGGTGTTGAACAGGAAATCGTCGATGCTGTCGCTGCCCAGAGGCTGCGGGCGCAACGTGTAGACGTACGGTTCACGGTTGAAATGCTGCAGCACTGCCGCCACCAGCGCGTCGCTCTGTGGATACTTCGCCTTCAGTTCAGCCGCCCAGGCACGACTGCGCGGGTCGCCCTGCTGGGGCAATTGCAGCGCCTGACGGATACCCCGCGGTTCGGCCTGCGCCTCCCGCACGGCCTCGGGCCAGGAGCGCACCTGGTACAACAACGGCCGATCCACCGGACGCAGTCTCTGCCAACGGAAGTCGTTCATCATCCGCCCGCTGTCCTGCGCCATCTCGCCGACATCCAGAGCGTACAGCCAGCGCTTGCCGCTGGGCTGCATGATGATGCTGTAATCGAGCGGCGCGCCGGCCTTGCTCCACTGCGGCGCTATGGGCACATCAGCGTAGCCGGACTGCGACCAGCGCCTGCCATCGAAGCGCTCCAACGTCAGAGCACGCCAGTACAGCTGCCCTCTTGGCGGCACCTCACGCTCGAAACTGGCGCGAAAGGCCAGCGCCGAGGAACGACTGAGCTCGGCGATATCAGCCGGCTCCATGCTGTCCGACAGCCCCGTGACGCCCTTGTCGTTAGGCAGTGGCAGCGACCACAACGGCCCCATGCGCGGAAAGAACACGAACAGCAGAAGCATCAGCGGCAGCGCTTGCAGGACCAAGCCACCCGCCAGGCGCAGGGGCGGCCAGGGGCGTTCGGCAAAACCACTGTGCTGCAGGCCGACCAGCGCGGTCAGCAACGCCGTGACCGGCAGCAGGCTGTAGAGCGCGGCCAGAATGCCGTCCTCGAACAGATAGGCGGTCACCACGCAAAAGAAACCCAGGAAGATCAGCACCAGCGCATCGCGCCGCGTACGCATCTCCAGCAGCTTGAGGGTGAAGGTGGCAATCAGCAGCACCGACGCCGCATCCAGCCCCACCAGGGTGCCGCGCGAAAGCAGGATGCCAGCCAGCACCAGCAGTACCAGGCCGCCTTTGGCCCAGCCATTGGGATAGCGCGCACGCATGCGAAAGATCTGCACGCGCCAACCGGCGGCGCCCAGCCATAGTGCGATCATCCACAGCGGCAGATGCACCAGGTGCGGCACGATCACCAGCACCTGGGCGACCAGCAACCAGGTCAGGGCAATTCTCGGGATACCCGGCAGGCTGCTCATGCACGCGCTCCGAACAACGCCAACGCGCGCAGGCAGGCATCGCGATGGCCTTCACCATGATCCGGGGCAATCACCTGCCCGGGCAGTTGCAGGCCGAAAGCCTGTTGCCGCTCGGTGAACTGCAGCACCCAGTAGCAAAGCAGTGACAAACGCATTTCGCTGTCGCCAGCCAGGCTGTCGAAGTCCAGCCATAGATCACGACCGCTGAGCATGGCGAAATCCTTGACCAGCAGGCCCTGGCCGCGTGAATAGGCCTTCCAGTCCAGACGCCGTTTCGAGTCGCCTGGCTGATACTCGCGCAGGCCCTGGAAATCATCGGCGCCCTGGCCGCGGGCACGCATGCCCTCTTCCTCCTCGTCGCCCAGGCCCGCTGACAACGGCAATTCCCCCTCCAGCGGCCGCGGGTAGACCAGCACCGCCTGATCCAGATCGACCCAGCTCCAGGCCACCAGCAAGCCCAGAGGGAAACGACTCTCCACCCGCAGACGCTCGGGCCGCAGCCAGCCACGCCGTACGGCTGGCTGACTCAGATCCACTTCGGTCTGTCCCTGGCGCGGCACGTCGCGCACCACCAGGTCAGATGGTGGCCAGCCCAGCGCCACGGCCTGGCGCTCACGCTCGGGGCTCTCCAGGCGCACGCGAAAACGCGCATGCTCGCCGACGAACACCGCACCACCGCCACCGGCCTTGAGCACCAACCCGGACAGGTTGCGGTAGGTATGCAGGATGGTGACGACGAACACCGACACCAGCAGGAAGGTCAGCCCGTAGGCCAGGCTGTTCTGGTAATTGATGCCCACCAGCAACATCAACAGCAGGGCCACGGCAAAGACTGCACCTACCCGGCTGGGCAGAATAAAAATGCGCCGTTGATTCAGGCGCACGCTGGCCGCTGGCGGAATGCGCCTGGCCAACCAGCGCCGCCAGAGCGGCTTCAGCGCTGCACGCATCAGAGCGCCGGCACTTCGCGCAGCAGCCATTGCACCAGACTGCCGCCACCGTGGCCGGTGGGGTCGGCGCGCTCGCGCAGGCGATGCCCCACCACCGACGGCAGCACCGCTTGCACGTCCTCGGGAATGACGTAATCACGCTCGGCCAGCAAGGCCCAGGCCCGAGCAGCAGCCAGCAACGCCAGACTGGCGCGCGGCGACAAGCCCCAGGCGAACTGCGGCTGGCTGCGCGTCGCCTCGACCAGGCGCAGCACATAGTCGATCAGCGCATCGCTGGCACGCACCTTCGGCACTTGCGCCTGCAGACGGGCCAGTTCGGCATGGTCGAGAATGGATTCCATGCGCGGCAACAGATCGCGCCGAGCATCGCCCAGCAACAATGCCCGTTCCGCAGCTTGCGCCGGATAGCCCAGCGACAGGCGCATGAGAAAACGATCAAGCTGGGATTCGGGCAAGGCGAAGGTGCCGCCACTGCTGACCGGGTTCTGCGTGGCGATGACGAAGAATGGCTCAGGCAGCGGCCGGGTCGCGCCCTCGATGGTCACCTGGCCCTCCTCCATGGCCTCGAGCAGCGCGCTCTGACTTTTCGGCGTGGCACGGTTGATTTCATCGGCCAACACCAGCTCGGCGAAAATCGGCCCCGGATGAAAGACGAACTGCCCGCTGTCCTTGTCGAACACCGAGGTGCCAAGAATGTCGCCCGGCAGCAGGTCGGAGGTGAACTGGATGCGCTGGAAGCTCAGCCCCAGCACCCGCGCCAGGGCATGACTGAGGGTCGTCTTGCCCATGCCCGGCAGGTCTTCGATCAACAGGTGCCCACGCGCCAGCAGGCAGGTCAGCGCCAGACGCACCTGCGCCTCTTTGCCCAGCAATACCTGATTGACCGAGTCGAGACAGGTGTCCAGTTTGGTTCGCATCGTTCGCTCCTTATGCAGAACGCCGATGCTACTGGGGCGCCGGGGCGCGGCATAGCGCTATGCAAAGTTTGCTCACGAAACTGTGAGGCCAGACGCTATGTCAGGCGGAAGTGCCCTGCCATACCCTGCAGGTCACGCCCCAACTCAGCCAGCTGGATGCTCGAGGCAGCGGTTTCGTCCATGGCCGTGGCTGACTGATCGGCGATATCGCGGATCGAGGTGACACTGCGGTTGATCTCCTCGGCCACGGCGCTCTGCTGCTCGGCCGCCGCAGCGATCTGCTGGTTCATCTCCGAGATAAGGCTCACTGCCTCGGCAATGGCCGCCAAGGCACCTTCGGTCTGGTTGGCGTCGCCAACCGTCAGGTTCACCAGACTGGCGCTCTGCTCCATGTCGGTCACGGCGCGGCGACTGCCTTCACGCAAGGCTGCGATCAGCGACTCGATTTCCGCCGTGGATTGCTGAGTGCGTTTTGCCAGTGCCCGTACCTCATCGGCGACCACCGCAAAACCGCGTCCCTGTTCTCCCGCGCGCGCCGCTTCGATGGCCGCGTTGAGTGCCAGAAGGTTGGTTTGCTCGGCAACGCTCTTGATCACGTCGAGTACGGCATCGATGCGCTGAGTGTCCTGGCTCAGGCGCTGAATGCTCTCGGTAGTGGCGTCCATGGCGCGCGCCAGTTGCTCGATACGCTGCAGGGTCTGGCGCACCACCTGGCTACCGGCACCGACACGTTGGTCAGCCTGTTCGGTGGAAGCTGCCGCGGCCTCGGCATTGCGCGCCACCTCGTGCACCGTGGCCGTCATCTGACTCATGGCGGTGGCGACCTGATCGGTCTCCAGTTTCTGACCATTGACGCCCTGCCGCGTCTGCTCGGCAGTTGTCGAAAGGCTCTGGGCGGAGCTGGATATCTGCGCCACACCGCCCTGCAGGCGGCCAACCATATCCCTAAGGTTGGCGGACATGCCTTGCATGGCAGCCAGCAGTTGACCGATTTCATCGCGCCGATCCTGTTCGATGTGCACGCTGAGGTCACCACTGGCGATGGATTCGGCGAGGCCGATCACCCGCTTGAGCGGACGCACGATGGCCAGACTGATCATGATCGCCGCGCCAAGTCCGAACAGCAGCGCCAGGGCCGCTGCCACGATGATCAGACCGCTGCTGGCCTGGCGCTCGGCGCGCATGACCTGGCGTTGCGTGTCCAGCGCCAGCTCGACCTGCTGCAGCAGTTGCTCGACCTGGGCGACCAGTTGGCCGTAAACCTGTTTCTGTTGCTGCAACTGGGTGGCGTATTCCTTCAGGCGCTCGTTGAAGGAGTCGACGTTGACCACCACCTCGCCGAGCACCGCAGCATAACCGGGGTCGTCCAGCGCATCGCGCAACTCGGCAGCCATGGCTTGCGCCTCACCGGCCTGGGCAATTTCCGCCTGCTCGCTGCTATCGTTGCGCCGGCTGGCCTCCAGGCGCTGGCGAGCCTGATCCAGCGCCTGCAGCAGCAACTGATGAATCTTGCCGACCTTGCCAGCCTGCGCCACCGAATCACCGCCCCGCTCACCCTGGGTACTCTTGAGCAAGTCGACGCCGTCTTCCGCCAGCCCTTCCTGCAGCAGATCGAGACTGTTGGCCGCACTGACCACCAGCCAGTCGGCGGCCTGCAAGGACAGTTGCATGTTGTCGGTGAGTTCAACGTAGCGGGCAAAGGCGCTGCGGTAGTCGGCCAGTGCAGGCTCGACCTGCGCCAGAATCGCGGCCGTGTCGCTATCGAGCTCACCTTGCAGTGCCTGCCCGGTCTGCAAAATGCTCTCAGCCTGTTCGGCCAGGCGCTCGGCATGCTGACTGTCGCCACTCAGCGCGAACGTCTGCTCGCTCTGACGCATGCGCAGCACCTGCTCGCCAAGCGCGCTCATGCGCTGCTGCAACTCGGCACCGGCACTGACTTCACGCAACGCCAGCAAACCGGTAACAGCCACCAGAGCGGTCAGCATCAATACCAGAGCAAAACCCGCCATCAACTTGCTGGTCGTGCTCAAACTGGCCAGCCGCTTGCTCAATGAGCCACCCATGACATCCCCCTGCCTACTGCAGCCAGCCCTAACAGGCTGTTGAAAAACCACCTCGGCTTTGGCTTCCTGCGTCGCTCTACCTCCTGCATCCATGCAGTCGTGCGTTGGCAATACGGCGTCAGAAACGGCCTCAAAATGCTCATTTACAACTCGTAAAGTCGATCGCGACTCCGAGCGTTTTTCGGCCGTTTTTTCCTTGTCTTGCCTGCCTCGCCTGCGTTTTTCAACAGCCTGACAATTCTGGAACATAGGAGCGCAACGCTACTGGCGACAAGCCAGCAGGCAGCAAGATGGCCGGGAGAGTTAACTGGACGTCGTTTTCAGAACGGGTTCAGGGCCGCTGCATCTGAAAAAGGTCCTGTGTGCGGCAGTAGGCGCTGCCACCGAGTCGACCGACCAGATCGAGTTTGAGTGGGTCGATACGCCCCTGCTCGTTGAGCACTGCGTCATCGATATGCGCCAGCAACACTTCGGCGAAGATCAGATGGCAGTTGGGTCGTTGCGCAGGATAGGGCTGGATTTGTGCCACACGGCATTCGAAGGTCACCGGTGCGCCGACGACACGCGGCACGTCGATGCGCTCGCACGGCTGGCTGGCGATGCCACAGTGGGCGAACTCGCTGACTTCATGGGGCAGGATCGCGGCGCTGGCGTTCATCGCCTCGGCCTGGGCGAAACTGACCAGTTGGATCGCCAGTTCGCCGCTGGCCTGGGCATTGCGCAGGCTGTCCTTGAGGCTGCCATCGTCGCGGGTGTTGACGTTGACCAGCAAGGTCGGCGGGTTGTCACTGATCACCTGAAAAAAGCTGAACGGCGCCAGGTTGGCCACACCGTCGGCCGAACGGGTGGAGACCCAGGCGATGGGCCGTGGGGTGACACTGGAAGCCAGCCAGCGATAAGCCTCGAGCGGGCTCAGATCGGAAAAATCGAGCTGCATCAGCGCCCCGCTCGCGATTCGCGGATGTAGAAGCGCGCACGTTCAGCCTTGCTGGTGCAGCCTTCGTAGGCTTCGAACTGCTGCTGGGTCTTGGCAGCGGTAAGCAGCGAAAGTGCCTTGGAATAGCTCACGGTGCCGGCGAAGCCTTCGGCCTCGGCGATACTCAGTTCTTTCCAGGCGGCATCCAGTTGATTGGCACAGGTATCACGGTAGACGGTCTTGCCGGCGCAGCCGGTGAGCGCCACCGCAAGCAGCGGCAAACAGATCCAGTGTTTCATCGACCACACTCCTCGAACGGATATGACTACGGGTTGGCCCAGTGTATGACGCTACGGCAGAGGGAAAGTGCCCGCCTCACCCGCCGTTTCGCTTACGCAGGTATTCCACCACAGCCTGCTGCTCCCCGGCGAACTCAATCCGCCCGGATTTGCTCTCGCGCTGGAACACGTACATGGGATCGTAGTACTCGACCAGCAAGGCTTCGATCCAGCCGCGGTGCGTATCCACCTGGCCGTTGGCTTGCTGCTCCTGCAACGCCTGCTCCATGATCGCGGCCAGACGCTGGTAGCGCTCGCCCCCCAGGCGACGGGTGATGTTGGCAAGACTTTCGCGCAAGCGTGCAGCGAAGGCGATGAAGCCGGCCTCGCCCCCCTGGGCCGCGACGAATTCGGCACACAGCTCGACCACGTAGGCTTGCAGGATCCGCTCCACGCGATTGGCGACGCTGTCCTCCAGCCACACCAGAGGATGATGCTGCATCGCCTGATACAGCGGTAAGGGCAATGAACAGCGTCCGATCAGACGCGACTCGTCTTCCAGCACGAACTGCTGCTGCCCCACGGCACGGCGCTTGAGCAGATCGATAGCCAGGGCATTCTCGAAATCGATCTGCTCGGGCTGGCCGGTGGCACGTTTGCCGAAGCTGGAGCCTCGGTGATTGGCGTGCGCCTCCAGGTCCAGGCTGTTGCTCAGTTGGCTGATCACCTCGGTCTTGCCGGTGCCGGTCATCCCACCCACCAGCACGAAATCGCACGCGTGCACGGCCTCTTCGGTGGTCTGCAGCAGGAAGGTGCGCATGGCCTTGTAGCCACCAACCACGCGCGGATAGTCGATGCCCGCCTCGCTTTTCAGCCATTGCTGGACGATCTGCGAACGCAGGCCACCGCGAAAGCAGTACAGATAACCATCAGGGTTGGCCTTGGCAAAGGCGGCCCAGGCCTCGATACGCTCGGCCTTGGTATGGCCGCTGACCAGTTGATGGCCCAGTTCGATGGCCGCCTGCTGGCCTTGCTGCTTGTAGCAAGTGCCGACCTTCTGCCGCTCAAGGTCGTTCATCAGCGGCAGATTGATCACGCCGGGGAAGGCGCCTTTATGGAACTCGACCGGCGCACGGGTATCCATCATTGCCCGGTCATGCAGGAACAGATCGCGGTAGTCGGTGCAGTTGTCGCGCATCAGAGCACCTCGACCGCGTAACGCTGTCGCTCGACCATCTCACCGATAGGCGTCAGATTCAGCCCCAATTCGGCGGCCACGGCGAGGAATTCGGCCTCGCCCTCCGGTGCCACGGCAATCAGCAGGCCACCGCTGGTCTGTGGATCACACAGCAGCAGCTTGGCCAGCTCGGGCAGCGGCGCGATCTTGTCACCATAACTGTCGAAATTGCGTAATGTGCCACCCGGTATGCAGCCTTGTTCAAGATAGTGCTCGACACTCTCCAGACGCGGCACCCTGGCGAACTCGACGCGAGCACTCAGGCCGCTGCCATCGGCCATTTCCACCAGGTGGCCAAGCAGGCCGAAGCCGGTGACGTCGGTCATCGCGCGCACGCCGGCAAGCTTGCCGAAGCGACTGCCCGGCTTGTTCAGGGTGCACATCCAGTCACGCGCCAGACCGATGTCCGTATCACGCAGCTTGGCCTTCTTCTCTGCCGTGGTGAGGATGCCGATGCCAAGGGGCTTGCTCAGGTACAGCTGGCAACCCGCCGTGGCGGTGTCGTTGCGCTTCATGTTGGCTTTGGCCACCAGACCGGTCACGGCCAGGCCGAAAATCGGCTCCGGCGCATCGATCGAGTGACCTCCCGCCAGCGGGATACCGGCTTCATCGCACACTGCACGTCCGCCGCGAATCACCTCTCGGGCGACTTCCGGCGCCAGTACATTGACCGGCCAGCCAAGGATGGCGATGGCCATCAGCGGATCACCGCCCATGGCGTAAATGTCGCTGATGGCATTGGTCGCGGCGATACGACCGAAATCGTAAGGGTCATCGACGATAGGCATGAAGAAGTCGGTGGTGGAGACCACACCACGCTCTTCATCGATGGCGTATACCGCCGCGTCATCGCGCGAGGCATTGCCCACCCAGAGCCTGGGATCGAGATTCTGCGCGCCGCTGCCGGCGAGAATCACCTCGAGCACCTTCGGCGAAATCTTGCAGCCGCAGCCGGCGCCGTGGCTGTACTGGGTCAAACGGATAGGTTCGCTCATGGTTTTCTCTCACCGCGATAACTGGCGGCGGATTCTAGCAAAGACTGCCTTGGCTCAGCTCTCTAGCGCGAGTAAGGTCGAAGCTTCACTGGGGGAATCCGTTAATGAGCAAGAAAGTGGCGCTTGTGCTGGGCTCGGGAGGTGCGCGCGGCTATGCGCACATCGGTGTGATCGAGGAATTGCAGGAGCGCGGTTACGAAATCGGCTGCATCGCCGGCTGCTCGATGGGCGCGGTGGTCGGCGGCATCTTCGCCGCAGGCAAGCTGCGCGAATACCGAGAATGGACGGAAAGTCTGGATTATCTCGACGTGTTGCGACTGCTCGATGTCAGCTTCCGCCTCGGCGCCATCCGTGGCGAGCGGGTGTTCGGGCGCATTCAGGAAATCGTTGGCGAGGTGGACATCGAAAACCTCGCCATCCCCTTCACCGCCGTCGCCACAGACCTGACCAACCAGCAGGAAATCTGGTTCCAGGAAGGCTGCCTGCACCAGGCGATGCGCGCCTCAGCGGCGATTCCCAGCCTGTTCACACCGGTCATCCAGGGCAAACGCATGCTGGTCGACGGCGGCCTGCTCAATCCGCTGCCGATCGTGCCGGTGGTTTCCAGCCACTGCGACCTGATCATCGCGGTCAACCTCAATGCCACCAACCATAATCACTATCAGTTGCCGGTAATCGAGCGCCCTGCGGCCCTCAAGGGTCGCATCGATCAGGTGATGACGTCGCTCGGCTCGCGCCTACCCAGTTTTCGCCGCAAGAGCGAGGACGAAAGCCTGCTGCTCGCCGAGGAGCAGCGGCTCGCCGATGACATCAGCCCGGCCGCAGCACCCAGCCGCAAAGAAGATGACGAGCCCGCGCCGAAATCCGCCAGCGGCTCACGCGTAGCCGAATTCAGCGGGCCGGCGTCATTACTGGAACTGGTCAACCAGAGTTTCGAGGTGATGCAGACTTCATTGGCGCAGTACAAGATCGCTGGCTACCCGCCGGACATCCTGATCAACGTACCCAAGCGCGTCTGCCGCTTCTTCGAGTTCTACAAGGCGCCGGAGCTGATCATGCTGGGTCGGCAGATCGCTCGCGACACCCTCGACAAGTACGAAAGCGAACGCGGCTGATCAGCCGCGTGGTTCCTCGCCCGGCAATGGTTTGTCCGCTACCGCTTCGGCCGGTGGCGTCTTGTCTGTTACCCAATCACTGAGCAGGCTGTAGGCCACCGCCAGCAGCGTCGGGCCAAGGAACAGACCCATGAAGCCGAACGCCAGGATGCCGCCGAACACGCCAAGCAGCACCACCACCAGAGGCAGGTTGCCGCCGCGGCTGATCAGGTAGGGTTTGAGGATGTTGTCCACGCCGCTGATGATGAAGAAGCCCCAGATACCCAGGAAGATCGCCATGCCGATCTCCCCCTGCCACACCAGCCAGGCCACGGCGGGGCCCCAGATCAGCGGCGGGATCATGATGAAGCTGAAGGCGAAGGTCAGCAGGCCCAGCACCAGCGCCCCCGGCACACCGGCGATGACGAAGCCGATGTAGGCCAGCACGGCCTGCGCTGCGGCGGTGCCGATCACGCCATTGACCACACGCTGCACGGTACCGGCAACCAGCTCCAGATAATGATCGGCGCGCTCGCCGATCAGCCGCTCCAGCAGGCTATGCACGAACACCGCCAGGCGCGGGCCATCACGGTAGAAGAAGAACACCAGCACCAGGCTCAGGGCCAGTTCGACCATACCCGCACCGATCTTCGCGCTACGCGCCACCAGCCAGTTGCCGACCTGGCCCAGGTAGGGCCGCAGCGTGTCGAAGAAGGCCGCGCCCTGCTGGTCGATGGTGCGCCACAGCTCCACCAGGCGATCACCGACCAGCGGAATGCTGGCCAGCCAGCTCGGTGGTGGCGGCAGACCTTCGACCTGCAGGTCCTTGACCAGGGCGTTGGCATCCTTGATGTGGTCAGCCAGGTTGAAGCCCAGCCAGACCAGCGGTACCGCGACCATGACCACCCAGACCCCAGTCAGGATGCCCGCCGCCAGCGACAGGCGCCCATTGAGCAGTTGCGTCAGCAGACGCATCAGCGGCCAACTGGCGAAGGCCAGCACGGCGGCCCAGAACAGCGCCGACCAGAATGGCGCCAGCACCCAGAGGCTGGCAGCCAGCAGGCCGAGCAGAAGAATCTGCACCAGCAGACGATCATTGGTGGCCATCAAGCGAAACTCCCTTCGACGAAACGACAAAACGCCCTTACGGGCGCTCTGCGACAGGCGATTGCGAATGCTAGCTTAACGCAACAAACGGACGCTCAGTGTTTCATCCGCGCTTTCACCCAACTCCAGGCGCGCCTCGCGCACGCGCTGCTCGATCAGCGCCTCGCGCCAGGCCTCGGCCTGGCTGCCGGCAAGGCTGACACGCAAGGTGCTGTCGAGATTCAGACTGCGCGCCAGCACTTCCACCCAGGCGCTGTCGGCCCTGGCTTCGCCGGGCAGCTTCAATTGCCCATCGCTGCGCAACTGACGCAGCAAGGTCGCCGGCGTCGGCAGCAATACGCCCAGAGGAGTTTCGGCATCCAGTTGCTCGGCATGCAGGTAAGCACGGCGATTACCACGGGTGATGCTGTACAGCGCCAGCAGGCTTTCCTCATTCGGCTCGGCCAGGCGCAACAGCGCATAGGCCTGCTGGTCGTCGGAACCATACAGCGTGGCATTGCCGAATACCGAGTTGGCCCACAGGCTGCTCGCACCACACTCACGGCCCTGGCACCAATAGAGCAGTTCGGCGCCCTGCTCCAGTAATGTCTCCCGCGCCGCCGTGAATACCTGATCGGCACTGTGGGTGCGCGGCAGTTCATAGGTCACCGCGCTGTGCTGGCCCTGCACCAGAATCTCCCGCTCATAACGCAACCGCCCACTGATGCGGCGAATGGAGCCTTGAGGGTAGATACGCTCGACATCGGGCGCTTCCTCGAACGCGACGATGTGACTGGCAGGAAAACGCGGCAATACCTCGAGGTCGCGACTGCCAGGTAGATCAGCCGCCAGGGCGACACCGCTGCAGACCGTGGCAAGCACCGCAGAAAGAAACTGAACAACCCCCTTCATGAGGTGGCAGTCCACTGAAGAAATACGACGGGTGAGCTAGCTATACAGCGAGCGGCGACTTCTAACGGGTCGATCATGCGATCCTCCATGGCAGACCGCCACACCTTTCCCCAGGGCCGCAGGCAAGTCAAGGCAAGCGCAGGAATGGATTGAAACAATCCGCTACGAGCTGAGCGCCGGTTTCATCATCCAGATGCAGGTGATGCCCACCGGGAAGACGGTGTACCTCGAACGGCAGTTCCTGCAGCAAGTTCCGTACGGCAGACTGTGCCCCCATCATGCCCTGCTCCGCCAACACCAGACTGACCGGGCATTGCAGCGCACGAACGAACGCCTGGGCATGCGCCCAGCTCAGGCGCAGCGGCGACGGCAAGGTCAGGCGACTGTCGGTGCGCCAGGTGTAGCCGCCCGGTACCGGCATCAGACCACGCTGCGCCAGCAACTCGGCCGCCTCACGACTGACCGCGCCGACGCCCTTCATACGCGCCTCGACAGCGCGCGCCATTTCGGCGTACACCGGCTTGCGCTTGTCATTCAGTACCTGCCTGGCGCGCAATGCTTCGCCCAGCTTCTGCGGTGCCTGCTCGGCCTCACCGGTAAAAGGCACCAGGCCGTCGATCAGGGCCAGGCGCGCGATCCGCTCCGGCATCGCCCCCGCCAGCAACACCGCAGTGATCGCCCCCATGGAATGACCGAGGATGGAAAACCGCTCCCAGCCAAACTGCTCGGCGACCTGCAGCACGTCATAGGCATAATCCCAGAGCGCGTAACCGGCGCCAGCCGAGCGATGCTCGGAATGACCATGACCGGCAAAGTCCAGAGCGACGATACGCAACCCCTCGAGTTTCGGCGCCAGCCGCGCGAAGCTCGCCGCGTTATCCAGCCAGCCGTGCAGCGCCAGAACCGGCAAGCCATCCTCAGGGCCATAGAGATGAGCAGCCAACTCGATATGCGGCAGGCTCAGACGAACCTCCTCGAAATCCATGTTCATGCATGTTGCTCCTGGCTACCGGTCCAGCGGGTGAACAACTGCCGCAGCAGGTCGGCGGTAGCCTGTGGGCGCTCCAAAGGGAACATATGGCCGCCTGGCAGATTGTGATACTCCGCGCGCGGCATGCGCCGCAGCAGGCGCGCATGATGCGGCAACACCACCCGACTGTGGCGGCCGCGCACCATTGCCAGCGGTACCGCCAACTGCTGTGGTAGCCCTGGTGACGTGTGTGGCACGCTGCGGTAGATGCTGATCTCGGTGGCCGGATCGAATTTCAGGCGCAGCCCCTGCTCGCCCAGTTGCAGGCCATGACTGACATAGGCGTCCAGGCACTCGGGGTCGAAACGGCGAAACAGGCTCTTGCCGGCGAAGTAGTCTCGCGCCTCGACCAGATCGGCAAAGGCTTCACGGCGCCCAAGCGTGCGGCCGGCTGGCGTGATGCGGTCGATGAAGCCAAAACGCTTGGCGGCGCGAATCACCATTCGATCAGCCAGGGTCAACACCGGCGAGTCGAGCATCACCACGCCGCGGTACAGCTCAGGGCGAAGCAAGGCGGCGTGATAGTGCAGCACGCCGCCGAGCGAATGGCCGACGCCCCAGACCGGCTCATCGCCGCCCTCGAGGTGATGAATCAGCTCATCGACCAGATTCGACCAGTTGTCGTTGACCGGAAAACGCGGGTCGTGGCCATGCTGTTCCAGGTGCTGCACCTGAAACTCCGGTGCCAGCGCGGCAAACAGCTTGCCGTAGGTGGCCGACGGAAAACCGTTGGCATGGGCGAAGAATATCGACTGCGGCATGCATCAAACTCAAGAAAGCAAATATGTCCGGATTCTCCGGCAGCCGCCGACGCGCGGCAATGACCGTAACGGCCATTGATGGCGGCGCAATGGTCACCGCTATAGCAACAGGCGCCCGACGATACTGGCCGCTACCAGCAAAAATACCAGGCCGCAGACGAAGTCGATGGTCGGCGCCACCTGCAGCAGCCGCTGACGCATCAGTGGGCGGCTCAGGGTCAAACCGAGCAGACTGAACCAGAACAAGCTGAGGCCGAACAGCAATGCGGCACATGCCACCTTGCCGGGCAACGACATGTCAGTCGGCACCAGACTACTGAGCAATGCCAGGAAGAACACCAACGCCTTGGGATTGCCCAGATTGGTGAACACGCCGCGCAACCAGGGGCCAAACAGCGAGGGCGTCAGTTCGCCATCCAGGCGCCTCGGGCCAGCACTGCCGCGCCACCAGGCACGCACCGCGCCGATCCCCAACCAGCCCAGATAGAGCGCGCCGCCTATCTGCACCAGATCGAACAACCACTGGGTACGACTGAGCAGCAAGGCCACGCCGCTGAGCACCAGCGTGCCATGCAGAAGAATACCGCAGGCCAGGCCCAGCGCGCTAAGAAGGCCCGCACGCTGGCCCTGATGCAGCGCGGTACGCACCACCAGCGCCACATCGGGGCCGGGGCTGACAAGTGCCACCGCGAACACGGCAGCCAGCGACAGCAAGACGGACGTCTCCTGCATGGTGATCTCCAGGAAATGAAAAAGGTTAGACAGGCGGCTGAATCAGCCCTGACGCAGACGCGCAGGTGGCAGACCGTAAGTACGACGGAACAGCCGCGAGAAATGCGCCTGATCGTAGAAGCCCAGCCGCAGGGCGATCTCGCTCAACGGCTCACCCGCCAGTACCAGGGGCAAAGCCCGCTGCAGTCGCAGTTGAGTCAGCCACTGATGCGGTGGTAAACCGGAGTGCTGACGAAAACGCCGTAGCACCTGCCAGGGGCTCATGCCGCAAAACGCAGCGATTTCCTCCAGCGCGGGCGGATCGTCCAGGCGGCTCTCCAGCCAGTCGCGCAGCCGCTGCCAGGTGCGCTGATCGAAACCGCGATCCGGCTCGCTGACACGCAACGTCGAGCCCAGCTCCAGTAGGTGGGCCAGCGCCTGCCAGAGTGCCTCTTCCTGTGCGAGTTGCGAACCGCCCAGCATCGCGGCATGAAAGCGCTGCAGGTGCTGCGACAGCAGCGGGTGACGCAGACTGCTGGTGATCAGGCGTGGCGCGCCTTGACGGCCTTCACTCAGGGTCCGACTGGCTTCATCCAGCCAGGAGGGATCGTACGCCATCACCCGAATGCGGTAACTCTGGCCGTCCAGGCAGGCGCCGTCATGAATGCCCTCCGGTGCCATCAGCAGCACGTCCCCCGCCCCGACATGCCGGCGCTCACCGCCATAGGCGTAGCGATGCTGCCCCTGAATCAGCAGGCCGACGTGGTACTCCAGATGAAAGTGCCGGGGAAAGGCGAAGCGGCGGTACTCGGCATCGATCAGGCGAACGCCGGGCAAGCTGCTTTGGATATGAGTGATCTGGTCCATGGCGCGTACTGTAGCGCCACGGACCGGGCAAATCTTGGATGAAATTGCAGGCAGAAACTTAAAGTTTCGGGGGCTGATCACCCAGGGCAACGATGGCCATGGTCAGCCGCGAGATGCAGCTGACCTTGCCGTCATCACCGCTGAGGCGAATGTCCCAGACGTGGGTGGTACGGCCCAGATGCACCGGCCGCGCCACTGCATGCACACGCCCGCTGCGCAAACCGCGCAGATGGTTGGCATTGACCTCCAGACCGACGCAGTAGAAACGGCTGCTGTCGATGCACAGGTAGCTGGCGGTGGAACCGAGGGTTTCCGCCAGCACCACCGAGGCGCCACCGTGCAGTAGGCCGTAGGGCTGATGGGTACGCGAATCGATCACCATGCTGGCGCTGAGCGACTCTTCATCGAAGGCTTCGAAACGAATGTCCAGCACCTCACCGATGCTGTTTTTCAGGGTTGCGTTGAGTGAATCGATATCTGGCTTTCGTTGCCACAGCCCCATGGAAGCGTTCCTTGTGGGTTGAAGACAGGGCCGGTCAACCCGGCCCATTCAGGGTCATTCGTGCCAGAGCACGGCTTCGCTGCGCTGCTGCCACTCGGCGAAACGCTCGCCGTAGGTACCCTCGATCACCGCGCGTTTGATTTTCAGGGTCGGCGTCAGGAAACCGTTCTCCACTGCCCAGACCTCCTTGACCAACACCAGGCCTTGCAACCGCTCATGATGATCAAGACGGCCATTGACCTCGACGAGCAAAGCCTTGAGGCTGTTCTCCAGTTCATCACGGCTGTCGTTGGCCGCCTCCTGTCGCCCCACATCGGATAGCACGCACAGCGCAATGGGTTGCGGCAGGCCGTCGCCGACCACGCACACCTGCTCGATACGCGAGTGCTCACCGATGCGGTTTTCGATTGGCGCCGGCGCCACGTACTTGCCTTTGCTGGTCTTGAAGATTTCCTTGATGCGGCCGGTGAGACGCAGGTTGCCTTCGGCGTCCTGCTCGCCCTTGTCGCCGGTACGCAGGAAACCATCGTCAGTCAGCGTCTCGGCGGTCTTGATCGGGTCCTTGTAGTAACCCTGCATGGTCGCGCCACTGCGTACCAGGACTTCGCCATCCTCGCCGATGCGTACCTCGACGCCCGGGTTGTTCTGGCCGATCCAGCCCTGCTTGAACTTGCCCGGCAGACAGACGTGGGAATAACCACAGTTCTCGGTCATGCCATAGACCTCCTGGATCTCCATACCCAGGCGGCGATACCAGTTAAGCAGTGTTTCAGGCACCGGCGCGGCACCGGACAGCGCATAGCGAATGGCGTCCAGGCCGAGGCCTGCGAGTACCTTGCGACCGACGAAGCGACCGATGATCGGCAGCCGCAGCAGACGGTCGAGCTTCTGCGCCGGCATCTTGCTGTACACGCCCATCTGGAACTTGGTCCAGATGCGCGGCACACCGAACATCACCGTAGGTCGCGCGCGCTTGAGGTCTTCGAGGAAGGTATCCAGGCTTTCGGCAAAGAAGATCGTCTGCCCGGCATAGAGCGAAGCCAGTTCGACGAACATGCGCTCGGCCACATGGCAAAGCGGCAGGTAGGAGATCAGTCGATCGTCCTCGCCCACTCCGAACAGCTTGATGGCGTTACTGGCGGCGAAACCGAAATTGGAGAAGTTGTGCATCACGCCCTTGGGCGTGCCCGTGGTGCCGGAGGTGTAGATGATGGTGGCCAACTGGTTGGCTGCGGGCTTGGGGTCGTCTTGAATCGGCGCACTGCGTTGCAGGTCATCCCAGCTGTAATCGAAGCTGCCCTGCGGATGCAGCGGCAGGCTCACGGTCGGCAGACCCTGCGGCAGGCCCGGGGCCATCGAAGCCCAGTCATCGAGCTTGCCGACGAAGGCCAGGGCTGCTTCGGAATGCTCCAGCACCTGGTGCATGGAGTCGGCGGTGAGGTTGGGATACAGCGGTACCGATACGTGGCCCGCCATCCAGATCGCCAGATCGGCAACGATCCAGTGCGCGCAGTTCTTGGAGATGATGGCGATGCGACTGCCCTGTGGCAGCTCGCGGCTACGCAACCAACTGGCTGCACGACGCGCCTGTTCGCCCACATCGGCCCAGCTCAACTCCAGCAGCTGGCCGCCTCCCAAAGGTTGCACCATGTAGCGTTTGTTCGGGTGCCTTGCTTCACGTTCGTAAAACAGCTCGAGCGGCAAACGGATTGCATCAGCCACAGGGCTTCCTCCTTTGTTGTTTTTGTAGGAATCAACCAAGCACTTGCTTGGTTGAATATTCCATGCAGACAAAAGAGGCGCAAGTTAAGAAATGTTTCTCACCTGGACACACATGCACGTGCCAGCGCTACATCGGGCGGGACGCCTGTGACGCAACCAGCGCGCCACGGCGTGATGAATCAGCGAGGGTGGATCAGCGCCAGCAGCTCCATCAGCCCGGCAGCCGGGATATCGCCTTCCAGTTCAGCCAGGCTGGCGGTACGCATGGGCAGCGGTTCCTGCCGATGACCGTGCACCAGCAGACCACCCAGGGCGCCAATCAACGGTTGATGGCTGACCAGCAGCACCTCGGCACGCTCACGCTCATCGAGATACTTCAGGGCATCACGCGGATCGCTGTCCGGCGTCAGCCAGGCCACGGTGTTTATCTTGCCGGTGAACCCCAGCTCGCTGCGGACCAGCTCGGCCGTCTGCTGGGCACGCACGTAGGGGCTGGCGACGATGGCGGTCAAAGGCCGACCGGCGAGCTGAGCAGCGGCCTGCTGCACTTCCATGCGACCATGCGCGGTCAGCTCGCGGGCAGCATCACTGGCTGCCTGCGGCTCGGCCTCACCATGGCGCAGCAGCCATAGCCTCACAGCTTGGGCTCCTCGTCGCGCACAGGGTGCGGCGCCGGCGGGATGCTGTGCGCGGTTTCGCCCTCAGGCGCCCGCGGCGTCGGCCAGTCGGCAAACGGCCAGGGTTTCTCATCGGTATTGAAGGTGCCGAATCGACCAATCTGCGCCAGATATTGGCTGAGGCTATCGCCAAAGCCCAGCAGGCTGGCGTTCGGCGCGCCGTAGAACAGGCGGTAACCCAGTTGCAGCAGCACCACGGCGCCGAGCAGCAGCTCGGCCAGTTGCCAGACGATGACGAAGATCACCATCCACAGAATGCGCAGCAGAATCGACTCGCGCTCCAACTCCTGCTTTTCATCGCTCATGACTCACTCTCCTTGATTGGCTGCAGGGCTCAGAAACCCGCAGTGGGGATGAAATCGACGTCGGTCTTGGGTTCACCGAGCATCAGCAACTCGATGACCTGAGCCAGCGTACGCCCCTCGAAGAGGATGGCATGCAGGCCAGCGACCAGCGGCATGTACACGTCCAGTTCTTCGGCACGGGCCTTGAGTACCTTGAGCGTATTGACCCCTTCGGCGACTTCGCCAAGGCGCTGCACCGCATCCTCCAGGCTGAGGCCTTCGCCCAGGGCGAAGCCGACCTGATAGTTGCGGCTCTTGGGTGATGAACAGGTGACGATCAGGTCACCGACACCAGCGAGACCGAGGAAGGTCATCGGGTTGGCGCCGAGCTTTACCGCAAAACGGGTCATTTCCGCCAGAGCGCGGGTAATCAGCATGCTTTTGGTGTTCTCGCCCATGTCCAGCGCCGCCGCCATACCGGACATGATGGCGTAGACGTTCTTCAACGCGCCGCCGAGCTCGACGCCGAAACGGTCGGCACTGGCGTAGACGCGGAAGGTTCTGCCATGCAGAGCCTGCTGTACGCGCAGGCACAGCTCCTCGTCTTCACTGGCGATCACCGTGGCGGTCAGCGCGTGATCCGCCACTTCCTTGGCCAGATTCGGTCCGGACAGCACGCCGATACGCGCGTCGGGGGCGATCTCCTCGAGAATCTGGCTCATCAGCTTGAAGGTCTTGGCCTCGATGCCCTTGGTCGTGCTGATCAGCATCTTGCCGGCCAATTGCGCCGCAACCGGTTGCAAAGCATCGCGCAGGGCGCTTGAAGGCAATGCGACCAGCACCAGCTCGGCCTGCTGCAGCACGCCGCTCAGGTCGCTGGTTGGCTCGATACCGCCGTGCAGCTTCACGCCTTTCAGATAGCGCGGATTCTCGCCGCTCTGACGCATCTGCTCGGCCTGCTCGGGGTCACGCATCCACTGCAGGACGCGCTGGCCGTTCTCCGCCAGCAGATTGGCCAGGGCGGTACCGAAGCTGCCGCCGCCGAGTACGGCAATGGGTTGGAGCTGTGTCATAGGTCTTCCGAATGAGGCCATGCATGATGGCGGTCTGTAGGCATTATACGGAGCCGAGAGTACCCGGCCAGGGCAAAAGTTCAGTGCAGGCCATCCACAGAGAGGGGGCAAACGAGAATTACCGCAGAGTGCAGACGCCTGACGCTGGCAAAGCGCGTCGGGTCAGTTAACATGCCGGATTGACCATAATTGCCAAGGACGATTCGTGCCCACAGGCAGCCCCTTGCCCCCGCCCTGCGCCTCTCATCAGGCAGCAGCGCCGCTTTCCAGGGACGGTAGAGCCATGAACAAGCGTCGCGGCTGGAACATTCACACCCGCACCCAGTTGATCAGCGTCGGTCCTGCCCTGCTGCTGACCCTGTTGCTGACCGGCTTTCTCACCTTCACCCGCCTGCAGGATCTGCGCCTGGAGCAAGGTCATATCGGCCAGTTGATTGCCAATCAACTGGCGCCAGCCACCGAATATGGCGTGCTCAACGACAACCTCAGTACCCTGGAAAGCCTGCTGCGTGCCACCCTCAGCACCCCGGACGTGCGTTTCGCCGAAGTACGCGACCGCGACGACAACATTCTGGTGTATGTCGAACGACCCAAGGAACAAGGCCACAGCACGCCACAGGTCGAAGTATTCCAGGCACCGATTCGCCTGCAGGGCCAACCTGCACGCACGCAAGTGCTGCCACCGTTGGGCAAGGCACTCGGCGACGGCTACCTGGGCCGGGTGGTGGTGGGCATGTCCAACGACACCTTCAATACGCGCCAGCAAGAGATACTGTTCAAGGCTGGTATTCTGTCACTGGTGGCGCTACTGCTGACCTTCCTCCTCGCCAGACGCCTGGCCAGGCGTCTGGCGCAGCCGATGAGCGCCATGGGCCAAGCCCTGGAGCGTATTCAGAGCGGCGACTATCGCCCCTCGCTGATCGAGCGCGGCAATGACGAGCTGACCGACCTCGCCCGGCATATCAATAACCTCGCCTGCGCCCTCGCACAGAGCGGTCGCGAGCAGCAACAGGCGATTGCCGAATTGATCCAGGCGCGCGAGGAATCCGAGCAGGCCAACCGGGCCAAGTCTGACTTCCTGGCCATGATGAGCCACGAACTGCGCACGCCCATGAATGGCGTGCTGGGCATGCTGCAACTGCTTGAAACCACCAGCCTGAACGACGAGCAGAATGAATACGCCGCATTGGCCACCGAGTCTACCGAGCACCTGCTCAAGGTGATCAACGACATCCTCGATTTCTCGCGGATAGAACGTGGCGCCCTGGAGCTCGAAGCCATCCCCTTCAGCCTGCTGGAGCTGTTGCAAGGCTCGGTGCAGGTATTCCAGCACAGCGCTCAGCAACGTGGCCTGCAACTGCTACTGGAAACCCAGCCAGGCCTGGATCAGATGGAGATGCGCGGCGACCCCACGCGCATCCGGCAGATTCTGGTCAATCTGATCGGCAACGCACTGAAGTTCACCGAAGAAGGCCAGATTCGCGTGGAAACCCGATGGCAGAAGCTGGATGACCAGGTGCTGTGGTTCACCTGCGCCGTACGCGACAGTGGTATCGGCATCGACGACGAGCGCCTGGAACATATGTTCAATGCCTTCCAGCAAGCGGACACCTCGATTTCCCGACGCTACGGTGGCACCGGCCTCGGTCTGCCGATCGCCCGCACCCTGGCCGAACGCATGGGCGGCACCCTGCGCGCGGAAAGCCAGCTGGGCGCGGGTTCGGTGTTCACCCTGGAAATACCGCTGCCCTTTCTGGCCCGCAACGAAACCGCACAACACAGTGACAACCAGAACCTGGGCAGCGGCGACGGTCAGGCGGTATTGCTGGTGGAGGACAATCCGGTCAACCAGACGGTCATCGAGGCCATGTTGCGCAGCCTGGGCTATCAGATCAGTCTGGTCGGCGATGGTCAGCAGGCCGTACAGAACTGCTGCCGACACGATTACGCCGCTATCCTGATGGACTGCAGGCTGCCCTTGATGGACGGCTACGAGGCAACGCGGCAGATCCGCCAGTTCCAGCAATACCAACAGGTGCCGATCATCGCCCTGACCGCCAACGCCCTGCAGGGTGACCGCGAAGCCTGTCTGGAGGCGGGAATGAACGATTACCTGGCAAAACCGTTCAAACGAGCAGATTTGCAACGCATTCTGCTGCGCTGGCTGCCAGCCCGACCATAGGCGAGTGGCGCCCGTGACAAGCTGGCGTTACAAGGGGAAACTGCTGTGCCTGTGACATTCCGATGCCAGCAGAGTACAACTGTACTCAGTGCGCTGTGACTTTCACCACAACGCAACAGTCTATGACTAGGCTGCCGGCAGACGCCTATCCAGACGTCGTCGGCCAGGACGATTCGCCCAGCCTTAGAAGCGTGGGGACAATTGAGGAGCTCGCATGACAAGACAAAACGCCTACACCCGGGAAGACCTGCTCGCCTGCAGCCGCGGCGAACTGTTCGGCCCGGGGAACGCGCAACTGCCCGCCCCAAACATGCTGATGATCGATCGCATCGCTCACATCAGCGAAACCGGCGGCAAGTACGGCAAGGGCGAAATCGTCGCTGAGCTCGATATCAATCCGGACCTGTGGTTCTTCGGCTGCCACTTCGAGGGCGACCCGGTAATGCCGGGCTGCCTCGGTCTCGACGCCATGTGGCAGCTGGTCGGCTTCTACCTCGGCTGGCAAGGCAACCCGGGCCGCGGTCGTGCCCTGGGTAGTGGCGAGGTGAAGTTCTTCGGTCAGGTACTGCCGACCGCCAAGAAGGTCACCTACAACATTCACATCAAGCGCACCATCAGCCGCTCGCTGATCCTCGGCATCGCCGATGGCACCGTAGCCGTCGACGGTCGCGAAATTTATAGCGCCGAAGGCCTGCGCGTCGGCCTGTTCACCTCCACCGACAGTTTCTGAAGGACTTGCACATGCGTCGTGTAGTGATCACCGGTCTGGGCATCGTTTCCTGCCTGGGCAATGACAAAGAAGCCGTTGCCGGCAGCCTTCGCGCAGGCAAATCAGGCATCCGTTTCAACCCCTCCTACGCCGAAATGGGCCTGCGTAGTCATGTCTCCGGTTCGGTCAACCTGAACCTGGAAGAGCTGATCGACCGCAAACTGTTCCGCTTCATGGGCGACGCTGCGGCCTATGCCTATCTGTCGATGGAACAGGCGATCAAGGATTCCGGCCTCAGCGAAGAGCAGATTTCCAATCCGCGCACCGGCCTGATCGCCGGTTCCGGTGGCGCTTCCACCGTCAACCAGATGGAAGCCATCGATACCCTGCGCGAAAAAGGCGTCAAACGCATCGGCCCATACCGCGTGACCCGCACCATGGGCAGCACCGTATCGGCGTGCCTGGCGACTCCGTTCAAGATCAAGGGCGTCAACTTCTCCATCTCCTCGGCCTGCGCCACCAGCGCGCATTGCATCGGCCAGGCCATGGAGCAGATCCAGCTGGGCAAACAGGACGTGGTCTTCGCCGGTGGCGGCGAAGAAGAGCACTGGAGCCAGAGCTGCCTGTTCGACGCCATGGGCGCCCTCTCCACCCAGTACAACGAAACCCCGGAAAAGGCCTCGCGCGCCTACGACGCCAAACGTGACGGTTTCGTCATCGCCGGCGGTGGTGGCATGGTCGTGGTCGAGGAGCTGGAACACGCTCTGGCCCGCGGCGCCAAGATCTACGCGGAAATCGTCGGCTACGGCGCGACCTCCGATGGCTACGACATGGTCGCCCCGAGCGGCGAAGGCGCCATTCGCTGCATGCAGCAAGCGCTGGCCACCGTTGACACCCCGATCGACTACCTCAACACCCACGGCACCTCGACGCCGGTTGGCGACGTTGCGGAGATCAAAGGCGTGCGCGCCGTGTTCGGCGACAAGGCCCCAGCCATCAGCTCGACCAAGAGCCTGTCCGGCCATAGCCTCGGCGCTGCCGGCGTGCAGGAAGCGATCTACTGCATGCTGATGATGGAAGGCAACTTCATCGCCGCGTCGGCCAACATCGACGAACTCGACCCGGAAGTGGCCGACATGCCGATCCAGCTCAGCACCGTCGAGAACGCCAAGCTCGATACCGTGATGAGCAACAGCTTCGGTTTTGGTGGCACCAACGCCACCCTGGTGCTCAAGCGCTGGGCCGGCAAGTAACAGCTGCCGCGGTAAAGAAAACGGCGCCTTCGGGCGCCGTTTTCGTTCGTGCTGCTTTCTCCCTTCTCCCGCTGGCGGGAGGGGGAATGGGCCTCCTCAGACCTTGAAGCGCGCGACCAGGTTGTTAAGATCGATCGCCAGGCGCGACAGCTCCTGACTGGCCGCGCTGGTCTGGTTGGCACCCGCCGAACTCTGCAGCGAAAGATCGCGAATGTTGACCAGATTGCGGTCCACTTCCCTGGCTACCTGGGCCTGCTCTTCCGAAGCGCTGGCAATCACCAGGTTGCGTTCGTTGATCGAGGAAATCGCCTGGGTGATCAGCTCCAGTGCCGTACCCGCAGCCTGGGCTACTTCAAGGGTGGAACGGGCGCGACTGTTGCTGCTCTGCATCGAACCAACCGCCTGATCGGTACCACTTTGAATGGCGCCGATCATCTGTTCGATCTCCTGGGTGGATTGCTGAGTGCGATGCGCCAGCGCGCGCACCTCGTCAGCCACGACAGCGAAGCCGCGCCCCGCATCACCTGCACGCGCTGCCTCGATGGCAGCGTTGAGTGCCAGCAGGTTAGTCTGCTCGGCGATGGAGCGGATCACGTCAAGCACCTTGCTGATCTCACGAACCCGCTCGGCCAACTTCTCGACCTCACCCGCAGTGCCGTTTACATCATCGGCCAGCTGACTGATCGAGCTCACGGTCTGGCGTACCTGCTCGCGCCCCTGCAGCGCCGTAGCATTGGATTCACGTGACGCCTCGGAGGTGCTGACGGCATTGCGAGCGACCTCTTCGACTGCAGCAGTCATTTCGTTGACTGCCGTAGCGGCCTGCTCGATCTCGGTGTTCTGCTGATGCAGGCCGCGAGTCGAATCTTCGGTCACTGCATGCAGTTCTTCGGATGCCGACGCCAGCTGATTGGACGAATCAGCGATGCTCTGGATGGTGCCGCGCAGGCTCTGCTGCATGCTTTTCAGGGCGCTGAGCAAACGCGCGGGCTCATCGCTACCTTCAGCATGAATCGTCTGGGTCAGGTCACCCGATGCCACCACCTCGGCCACCCGCACAGCTTCGGTCAGCGGCGCGACGATACTGCGCGTCAACAGCATCGCCAGCACGACGGTAGCCAGAGTCGCCAGAACCATCATGGCGATGACCCAGATACGTGCCGACTCCGCCACCTGCCTGGAAGATTCGCCTGCCGCCACAGCGCTCACACGGTTCATCTCGATCAGTTTGCCGAGGCCCTGCATCATGGCATCGGCGTGTTGATTGAGCACGCCGCCAGCCACCTCGATGGCAGTATCGAAATCACCCTGGCGTAGGGACTCCACGATTCGAGTCTGCTCCTGCAAGTAAGCCGCCTCGGAGCGCTTGAACTCGTCGTAGATGCCGCGCTCCTCGGTGCTGGAAATCAGTTGTTCATAGGCCTCCTGGCTCTTGGCAAGGGATGCGCGCACGTCCTCAACCAGTCGAAGATTGGCCTGCACCTGGGCCGAATCGCGATTAAGCATCGAACGCAAGGTAATGGCACGCAACCGCAAGATATTCTTGGACACATCGCCAATGGCCAAGACGCTTGGCAGCCAATTCTCGTTGATTTCGTCGGACTGCTCGCGCATTTCACCCATCTGCATCAATGAAAAGATTCCAAGCAACACGACCAGCAAAGCGACAACCCCAAACCCCAGCGCCGCCCGTGGGGCGATAGAAAGATTACGCAGCGACATGTTTGCAACTCCTGTTACGCGCAAAAATCGGAGAACCCCCAGCCATACCTGGCAGAGAATCGAGTGAGATGGCGCTAATCCCTGATCGCATATCGGCCATGTGCTCGTGCACTTTATGAGAAAAAAGAAAATAGGCTACCGGTGCATTGCCGTGACGAATGCCAGCACGGCATGCCGGCACCATTGCCCATCGCGCCACTGCGCCTGCCAGCTGGTAGTACGCTACACGTCCTGACACCGCCTAAACCCTCCCTCAAAACGAGGACTACAGAGTGGCTCAAGCGTGTAACGTGCTACATCCTTATCGCGGTGGTCTGGTGGCCTGGCTGTCGAGCGTCCGCGACTGCAACCGCCCAGAAGTCGTCGACTAAGTCCTGAATGCCCCCTTGGTAGTAGGTGATGTCGCGACACTGCGCCGCGGGGGATCGCTGCCATCCACCCGCCACTCACGGCCCAGGCGCCAGGCATCATCGTGGCGCCTCTTGCCCTGGTGCGGGCTGAGAATCGCCAGGTTCTGCCCGTCAAACAGCGCCAGGCGTTGGTAGTTTCCGAACGGCGCACGGCCAGTATCGACGAACTGGATGCGGAGGTGCTCGACATGCCGATGCCGCCCACTACTGTCCAGAGCGCCAAGCTCGATACCGTGATGAGCATCAACTTCGGTCCTGGTGGCACCAATGCCCCTGGCCCTCAAGCGTTGGCCCCGGGCAGGTGATCTGATCCGCCAGGCTTTATGCATGCTGACGGCGCCTGTAGGCATCATTGCCGTTGATGCAGGAAAGAAAGCGACTTCGCTGCTACACTGCGTGTCCTGTCATTGGGGAGTAGCTATTCCCGGCACTGCGCCGGGGGGTTCACGTCAACAAACTTGAGGCGCATGCCTCATGGCGTGTACAGCCTCTGCATCCGTGTAGAGCGCCAGGCGAGACCTTTGGCCACACTGCGCTTGCCTGCCGGGCGAGCCGCGGTGTTGTGCCAAATGGTTCATTCGCTCGCCCGGCCGGATTCTGTTCAATGCTCCTCACACTTTTCATATTTTTCTTCTCGGCCGCGACCATCTACGTGGCATGCGAGTACTTCGTCAATGGCATCGAATGGGTTGGTAGGCGCCTGAATCTCGGTGCGACAGCCGTAGGCTCGGTACTGGCCGCATTCGGCACAGCCCTGCCGGAAAGCGCGGTCACCTTGATGGCCGTGGTTTTTGGCACTACGGCAGAACAAAAGGACATCGGTGTAGGCGCCGCCATGGGTGGCCCGCTGGTTCTTGCAACGCTCGGATACGCCGTTGTCGGCCTGGCGTTGCTGTTCAATCACCGTCGTCTGGCTCGGGACACCTACGCCGTACACGTCGATTACGCACGCTTGAGCCGCGACCAGATGGCGTTTCTCGCGGTATTCGCGCTGAAGGTCGCACTGGGGCTTGTGGCCTTCGTGATCAAGCCCTGGCTGGGTGTCGTCTTTCTCGTGGTCTATGCGCTCTACGTCTGGCGTGAGATTCACCAGAGTGATACGGCCTTCGAAGAGGAAACCATCGAGGCCCTGCGAATTCGCCCCAATCTTGCCGAGCCTTCCCTGTTCTGGGCCTTGCTGCAAGTCATGCTGGCAATGGCTGTGATCGGCGTTGCCTCACATACCTTCGTGAGTCAACTTGAAGTGCTCGGCAGCGCGCTGAACTGGCCTCCTCACCTCGTAGCGCTGCTACTGAGTCCGGTGGCAACCGAGCTGCCGGAGGTGATGAACGCGCTGATCTGGGTACGCCAGGGCAAGGAGCGTCTCGCGCTGGCGAACATTTCCGGTGCCATGATGATTCAAGCCACGCTGCCCAGTGCGCTGGGCATTTTCTTTACCCCTTGGTTGTTCGACAGCACCTTGCTGGCTTCCGGCATCATCACGATGCTGGCCATTGCCTGGCTATGCCTGCTGTTTCGACGTGGCGCCGTGGATAGCCGTACCCTTGCCGCAACCGGCGCCCTGTATGGCCTGTTCGTGCTTCTGATTGCCTGCTGGTTGATCTGACCAACGGCAGCGGTGCCTCTGAGCTGTATGCGATTTGGATGCATCGCTGAGGCATTCGCTCAGCGCCTGCGACTTGCTCCAACCCCGTTCGCTCACGTGATACAACGCGGTGGTTGCTCACGGTGCGCACCCCCAACTGCTGCAAGTGCGACACGAGCAGCGCGCGGGCGCCAGTCACGCAAGACCAAGAATAGCGTCAGCCAGGAGAGTACCGCCGACGCCGGCAACGCCCGGGACGATCCGTTGCCGGCACGTACCCAACAGCGGCGTGAGCGGTGAAGAACACCACCAGCACGCTGACTGCAACGACGCCGACCAGCATGCGCGGGTAACCGCGACCGCGCCACAGCCAAACCGGGCACAGCAACAGTTACAGCTTCATGGGATGGCGGCGTAGACCCGGCATCTCAGGTCATAGACCATGCCGACGCCGCACTGGCCGAACAGGGTCACATTGACGTCCTCCAGCTGACGGAGCAGGAGCACGCACATGTCAGTTGGAAGATCGCCAGCCGGGCCAACAGAATAACCGAAGGTAATGAAGTTGCGCGTAACCGAGCCGAGGCATCGTATGATCCTTGTAGGATGAACGAGCCGAAGTCTGCGCCGTGGGCCGTTCGTCAAAGCCGTTTGAAGACTTCGTCAACCCCGGGACTATTCGCCGATGCGCATTCTGGTCATCGAAGACAACCGAGACATCCTCGCCAACGTGCTCGACTACCTGCAGCTCAAGGGCTTCAGCGTCGACTGCGCGCAGGACGGCCTGAGTGGACTACACCTGGCCAGCAGCGGCCATTACGACCTGATCGTGCTGGACATCATGCTGCCCGGCATCGATGGCTACCAGGTGTGCAAGCGCCTGCGCGAGGACGGCCGCAACGAGGTGCCGATCCTCATGCTTACCGCCCGAGATGCGCTGGACGACCGCCTGCAGGGCCTCAACGCCGGCGCCGACGACTACCTGATCAAACCGTTCGCGCTGTCCGAGTTGGTGGCGCGGATCGAGGCGATCCTGCGCCGCAGCCGTGGCAGCCGCAAACGCCAACTGCAGGTCGCCGACCTCAGCTACGACCTCGACACCTTGCACGTCAGCCGCGCCGGTCAGCCGCTCAAGCTCAACCCTCTGGGCCTAAAGCTGCTGGCGATCCTCATGCAGCGCAGCCCGGCCGTGGTGCGGCGCGAGGCGTTGGAGGAATCCCTGTGGGGTGACGACTGCCCGGACAGCGACAGCCTGCGCAGCCACATCCACCAACTGCGCCAGGTGCTCGACAAGCCTTTCCCCACTGCCCTGCTGCACACCATTCATGGTGTAGGTTATCGCCTGGCGGAGAGAGCCGATGCTGTCTAAGCAGCCGTTCGAGCGACGTATTCTGATCGCCTTCTTGCTGATGACCACGGTGGTCAGCGGTCTGTTTTCGCTGAGCATCGTTGGAGTCGTGCATTTCATTGAAGAGCACTTGGTTTCAATGCAAATGGAGCGCGAGTTAAGCGGTGTCCTCTTACAAGATATGAAAACGGGTTCTGCTCCCAGGCTCGATAGTAGTACGCGATTCTTTTCTTCTCAGTTCCCGGAGTACGCAATACCAGATGAGTATCAACACCTTCCTGAGGGCTTCAATGAAATCGTGAGCGGGGATGACGCTTTCTATGTATTTGTAGAAGAGAGCAACGGCCATACTCATGTGCTGGTGCAAGAGCAGGATGAATTCGAAGCCCGCGAGAACGCGCTGTTCAACGTGGTGCTGGCAGGTTTTCTACTCACCGTGATCGCCGCCTGGGGCCTGGGCTTGATGATGGCACGCAAGGTCATGGCGCCGATCAGCCGCCTGGCCCAGCAGGTGCGTCATCGTGACCAGCTGCACCCACTGGCGCCCCCCATGGCGCCGGATTACCTCGACGATGAGATCGGCCAGCTGGCCTCAGCCTTCGATAGCACACTGGGCCAGGTGCGTCAGTCCCTGGAGCGCGAGCGGCTGTTCACCAGCGATGTCAGCCACGAGCTGCGCACACCTCTGATGGTCATCGCCACCTCCTGCGAGCTGCTCGCCGAAGCGCCCCTGGAACCACGCGAGAAGGAGCAGGTGGCGCGCATCGCCCGCGCCAGTGAGGAAATGCGCGAGCTGGTGCAGACCTTCCTGCAGTTGGCGCGGGACAAAAGCAACGAGGCGGCCTTCAGCGGCGACCGCACGCTCGCCAGCATCGCCCACGAGCAAGCAAACCGCTGGGGCGCCTTGATGAGGGCAAAGGGGCTGGACTTTCAATTGACCGAGGAAGGCCAGGACGACGGCCGTTACAACGCCACCTTTCTCGGCACGGTGATGGCCAACCTGTTGCGCAATGCCCTGCATTACACCGAACGCGGCAGTGTGCGCCTGATCCTCGAACAGGGCGCCTTCCGTATCGAGGACAGCGGCGCCGGCATTCCCGCCGAGCAGCACGAGCGCATCTTCCAACCCTTCGTGCGCGGCTTGCAGGCCCGCGGTGAAGGGCTTGGTCTGGGGCTGTCACTGGTCAAACGCATCTGCGCCAAACAGGGCTGGCAGGTCAGCCTGCAGAGCGAACCTGGGTATACACGTTTCCAAGTGACACTTAACCATGACGCTTGACGAAATTTTCACATCCCTTTGACGTGAACTTGATGCCTGGCTCTTTAGGGTGACGAACGTATCCACCAAGGGACATTCGTCATGCCCAAGCCCAGCCCCATCGAACTGGATTTTTCCCTCAAATACGATTTCGAGCACGCCCAGCAATACCTGAACAAGCATCAGGACGGCCTTTCCCGGCGCCTGTCGCACTGGCGCGACGTGCAGATAGCGCGCCGTGCGCTGCAGATGGCCAATGAGCCGAACCTGGTACTCGACCTGCCCTGCGGTGCCGGACGCTTCTGGCCGATGCTCTGCGAACAGCCGAATCGGGTGATCTTCGCCGCCGACAACTCGACCGACATGATCGCCATCGCGCGCGCTGCACAGGCCCCCGAGGTAGTGGCGCGGGTCAACAGCTTCCGCACCTCCGCTTTCGATATCGACCTGGGCGCCAACACGGTGGACTGCATCTTCTGTATCCGCCTGCTGCATCACATCGAGTCGGCCGAGCACCGCCTGGCCATCCTGCGCGAGTTCCATCGCGTCAGCCGCGACACGGTGATCGTTTCACTGTGGGTCGATGGCAACTACAAAGCCTGGAAACGTCGGCGCCTGGAGGCTCGTCGAGCCGCCGAAGGGCGTTCTGCACAAAACCAGAATCGCTTCATCGTCGCCCGGAGCACGGTGGAAGCGGAATTTCGCCAGGCCGGTTTCAGCATCGTCGGCCACCTGGATTTCCTGCCTGGCTACGCCATGTGGCGCACCTACGCGCTGCGCAAGGTGGCCTGACATGGGAATCCTCAACGAGCAAGCGCTGGCCGCCCTGCCCTCGACCGAGTTCGATCGCTGGTGGCACAGCCCCGGCGAATGGGTAGAACCGGCCAACCAGCGGCGCGGTGGCGAGAGCGGCGTTCGGCTATTGCAACACTGGGACAGCAGTAGCCCGTTGCTGTACTGCAAACGCCAGAGCGGACATCTCTATCGATCACTGCGCCACCCATTCGGTCGCCCAACCATCCTGCGCGAACTGCACGCCTACCGCGCCCTGGCCCACCTGGGCATTCGCACGCCGAACATCGTTTACTGCGCAGCCCGTAAACAGGCCGGGCAATGGCAGGCACTGCTGGTCACCGAAGCGTTGCCGGGCTTCGTCAGCCTGGAGCAGTGGTACAACGAACAACGTACGCCGCAACTCAACCAGATCGTGCTGCAACGCCTGGCCATGACTCTGGCGCGCCTGCACCTGGGCGGATGGCAGCACGGCTGCTGCTATGCCAAGCACCTATTCGTCAAAGTCCGTAGCGATGGTGACGTGGATATCGCCCTGCTCGATCTGGAAAAAAGCCGGCGACGTTGGCGTGTTGCCAGCGCCTCGCGACGCGATATGGGTCAGTTGGCGCGGCATCGCGGCGCCATGCCCGACACCGACCTGAGTGACCTGCACCAGGCCTACCAGCAGGCGTTGAACGATCCCTGGGACGGGTTACAACCATGAACGACGGTTCCGAGTTGGACGCGCTGTCCTTCAAGGGGCGGCGCGGCCTGGTGCGCATTCTCGATGCCACCGGCTACTCGCTGGCCGGGCTGCGCGCGGCCTATCAGGGCGAGGCGGCCTTCCGTCAGCTGGTGTGGCTGAACCTGGTGCTGCTGCCATTGGCATGCGTGCTCGATGTCAGTCGCGCGGAACGGATGCTGCTGGTGCTGGTACCCCTGCTGGCGCTGGTGGTGGAGTTGCTCAATTCCGCCATCGAGGCAGTGGTCGACCGCATCTCGCTGAACCTGCACCCGCTGTCCAAGCAGGCCAAGGACATGGGCAGCGCGGCACAGATGGTCGCACTACTGATGATCGCCCTGAGCTGGGCGATCATCCTGCTCTGATCAGCGCACCATGAAGCGCTGCTCGGCCAGTTTGCGGTCGCCCTGATAGACGATGAAATGCCACTCACCGGGCACCACTTCGTGGTGTTCGGTGAATTCGAAAGCCATCACGTCCTGAGGGGCACCGACTACCAGCTTCTGCTGTACTTCGAACTTGTCATGACGCTGACCATCCGGGGTAACCACACCCGGGGTGAGATACAGCAGCGTCAGCGGCGTATCACCCTCGCGCTTGCCGGCCAGGCTGTAGCGCATGCCGAACTTGGTACCGAGCTTGGCGGGAATCTGCTCGGTGCGCTCGATTTCCTGGTTGCTGCGAGTCAATACCCGCTCGCCTGGCTGATAGTCCTGATACTGGCTGCTGAAGATGCCGTATTCCACTGGTCCATCGACACGGACGTCAGCCTGGCTCAGACCTGCCCAGGCGAATAGACCGGCCATCATGGCCACTCGGGTGTAATGCATGGTGCGCTCCTCGTTTAGATGAGCGCGAGCCTATGACGCCCGAATGACAACCTGATGACAGCCTCGCTAAGGGACATGCCTCCCTCATCCGGCGCTACGCGCCACCTTCTCCCAGAAGGAGAAGGGCATGGGAGATCGTCACTGCGCGACGTCCACTCTAAGGATCCAGCTCGGCCTGCACCTTGCGCGGCAACACGGAGAGGAAGTTGTCACGCGCCACCTTGTGCGCCACGTCCTCTGGCAAGGCATCGAGGAAAGGGTCGAACCCCTTCATGTACTCGCCCAGGCTGCCGAAACGGCCGACCACATCCGAGCCCAGCATGAAGCGCTCCGGGTAACTGCTGATCAGATGCACCCACTGCGGATCAGGCGTGCCATTTTCGTCCAGCAGATAGGGCCGCAGCATGGTCCAGGACAGATCGATATACAGGTTCGGGTATTGGCCGAGCATGCGCTCCAAGGTCTCCAAGAGGAAGTCGAGCTTCTCCTGATGACGATGAATCTCGGCACTGGTGCCAGCATGCGCCCAGATGAAACGCACATGCGGATGATTGCGTAGCGGCGCCTCGATCTCTTCCAGATAAAGCGGATTGCGCTCGCGCTTGGAGGTGATGTTCGAATGCAGCATCACCGGCAGGTCATATTCGGCAGCCAGATGGAAAACCCGCGCAAGCGCCTCGTTGTTGGCGCGCGGTGCGCTGCCATGAATCAACGCGGTGAGATCGTCGTGACGGGTGAAGACCTCACCGATGCCCTGCCAAAGGCCGGGATCGAGCTCCAGCATGCGGCGGATATGCGCATCGGCGTTCTTGTCGTTGGGATTGAAGCCGGAAAGAAACGGATGGAAGCGTTTGCGCTGCTCGGCGGGCAGACGCTTGTAGGCGGCGGCGATGAACACGTCGGTAGCGCTGTACCAATAGGCATTGGCGTCATCACCGGCGTAATAACGCGGACGCCTGGGCTCGTCCTCATCCCATTTCTTGGCCACCGGAATGCCGGAGAACATCACATGATCGACGTTGTTTTCCGCCATCTTCTCCAGCAGTTCGTCCATGCCGGCGCTTTCCTGGAAGAAGTCTACGTAATGCAGGTGGGCGTCGCTGTACCGGTATTCGCGGGCCTGGGCGCTGCAGGCGATAGCGGCGCTGAGCGCGAGTATCCATGGCATCGTTCGAGATGTGGGCAAGGCGAGTCCTCCTGACGGTACGAGCAGCATAGACCGCCGAGCGGCCCGGCAAGTTCGGAGATCACCCCACGCCATTCGCATCAGCGCCCCCAAAAGAAGCAGGCAATCAGGGGCTGCACCAAGCGGGAACATTAATAGCTGGCTAACGGCCTGAAACAGGCATGGGTACGTCAGCCGATGATGGCACCTGGCTTGCAGTGACTCAGGCAGACCAGACAGGGGAATCATCATGTTGCAGTTGCTGCGCAAGCCAGCCCGCAAGGCCCAGGACGAGGCCGCATTGGACGCTCTGTTCCAACAGCACGACCTCACCATTCGCCTCCCGGAACATTATCAATGGATGACACGCCTGAACGACTTCAACGCAGGTCTCCAGCAACGCATTCGCGCCAGCCTCGGCGCCGCCGTCGGCATCGCCGCGCATGCGCCACAACTGGCGCGCATCGCCGCTGCCAACCAACAAAGCGGGCAGACGCTGGCACAGTCATCGGAGTTGATCGCCAGCGCCAGCGAGCAGGTCACCACCACACTGGACGCCGAACTGGTGCCCGGTGCCGGCGAAGTCGCGCGCCTGTCCGCCGAGGTTTCCGCCACCCTCAACCAATGCCAGCAAAGCGGCCAGGCAGTGTTGCGCCAGGTCGAAGTGATCGACTCCAGCGAGGCGCAACTGGCTCAGGTGATCCAGCAACTGGCCGGACAGCTCGATGAAGTGAGCAAGGTCATCGGCGTGATTGCCAGCATCTCCCAGCAGACCAACCTGCTCGCCCTGAACGCCGCAATCGAGGCCGCTCGCGCGGGTGAACATGGTCGCGGCTTCGCCGTGGTCGCCGAGGAAGTGCGGCGTCTGGCAGGCCATACCACCGATGCCACCGGCCAGGTCAGTGGCATCATCGAGCGCTTTCGCGAAGGCATGCAGCAGCTCGGCGATGCCGGCCAGCACATGAACCAGGCCGTGGCCGATGGCCGCACCGGTATTCTCGCCGTCAGCGGCGGGCTGGACAGTACTCGCCAGGCTATGGATCGCCTGGACGCTCAGGTCGGCCAGATCGCCGCAGGCACGGAGCAGATCGGCCAGGCCGTGCGCTCGATCAATGGCGATGTACAGAACATCGCCCAGGTCGCCAGTGAACTGCTCGGCAAGGCCGGCCAGGTGCTGCATCACAGCAAGGCCGTGCGCGAAGACGGTGATCGCCTGCTCGCAGGGCTCGGCGACTTTCGCCTGGAAATTCACGCAGCCGTGCGCGCCAGCGTCGAACAACTCGCCAAACGTGCCGAACTGGTCAGCGACATGACGGCGGCCGAACGACTGCTTGCCGATACGCTGGCGCGCGACAGCCGTTTCGAGCTGTTCTACCTGGTAGATAGCCGCGGCGTACAGATGTCCGAGAACATCTTCGCCGCCGATGTGGCCCACGGTGAGGATGCCAGCTGTCGCGGCCACGACTGGAGCCAGCGCCCCTGGTTCCGCGCCGTGGCCGAGCGAATGGAGAGCCATATCACCCAGGTCTACCGCTCCTCGGCGACGGACGATTTCTGCTTTACCGTTTCAGTCCCCATTGTCGATGAGCGCGGCCAACTGCTGCGTGTGCTGGGAGCAGACGTGAGGCTCTCGGCGCTGGTGTGATCGGTGCCGACTGGGCTAGGCTGGCCGCTGTCGATTCGTCACACCTCAAGGGAAGCGCCATGATCCGCATTCACAACAACAAGGGCCTGCAGCAGCAGATCGAAATCGGCTCGCACCTGCTCACCGGTGACGTCTCGCCCGAGCAGGGCGGGGATGGCGCCGGACCGGAACCGCACGATCTGTTCGACGCAGCCCTCGGTACCTGCAAGGCCATGACCCTGCTGCTCTATGCGCGCCAACGCGGCCTGCCGCTGGAAGGCATCGACGTGCATGTCGAGCGTGACGACAGCGAGGAGCGCCAGGGCAACTACCGCCTGATCGTCGATCTGGCGCTCAAGGGGCCATTGGACGAGACACAGCGCCAGCAGCTGCTGCGCGTGGCGGACAAATGCCCGATCCACAAGCTGATGACCACCACCGACATCCAGGTCGAAACTCGCCTGGCGGGAGCTCCGGCATGAGCGAGTTGCAGCTGATCCGCCCGCGCGCCGAGGACATTTCCGGCCAACCGATTCTGCGTCCCCTGCCCTCGGCACGTTTTCGCAGCATCGGCCCCTTCGTGTTCTTCGATCACATGCTGGAGCATGACTACCCGGCCGGCAAAGGCATGAACATTGCCCAGCATCCGCATATCGGCCTATCCACCCTCACCTACCTGTTCGAAGGCCAGCTGCAGCACAAGGACAGCCTGGGATCTGACCAGTTGGTGGGCCCCCGCGATGTCAGCTGGATGACTGCAGGGCGCGCCGTCGCCCATGTCGAGCGCACGCCGCCCGAGCAGCTCGGGCAGAACAAGCGAGCACACGGCCTGCAGGTCTGGCTGGCCTTGCCGGAAGCCGAGGAACAGTGCGAACCGGCTTACAGCCATCACCCAGCCGCTTCGCTACCCCGCAGCGAGACCATGGGCGTGCAGATCACCCTGATCGCCGGCAGTGGCTTCTGCCTCGAATCGCCGGTGCCGGTTCGCTCACCGACCCTTTATGCCGAGCTGCGCCTGGCCGCCGGTGCCAACCTGTTGATACCCGCCGAACACAGCGAACGAGCCCTGTACCTCATCGATGGCGAAGCGGAGCTGGATGGCGAGCCCCTGCCCCGGCATACCATGGCGGTCATCCCCGCAGGCGAAACGCCCGTTCTCAGCGCCTGCGGCGAATGCCACCTGGCCCTGATCGGCGGCGAACCCATCGGCCCACGACGGATCAACTGGAACTTCGTCGCCACTACGCCGGAGCTTATCGACCAGGCGCGCCAACGCTGGGCTGCAGGCGATTGGCCGCAGGTGCCAGGTGAAATCACTCGCATCGAATTGCCGCGCTGAGACTGCTGTTCAAACACAGGCGCTGAAAGGCGCCTGCCGTTCGCAAAGGATTGCCATCTTGCCCCTGTATCGCCCCCTCGCTGGCCTGCTGCTGTTGCCCACGTTGGCCCTGGCCGACCTACCCAGTTTCGAGCCTGAGCCCGGGCAGCATGCCCAGGTACAACAGCACGGCGAACGCTATTTTCTCCAGCAACCCGACGGCAGCCGCCTGGAACTGAGCATCCCTGAAGGCAACGACGCAGAAGCGCCGAGCTTCGCCGTCGAGGACTACGACTTCGACGGCCACCCGGATCTGGCGATCAGCGTGCCGGCCGGGATGGTCAACTCCGCCTACCACGTTTACCTCTACCGCCCGCTCCTACAACGCTTCGAGTGGTTAGAGATGGCGTCGACGCTGATGGAACGCGTCAATTGCTCATGGCTGTCGGAGCTGCAGCCCAACAATGAGGAGCGGGCGCTCTACAGTCACTGCCGCAGCGGGCCACGCTGGTACTACGACGCTTACCGCTTCGATGAGTCCGGTGCTCCCTGGCTGTACAAGACGCTGCAGGTGCGCCACGACTACGATCCGGATGCACCTGTATTTTTCCCTGTGTTCGAGAAGACACTCGACCCTCAAGGCCGGATCATCGCCAGCCGCGCGCTCGACGACGATGATCAGCCACTCACCTGGACGGTGCCCGCTCCGCGCCTTTACCTCCACGAACGACCGGAAGAAAACAGCCGGAGCAAGGCTTACCTGATCGCAGGGGACGTCTGCGAAGTCCTGGATCAACAGGGGCGCTGGCTACAGATTCGCTACGTCTCGCGCAAGGGTCCATTGGAGCGCTGGGTTTCACTCGATGATGCCTATGCCCAGGCTCAACCCTGAACCCTCACCCTGTGAATACACGGCAACACCTTCGCAGTTTTTTGTTACCTGTGCGTGATCCAGAAGCTCAGTAGCCGGGTATAAGCTGCATGCGGATTTTTCAGGCCAACGGATGACCCATGGCAGATCGCGAGTTCGATTACGAAAGTACCCTGGAAGCCTGCGCACGCGGTGACGAACGTGCCTTCCAGACGCTCTACCGGCAAGAGGCCGGGCAATTGCTCGGCCTGGCCATCAGCATGCTGGGCCGGCGGGACATTGCCGAGGACTGCCTGCACGACGCTTTCGTGCGCATCTGGCAGCACGCCGCGCGCTATCGGCGCGAACTGGGCAGCGGCCGCGCCTGGGTGCACAGCATCTTGCGCTACCGCGTGCTGAACGCCTTGCGCAGTGGCAAACGGCATGCCGAGGTGGACGATGACTTCATCGAGCGTGTACTCGACGACAGCCCGCAGGCCGAAGCACAGGCGCTGGAGCATTCCGAGCAGCGCCTGCTACGTCGCTGCTTGCAGCGTCTGGAGAAACCGCGCCGCCATCCTATTCTGCTGGCGTTCTACCGGGGTCTGACCCACGAGCAGATCGCCAGCCGCCTGAGCACACCGCTCGGCACCATCAAAGGCCGTATCCGCGCCGGCCTGCGCGCGCTGCAGGAGTGTCTGCAAGCATGATTACCCACGATCCCAAAGAGCGCCGTGCCCTGATTGGCGAGTACCTGCTCGGCTTGCTCGACGAACATGAAGCAGCCGAGGTGCGCCAATTGCTCGAAGAGGATGAAAGTGCCGCCCGCATGGCCCTGGAATGGGAACGGCACTTTCTCGAACTGAGCGACCGGCTACCGGCACATGCACCCTCCCCGGCACTCTGGGCACGTATTCGGCAGAGCCTGGGTCTACTCGACGAGCCTCGTTCGAGCCCGCTGACCGAGTGGTGGAACAGCCTGCTGACCTGGCGTATGACTGCAGCCGCGCTGGCCGTTGCCCTTTTGCTTGCCGTGCTGATGCCGCTGTTGCGCGCCCCGGATATCGCGGGTGAACGCTATACCGTGGTGCTGCAGCAGCCGGGCGAAGCGGCCAAGCCGGGTTGGGTGATCCAGGTCGGCAGCGATGGCACGCTCTCGCTCGATCCGCTGGTCGCCGATCAGGTCCCAGAAGGCCGCGCCTTGCAATTCTGGACGCTGATTGACCCAGCCGACGGCCCACGTTCGCTGGGTCTGGTCGAAGCCGGCCAGCCACTGCGTCTGCCTGCCGAGCAGATCGGCGCCGTACAGGCCGGCCAGTTGTTCGAGCTGACTCTCGAACCTGAAGGCGGCTCGCCATACAACCGACCCAGTGGTCCGGTGCTTTACATCGGTCGCGCCGTGCTGGCCAGCGCCAACTGAGTGGGTTGCCGGCCGCAAGGCCGGCAACCTTTACAGCAGCCGATTACCCTGTGAAAAATATTTTCATCCGCCGACATCCAACGCCATTCCTCGCGGGTATAGCTCACAGGTGTTTCGTCGAGGCACCTGCGAAGCCGGCCAGCCGGCTTCGTCTCGATGCTGAAACCTTTATGAGGAACAACCATGAAACGCATCACTACCCTCTGCACCGCCAGCCTGCTGACTCTGAGCGCAGGTGCCGCCAGCGCCACCGAACTGCTCGCACTGGGCGCCGATGGCAAACTGTTCAAGGTCGATGTCGCCAGCCTCAAGGTCACCGCCAGCATGGCTGTCAGCGGAGCAAGCGACCTGCGTGGTCTGGATGTGCGCCCGGCCAGCGGCCAGGTCTACCTCCTCAGCGGTACCGATCAGCTTTACACCCTGGACGCAGTCAGCGGTAAAGCCACTGCAGGCAGCAAGCTGCAAACCGCATTGCCGGGCAGCGGCCAGGCCGTGGTCGACTTCAACCCGGTGGCCGACCGCCTGCGCCTGATGAGCCCGGACGGCACCAACCTGCGGGTCAATGTCGATACCGGCGAAGCGGCTGTGGACGGCAAGCTTGCCTATGCTACCGACAGTCCCTACGCCGGCAAGCAGGCAAAAGTCGTTGCAGGCGCCTACACCAACTCCTATGCCGGCACGAAGAGCACTGCGCTGTACAACATCGACCTGGCCAGCAGCAGTCTGATGCTGCAGAACCCACCAAACGATGGCGTGCAGCAACTGGTCGGCAAGGTTGCCGATGGCCTCAAGGCGGCCGCCATGGACATCGCCAGCGATGGCATGGGTGGCAACATGGCCTATGTGCTGACCGGCAAGACCCTGCACCAACTGGATCTGGCCAGTGGCAAGCCCACCACCCTGGGCGACATCGCCGACCTGCCGGACGGCATCATCGATATCGCCGTACTGCCCGCGAAGTAAGATGAAAAAAGGCTGCGTCCATTGGGCGCAGCCTTTCATTCAACGCGTGCGCGATGCAGGCGTCACTGCTCGGCGAATACCTCATCGAACAGATCGTTCATCGCCTTGAATGCCCGCGCGGCGACCACCGGATGGTATTCGTTGCGACCCGGCACGTTGGCCTTGGGATTGGTAAACGAGTGCACGGCGCCGCCGTAGCTCACCAATTGCCAGTCAGTCTTGGCCGCCTTCATCTCGGCGACGAAGCCATCGACCTGCGCCTGCGGTACGGCGGGGTCATCGGCCCCATGCAGCACCAGTACCGGCGCCTTGATGTTCTTGGCATCCGCCGGGTTGGGCGTATCCAGATTACCGTGGAAGGATACGAAGCCTTTCAGCGGCGCCCCAGAACGGGCGAGTTCCAGCACCGTGCCGCCACCGAAGCAGAAGCCGATGGCACCCAGCTTGCTCAGATCCAGTGCCACCTCGCCGTTCTGCGCCTTGAGTACCTCGACTGCAGCATGAGCCCGCTTGCGCATCAGCGGGCGATCTGCGCGCACGGCAGTGGCCGCAGCACCCGCCTCTTCGGCATTGCCGGGACGTATGGACTTGCCGTACATGTCGGCGAGAAACACCACGTACTTGTCGCCCGCTGCACGTGCGGCCTTGGCCACTGTGTCTTCATTCACGCCCATCCAGTTGGGAACGGCAAGCAGCCCGGGGCGCGGCGTGGTGACAGAATCGTCATAGACCAGCACGCCTTCGAAGGCTTCGCCATCGATTTCGTACGCAATCGTCTTGGTCACGACCGCCGCATCGGCAAGACCGGCAAATGCGGCGCACAACAGGGGAACCAGTGTCTTCTTCTGCATGGTGAGGCCTGCTCTTGGCAATGGTAGGCGCTAACAATAGCCTCACCGTCGGCAATGACCAAATCGATAGGGGGCGTGTTTCAGACAAGAGGTTTCAAGCGGCAGGTTGTTCGGCCCAGCGTTCCTTGATCTGCAGAATCTCGGGCAGGCAAGCGATGAACAGCTCGACCAGGCGTGGATCGAAGTGGCGCCCACTCTGATCACGCAGGAAAACGACCGCATCCTCCACGGACCAGGCCTGCTTGTAGGGGCGCACGCTGGTCAGCGCATCGAACACGTCAGCGATAGCGACGATGCGGCCCTCCAGGGGAATTTCCTCACCACTCAGACCGTTCGGATAACCGCTGCCATCCCACTTCTCATGGTGCGACAGGGCAATGCGTTGCGCCGTGCGCAACAGTCCCGAGCTGTGCTCGCCGATGATCCGCGCACCGATCTCCACGTGCTGGCGCATCACCTGCCATTCCTCCTCGTCCAGCTTGCCCGGTTTGCGCAGCACCGCATCGGGAATACCGATCTTGCCGACATCGTGCATCGGCGCCGCGTTGAGCAGTTCCTCGGCCGCGCTCTCGCTGAAGCCGGCGGCCAGCGCCAGCACCTTGGAGAAATGGCTCATGCGAATGACGTGCAAGCCGGTCTCGTTGTCCTTGTACTCGGCAGCCATGCCCAACCGCTGGACGATCTGCAAGCGGGTCTGCCTGAGTTCATCGACACGCACCAGCGACAGATGAGTGCGCACCCGGGCACGTACGATGGGCGGGCTGACGGGCTTGGTGATGTAGTCCACCGCGCCAACCTCGAAACCACGCGCCTCGTCCTCGACATCGCCCAGAGCGGTCACGAAAATCACCGGAATCGTCTTCAGCTGAGGACTGCCCTTGAGCTGCTCGCATACCTGGTAGCCAGTCATGCCCGGCATCATGACATCGAGCAGGATCAGGTCGGGCCGTTCACGTTCGGCCATTTCCAGCGCGCGCCCCCCCTCCTTGGCGAACAGCAGGCGATAGTCCTCCTGCAGGATATGGCGCAGCACCTGCAGGTTGGTGGGTTCGTCATCGACCAGCAGCAACAGCGGACGCGTATCGGCAACCAGGGTCATGATGGGGTCGTTTCCTCGTCTTGCAGTTGCAGCAAAAGTTGATCGAGCACCAGCAGGGCCTGATCGAAATCGAAGTCATCCAGCGCCTGACGCATTTCGTTCAGAGCGGTGCCATAGGCTGTACCCCTGGCGGCCTGCTCCATGACGGCAAGGGTTTCATCATCCAGGCCGCCCCGCTGCAGCGCCTGTCGCAGCTGACTGGCCTGTTCACGCAGCGAGCGCAAGTCGACAGCCGAGCTTTCAACCGAAGAGACGGCCTCAGGCACCTGCGGCACCACCTCCTTGACGGTCAGAAGAGCCTGCTCAAGTTCCGCGATCAGTGCAGGTAAAGCCTGCTCGTCCTGAGCCTGAAACGCCCGCTCGACCAACTGCCCCAGGCTGGCTAGTCCGCTCATCGCCAAGTTACCGGCGGCGCCGTGCAGACGATGCGCCTGAGCCTCACCCTCGCGCCAGTCGCGCGCCTTCAGCAGTTGGGTGAGACGCGCCGCCAAATCATGCTGTTCGGCAATGAAGGTATTGATCGCCTGCGCCATGCGTAACGGCCCGCCCCACAGGCTGCTGCCACGGACCCAGTCGAACAGGCCATCGTCGGCAACCCGGGTGGCACTGACCACTGCGCTGGGTACATCGGTCAGCCCGAGCAGTCGGGCGATTTCCCAGAGCAGCGCGTTGACATCCAGTGGCTTCGAAGCAAAGCCATTCATACCCGAGTCCAGCGCTGCCTGACGATCCTGGTCGAGCACGCTGGCGGTCAGGGCAATGATCGGAATCGGCTCTCGTGCCTCGGCCGCTTCCAGCTGACGAATCCGCCGCGAGGCTTCAAGGCCGTCTACACCGGGCATTTGCACATCCATCAGGATCAGATCGAAGCGATGCTGGGTAAATGCCTGCAGTGCGCCTTCACCATCGGCGACGCCATGTACGCGATGGCCGAAATGCTCCAGGGTCAGTTGCAGCAGTTCGAGGTTCTGCGGCACGTCATCGGCCGCAAGAATGTTCAACTGCCCCAGCTCAGGCAGCACGGCACGTTGCTGCGAGGCCAGACGCTTGCCGGCACGCAGCGGCAACTCGACGCTGAAGCAACTGCCCTGCCCCTCGGTGCTTTCGACCCGCAAGCGTCCTCCCATCAACTCGACCAGTTGCCGGGAGATGGTGGTGCCGAGACCGGTACCGCCAAAGCGCCGGCTCATCGAGGCGTCAGCCTGAGCGAAAGGCTCGAAGATTTTCTCCAGGCGGTCGGCCGCGATGCCGATGCCGGTGTCCTTCACCGCCAGGCGCATGGCGCCCGGCTCACCCGTCACTTTCAGGCGAACCTCGCCGTGCAGGGTGAACTTGACCGCATTACCGAGCAGGTTGGTCAGGACCTGTTGCAAACGCAGTGGGTCACCACAGAAGAACTCGTGGGTCGTTGCCGGGTAATCCAGATGCAGCTGCAGGCCTTTGCCCTCGGCCGTCAGCCGCTGCGTCGCAAGCACCTGCTCGCACAGCTCGCGCAGAGAGAAATCCAGTTGTTCCAGTTCGATGGCACCACGGTCGAGCTTGGCCGTGTCGAGGATGTCATTGAGCAAGCCCAGCAACGAACGCGACGAATGCTGTACGGTGCTCAGATGGCGACGTTGCTCGCTGGAAAGCGGCGTTTCCAGCAGCAGATCGGTAAAACCGATGATGGCATTCATCGGCGTACGAATTTCATGGCTCATGTTGGCAAGGAAGCTGCTGCGCGCAGCAGCGGCGGCCTCGGCGCGATCACGGGCAGCCCGCAGATCCTGTTCCATGACCCGGCGCGGGGTCAGGTCGGTCGCCAACTTGACGACCTTGAACGGCTTGCCGTCGGTATCGAGGATAGGGTTGTAGCTGGCCTGAATCCAGACTTCCCGTCCTCCCTTGCCAAAGCGGTGGTATTCACCTGCACGAAAATGACCTGCACGCAGATCCATCCAGCCCTGGCGATAAGCATCGCTCGCCACCAGTTCAGGATCGCAGAACATGCCGTGGTGGCGCCCTGCCACCTCCTCCTTGGCATAACCAAACAACGCCAGTGCATTGTCATTGATGTCGAGGATCTTGCCCTCGAGGTCGAACTCGATCAAAGCCATCGCCTTGCTGATCGCAGTGACCTTGCCTTCATATTCGGCATTGCGCCGCTTGGTTTCGGTCTGGTCGAGCAATACGCCATCGATCCAGCGCGGCAAACCGTTTTCGTCGCAAACTGCGCTACCACTCTCCCAGATCCAGTGTTCCGCGCCATCGCGGTCGAACAAGCGGTATTCGACGACGTAGTTGCGGCCTTGCTCGATGGCCTGCATCACCTCGTCTGCGACTCGCTGATAGTCGTCCGGGTGATACATATCGGCAATCGAACAGCGGCGACTGATGAAATCCTCCGCACTCCAACCGGTGAGGGGCTGCACCGCATCGCTGATAAATATCATGGTCCAGTCTTGATCCAGCGTGCAGCGGAACGACACACCAGGAATGTTGCTGATCAACGAACGGTACTGCTGCTCGCTGTCACGCAGGGCCTTCTCCATGGCATGTCTCTCGCTGATATCGGCGACGAATACCACGAACAGCGGACGACTACCTGAATGGGTGATACCAACGCTGATGCGTACCGATTTCTCGTTGCCGTCACGGGTCAGACACATCAGTTCCTGCTCACCAGCCGGCATCGTCAGGCGACCTGTCCTGAGGTAATCGGCCAGTAGGACTTCGACCTGCTCAATGTAGCGAGCCGGCATCAGTGAGCGCATGTGCGTGCCCACCAGTTCTTGCGGTGCCCAGCCAAACAGACGCGAGACCGCTCGATTGGCCGAGCGCAGGGTGCCGGTGTGATCGACGGTGATGATGGCATCCAGAGCCGTATCGAAGATCGAGCGCAAATGCTGCTCGCTGGCCTTGAGTTGAAGACTCATGCGGCGGTAACGCAGCAGCGTATTGACCGCTACCACGAAGACCGTCAGAGCGACGGTCAGCAGCGTGATGGCAATGGCGATATAACCACTGTCGACCACTGCCATCGGAGCCTCGGACTCCGGCGTACCGACGAAACGCGCCGCCGCCATGCCGGTATAGTGCATGCCACTGATTGCCAGGCCCATCACCAGGGCGCTGAGCAGAAGCGCCCACAATGTCGGCAAACGCCCCTCCAGACCGAAGCGTACCCACAACGCCAGAATGGCCAGGGCGACGGCAACGACCATGGACAGGGCGAACATCCAGGGGTCATAGCGCAGCAGCGGCGCCATCTGCATCGCCGCCATACCGCTGTAGTGCATGGCTCCGATACCGGCCCCGACCAGTACACCACCTACACACAGCTGCAACAGGCTCAAGTCACGCCGCGCCAGCAGGCTCAGCGCGACCCATGAAGCAGCCAGGCTCGGCAGCATCGACAGTAGCGTGATGCCCAGATCGAATCGCACCGCCGCACACAGTTCGAAGGCGAGCATGCCGAGAAAATGCATGGACCAGATGCCGCCGCCAAGCGCGAGCGAACCGGTGAGAATGGTGATTTGCCTGGCGACCGGATGCGAACTGTCGCGCGCTTCACCGGCCAGCTGCAGCGCCATGCCGGCGGCGAATACGGCAATAGCCAGCGACAGCAGCACAAGGGAAGTGTCGTAACTACTTAGCACAAGGACACTCGGGTCCGCGCCCATCAAGAAGAACAACTCGAAAATCGACATACCACCCCAAGGCACTGCAGAAAGCCAGCCAATTGCCAGCATCTGAAACGACAGGGTCGCGCTTGTCAATTAAAGCCGATCAATCGCGCTCATAGAAAAGCCCGCCGAAGCGGGCTTGTTCCAATACCTGATCTATCAGGCAGAAAGTTCCACCAACAACTTGTTCAGACGCTGCACGTAAGCGGCAGGATCTTTCAGGCTGTCACCCGCGGCCAACGCGGCCTGATCGAAGAGAATATGCGACAGATCGGTGAAGCGGTCCTCGTCCGGCTCGGCATCCAGACGTTCGATCAGCGGGTGCGCGGGGTTGAACTCGAAGATCGGCTTGGCATCCGGAACCTTCTGCCCGCTGGCCTCGAGAATCTGGCGCATCTGCAGACCGAGATCCTGCTCACCGATGGCGAGAATCGCCGGCGAGTCGGTCAGGCGATGGGAGACGCGAACCTCGGCGACCTGCTCACCCAGGGCACCCTTGAGGCGTTCGATCAACCCCTCCTTGGCCTTGGCGACTTCTTCCTGCGCCTTCTTGTCCTCTTCCGAGTCCAGCTCACCCAGGTTCAGGTCACCACGGGCCACGTCGACGAACTGCTTGCCGTCGAACTCGGTCAGGTAGCTCATCAGCCACTCGTCGATGCGATCGGTGAGCAGCAGCACTTCGATGCCCTTCTTGCGGAAGACCTCCAGATGCGGGCTGTTCTTGATCTGCGCGTAGCTTTCGCCCGTGAGGAAGTAGATCTTGTCCTGACCTTCCTTGATGCGGCCCAGGTAGTCGGCCAGCGAAACCGATTGCTCGTCGCCTTCGCCTGCGGTGGAGGCGAAACGCAACAGACCGGCGATCTTCTCCTTGTTGGCGAAGTCTTCCGCCGGGCCTTCCTTGAGCACCTGGCCAAAGGCCTTCCAGAAGGTCTTGTAGTCGTCCGGCTTGTCCTTGGCCAGCTTCTCCAGCATGTCCAGCACACGCTTGGTCAGTGCCGACTTCATCGAGTCGATGACCGGGCCGGACTGCAGGATCTCGCGGGAGACGTTCAGTGACAGGTCATTGGAATCGACCACACCTTTGATAAAGCGCAGGTACAACGGCAGGAACTGATCGGCCTGATCCATGATGAATACGCGCTGCACGTAGAGCTTGAGGCCCTTGGGCGCTTCGCGGTGGTACAGGTCGAACGGCGCACGCCCCGGCACGTAGAGCAGAGATGTGTACTCCAGCTTGCCTTCGACCTTGTTGTGGCTCCAGCTCAGCGGGTTCTCGAAGTCATGGCCGACGTGCTTGTAGAACTCCTGGTATTCCTCGTCCTTGATCTCGGTACGCGGACGGGTCCACAGGGCGCTGGCGCGGTTGACGGTTTCCCACTCGACCTCCGCCGGTTTGTCTTCACCGTGATGTTCCTTCGGCAGTTCGATGGGCAGCGCAATGTGATCCGAGTACTTCTTGACGATGTTGCGCAGGCGCCAGCCGTCGGCGAACTCTTCTTCGCCACTCTTCAGATGCAGGACGATGCGGGTGCCGCGCTCGGCTTTCTCGATGTTCGCCACCTCGAACTCGCCCTCGCCTGCGGACGACCAGTGCACGCCTTCGCTGGCAGGGCTGCCGGCTCGGCGGCTGAACACCTCGACCTTGTCCGCGACGATAAAGGCCGAATAGAAGCCCACACCGAACTGGCCGATCAGGTGCGAATCCTTCTTCTGGTCGCCGGACAGATTCTTCAGGAAGTCGGAAGTGCCGGACTTGGCGATGGTGCCCAAGTGCGCGATGACTTCCTCGCGGCTCATGCCGATGCCGTTGTCTTCGAGGGTGACGGTCTTGGCATCCTTGTCGAAGGACAGGCGGATCTTCAGCTCGGCGCCACCTTCGAGCAGCTCCGGCTTGGCCAGCGCCTCGAAACGCAGCTTGTCAGCGGCGTCGGAAGCGTTGGAGATCAACTCGCGCAGGAAGATTTCCTTGTTCGAGTACAGGGAATGGATCATCAGGTGAAGCAGTTGCTTCACCTCGGTCTGGAAGCCCAGGGTTTCTTTTTGAGTTTCCACACTCATGGTCTGCTAACTCCATCTGTAGGACAGGAACCGCTATCGCGGCGATGACCTACAGATGGGGCCTGCTGGATGAATTTCAAGGGCTTGGAGCAGGCGCATCATCGTCTCGGGCAGGTAAAAACCACGTGCAAGCCGAATATGGTGGATTGCACCCGCCCTACGGCTCCAGCAGTTCCAGGCGACCGATTTCTTCCGGCTTGAAGCTGAAGCTGGCCTGGCCGCCACCACTGCCCATCTGCTGACTGAGGCGAATGCTGCCGTCACTATCGACACCGACGAAACGCCCCTCCACCGTGCCGCCACTGGCGCGGCTCAGGCGCATGCTGAGGTTGCGGTACTGCTCCGGGTTGCGCTGCAAACGTGCCAGGCTGAAACGCTGACGACGGTCGACCGGACGACTCAGGCGCTCCTCGACAGCAGTCGCTTCAGCTTGTTGTGCCGGTTGCTTGGCCGCAACGGAGGGCAATGCCGGGAAGCGATCACCCTCCACCACCCAGCCTTGCTCAGAGCGCTTGTGCAAACGAATTGGCAAGCGCTCGTCGCGCCCGTCGATCTGCGCATCGACCTGCAATTCCAGGGTATCGCCCTCGAAGGTGAACACCGGCAGTTTCAACTCGCGCACCTCGCGCGTAGCGAAACGTCGCTGCAGATAGTCCTGCAGGACATGGGCGATGGTGTCACGCGAGTCGTACCGGGTATCGACCTTGCCATCGACATAGCGCAGGCGATCACGATACAGCTCCACCCGGCCACTCAGGCTGGTCTTGAATCGTGGCGGCATGACCAAGTGGAAATCGCCAACCAGACGATTCGGTTCCTGCGGCAGCAGGTCCAGATGCAGGGTGTAACCGCGACTCAGGCGACGAGCCTCGGGCAGATCCTGTTCCGGCAACAGCCAGTTCAGCTCTACCTCTGGCAGGTTACCGCTATCCTGGGGCAATACGTCGATACGCACCCGACCATCGACTGGCTGCGGCAGGCGGATACTCAGTTCGCGCAGGGCGAAGAAGTCCAGGCCTTCACGTAGCACCAACACACCATCGATCAGTTCACCCTGCTGCGGGCGAAATGGCTGGCCGTTTAGCTCACCGTCCAGATTGATGGCCAGCTCTGCCGGCACCTGCACCTCGGGCTTGAGCCAGTCCAGACGGACGATCGCCGCCAAACGCTCGGCATCCTTGCTGGCCAGCAAGGTCAAGCCCACCACCAGCGGGATGATGCCAAGCCCGATGAGAGTGACCGCGCTACGGGCTCTCCGCCAGTGGCGCACGATGTAGATCAAGGTGAGCGGGGGGATCAGACTGCCCCAGCCCCACAACAGACTGGTGGCGAACGCGCGCATGACCAGCCATACCAGACCGGCCAGCATCAGCACCAGGCCACCAATTATCAGCAACGCATCCATCTACAGGGTCCTTGTCATGATTTCGCTGCGCTGCCGATCCGCCCCAATCGCCAGGCAAGTCTCAAGAACTCAGGGCTCATCGACCTTGAAGTGGGCACGGGCGGTGGCAATCGGTTCGGTCTGTTTGGTCTGCCAGGCGGTGATCGCCACGTTGGCCACCCGACGCCCCTGCCGCCAGACCTGGCACTGCGCATAGGTGTCACGATAATGGCCGGCGCGCAGGTAATCTATCGAGAAGTCGATGATTTTGGGCAAATGTGGAATGCCCATGAACATCAATAAATGAAGCATGGCTGCGTGTTCCATGAAACCGGCGATTACGCCACCATGCAACGCCGGTAGTACCGGGTTACCGATGCAGTCGCGGTTGGCAGGCAGGCGAAAGACCATGTCGTCACCCAGGCGCAGGCATTCGATACCCAGCAGCTTGGCGTAGGGGATCAGATTGATCAGCGGGTCATAATCGTTCTGCTGATGCGCACGCGCCACCAGTTGCTCCAGGCTCAGCTCGCTCATGCGTCACCGCCTTGCTGGATATTCTGCTTCAGCTCACCGCTGCCCTGCACTGCCTTGCCCATGCGCATGAAGGCACCAACCACGTGGGCAATCGGCTGCTCGGGGTCGTCCTGATAGGCATAGCCACGAGTGAAGATGATGTTGGGCGTGACCCGATAACACTCGGCGAAACCGAATACATCCTTGCCCGGCTCGGCCGGGTGCATGTAATCGATGCGCAGATCGAGTGTCGGGCAGATCTCGAATTCCGGCAGTACGCAGACTGTGGAGATACCGCAGGTGGTGTCCATCAGCGTGGTAATGGCGCCACCGTGGATCACACCAGTGTCCGGATTGCCGACAATATGCGGCGCGTACGGCAAGCGCAGCGTCAGTCCTTTGCCATCGGCCGACTCGACACTCATGCCCAGCACCTGACAATGACGCAACGCGGCCAGAAACCGCTGCGCCCGCTCCTCGATCGACTGCTCACTCATCACACTGCTGCTCTGCCGCGAAAAAAGGCTGCGCATGATAGCGCCTTGCGCCCGGACTAACACCCGTCCGGGGCTTGCTCTCAAGTCCAGGGGAACTTATTGGCATCGCCGACATTCGAAGTGACTGTGTGCTCTGGGGTCAGCCCAGCCACTTATAACTCTCACACATGGAGTGATGACCGTGAACAAACCTCTGACTTATGCCCTGCTGCTTGCCACTGCCCTGGGTCTCGCCGCCTGCGAGAAAACCCCGGAAGACAAGATGGAGTCGGCCAAGGAGTCAGTCTCCGAAGCGATGGAGAACCTGGGCGATGCAGCCAAAGACACCGGCGACGCCATCGAACAGAAGACCAACGAAGCCTTGGGTAATGAACCTACCACTGGCGAGAAAATTGAGGATGCGGCCAGCGATGCGGCCGACGCCATCGAGGATGCCGGCGACGAAGCCAAAGACGCAGTCGACGGCCAGTAACCTCCATTCAAAATCAGGAAGGCCCGCAATGCGGGCCTTCTTTCATTTCAGCGCTGGGCTGATCATCAGCAGCAGGCTACAGGCCAGGCCCACCACCCATACCAGACTGCGCTGCCAGTGCAGATCCCACCAGTAGAACAGCAGGTACAGCACGCGACTGACGACGAAGGTGATGGCCAGAATGTCGATCAGAAAGCCGTAAGTCTGCGTGGTGTGTGCCATCAGCACACCTGCCGCGAACAGTGGGAAGGCCTCGATGCTGTTCAAATGCGCCGCCAGGGCACGCGCGCCGAACCCCGTCAGACGCGCCTGCTGGGCGCGTGGGTGATGGTTGTCGTAACGACCACCGCCCTCCTTGGCCATGGCCTTGGCCACCGGGGCCTTGGCGATGAAGATCAACAAGGCGCTGATAAAGACGCACCAGAACGGCAGACTCATTCACTCTTCTCCTTGGCCACCTCGGCGGCCGGTGTTGGGGTATACACCATCACTTCCAGCACATCCGAATGGAACTCTCGGCGATACAGCACCACGACCACGCCAGCAGTCACCAGCATGAAGAACCAGGGGTTGATGAACCAGGCCAGGGTTGCCATACCGAAATAGTAAGCGCGCAAACCGAAGTTGAACTGGTTGGCGGCCATCGAGATCACCCGCGCTGTGCGCTCTGCGAAAGCCTTGCGCTCCTGCTCGGTGACATGCCGCTCCCCCACCATCGGCGCCGAGCCCACCAGCACCGCTGCGAAGTTGTACTGGCGCATGCACCAGCTGAAGGTGAAGAAGGCATAAACGAAGATGATGCCCAGGCACAGCAGCTTGATCTCGGATAGCCCACGGCTGGCCTGTTGCACGAAGGGAATGTCGGCCAGCAGCGACAGGGCACGATCGGAGGCGCCGAGCACGGTGAGGATACCAGCGAGGATAATCAGCGTGCTGGAAGCGAAGAACGAGGCGTTGCGTTCGAGGTTGCCAATCACGTTGGCGTCGGCAATGCGATTGTCGCGAAGCAGCATGCGGCGCATCCAGTCTTCACGATACAAGTGCAGGACGCTGGCCAGACAGGGCGTGGTTCGTGCCTTCAGGGAGGCATAGCGGGTGTAGCCGCCCCAGCATACAACGAACCAGAGAGCGGCCAGGAAATGAGGCAGGTACGGATAGCTGTTGAGCATGCCAACTCCTTGTAAGACTGCTGCGGATTATAGCCAGGCTGCCTGTTTTCTTGTTCGACAAAAAAGGCCGCCTCGTGGGCAGCCTTGTTTTGTTTCGAGCGCGTCTTACGCAGTGGTGGCGTTCTGACGCAGGCCCAGAATGCGGTCGATAACCACCACCAGAACCAGTGTCACCGCCACCGGCAGCAACCAGCCCAGACTCTGGCCGGCCAGAGGCAGTTGCCCGAACCAGGCTGGAACCTTGTCGGCCCAGGGGGTCGCGGCAACACCGTCGGCAACGCCGAATACCAGCGTAACGGCCATCACCGGCACGAACACCAGTGACTGGGAAACCCACAGGCGGTTGGCCAGGCTCAGGGCGACCAGCACGATAGCCAGCGGATACAGGCCCACCAGAACCGGAATCGAGAAGCTGATCAGTTGAGTCAGGCCCTGATTGGCCACCACCAGACTGAACACACCGAACAGAATCACCACGCTGCGGTAGGAAACCGGCAGCAATTTGCTGAAGAACTCGCCACAGGCCGTCAACAGGCCAACCGCGGTGGTCATACAGGCCAAAGTGATGACAACGGCCAGCAGCAGGCTGCCGGCAGTGCCGAAGGTGTGCTGCACGTAGGTGGTCAGCACCTGCACGCCATTTTGCGCATCACCCGCAATGCCTTGGCTGGTAGCGCCGAGATAGAACAGCGCCAGATACACCAGTGACAGACCGATGGCCGCGATAACGCCGGCGATTACCGAATAACGCGTGATAAGGCCGGCGTCGCTGACACCACGATCGCGAATGGCGCTGGCGATCACGATGCCGAACACCAGTGCGCCCAGGGTGTCCATGGTCAGGTAGCCCTGCAGGAAGCCCTGCACCAGCGGCGCCTCGCGGTAGCTGTCGGCTACCACGCCAATCTCGCCAGCTGGCGCGAACAGCGCAGCGCCGCCCAGCACCAGCAGTGCAGCCAGCAGTACCGGCGTGATGAACTTACCGATACGGTCCACCAGTTGACCGGGATTGAGCGAGAGGAACAGCACGGCCAGGAAATACACCAGGGTATAAATCAATAGCGGCGCACCTTCGTTACCGGTGAATGGCGCAATACCCATCTCGAAGGACACCACAGCAGTACGCGGCGTGGCGAACAGCGGGCCGATAGCCAGGTAAACCGCTACCGCGAGGATTGCACCCGCCACCTTACCCAGGGGAGCAGTGAGCAGGTCCATACCGCCGCCCACCCGGGCCAGGGCAACCACAGTCAATAGCGGCAAGCCGACACCGGTCAGCAGGAAGCCGAGTGCTGCGGGAAGCAGATTCTCCCCGGCGGCAAGACCAGCACTGGGCGGGAAGATGATATTGCCTGCGCCTAGAAACAACGCAAATGTCATGAAGCCGAGAGCCAGGAGGTCTGAGCCTTTCAAACGAGTCATAAAGGGAAATACCACAAGCAGGAAATCGAAGAGTTGCGGGGGTTTCCTTGAGGGATCGGGGAAACGTCGCCCGAGCGTTTGGCTCGAACCACTGCAGGCATCGCCAGGCGCTTGTGGCGCCACGGACACGACAAGGCGCGCATACTAACGAAAAGCGCCCGTCAGCAGCACAGTTGGCGGACGAGCTGTCGAACTGGCGTAACTGACTGTCGCATCGGCAAAAGTTATGAGAAATCTGACCGCCACACTTTCGCTTCCTACCTGGACCGCCCCTTATAGGACTCGGCAGCCCGCTCCCACTGCAAGAGAAACCGAAAAATGAAAAAGGCCGCTCGAGAGCGGCCTTTGTCGTTGAGCGCGAGGCTTACTCGGCCAGGCGCCAGGTGGTGCCGCCCTTACCGTCTTCCAGCACCACGCCCATGGCAGTGAGCTGGTCGCGGATACGGTCGGATTCCGCCCAGTTCTTGTCGGCACGGGCCTGCAGACGCGCTTCGATCAGTGCATCGACCTCAGCCGCATCGACCTTGCCGGCGGCACCGGCCTGCAGGAAAGCCTCGGGTTCGAGTTGCAGCACGCCCAGCACGCTGGCCAGTTGCTTGAGCTGAGCGGCCAGCCCGGCAGCGGCCTGCACATCGGATTCGCGCAGGCGGTTGACCTCACGAATCATCTCGAATAACACCGCGCAGGCTTCCGGCGAGTTGAAATCGTCGTCCATCGCCGCACCGAAGCGTTCGACGAAGGCCTCGCCACCGGCAGGCGCAGCATCAGGCAAACCTTTCAGGCCGTTGTAGAAACGCTCCAGGGCGCCCTTGGCTTCCTTGAGGCTCTCTTCGGAGTAATTGATCGGGCTGCGGTAGTGGCTGGACACCAGCAGGTAGCGCACCACCTCCGGGTGGTACTTCTCCAGCACCTCGCGGATGGTGAAGAAGTTGCCCAGGCTCTTGGACATTTTCTCGCCATCCACGCGCACTGCACCAGCGTGCATCCAGGCGTTGGCATACTGCTTGCCAGTGGCCGCCTCGCTCTGCGCGATCTCGTTCTCGTGGTGCGGGAATACCAGATCCGGGCCGCCTCCGTGGATGTCGAAGGTCTCACCGAGGCAGCAGGTGGACATCACCGAGCACTCGATATGCCAGCCCGGACGGCCCTTGCCCCAAGGCGAGTCCCAGCTCGGTTCGCCCGGTTTGGCCGCCTTCCACAGGACGAAGTCCAGTGGGTCTTCCTTGATTTCGTCGACCTCGATACGCGCGCCGATCTTCAGCTCGTCGATCTTGCGGCGCGACAGCTTGCCGTAGGTCTCGAACCGGGTGACGCGGTAGTACACGTCTCCATTGCCCGGCGCATAGGCGTACCCCTTGTCGATCAGGGTCTGGATCATCTGGTGCATGCCGGCGATATGGCCGGTGGCGCGCGGCTCGATGTCCGGGCGCAGCACGGACAGGCGCGCCTCGTCCTGATGCATCGCCGCGATCATGCGCTCGACCAGCACCTCGAACGATTCGCCGTTTTCGTTGGCGCGACGGATGATCTTGTCGTCGATGTCGGTGATATTGCGCACGTAGGTCACGTCATAGCCGCGCTGACGCAGCCAGCGGGTGACCACGTCGAAGGCAACCATCACGCGGGCGTGGCCGATATGGCAGAAGTCATAGACGGTCATGCCACACACGTACATGCGCACGTGATTGCCTTCCAGCGGTTTGAACGCTTCCTTGACCTTGCTCAGGGTGTTGTAGATCGACAGTGCCATTACTGCCCCCAGGAATCGCGCAGGGTCACGGTGCGGTTGAAAACCAGGGCGCCGGCGGTCGAATCCTTGTCCAGGCAGAAATAACCTTCGCGTTCGAACTGGAAGCGATCATCGGCAGTGGCCTGAGCCAGCGACGGCTCGGCGCGGCAACCGGTCAGCACCACCAGGGACTCCGGGTTGATGTTGTCGAGGAAGCTGCCGCCCTCTTCGCTCTTCTCCGGATTGGCCGAGCGGAACAAGCGATCATACAGGCGCACTTCGCACTCAACGCTCTCAGCCGCAGGCACCCAGTGGATCACGCCCTTGACCTTACGGCCTTCCGGGTTCTTGCCCAGGGTGTTCTCGTCATAGGAGCAGCGCAGCTCGACGATGTTGCCGGCGGCGTCCTTGACGGCTTCGTCGGCGCGGATCACGTAGCTGCCACGCAGGCGCACTTCACCACCAGGGATCAGGCGCTTGAAGCCGTCCGGCGGGGTTTCCTCGAAGTCGCTGGCGTCGATGTAGATCTCGCGAGAGAACGGCAACACGCGGGTGCCGATGTCCTGCTTGGGATGGCGCGCCAGCTCCAGATTCTCGACCTGGCCTTGCGGATAGTTGGTGATCACCACCTTCAGCGGCTTGAGCACGCACATGGCGCGCGCGGCGTTGGCGTCCAGATCATCGCGGATAGCGAATTCCAGCATGCCGATATCCACCAGGCCACCGGCGCGGTTGACACCAATCATGTCACAGAACGCACGGATCGACGCCGGGGTATAGCCACGGCGGCGATAGCCGGACAGCGTCGACATGCGCGGGTCATCCCAACCGTTGACGTGCTTCTCGTCCACCAGTTGCTTGAGCTTGCGCTTGCTGGTGATGGTGTAGTTCAGATTCAGCCGGGCAAATTCGTACTGGCGCGGCTGCGCCGGTACCGGCAGGTTGGCCAGGAACCACTCGTACAGCGGGCGGTGATCTTCGAACTCCAGAGTGCAGATGGAGTGGGTGATGCCTTCGATGGCGTCCGACTGGCCGTGGGTGAAGTCGTAGCTCGGGTAGATGCACCACTTGTCGCCGGTCTGGTGGTGATGGGCGTGGCGGATGCGGTAGAGGATCGGGTCACGCAGATTGATGTTCGGCGAGGCCATGTCGATCTTGGCGCGCAGCGAACGGGCACCATCCGGGAACTCACCGGCTTTCATGCGGGCGAACAGGTCGAGGTTCTCTTCCACGGAGCGCTCGCGGAACGGGCTGTTCTTGCCCGGCTCGTTCAGGCTGCCGCGGTATTCGCGCATCTCTTCGGCATTGAGATCGCAGACGAAGGCCTTGCCGGCCTTGATCAGCTCGATAGCCCAGGCGTGCAGTTGGTCGAAATAATTGGAGGCGTAGCGCTCCTCGCCGGCCCACTTGAAGCCCAGCCACTCGACGTCGGCCTTGATCGCGTCGATGTATTCCTGGTCTTCCTTGGCCGGGTTGGTATCGTCGAAACGCAGGTTGCACTGGCCGCCAAACTCTTCGGCCAGACCGAAGTTCAGGCAGATGCTCTTGGCATGGCCAATATGCAGGTAGCCGTTGGGCTCCGGCGGAAAGCGGGTCACGATCTTGGCGTGCTTGCCGCTGTCCAGATCAGCCTGGACGATGGGGCGCAGGAAGTTGGCAGCTTTTTCGACGGTAGGCTTGCTCATGGTGTCCTTAACAATACTGGCGCGGCACAGGGTAGGCCGCTTCGGGCAAAGTCCGTATCATAACCAACCTGTCAAGCCCCTGACAGGGTGCATGCCACCCTGACAAGCGCGGTTTCTCCCCGAGCCACAGGCTCGAACCTGCCTCATCACGGATACGATCATGATCAAACTGCACACCAACCACGGCGTCATCACCCTGAACCTGTTCGCCGACAAGGCCCCGGAAACCGTGGCCAACTTCGAGCAATACGTGAAGGAAGGCCATTACGACGGCACCATTTTCCACCGCGTGATCGGCAATTTCATGATCCAGGGCGGCGGTTTCGAGCCTGGCATGAAGCAGAAGCCGACCCGCGCACCGATCAAGAACGAAGCCAACAACGGCGTCGCCAACAAGGTCGGCACCGTCGCCATGGCCCGCACCATGGAGCCGCACTCGGCATCCGCGCAATTCTTCATCAACGTCGCCGACAACGGCTTCCTCAACCACAGCGCACCGACCGTACAGGGCTGGGGCTACGCAGTGTTCGGTGAAGTGGTCGAAGGCATGGACGTGGTCGAGAAGATCAAGGGCGTCGCCACCACCATGAAATCCGGCCACCAGGACGTACCCGTCGACGACGTGATCATCGAGAAGGCCGAAGTCGTAGCCGAGTAAGTCGATGATCCTGCTGATCTCCGATCTGCACCTCGAAGAGAAACGCCCGGACATCACCCGGGCGTTTCTGCATTTTCTCGCCACCCGCGCACGCCAGGCCGAGGCGCTGTACATCCTCGGTGACTTCTTCGAAGTCTGGATTGGTGACGACGGCATGACGCCCTTCCAGCACGACATCGCCCGCGCCCTGCGCGAATTGAGCGACGCAGGCACACGCATCTACCTGATGCATGGCAACCGCGACTTTCTCATCGGGCAGCGCTTCTGCCGCGAGGCGGGCTGCAGCCTGCTGAATGACCCACACAAACTGCAGATGAACGGCGAGCCCGTGCTGCTGATGCACGGTGACAGCCTGTGCACTCTGGACATCAGCTACATGAAACTACGGCGCTGGCTGCGCAATCCGCTCTCGCTGCTGATCCTGCGCAACCTGCCGCTGAGCACGCGGCAGAAGCTGGCACGCAAGCTGCGCAACGAAAGCCGCGCGCAAACGCGGATGAAAGCCAGCGAGATTGTCGACGTCACCCCGGAAGAAGTGATCAAGGTGATGGCTGCACATGGCGTGCGCACGCTGATTCATGGCCACACCCACAGGCCTGCCGTGCATGAGCTGAAAGTCAACGATCAAGCGGCACGACGTATCGTGCTGGGGGACTGGGACCGCCAGGGCTGGGCATTGCAGGTCGATGACGAGGGCTTCAAGCAGGCGCCGTTCGAACTCACGCCAATCTAACCGTAGCCCGGATGAAATCCGGGGAAGCAACCCTCAAGATCGCCCCGGATTTCATCCGGGTTACGACACTGCAGGGCTTTGCTCCCCTCTCCCGCTTGCGGGAGAGGGGCTGGGGGAGAGGGCAACGGCGTAGACTGCAACGCCCTTTCCCGCCCTTCGGGCACCCTCGGCTTTGGCGTCCTGCGTCGCTCTACCTCCTGCATCCATGTAGTCGTCTCCCATAAATGGGAGAGAGTCATCAGATGGCCGCTTCACGGCTGCTTTCTGCAGGCACGCCGCTGTGAAAACGAAACTGCTCATCCGGCGTAGTGATCAGCTCCCGCTCCACCGCGCGCACCGCCTCGATACGTGCATCCACGTCGGCCGCGTCGCCGTACAGGTAGGCGAGTTTGAGATACCCTCGGTAGTGCCGCCCTTCGCTCTCCAGCAACCCGGCGTAGAACTTGGCCAGTTCGGCATCCAGACGCGGCACCAGCGCGGCGAAGCGTTCGCATGAGCGCGCCTCGATGAACGCGCCCACCACCAGCACATCCACCAACCGCTCGACTTCACCACCACGTAGCAACGCGCGCAGACCGGCGGCGTAGCGCGAAGCGGAAACATGGCGAACCTCGATTCCACGTCCGCGGATGATCTTGCTCACCTGCTCGAAGTGCACCAGCTCCTCACGGGCCAAACGCGACATTCTCGCGGTCAATTCGGTCTTGGTCAGGTAGCGCCCCATCAGGCTCAGGGCCGTCTGCGCGGCCTTGTATTCCAGATTGCGGTGGTCGAGAAGGAGAATTTCCTGCTGGCGCAAGGCCTCATCCAGCCAGGCATCCGGCGTGGCAACGCCACCGAGAAACTCGATAATTTCCTGCAGGATCGACACAGGTTCCTCACCATTACTCGGAACATGCTTGGAATTTGACATCATATTTGAAGCGCTCTAGATGCTGGCGAGGTTGAAAATGGCGGGCCATTATACGAGTGGCAGGCCGGACGACCAGCACGCCGTTGATGCAGGTCAAGAAGCCGCGTTCAACGACGCACCTATAGTTGAATAAACGCTATTCATTTTCAGGGAGACGACCATGCAAGCGATCCGTAGCATTCTGGTGGTGATGGAACCCCAACACCCCGAAAGCCTCGCACTGAAGCGGGCAAAACTGATAGCTGGAGTCACCCAATCGCATCTGCACCTGCTGGTCTGCGACAAGAAAGGCGAGCACAGCGCCTGGCTCGAAGATCTCAGCAGCAGCCTCGGCGAAGAAGGTTTCAGCGTCTCCACTCAGCAGTCCTGGCATGACAACCCGCACCAGACCATCATTGCCGTGCAACAGGCCGAAGGCTGCGGGCTGGTGATCAAGCAACACCTGCCGGACAACCCGCTGAAAAAGGCCCTGCTCACTCCGGAGGACTGGAAACTGCTGCGCTACTGCCCAGGCCCGGTACTGATGGTCAAGACAGAGCGCCCCTGGGCTGGCGGCAACATCCTCGCCGCAGTGGACGTGGGCAACGCCGATGGCGAGCACCGCACACTGCACGCCGGAATCATCAGCCATGGCTACGATATCGCCGGCCTGGCCAAAGGCACCCTGCACGTGACTACCGCGCATCCGACACCGATGCTGTCAGCTGCCGACCCGACCTTCCAGCTCAAGGAAACCATCGAGGCGCGCTACCGCGAGCAGTGCCGCAGCTTCCAGGCCGAGTACGACATCAGTGACGAACGCCTGCATGTGCTCGAAGGCCCGGCCGACGTGGTAATTCCACAAGTTGCCCACCGGCTCGATGCCGCCGTCACAGTGATCGGCACCGTGGCACGCACCGGGCTTTCCGGCGCGCTGATCGGCAACACGGCCGAAGTCATACTCGACGCACTGGAAAGTGACGTACTGGTGCTCAAGCCGGACGAAATCATCGCCCACCTCGAAGAACTCGTCGCCCAACGCTAGGACGCAGGGTGCGCCGTGCGCACCAGCAGCTTGCCAAGGCACTGAAGCCTACTGTGCAAGACGGTGCGCACAGCGCACCCCTACGGGGCTGAAGCACCGGCAGCGATAAAAATGCCGCTCTTGAACGAGCGGCATTTTTATTCAACCTGCAAACAGCGCTACACCCTCAGCTCCAGCCCTTCGCGCAAAAACTTCGGCGCAATGTAGCGCTCGTAATGCGCCTCGGAGAGCAGGAAGAACTCACGATCGATGGCATCGCGCAGCTCAGGTAGCGCCCAGTTGCGAAACTCGGGCAGCATCACCATGCCGTAGGCTTCCAGCTGATTGATCACCCGTGCGCCCCGCGCGATCAGCTGGTAGGCCCAGCAATATGGCGACTGCTGCGGCACGAAGCGAATCTGCCGCTGCTCCAGCTGACCACGCAGACGCTGCTCATCGAACACTTCCACCTTGGCGGTCATCACCTGCACCAGCAACACTTCCAGCCGCGTCCACACCGCACGCTTCTCGTCATCGTTGTAGCTGTTCCAGTTGATCACCTCATGATGGAAGCGCTTGCAACCGCGGCACACGACATCGCCGTAAACGGTCGAACACAGCCCCACACAAGGCGTCTTGATGCGCTGATTGGACATGGCAAAACAGAATAGACAGCAGAATGGCCTGGCATCTTAGCCCTTTGTCTAATCCAGATCACCCCTGCCGACAGGCCGCCGAAAACTACCTGCGTTGGCACTACTGCGTTAAAAACGGCCTCAAAATGCTCATTTAGAACAGCTAAACTGCGCTTTCTCGGCCATTTTTGCCTTGTATTGCCTGCCTCGCCTACGCTCTCAGCAGCCTATCGATACAAGGACATCGGCTTAACTTTATCTGCGCTTTCCATTAGAATCGGCCCGCCTTTTACGGCGCCAATGTCCGTTGGAAGCTGTTTTCAAAGCGTCACGAGCACAGTCGATCCTGCAGGTACGATGGCGACGCAGCCACTTGGAGTCCCCCCGAGCGTCTGCGTCAGCCCTCATCAGAAACCGTCCTGCCGGCGTAAAACTTTGAAAGCAGCTTCTACAAGAGACTCGTGAAACCTCGGCTGATCGGCTCATAAAGTCGAAAAGCGCCTGGTCATGAGTATCTGGATCGCGTCCCGGACAACCCTTTGGGACCACTGATGAGGGTAATAACTGTGCTTGAAGCCTATCGCAAACACGTAGCAGAGCGTGCCGCTCAGGGTATCGTGCCCCAGCCGCTGAACGCCGAACAAACCGCAGGCCTGGTCGAGCTGCTGAAAAACCCGCCGGCTGGCGAAGAAGAATTCCTTGTAGACCTGATCACCAACCGCGTACCGCCAGGCGTGGACGAAGCTGCCTACGTCAAGGCCGGTTTCCTCTCTGCCGTTGCCAAGGGCGAAGCCACTTCCCCGCTGATCAGCAAGCAACGCGCTGTCGAGCTGCTGGGCACCATGCAGGGCGGCTACAACATCGCCACCATGGTCGAACTGCTGGACGATGCGGCTCTGTCCACCGTTGCCGCCGAGCAACTCAAGCACACCCTGCTGATGTTCGACGCCTTCCACGACGTCGCCGAAAAAGCCAAGGCTGGCAATGCCAACGCCAAGGCAGTCATGCAGTCCTGGGCCGATGGCGAGTGGTTCACCAACAAGCCGGCCATCGCCGAGAAGTACAGCCTGGCTGTGTTCAAGGTCCCTGGCGAAACCAACACCGATGACCTGTCGCCTGCCCCGGACGCCTGGTCGCGCCCCGATATCCCGCTGCACGCCCTGGCCATGCTGAAAATGGCTCGCGACGGCATCGTGCCGGAGCAGCAAGGCGCCATCGGCCCGCTGAAACAGATCGAAGAGATCAAGGCCAAGGGCTTCCCGGTCGCCTACGTCGGTGACGTGGTCGGTACCGGTTCGTCCCGTAAATCCGCCACCAACTCGGTGCTGTGGTTCTTCGGCGACGACATTCCTTATGTTCCGAACAAGCGTGCTGGCGGCTTCTGCTTCGGCACCAAGATCGCTCCGATCTTCTACAACACCATGGAAGACGCTGGCGCCCTGCCGATCGAGTTCGATTGCAGCAACCTGGCCATGGGTGACCTGATCGACGTCTACCCGTATGCCGGCAAAGTCTGCAAGCACGGCACCGACGAAGTCATCACCACCTTCGAACTGAAGACCCCGGTGCTGCTCGACGAAGTCCGCGCTGGCGGCCGTATTCCGCTGATCGTCGGCCGTGGCCTGACCGAGAAAGCGCGTGCCGAACTGGGCCTGGGCGCTTCCGATCTGTTCAAGAAGCCGGACCAGCCTGCTGCCAGCACCAAGGGTTTCACCCTGGCACAGAAGATGGTCGGCAAGGCCTGCGGCGTCGAAGGCGTGCGTCCGGGCACCTACTGCGAACCGAAGATGACCACCGTCGGCTCCCAGGACACCACCGGCCCGATGACCCGCGACGAGCTGAAAGACCTGGCTTGCCTGGGTTTCTCCGCCGACCTGGTCATGCAGTCGTTCTGCCACACAGCCGCCTATCCGAAGCCGATCGACGTCACCACCCACCACACCCTGCCGGATTTCATCCGCACCCGTGGCGGCGTATCCCTGCGTCCGGGCGACGGCATCATCCACAGCTGGCTGAACCGCATGCTGCTGCCTGACACCGTCGGCACCGGTGGCGACTCGCACACCCGCTTCCCAATCGGTATCAGCTTCCCGGCCGGTTCCGGCCTGGTCGCCTTCGCCGCTGCCACCGGCGTGATGCCGCTGGACATGCCGGAATCCGTTCTGGTGCGCTTCAAGGGCAAGATGCAACCGGGCATCACCCTGCGTGACCTGGTCCATGCCATCCCCTACTACGCCATCCAGAAGGGCCTGCTGACCGTCGAGAAGAAAGGCAAGAAGAACATCTTCTCCGGCCGCATCCTCGAGATCGAAGGCCTGGACAACCTGACCGTCGAGCAGGCGTTCGAGCTGTCCGACGCCTCCGCTGAGCGCTCGGCTGCCGGTTGCACCATCAAACTGCCGGAAGCGGCCATTGCCGAATACCTGCAGTCCAACATCACCCTGCTGCGCTGGATGATCAGCGAAGGCTACGGCGATGCTCGTACCCTGGAGCGTCGTGCTCAGGCGATGGAAGCCTGGCTGGCCAACCCGGTACTGATGGAAGCCGACAAGGACGCCGAGTACGCCGAAGTTATCGAAATCGACCTGGCCCAGCTCAACGAGCCGGTACTGTGCGCCCCGAACGACCCGGACGATGCGCGCCTGCTGTCCACCGTGGCTGGCGACAAGATCGACGAAGTGTTCATCGGTTCGTGCATGACCAACATTGGTCACTTCCGCGCTGCTGGCAAGCTGCTGGACAAGGTCAAGGGCGGTATCCCCACCCGTCTGTGGCTGTCGCCGCCGACCAAGATGGATGCTCACCAGTTGACCGAAGAAGGCTACTACGGCATCTACGGCAAGGCCGGCGCACGCATGGAGATGCCGGGCTGCTCGCTGTGCATGGGTAACCAGGCACGTGTGGCTGCCAACTCCACCGTGGTATCGACCTCGACCCGTAACTTCCCGAACCGTCTGGGCGACGGCGCCAACGTGTACCTGGCTTCTGCCGAACTGGCAGCGGTCGCTTCGATTCTCGGCAAGCTGCCGACTGTCGAGGAGTACATGGTCTACGCCAAGGATATCGACAGCATGGCTGGCGACATCTACCGCTACCTGAGCTTCGACCAGATCGCCGACTTCCGCGAAGCGGCAGCGAACGCCAAGATCCCGGTCGTTCAGGCCTGATCAAAGCGCCGTAGACAGAGCCCCGCCTAGTGCGGGGCTTTTTCATGCGCGCGCACAAAGATCATTTTGCCGCACCCCGCTTGCAGCCGATGCGCCACCGTCTACCGTCTGAAATGGGGAGTCCCCCGACAACCATTCAGGAGTCCATCATGAAGCCATGGATCATTGCCGCCCTGTGCCTGTTCGGCCTGGCCGGTTGCAGCAGCGAGTACATCATCACCACCACCGATGGCCAGATGCTCACCAGCGACGGCAAACCGGAACTGGACAGGGACACCGGCATGCTCGAATTCACCGATAGCGAGGGCCGCAAGCAGCAGATACCGCAAAGCAACGTGAAGCAGATGCTGGAGCGCTGAACCCATCATCCAACGCTGTACATTCTGCACACTGGCATATGACTTGCTTTCTCTCCATGCAGTGAGCCCCTCCGGCGACGGACAAGGCCCAAACGACAACGGCGTCGTATCCGAACTCAGCCCTTCAGGGCGGTGGTCGGTACGGCGCCTTTTTTGTGGGCCACCCGCACAGCCCTGCAAACCTCAACCGGCGGCTCGGAACCCAATGCGTGGATGAAGGAAGTGACATGAGCGAACAGCCTATCCCTCGCGGCGACGCCCTGGCCTGGGTCGGCGGCAGCGATGCACCGGAAAAGAGCGTGCTGAACATCGGCTTCATGGCCCTGAGCGATTCCGCCTCGGTGATAGTCGCGGCCACCCAGGGCTTTGCCGAAAAATACGGGCTGAGTCTCAAACTGCAACGCCAGGCCTCCTGGGCCGGCCTGCGCGACAGGCTACTTAGCGGCGAACTGGACGCCGCCCATAGCCTGTATGGTTTGATCTATGGGGTCCAGCTCGGCCTCGGCGGTGCAGCGGCAACCGACATGGCAGTGCTCATGGGGCTGAACCAGAACGGCCAGAGCATCAACCTGTCGCACACACTGCAAAACGCTGGCGTGACCAGTGGCGAAGCACTGCATCAACATGTGCACCAGAACAGAGCAAGACTGACCTTCGCCCAGACCTTTCCCACCGGTACCCATGCGATGTGGCTCTACTACTGGCTAGCAAGCCAGGGCGTCCACCCACTACGCGATGTCGACAGTGTCGTGGTACCGCCACCGCAGATGATCGAACACCTCGAGGCCAAGCGCATCGACGGCTTCTGCGTCGGCGAACCCTGGACCGCCAAGGCCGTCGATGAACAGCTCGGCTGCACCGTCACCACCATCCAGGCAATCTGGCCGGATCACCCCGAGAAGGTGCTTGGCTGCACCCGCGCCTTCGCCGAACAGAACCCCAACACCGCCCGCGCGCTGATCATGGCAGTGCTCGACGCCGCACGCTTCATCGACGATAGCGAAGAAAACAGACGCAGCACCGCCCTGCTGCTCAGCGGCAGCGAATACGTCAACGCGCCAGTTTCGGCGATCACTCCCCGTTTTCTCGGCCAGTATCAAGACGGTCTCGGTCACGCCTGGCAGGACGAGCATCCGCTGCGCTTTCATGCCAATGGCCTGGTCAACCAGCCTTACCTGTCCGACGCCATGTGGTTCATGACCCAGTTCCGCCGCTGGGGCTTGCTACGCAACGACCCCGACTATCTGGACGTGGCCAGCCAGGTGCAGCAACTGGCCCTGTACCGCGAGGCAGCTACAGCACTAGGGATTGCCGTGCCAGGCGAGATGCGCAGCTCCATCCTGCAGGACGGTACCCGCTGGGACGGTAGCGACCCTGCTGCATACGCGCGCAGCTTCCGCCTCCACGCCCTGGCCGACAGCCCGTCTGTCGCGCTGTAACCGCCGGGAGAGCCATCGATGCTGCGTATCCTTCTGATCAACGACACCCCGAAGAAGGTCGGCCGCCTGAAGTGCGCGCTGATCGAGGCGGGCTTCGAGGTCATCGACGAATCCGGGCTGACCATCGACCTGCCGGAGCGGGTCGAGGCCGTGCGCCCCGACGTCATCCTGATCGACACCGAGTCCCCAGGCCGCGACGTGATGGAACAGGTGGTACTGGTCAGCCGTGACCAGCCGCGCCCGATCGTCATGTTCACCGACGAACACGACCCCGGCGTCATGCGTCAGGCCATCCAGAGCGGCGTCAGCGCCTACATCGTCGAAGGCATCCATGCCCAGCGCCTGCAACCCATCCTCGACGTCGCCATGGCCCGCTTCGAAAGCGATCAGGCACTGCGTGCCCAGCTCCAGGCACGCGATGCCCAGCTGGCCGAGCGCAAGCGCATCGAACTGGCCAAAGGCCTGTTGATGAAGATGAAGAGCTGCAACGAGGAAGAGGCCTACACCCTGATGCGCCGCCAGGCCATGAGTCGCCAGCAGAAGCTGATCCAGGTGGCCGAGCAGATCATCGCGATGCACGACATGCTCGGCGATTGACTGTTGCACTACGCAGCTCGCTGACTGTGCTGGACAACGAGACAGCGACACGCTTATCTTCTCGCCTGGCCGCCACATGCGGCCAACGTCGCTCGGACGGTTCCGGGCGCTTACGTACTTCGAGGAAGTCATGGCTGATAACGCCAAGCGCCGTTTCGCGCGCATCGATCGTCTCCCCCCCTACGTCTTCAACATCACTGCCGAACTCAAGATGGCTGCGCGCCGTCGCGGCGAGGACATCATCGACTTCTCCATGGGCAACCCCGACGGTGCGACACCGCCGCACATCGTCGAGAAGCTCGTGCAGGTCGCCCAGCGGGAAGACACTCACGGCTATTCCACTTCCCGCGGCATTCCCCGCCTGCGCCGCGCCATCTCGCGCTGGTACAAGGACCGCTACGAGGTGGAGATCGATCCGGAAAGCGAAGCCATCGTCACCATCGGCTCCAAGGAAGGCCTGGCGCACCTGATGTTGGCTACCCTGGATCATGGCGACACCGTACTGGTGCCCAACCCCAGCTACCCGATTCACATCTACGGCGCAGTGATCGCCGGCGCCCAGGTGCGCTCCGTGCCGCTGGTGCCAGGCGTGGATTTCTTCGCCGAGTTGGAGCGGGCGATTCGCGAATCGATTCCCAAGCCGAAGATGATGATTCTCGGCTTTCCCTCCAACCCCACAGCACAGTGTGTGGAGCTGGACTTCTTCGAGCGCGTGGTAACCCTGGCCAAGCAATACGACGTACTGGTGATTCACGACCTGGCCTACGCCGATATCGTCTATGACGGCTGGAAAGCCCCGTCGATCATGCAGGTACCCGGCGCCAAGGACATCGCGGTGGAGTTCTTCACCCTGTCCAAGAGCTACAACATGGCCGGCTGGCGGATCGGTTTCATGGTCGGCAACCCCGAGCTGGTCAGCGCTCTGGCGCGGATCAAGAGCTACCACGACTACGGCACCTTCACCCCGCTGCAGGTGGCGGCCATCGCCGCACTGGAAGGTGACCAGCAGTGCGTACGCGACATAGCCGAACAGTACCGTCAGCGCCGTAACCTGCTGGTCAAGGGCCTGCACGAGATCGGCTGGATGGTGGAAAAACCCAAGGCCTCGATGTACATCTGGGCCAAGATTCCCGACGCCTACGCTCATCTGGGCTCGCTGGAATTCGCCAAGAAGCTGCTGGCAGAAGCCAAGGTCTGCGTCTCACCCGGCCTGGGCTTTGGCGACTATGGCGACGACCATGTGCGCTTCGCCCTGATCGAGAACCAGGACCGCAGCCGTCAGGCGCTACGCGGTATCAAGGCGATGTTCCGAGCAGACGGCCTGCTGCCGGGCAAGCCGGCCAAGACCGAGACCGAGTAAGCATTGAAGGGCGCCGTGAGGCGCCCTTTCTGCACAGGCATGGAAACCGACAAGTTCTGCGACAATTCAGGACGTTACGCACGCCAAGCGGTAGTTTCGAGCAATTGCCCGGCAGAGTGAACGCCCGTACACTGCGCGCCCCTCCCTCTGACGGTTTCCCCCAATGCTCTTCGTTTTGCGCATGCTGCTGATGGGCGTGCATTTCATCCTGGCCGGCCTGCTCGGCTTGCTGCTTGGTCTGTGCCGCCCGTTCAACCCGGACAACAGCCGCCTCTGCGCACGCCTCTATTCGCTGCCTGCCCTATGCCTGCTGCGCCTGAAGCTGAAGACCGACGTACGCCCGCTGCTGGAACACCAGCGTTCCTGCGTGATCATCGCCAACCACCAGTCCAACTTCGATCTCTACGTGCTTGGCCGCGTGGTACCGGAGCGCACCGTGAGCATCGGCAAGAAGAGCCTCAAGTGGGTGCCATTCTTCGGTCAACTCTACTGGCTGGCCGGTAACGTGCTGATCGACCGCAGCAATGCCGTCGCGGCCAAGCGCGCAATGCTGACCACCACCGAAACCCTGCGCAATCGCGACACCTCGATCTGGGTATTCCCGGAAGGTACGCGCAACCTTGGCCGAGGCCTGCTGCCGTTCAAGAAAGGCGCGTTTCAGATGGCGATCACGGCCGGCGTACCGATCATCCCGGTATGCGTGAGCAACTACAGCAAGATCATGCGCCTGAATCGCTGGAACAGCGGCCGCATCCTGATTCGCTCGCTACCGGCAATCCCCACTGCCGGTCTGAGCCTGGACGACATGCCCGCACTGATGGAGCGCTGTCAGCAGGCCATGAGCGAATGCATCAGCAGCATGGACAAGGAGCTGGCATCTGCGTGAGCCGTGACGCGGGATGCCGTTGCGAGCAGGCAACCCGCGCCAGCTATCAAATCCATCGATAGTTACTCTGCAGAGCATCCATTATTCAATCGAAATGACTTCGGCGATTCTGTGCCCACGCCAACTCCTGACCTGGAGCACAGAACATGTCCCGCCTCTCTCAAGCCGCCCGCAACGGCGCCCTTGCTGCCATCGGCCTCTACCTGATCAGCACCTCGACGGTGCTGGTGGTGAGTTACGCCACCTTGCAGCCAAGCACTCCAAGCGTTGAACAACCTGGCCCACTGCAAAGCCTGATCACTCATTTGCCCGCCCTGCTCGGCGCGCTCTCGCAGGGCTGAGTGAACGGCCATGATCAGAACTCAACGCGCTCGCCTGCTGATGCTCGCCAGCCTGTCCCTGCTGACCACACTGCTCGCACTCAGCGGTATTGGAAAAGGCTCGGCCGGCGCCGTGGCACGCAATATCGAATGCAGCCACAAACTGGCTCACCACCTAGACCTGGCCGAAAGTCTCAAGCGGCAACACAGCAGTCCACCGCCGGGCAGAAGCGAACAGCTCTCGCCTTACTTCGTGCTCACCCAGCAGGCATGAAGAAGCCCGGAAATCCGGGCTTCTTCATGAATCGAATCAGGCTCAGGCTTTGCTTTTCCTGCCCTGAGCGACAAAGCGCATCATCCACTCAGCCACTGCACTGCCCTGCTGCGAATGTTTGAGGCTGTCCACGCCCTGTTGATAGACCTGCTCACCAAGATGCTGCTGCCGTAGGTCGAGCAATGCCCGCGAGTAGTCGTGAACGAACTCCGGATGCCCCTGGAAGCAAAGCACCTGATCCTCGATGTGGTAGGCGCCAATCGGACAGAAGTCGCTGGAAGCAAGCAGCGTGGCTTTCTCCGGCAGGCGGGTGACCTGATCCTGATGACTGATCAACAGCTGCAGCTCGTCCAGAGCCGGGCTCATCCACTCGGGTTTGTTCTCCAGGCGATAGCTGTGCACGCCGACACCCCAGCCCTGCTCAGCACGCTCGGCCTTGCCGCCGAGCAAGAGCGCCAGCAGCTGATGGCCAAAACAGATGCCCAGCAGCTTGTCGCCGCGCTTGTAGCGCTCGAGCAGATAGGCCTTGAGGGTCTGAATCCAGGGATCGCTGCCAAAAGAATCGGCCTTGCTGCCAGTCACCAGATAAGCATCGAATTTCTCGCTATCGGGCGGGTAATGGCCCTCCACCACGTTATAGACACTGAACTCTGCCGTAACCGGCTGTTGAGCGAACAACTGCTCGAACATGCGGCCATACCCCTGGTACTGGTCGACCAGTTCGGGGCGGAGGATGTCAGTTTCCAGGATGCAGATACGCAGTGACATGAGGTTTCCTGTGGTGAACACGCGGGCGGGTTATTTGTGCGTTTTTCTTAACACATCATGCAGCCCAATGAAATAGCGCCATAGCCCTGGACGCCGATAGAAGTGCCACACACCACGCTCCGAGTGGAGCCGGGCCCTCGTCAAGAAAATTTTACAGCCTGCCGAACATCCCCCCACCAAGCGCCGTTAGCGCATGAGCGAGCCAAGACCTCGGGACCACCGAAACGACCTGATTGATTAAAAAATGCTCAACAGGTCACAGCACGAGAGCCCATGAACGACGAACGGTTGATCAAAAAATGAACTACAGCGCTTACCATTGCTCTCATAGTCGTGGGCCTTCCCCGGCTCGAGCAAAAACCCTGTCCATCGCTCCATCGCCCCCCCGAATCTGGAAGATTCCTTGACTGCAAGAGATTGCGTCGGTGGTTTGCTATTGCCCAGATAAAAGAGGTTTTCTGCAGTTCATGATTACCAGAAAGTGATTAGCGATCAGTAACTACACAAAAAAATCAAAGTCAGTGCCAACAAACAAGCTCTGACACGTGGCTATTTTTTATTTATTTCTTGCAGAGTCCGAGGTATCTACATGGACCTTTACACCCTTCTCATTTCCGTTCTCCAGAATAAAGAAGCAATGGAACTATTACGTCTAGGGATCATTTATATACATCTTATCGCCTGCTGCGTCGCCATTGGCCTGATACTGACCAGCGATTTCGCCATGATTAAACAGTTGCTCAAAGGTGAAGGTGCCAAACAGTGTCGCGAACATCTGGCACACCTGAAAAGCGTGGTTGGCATCTCGCTTATCGCCCTGTGGATCAGCGGTATCGCCATCATTGCGCTCGACGCTTCCAGCGCCGGTGCGCAGTACTTCATGAACCCCAAACTGCAAGCCAAGATCAGTATTGTCGTACTCTTGACCCTCAACGGCATGGTCTTGCACAACACCATACTGCCAGCGCTGCAAAAAGCCGGGTCTCTGCTCAAGCTATCAGCGAACATGCGCCACCTGGCTATTTTTACCGGCGCACTATCCGGTGTGTCCTGGTTCTATGCTGCCCTTCTCGGTGTTGGCCGCCCGCTGGCCTGGAAGTATTCACTGGCCGAACTAACAGCAGCCTATCCCCTCATGATTATCGGCGGCACCGTGGCCATGCTGGCACTCACCAACTGGTCGATGAACCGCAGCGAAAAACATCATCACAGTTGGATGCAGAATAACTACGCCTTGGCCACTCGCTGAAACAAAACCATGAACAAGGATGTTCATGCTCACCTCGTCCCGCGCCGTAACTTCCCCCTCATATAACAGTCCTCGCACAACTCAGCCAAAGATTGCCCCCTGGCCAAAGACGCCACGCAACGTCTTATCAGCATGCTCGATAGTCATCATAAATACCTTTCACTTCTGCGCCTCGTGCATGTGCCGGATGATTTCGTCATCGGGCCCCGCCCATCAGCACAGAAGGAAATCGATCATGAGCATCTACGCTGCACTCGCCAGCTTCGCCGCCGCCTCCGCCTTCCAGGCCACTGCACCGGCTCGTCCCGAGCACGCTGCAACTGCAGCCCGCGACGTTCGTCCGAGCTGAGACAACCCAGGAGAGCAGCCATGCATAGCCAACTCAGCCTGGACGCCTACGGCGTCACTTACGCCCACCTGCAAGATGGCAGCCTGCAATTCGAAACCGAAGCCGCCCTGCAGCTCGATGATGGCAGCATGCTGACCCTGCGTATGCCGACCCGTCACAGCGAGATGGTGGCGATCCACGAGGCCGTGTGCATTCGCCAGGGCTGGTGCCAGGCAGCGTGAAGTCACGATGATCTAGACTCCTTCGGGTATCTTCAACGGAAAGAGGAGCCAGTCCATGCGTACACGCAACCTGATCGCCCTGCTCGCAGGCAGTCTCCTGCTGGCCGGTAACGCCCTGGCGGACCGCCCCGGCAGTGACTGGATCAGCATCGAGGATGCCCTGAGCAGGGCACGTGCAGCTGGCTATACCGAACTGCACAAGATCGAAGCCGACAATGATGGCTACTGGGAAGGCGAAGGCCTGAAACAGGATGGCCGTCTCTACGAGTTTCGCATCGACGGCAAGAGCGGCCAGATGCTTCGCGACCAGTTGGAAGACTGACCCAAATGGAAACGGCCCTTACGGGCCGTTTCTCGTTGCGTGCTAGCTGATGCTTGGTGCGCATGGCGCACTCTACGGAGTCCGGCTGAGCGTGCAGCTTAGAAGGCCTCGCCCTTGGCGGCCTTCTCCAGCAGCAGCGCTGGCGGCAGAAAGCGCTCGCCGTACTGCTCGGCCAGGTACTGCGCACGAGCGACGAAGTCCTTCACCCCATACTGATTGATGAACTGCAGTGCACCGCCGGTCCAGGCGGCGAAGCCGATGCCGAAGATCGAGCCGATGTTGGCGTCGGCCACCGACTTCAGCACGCCCTCCTCCACGCAGCGCACGGTTTCGATGGCCTGGATGAACAGAATGCGGTCGCGCACGTCCTCCTGCGAGATTTGCGCATCGGCCTTCTCGAAACGCGCCTTGAGTTCAGGCCACAGGTGCTTCTTGCCGCCCGCCGGGTAGTCGTAGAAACCGCCTCCGGCCGCCTTGCCCGGTCGTTTGTACTCACCCAGCATGAGATCGATCACGGCAAAAGCCGGGTGCTCGGGGATGGATTTGCCTTCGGCGGCCAGATCCTTGATGGTCTGCTGGCGGATATGATTCATCAGGCTCAGCGACACTTCATCGCTGATCGCCAGCGGGCCGACTGGCATGCCGGCCTTACGCGCTTCGTTCTCGATCATCGCCGCGCTGACGCCTTCGCCCAGCATGGCCAGGCCTTCGTTGGTGAAGGTGCCGAACACCCGCGAGGTGAAGAAGCCACGGCTGTCGTTGACCACGATGGGCGTCTTCTTGATCTGCATGACGTAATCGAAGCCACGCGCCAGCGTCTCATCGCTGGTCTTCTCGCCGCGGATGATCTCCACCAGCGGCATCTTGTCCACCGGGCTGAAGAAGTGCAAGCCGATGAATTTCTCCGGTTTGGCCACGGCAGTCGCCAGGCCGGAGATCGGCAGCGTCGAGGTGTTGGTGGCGATCAGCGCATCGCTCAGCGCCGCGGCCTCGGCGGCAGCGGTGACCTTGCCCTTGAGCGCACGGTCCTCGAACACCGCTTCGATGATCAGGTCACAGCCCTCGAAGTCTGACTCGCTATCGGTGGCCTTGATCAGTGCCAGGAAGACATCGCGCTGCTCGGCACTTATATGGCCCTTGCTGACCTTCTTGCCCAGCAACTTGGCCGAGTAGGCCTTGCCCTTCTCCGCAGCTTCGACGGAAACATCCTTGAGCACCACTTCGATGCCGGCCGCTGCCGATACGTAGGCGATACCGGCGCCCATCATGCCGGCACCGAGCACGCCGACCTTCTTCGTCTGGGTTTTCGGGTAGCCCTGCGGGCGCGAGCCACCGGCATTGATCTCGTTCAGTTGGAACCAGAAGGTGCCGATCATGTTCTTCGCCACCTGACCGCAGGTCAGCTCGGTGAAGTAGCGCGCCTCGATGATCTGAGCGGTATCGAAGTCGACCTGCGCACCTTCTACGGCCGCGCACATGATCTTCTCCGGTGCCGGGAAACAGCCCTTGGTCTTGTCGCGCAGCACGCTCGGGGCGATGGCCAGCATCTGCGCCACGTTCGGTGAGCTTGGCGTACCGCCTGGGATCTTGTAGCCCTGCACGTCCCAGGGCTGCTTGGCGGTCGGGTTGGCGGCGATCCAGGCACGCGCCTTGGTCAACATGTCGTCGCGATCGCTGACCAGATCGTGGATCAGGCCGGCCTTGAGCGCTGCCTCCGGGCGTACCTTCTTGCCTTCGGCCAGGTAGGGCAGCGCTTTTTCCAGGCCGAGCAGGCGCACCATGCGTACTACACCGCCGCCGCCGGGGAGCAGGCCCAGGGTGACTTCAGGCAGGCCAAGCTGCACGTGGCTCTCGTTGAGGGCAATGCGGTGGTGGCAGGCCAAGGCGATTTCCCAACCGCCGCCCAGCGCCGCACCGTTGATGGCGGCGACCACCGGCTTGCCGAGGGTTTCCAGGCGACGCAGCTGCCCTTTGATCTTCAGGATCATCTCGTAAAAGCCCTGGGCCTCGGCCTGGGTGACCTTGATCAGCTCGTTGAGATCGCCGCCAGCAAAGAAGGTCTTCTTCGCCGAGGTGACGATCACCCCGGTGATCGAATCCTTTTCCGCTTCCAGGCGATCAACGACCTGGCCCATGGCCTCGCGGTACATCGCGTTCATGGTGTTGGCGCTCTGGCCGGGCATGTCCATGGTCAGGACGACGATATTGTCCTGGCCTTTTTCGTAACGGATGGCGTCAGTCATTTCATTCACTTCCCAATGTTCGGGGAGCGCTTCAGGGGCGTCACGAGCGACGGTCAGGCAAGGCGGAAATCATTCGGAAAGCGGAGTTTGCTGTAGCAAATGAGCATTTCCGGAGGATTTCCAACGCCGCATGGCCGAGCGCAGTAGCCCGTGATAGCTCCTTAGATACGTTCGATGATGGTCGCGATGCCCATACCGCCGCCGACGCAGAGCGTGGCCAGGCCGTAGCGCAACTGACGCTTTTCCAGTTCATCGAGCAGCGTGCCGAGGATGGCGCAACCGGTGGCACCCAGCGGGTGACCCATGGCGATGGAACCGCCATTGACGTTGACCTTGTCCTCGCTGACGCCCATGTCCTTCATGAACTTCATCACCACCGAGGCGAAGGCCTCGTTGACCTCGAACAGATCGATGTTGTCGATGGACAGCGCCGCCTTGGCCAGCGCCTTTCGCGTGGCCGGCGCCGGGCCGGTGAGCATGATGGTAGGGTCGGTGCTGGTCACGGCGGTGGCGACGATGCGCGCACGGGGCTTCAGCCCCAGCTCCTTGCCCTTGGCCTCGGAGCCGATCAGCATCAGCGCCGCGCCATCGACGATGCCGGAGCTGTTGCCCGGCGTATGCACGTGCTCAATGCGCTCGACATGGCTGTATACGCGAAGCGCGGTGGCGTCAAAGCCCATCTGCCCCATCATCTCGAAACTCGGTTTGAGCTTACCCAAACCTTCCAGAGTCGAGTCGCCGCGAATGAACTCGTCATGGTCGAGCAGCACGATGCCGTTCTGGTCGGTCACAGGCACCAGCGACCTGGCGAACGCACCATCGGCACTGGCACGCGCGGCCTTCTGCTGCGAGCGCAGGGCGAAGGCATCGACATCGGCGCGGCTGAAGCCCTCCAGGGTGGCGATCAGGTCGGCGCCGATACCCTGCGGCACGAAGTTGCTGTGAATGTTGGTTTCCGGGTCCATCACCCAGGCGCCGCCATCCGACCCCATGGGCACGCGCGACATGGACTCCACGCCACCGACCACCACCAGATCCTCGAAGCCGGAGCGCACCTTCATCGCGCCCATGTTCACCGCTTCCAGCCCCGACGCACAGAAACGGTTGAGCTGCACACCGGCGACGCAGACGTCCCAGTCCGCGACCAAGGCGGCGGTCTTGGCAATATCGGCGCCCTGGTCGCCCACCGGTGTCACGCAGCCCAGAACGATGTCGTCCACCTGGCTGGTATCCAGGTCATTGCGCGTTTGCAGGGCGTTGAGCAGGCCGGCAACCAGCTGGACGGGTTTGACGCTGTACAGCGCACCGTCTTTCTTGCCCTTGCCACGGGGCGTGCGCACCGCGTCGAAAATATATGCTTCGGTCATGGCGTCCTCGGAGACTATTACGGCGCTGGCGGAACATCATGCCCTGGCCACGCCTGTTCTTATTGAGCCTGCTTACCATAACGCCGGGACATCAGCGCTCAATGACCTAAGCGCTCAGCACCATTGACCGCTGAGCTCAGACGAACGGTCGTTTGCTCGAACTGACAACTGCAAGGGCGAGCAGGCCGTCTGCTTCAAGGTCTGCGGCATGTTCAACGACGACGCACATAGCTCGAGCTTTCTAGAAAGCCTTGGCTAGAAACCAAGTCATCTAAGTAGGTTGTGACGCCAACCCTAGAGTTATTCATGCGCGCAGCAGAAAGCGGCGCAGGGAGCCGCCGCCGGGTCATGCCGGGGTGGTGAAGCAGAACAACGCCCAGACGTGACGTAGCGACCCGCCAGGCAGTGCGGCAGGCGCCGACGCCACCCCCATAACAAAAAATTGCCGGGAGCAATTCTTGACGTCGCTGGCGACGACCCGAAGGGTTGACGTCAGGGATGGCAGGCAACAACAAAAGGCATACGGCCATGTTCAAACAGCCGAAATACCGTCAGGCTGGCGTCATCCTTTTCGCCACGGCGGTCATCCTGATCCTTCCCAATCTGACCCGTCTGGTCAGTTGAACCTCCACAGCTCCCGCCACTGTGCCGACGCCGTAGCGCGCTCAGCGCAGTGCGGGTATCCACCACGCCAATAGCAGCGGAATCAGCACGAAGGCCAGCAGCGTCGAACAGAGCACCAGACTGGCGACCTGCTCCGGTGAACGACCGGCGCGCACGGCGAACAGGTAGTTGAACACCGCCACCGGCATCGACGATTGCAGCACCAGTACGGCATGCGCCAACGGCTGCAGGCCGACAGCCCAGCCGATGATCCAGCCCAGTGCCGCACCACAGAGAATGCGCAGCAAGCCCAGCAACAGGCCATTGCCCAGATGCTGCACGCGAATACTGGCCAGCGAAACGCCCAGCGTGATCAGCATCATGGGAATGGTCATCCCACCCAACAGGTCGACAGTGTTGGCCAGCCAGCGCGGCAGTTCGAAATCGAGAAACAGCACCGGAAGCACCAGCGCCAGACTGATCATGATCGGGTTGAGCAACAAGCCCTTGAGTGAACCCTCAGCCCCGGACAGCAGCATACCGATACTGAAATGCCCCACCGACAGCACCAGGAAGAACGCCACCGCCAACGCCAGGCCGGGCTCACCGAAGGCGAAAAGCGCCATCGGCAGGCCCATGTTGCCCGAGTTCGGGAACAGGTAGGCCGGCACCAGGACTTTCCAGTCGATAGCGAACAAACGACTCAGCAACCAGCCAATCGCGCCCATGGCACAGGTCACCAGTACGCAGGCCAGCGCCATCTGCGAGAACGCGCCAAGATCCAGTTCCGCCCGGCTCAGTGTCGACAGCACCAGGCAGGGCGTGCCGATATTGAGCACCAGGCGCGCGACGAAATCGGTGGGATAGGCGTGACCGCTGCGCGTCCAGCCATATCCAATGCCCGCTGCAATCAGTACCGGGGCCAAAACAGCGAACAGCTCGGCTAACATCTACTACTCCCGTCACGTCGAGCGAGGCATCCTAGACTGCACGAAAGGCTCGGGCAATGATGCCGGGCTCATCAATTTACTCTGGAGCACGCTATGCGCCTGATTCTCTTACTCTCCGGCCTGCTCGTTCTGTTCACTGCCCAAGCAAGTGGAATCGACCAGACAGCGGCCATTTCCGCTCTGCAGCAAAGCGATAGTCTGCTGATCGATGTACGCAGCGCCGAGGAATTCGCAGAGGGCGCACTGCCTGGTGCGATCCGCATCGGCCACGAAGAAATCGCCGCGCACATCGCCAGCGTCGCCCCGGATAAAGATCGGCCGCTGGTGTTGTATTGCCGCAGCGGACGTCGCTCGGCCCTGGCCCAGCAGAGCCTGGAAGAAATGGGCTACACCCGAGTGATCAATGCCGGCGCCTATGACGAGCTGCTGCCGTTGCTGAACAACGACGAATGAAAGCCGCCCTGCTTCTGACGTTGACCATCCTGAGCAGCGTTGCGCAGGCTGCCGAGTTCGAGGTGCAGCTCAACAACGGCCAGCACACGTGGAGCAGCAGTGAACTGCTGAACCACCCGCAAGCTCGGGATATTGATATCGCCAATGACGTCAGCTACAAGCGTCCCATGCAGTACCGCGCCGTTCCAATAAGAGCATTGCTGGAGGGTGCTGCGCCCGGCGACCACCTGCAGGCCGTGGCCCAGGACGGCTTTGCCGCAGAACTACCCGCCGCGATCCTGCTGACCAAGGAAGGAGCGAAGGCCTGGCTGGCCATCGAAGATCCACAACATCCCTGGCCGCCACTGGCGCAGGGCAAACCCAGCGCTGGCCCCTTCTATCTGGTCTGGACCAATGCCGCCGCTAGCCAGATCGGTCCGGAGCAGTGGCCATTTCAGGTCGCCAGGATTCGTCAGCTGGCGCCCGTCGAGCAGCGCTTCCCTGCCCTGCTACCGGCCACGGATGCAGACTCTGAAATCCAGGCAGGCTTCGCCGCCTATCAGAAGAACTGCATGGCTTGCCATCGCCTCAATGGCGCGGGCGACTCCGAGTTCGGCCCAGACCTGAACATCCCGCACAACCCGACCGAATACTTCACAGGCGATTTTCTACGCCAGTACATCCGTGCCCCGCAGAGCCTGCGGCGCTGGCCGCAGGGGCGCATGCCGGCGTTCAATGAGCAGGTATTGCCACCTGCTGAGCTGGAACAATTGATCGCCTACCTGCGGCACATGGCCCAGCGCAAGAACGCCCTGTAACCTGCGGGCAGGGTGCGCCGTGCGCACCGGTGTTGTGGCGCGGCGTCTGCGCTGCACGCGGCGCACCCTACGTCATGACCGCCTATCGGCATCTCACTGCTGGCGCACCTGCAGCAAGGGCGCGACCTGCACCTGCGCGTGCATCTGCTCGCAACCGCCGCCACGGCGCATGCCGCGTACCGGGCAGGCATCAAGATAATCCAGGCCCACAGCCAGCTTGAGGTGACGTTCCGGGCGCGCCAGGCAGTTGGTCACGTCGAAGCTGTACCAGGCGTCGCCCACCCAGGCCTCGGCCCAGGCATGGCTGGCCAGGTGCTCGGCGTCATCGGTGTACAGGTAGCCCGACACGTAGCGCGCCGGCACGCCAAGGCTACGCGCGCAGGCGAGGAAGGCATGGGTGTGATCCTGGCAAACGCCACGCCGGCCAGCGAAAGCCTCGGCGGCACTGGTGTCTACCTCGGTGATGCCCGGCTGGTAGGCGATATGGGCATTGAGCGCATGCATCAGGTCGATCAAACCGTTGCGATCCGCACGCGCCTTGCTCTGCTGCGCGGCGAATTCGCGAATGGCATCGTCGGCCTGGGTCAGTCGGGTAAAACGCAGGAACGGCAGCGCCGACTGACGCTCATGCTCGGCCTCGCAGGTTTCGTCGATGTCCACCTGACCACGCGCGCCGATGACGATGGACTCGTGCGGCTCGTCCAGGGTCAGCACATGCAGGATGTTGCCGTAGGGATCGAGCTGAGCATGCACCGGGCGCGGCAGATCGAGCTGCCAACTGAGCACCTGCTGGCGCTCACTGTCGTGCGGGGTCAGGCGCAAGTACTGGATGCTCGCGCGCACCTGATCATCGTAATGGTAGGTGGTGTCATGGCTGATCGAGAGTCTCATGCGACCTCCAGGTAGGACGTATGGATGGTGTTGCCAAGCTGGCGCACCAGCAGGATGAAGTCGGTAAGCCAGGCGTGCAGGCCTTCGTCGAGCACTTCGTCGATACTGGTGTAGCGCAGTCGCGCATCCAGTTCGGCGGCCAGGCGCTGCGCCGGTCGACCATTCTCTCCGGGTAGACCGGCGAGCATCAGGTTGAGTTCTTCCATGCACGCACGCAGCGAGCGCGGCACGTCCGGGCGCAACAGCAGCAGTTCGGCAACCTTGCGCGTGCGTGGCGAGCCGCGATAGCTCTCGGCGAAGGCCTCGAACGAGGACAACGCGCGCAGCAACGCACTCCACTGGTAGTAGCTGCGCGCGGTGCGCTCCTCCAGCTCGTCGATCTCCTCGCCGAGCATTTCGTAGCGCGCATCGAGCAGGCGCAGGGTGTTGTCGGCCCGCTCGATGAAGGTGCCCAGGCGAATGAAGCGATAGGCCTCGCCACGCATGATGGTGCCGAAGGTGGCTCCGCGAAACAGGTGCGAACGCTCCTTGACCCACTCGCAGAAGCGGCTGATGCCGTAGCGCCCCAGGCCCTGCTCGGCAATGCCGCGCATCTCCAGCCAGCTGGCGTTGATGTTCTCCCACATGTCGGCGGTGATCCGTCCGCGCACTGCATGGGCGTTGCTGCGTGCAGCCTGCAGGCAACAGTAGATACTCCCGGGGTTGCTGGCATCGAGCGCGAAGAAGTGCAGCATGCGCTCGCCGTGCAGCGGGCCGTGACGTTCCAGGTAGTCGTCCAGGGTGCCGGTGATCAGCAGCGGCATGGCCAACTCATCAAGGCCGTCGCCACGGCCGTCCTGTGGCATCAGCGAAAGCGAGTAGCTGACGTCGAGCATGCGCGCCAGGTTCTCGGCACGTTCCAGGTAACGCGACATCCAGTACAGATCGGAGGCAGTTCTACTCAACATGATCAGTCCTCCACTACCCAGGTATCCTTGGTCCCGCCACCTTGCGACGAGTTGACCACCAGCGAGCCTTCACGCAGTGCCACGCGCGTCAGGCCACCCGGCACCAGGCGGGTTTCGCGACCGGTCAGGACGAATGGGCGCAGGTCGATATGGCGCGGTGCGATACCGCGCTCGACGAAGGTCGGGCAGGTCGACAGGCATAACGTCGGCTGGGCGATATAGGCCTCCGGCTTGGCGATCAGGCGCGCGCGAAAGCTCTCGATCTCGGCCTTGCTCGCCGCCGGGCCGACCAGCATGCCGTAGCCGCCAGAACCTTGAGTCTCCTTGACCACCAGTTCGGACAGGTTGGCCAGCACGTGGGACAGTTCCTCCGGCTTGCGGCACTGCCAGGTCGGCACGTTCTTGAGGATCGGTTCTTCGTCCAGATAGAAGCGGATCATGTCGCCGACATAGGGGTAGATCGACTTGTCGTCGGCCACGCCGGTGCCGATGGCGTTGGCCAACACCACGTTGCGCGAGCGGTAGGCCGACAGCAGCCCCGCCACGCCGAGCATCGAATCAGGATTGAAGGCCAGCGGGTCGAGGAAGGCGTCATCGAGGCGGCGATAGATCACGTCCACCTGCCGCGCACCGGCGGTGGTGCGCATGTAGACCTTGTCGTCGCGCACGAACAGGTCGGCCCCCTCTACCAGCTCCACCCCCATCTCACGGGCGAGGAAAGCGTGCTCGAAGTAGGCACTGTTGAAGCGGCCCGGCGTCAGCACCACGACCGTGGGGTTGTCCAGCGGGCTGGAACTCTTCAGCGCATCGAGCAGCAGATTGGGGTAATGATCCACCGGCGCCACGCGCTGCGCGGCGAACAACTCGGGGAACAGGCGCATCATCATCTTGCGGTCTTCGAGCATGTAGCTCACACCGCTGGGGGTGCGCAGGTTGTCTTCCAGCACGTAGTAGCTGCCGTCGCCGTCACGTACCAGGTCGACCCCGGCGATGTGCGCGTAGATGTCGCGGTGCAGGTCGAGGCCCTGCATGGCCATCTGGTAGCCCTCGTTGGCCAGCACCTGCTCGGCCGGAATGATGCCCGCCTTGATGATGCGCTGGTCGTGGTAAAGGTCGGCAAGGAACAGGTTGAGCGCCTGCACGCGCTGGATACAGCCGCGTTCGACGACGCGCCATTCGCTGGCGGGGATGGAGCGGGGAATGATGTCGAAGGGGATCAGGCGCTCGGTGCCCTGATCATCCCCGTAAAGGGTGAAGGTAATCCCGGCGCGGTGGAACAGAAGGTCGGCTTCTCGGCGGCGCTGAGCCAACAGATCGCCCGGCGTTTCTGCCAACCAGCGGGCAAATTCGCGGTAGTGCGGGCGGACAGCGCCGCTCGCGTCGTACATCTCGTCATAAAAGGTGCGGGCCATGCCGTACTCCTTGTCACCCGGACTTGCAGCATCCTCTGCAAGGCCCGAGCCAGCACAATTAATCCTTTAACTTCAAACAGATACCAACAAAACCAAAACAAAAAGCACCGTAATGGTGCGGCACAATGTTTCTGTCATGAGATGCCGCCCCATTGCGTGGCACAACAAAAATCGCTGGCCATGACAGTGCGCGGTGTAGGCAAAAAGCCTGCAGCCCTGCCCAGCAGCGACCCCGGACACTTGGCTGTCACATTGCGTGACCGACCGGTCAAGCGCAACCGCTTTTGCACCGACTATGCGAGGACCAAGCATCCGCATGAACCTGTGTAGCCCGGATAGAATCCGGGGCTGTTCGCGGCATAGACATGGATGCCATCCAGGCTACGGGAAGCAGCAAGCGGATGAAGCTCTTGCTCAGCACGCACCAAGATAGGCCGCGATCGATCCGACTGCCGTCTGCAGATGCTGCTCATGGCTGAAGCCGGATGCCTTCAATGGCTTGAGATCATGATCGGCTGCCTTCAGCCAGTGCAGCGAGATGGCCGCTGAAATCTCGTAACCCGCAACGGTCTCGCGATTGCCCAACGCGTCGCGCTCCCCCTGGATGATCAGCGTTGGCGTGCGCAGCTCAGCGAGATGGGCAACTCGTGGCTTTTCCGGCTTGCCAGCCGCGTAGAAGGGATAGCCCAGACAGATCAGCTTCGAGGCGCCCAACTCGTCCGCCAGCAGACTGGCCATGCGCCCACCCATGGACTTGCCGCCAATGGCCACAGGCCCTGCGACCCGTTGGCGCACCTGGGTATGTACTTCGCGCCATTGCTGCAGCAGTTGCGCCTGCGGATTGGGCGGTCGTTTGCGCCCGTCTGCCCGCCGCTGGGCCATGTAGGCGAACTCGAAGCGCACCACGCGTACGCCGCGTGACACCAGGCCTTGCGCCATGTGTTGCATGAACGCGCTGTCCATCGGCGCACCGGCGCCATGGGCAAGGATCAAGGTAGCCAATGCCGCCTGCGGCGGTTCGTCCCACAACCACGGTAGTCCCAGCTCACATTGACCGGCGTCAATAAACCCAGATGACCCTTTGCTCATGCTTGCCTCGCGTCGATATCCGTGGTGTTCGTGGCCTGCTCATGCCTAGGGGTGCCACGGGTATCGGACGCTCTGCCATAACCGTGGATGGAAGCCCAGACATGAACACAACAACCCGTTCCGCCTATAACTACAGGGTGGTTCGCCAGTTCGCCATTATGACGGTGGTTTGGGGCATCGTCGGCATGGGACTCGGCGTATTCATCGCTGCCCAGCTGGCCTGGCCCGAACTGAACTTGAACCTACCGTGGACCAGCTTCGGCCGTCTGCGCCCGCTACACACCAATGCGGTGATCTTCGCCTTCGGCGGATGCGCCCTGTTCGCCACCAGCTTTTACTCGGTACAGCGCACCTGTCAGACCACGCTGTTCGCACCCAAACTGGCTGCCTTCACCTTCTGGGGCTGGCAACTGGTGATCCTGCTCGCTGCCATCAGCCTCCCCCTGGGCTGGACCAGTTCCAAGGAATATGCCGAACTGGAGTGGCCGATCGACATTCTGATCACCATCGTCTGGGTCGCTTACGCCATCGTGTTCTTCGGCACGGTGATGCAGCGCAAGGTCAGTCACATCTACGTAGGCAACTGGTTCTTCGGTGGATTCATTCTTACCGTGGCCATCCTGCACATCGTCAATAACCTGGAGATTCCGGTCACCCTGACCAAGTCCTATTCGCTGTATGCGGGTGCCACCGACGCCATGGTGCAGTGGTGGTATGGCCACAACGCCGTGGGCTTCTTCCTGACCGCCGGCTTCCTGGGGATGATGTATTACTTCGTGCCCAAGCAGGCCGGCCGCCCGGTCTACTCCTACCGCCTGTCCATCGTCCACTTCTGGGCGCTGATCGCGGTGTACATCTGGGCTGGCCCGCACCACCTGCACTACACCGCACTGCCGGACTGGGCCCAGAGCCTCGGCATGGTGATGTCGTTGATCCTCCTGGCACCCTCCTGGGGCGGCATGATCAACGGCATGATGACCCTCTCGGGTGCCTGGCACAAACTGCGTACCGACCCGATCCTGCGCTTTCTGGTGGTGTCCCTGGCCTTCTACGGCATGAGCACCTTCGAAGGCCCGATGATGGCCATCAAGACCGTCAACGCCCTGTCCCACTACACCGACTGGACCATCGGCCACGTGCACGCTGGCGCCCTCGGCTGGGTCGCCATGGTATCGATCGGCTCGCTCTACCACCTGATCCCCAAGGTGTTCGGTCGCGAGCAGATGCACAGCCTGGCCCTGATCAACAGCCACTTCTGGCTGGCCACCATCGGCACCGTGCTGTACATCGCCTCGATGTGGGTCAACGGCATCACTCAGGGCCTGATGTGGCGCGCAGTCAACGAAGACGGCACCCTCACCTACTCCTTCGTCGAAGCGCTGGAAGCCAGCCATGTCGGCTTCGTGGTGCGGGTGATCGGCGGCGCGATCTTCTTCGCCGGCATGCTGCTGATGGCCTGGAACGTCTGGCTGACCGTACGTAGCGCCAAGTCAACCGAGATGGAAGCCGCTGCGCAGTTCTCGGTAGAAGGAGCCCACTGATGAAACACGAGATTCTCGAGAAGAACATCGGCCTGATGGCGCTGGTGATGATCCTTGCGGTCAGCGTTGGTGGCCTGACGCAGATCGTCCCGCTGTTCTTCCAGGACGTCACCAACGAGCCGGTCGATGGCCTCAAACCCTACACCGCACTGCAACTGGAAGGCCGCGACATCTACATCCGTGAAGGCTGCGTCGGCTGCCACTCGCAGATGATCCGTCCGTTCCGCGCCGAGACCGAGCGCTACGGCCACTACTCCGTCGCTGGCGAGAGCGTCTGGGATCACCCCTTCCTCTGGGGTTCCAAGCGCACCGGTCCGGACCTGGCCCGTGTTGGTGCCCGCTACTCGGACGAGTGGCATCGTGCGCACCTGTACAACCCGCGCAACGTCGTGCCGGAGTCGATCATGCCCGCCTACCCCTGGCTGGTGGAGCAGAGCCTCGATGGCAAGGACACTGCCAAGAAGATGAGCGTTATGCGCACTCTGGGCGTGCCCTACAGCGAAGAAGACATCGCCGCTGCCAGCGACGCGGTCAAGGGCAAGAGCGAGATGGATGCTCTGGTCGCCTACCTGCAGGTGCTTGGCACCGCCGTGAAGAACAAGAGGTGAGCGCCATGTTCGAGCTAATCGATATCGGCACCCTGCGCGGCCTAGGCACCGCGCTGGTACTGATCGCCTTCACCGCCGTCACCCTCTGGGCCTACAGCGGCAAACGCCGCGACGCCTTCGCCGAAGCGGCCAACCTGCCCTTCGCTGATGAGCCCAAGCCCGCCGTTTCGAGGACCCAAGCATGACCACCTTCTGGAGCTGGTACATCACCCTGCTGACCGTGGGCTCGCTGGTCGCGCTGTTCTGGCTGATCTTCGCCACCCGCAAGAGCGAAGTGCACAAGAACCCGACCGAGCAGACCATGGGACACTCCTTCGATGGCATCGAGGAGTATGACAACCCACTGCCCAAGTGGTGGTTCATGCTGTTCCTCGGCACACTGGTGTTTTCCGTTGGTTACCTGCTGCTTTACCCGGGCCTGGGCAACTTCAAGGGCCTGCTGCCGGGCTACGAGGATGGCTGGACCCAGGTCAACCAGTGGCAGCGCGAAATGGATCGTGCCGACGAGCTGTACGGCCCGATCTTCGCCAAGTACGCCGCCATGCCCATCGAGGAAGTCGCCAAGGACGAGCGTGCACTGAAGATGGGTGGACGTCTGTTCGCCTCCAACTGCTCGGTCTGCCATGGCTCCGACGCCAAAGGTAGCTATGGCTTCCCCAACCTGGCCGACAGCAACTGGCGCTGGGGCGGCGAGCCGGAGACCATCAAGACCACGATCCTGCATGGCCGCATGGGCGTAATGCCGGCACAAGGCCCGATGATCGGCGAAGATGGCGTACGCAATGTCGCCGCCTACGTCCTCACCGAGCTGGGCGGTCGCGAGTTGCCGGCAGATGCGCAGGCCGACGTCGCCGCCGGCAAGCAGATCTTCACCACGCTCTGCTCCGCCTGCCACACCCAGGCCGGTACCGGTATGGCCGTGATGGGTGCGCCGGACCTGACTCAGCCCAGTGCTTTCATCTACGGCAGCAGCTTCGCCCAACTGCAGCAGACCATTCGTTATGGTCGCAGCGGCAACATGCCTGCCCAGGGTGACTTCCTCGGCAATGACAAGGCTCACCTGCTGGCCGCCTACGTGCTCAAGCTGAGCCAGGGCGAAAACAAGTAACCCCTCCACTTTACCGGCGACCGAATCACGGTCGCCGGCCCCTCCTTATAAATATGCGACCCAGTGTCGCACCTGCCGACCAATAGCCCTGCAATCTACTTGATCTGGGCTAAGCTGCCTTTCAGTCGCCATTTGCCACAACTCTAAGGCGATCCTTTCTTAGCGCTGCGCAAACTGGTTGCGCCAAAAGCCGCCAGAGCTGTTTCCGAGGCCGTCGTGAACGGCTCGCGAAAGGCTCTGAAACCCTATTCGCGTCGGCACGTTACGTTGCAATGGCTACTTGCTTTCTACATACTTGCCGCCGATTTTTGCCCCATAAAACTCCATTAACCGTGGAACCCCTAGCATGAGCACAGCAATCAGTCAGACTGCTTATAACTATAAGGTGGTCCGCCAGTTCGCCATTATGACGGTGATCTGGGGGGTCATTGGCATGGGTCTAGGCGTGTTCATCGCCGCACAACTCGTGTGGCCGGAACTCAACCTAAACCTGCCGTGGACAAGCTTCGGCCGTCTGCGCCCACTGCACACCAACGCGGTGATCTTCGCCTTTGGCGGATGCGCACTGTTTGCGACTTCGTATTACGTGGTCCAGCGCACCTGCCAGACGCGCCTGATCTCCGACGGTCTGGCTGCCTTCACCTTCTGGGGCTGGCAGGCGGTCATCGTCCTGGCGGTGATCACCCTGCCGATGGGCTACACCAGCTCCAAGGAATACGCCGAGCTCGAGTGGCCGGTCGACGTCCTCCTGGGCATCGTCTGGATCACCTATCTGTTGGTGTTCTTCGGCACCATCGTCAAGCGCAAGACCAAGCACATTTATGTGGGCAACTGGTTCTTCGGTGCGTTCATCCTCGTGACCGCGATGCTGCACATCGTCAACAGCGCCGCCATGCCGGTAAGCCTGTTCAAGTCGTACTCGGCCTATGCCGGCGCGACCGACGCGATGATCCAGTGGTGGTACGGCCACAACGCCGTGGGCTTCTTCCTGACCACCGGCTTCCTGGGCATGATGTACTACTTCGTGCCCAAGCAGGCCGAGCGTCCGATCTATTCGTATCGCCTGTCCATCGTGCACTTCTGGGCGCTGATCACCCTGTACATCTGGGCCGGCCCGCACCACCTGCACTACACCGCCCTGCCGGACTGGGCACAGTCCCTGGGTATGGCCATGTCGGTCATCCTGCTGGCACCAAGCTGGGGCGGCATGATCAACGGCATGATGAGCCTGTCCGGCGCCTGGCATAAGCTGCGCACCGACCCGATCCTGCGCTTTCTGGTGGTGTCTCTGGCCTTCTACGGCATGAGCACCTTCGAAGGCCCGATGATGGCCATCAAGACCGTCAACGCCCTGTCCCACTACACCGACTGGACCATCGGCCACGTGCACGCTGGCGCCCTCGGCTGGGTAGCGATGATCTCCATCGGCTCGCTGTATCACCTGATCCCGAAAGTCTTCGGTCGCGAGCAGATGCACAGCATCGCCCTGATCAACACCCACTTCTGGCTGGCCACCATCGGTACCGTGCTGTACATCGCCTCGATGTGGGTCAACGGCATCACCCAGGGCCTGATGTGGCGCGCAGTCAACGAGGACGGCACCCTCACCTACTCCTTCGTCGAAGCGCTGGAGGCCAGCCATGCGGGCTATGTCGTACGCATGATCGGCGGCGCCTTCTTCGTCGCAGGCATGCTGCTGATGGCCTACAACACCTTCCGCACCGTGCGTGCCGCCAAGCCGGCTGAATACGAAGCGGCTGCGCAGATTCCCGCCGGAGTAGCTCACTGATGAAACACGAAATCATCGAGAAGAATATCGGCCTGATGGCGCTGCTGATGGTGATTGCCGTCAGCATCGGCGGCCTGACCCAGATCGTCCCACTGTTCTTCCAGGACGTCACCAATGAGCCGGTGGAAGGCCTCAAGCCCTACACCGCGATGCAACTGGAAGGTCGCGATATCTACATCCGTGAAGGCTGCGTTGGCTGCCACTCGCAGATGATCCGTCCGTTCCGCGCCGAGACCGAGCGTTACGGCCACTACTCCGTCGCTGGTGAAAGCGTCTGGGATCACCCGTTCCTGTGGGGCTCCAAGCGCACCGGCCCGGACCTGGCTCGCGTCGGCGGCCGCTACTCGGACGAGTGGCATCGCGCCCACCTGTATAACCCGCGCAACGTCGTGCCTGAGTCGAAGATGCCCGCTTACCCGTGGCTGGTGGAGAACAAGCTCGACGGTCGCGACACCGCCAAGAAGATGGAAGTCATGCGTGGCTTCGGCATTCCCTACACCGACGAAGATATCGCCGGTGCTCGTGATGCCGTGAAAGGCAATACCGAGATGGACGCGCTGATCGCGTACCTGCAGGTTCTCGGCACTTCCATCAAGAACAAACGGTAAGACGCTATGGACATCGGGATGATTCGCGGCATCGGTACGGCGGTGGTCTTCATCGCCTTCATCGGCGTGGTGCTCTGGGCCTACAGCAGCAAACGCAAATCGAGCTTCGACGAAGCAGCCAACCTGCCCTTCGCCGACGATCCCAAGCCCGAGTCCAAGCGCGATCAAGACTCTTCCAGGAGCAATAACCAATGACCACGTTCTGGAGTTGGTACGTAACCATTCTGTCTCTGGGCACCATCTTCGCCCTGACCTGGCTGATCTTCGGCACCCGCAAGGGCCAGCGCCAGGAAACCACCGAAGAAACCGTCGGCCACAGCTTCGACGGCATCGAGGAGTATGACAACCCGCTGCCGAAGTGGTGGTTCATGCTGTTCGTCGCCACCATCATCTTCGCCCTCGGCTACCTGGCCCTGTACCCAGGCCTGGGTAACTTCAAGGGCCTGCTGCCCGGCTACGACTACGTCGACAGCGAAAAGGAAACGCCTTTCGCTGCTGGCGTGCAGATCGCTGACGGTTCCATGCGTCACTCCGGCTGGACCGGTGTACACCAGTGGGAAAAGGAAATGGCGCGTGCCGATGAGCAATACGGCCCGCTGTTCGCCAAGTACGCTGCCATGCCGATCGAGGAAGTGGCCAAGGACGCGCAAGCCCTGAAAATGGGTGGCCGCCTGTTCGCCTCCAACTGCTCCGTGTGCCACGGTTCTGACGCCAAGGGCAGCTACGGCTTCCCCAACCTGACAGACAACGAATGGCGCTGGGGCGGCGAGCCGGAAACCATCAAGACCACCCTGCTCAAGGGTCGTCAGGGCATGATGCCTGCACAGGGTCCGGTTATCGGTGAAGACGGCGTGCGCAACGTCGCCGCCTACGTACTCACCGAACTCGGCGGCCGCAAGCTGCCGGAAGGCGTAGAAGCCGATATTGAAGCCGGCAAGCAGGTTTTCGCCACCGTCTGCTCGGCCTGCCACACTCCGGCTGGTACCGGTATGCACGCCCTCGGCGCGCCAAACCTGACCAACCCGGCAGCGTTCATCTATGGCAGCAGCTACGCACAACTGCAGCAGAGCATCCGCTACGGTCGTCACGGCAACATGCCGGCTCAGGAAGAATTCCTCGGCAATGACAAGGTGCACCTGCTGGCTGCCTACGTGTACAGCCTGTCGCACAAGGCACAAGAGCAGTAAGCACAAACGACTCTTTTGACAAGGGTCAATGAACGCCCGGGTCGCGACCGCTGGTCGCACCCGGGCGTTGTCTTTCAGGCGTACCATATAGCTACCGTGAATTGACCCTGACCGGCACGTATCGGCCCGGGCTGCCAACCAACCGCCGTGGTATGCATTGATGAGCGAACAGATTCCCGTACAGGACGTCACCCCTCCCTCTGCCAAGAATGCCAGCGTCGATCTCTACGCCAGCCGCGAGAAGATCTATACCCGCGCGTTCACTGGCCTGTTTCGTAATCTGCGACTCGCTGGCGGCGCCCTGCTCTTCCTGCTGTTCTTCGGCACCGTCTGGCTGAGTTGGAACGGCCGCCAAGCGGTCTGGTGGAACCTCCCCGAACGCAAATTCCATATTTTCGGCGCCAGCTACTGGCCGCAGGATTTCATGCTGCTGTCCTGGCTGCTGATCATCTGCGCCTTCGGCCTGTTCTTCATAACCGTTTTCGCCGGTCGCGTCTGGTGCGGCTACACCTGTCCGCAGAGCGTGTTCACCTGGGTATTCATGTGGGCGGAGAAGGTCACCGAAGGTGACCGCAACCAGCGCATGAAGCTGGACAAGCAACCCCTGAGCGGCAAGAAACTGGGACGCAAGCTGGCCAAGCACGGCATCTGGGTGGGCGTGTCGCTGCTGACCGCCATCACCTTCGTCGGCTACTTCACGCCTATTCGCGAACTGGTCATCGAGATCTTCACCGGTGAAGCCAGCGGCTGGGCCTATTTCTGGATCGGCTTCTTCACCCTCGCCACCTACGGCAACGCCGGCTACCTGCGCGAGCAGGTGTGCATCTACATGTGCCCCTATGCGCGCTTCCAGAGCGTGATGTTCGACCAGGACACCCTGATCGTCTCCTACGACCCGCGCCGTGGCGAATCACGCGGCCCTCGCAAGAAGGACGCTGATTACAAGGCGCAGGGCCTCGGCGACTGCATCGATTGCAAGATGTGCGTCCAGGTCTGCCCTACCGGCATCGACATCCGCGATGGCCTGCAGATCGAATGCATCGGCTGCGCCGCCTGCATCGATGCCTGCGACGACATCATGGACAAGATGAACTATCCCAAGGGACTGATCAGCTACACCACTGAACATAACCTGTCCGGGCGCAAGACCCACCTGCTGCGCCCACGCCTGATCGGATACGCTGTCGCGCTGGTCGCCATGATCGGCCTGTTCGCCTGGGCAGTGGCCAATCGCCCGCTGGTGGAGCTGGATGTGCTCAAGGACCGCGTGCTGTTCCGTGAGAACGAGCGCGGCCATATCGAGAACGTCTATACCCTCAAGATCATGAACAAGGCGCAGCGCGACATGACCTACGTGATCAGCGCCGACGGCCTCGACGGCCTGGTCTACGAAGGCAAGCGCGAAGTGCGGGCCCTGGCTGGCGAGGTGTATTCCTTCCCGGTCGAGCTGTCCATCGCACCGGAGAAGCTGCCGTCGAGCGCCAACAATATCGTCTTCCACGTACAATCCGCGGATGACCCCAGTATCAAGAACGACGCCGACAGCCGCTTCATCGGCCCAAGTGTCCGCTGACAATGGAAAACGCATGACCGAGCAAACCCCATCGCCAGTCAAACCCTGGTACAAGCAGTTCTGGCCCTGGTTCATCCTGTTCCTGCTGGGCTACTCGGTGGTGCAGGGCCTGACCCTGCTCACCATCGCCACCAAGAACCCGCCAGGGCTGATCTCCGACGACTATTACGATGTCGGCAAGGGCATCAACCAGTCGCTGGAGCGCGAGAAATTGGCCGAGCGCCTGCAATTGCATGGCGAGCTGGTGCTGGACAACACCACAGGCGTCGCCACGCTGTCGCTGGAAGGCAACAGCAAGCCGCAGCAGATCGTTCTCAACCTGATCTCGCCGACCCAGCCGGAGCGCGACCGCCGCGTGATCCTGCAACCGGCGGCTGACGGTCAGTACCGTGGACAGATGGTCGACGAGGTCAGCGGTCGTCGCTTCGTCGAACTGCTCGGCCAGGAAGGTAGCCAGAACTGGCGCCTTTTCGAGGAAGAGAACATCACCGGTGGCCAGACCATCATGATCGGTGACAATCCCTCCTACTGACCCAGCCAATGCCCGCCCCTATTCCCTGCTATCACTGTGGCCTGCCGGTTCCCGCCGGCAGCCAGTTTCGTGCCGAGGTGCTCGGCCAGACCCGTGAAATGTGCTGCCCCGGCTGCCAGGCCGTGGCCGAAGCCATCGTCGCTGGCGGCCTGGAGCATTACTACAGCCATCGCAGCGAGAACGCGGCCAACCCACAGGCACTGCCCGCCGCCCTGCCGGACGAACTGGCGCTGTATGACCGCAGCGATGTACAGCAGCCCTTCGTCCAGCACGAGGGCGAACTGAGCGAAACCCAGTTGCTGATCGAAGGCATCAGCTGCGCCGCCTGCGGCTGGCTGATCGAGAAGCACCTGCGCGGCGTAGCGGGTGTGGCCGAAGCGCACCTGAACCTGTCCAACCACCGCCTGCAGGTGCGCTGGCAGGACAGCCAGATCGCCCTGAGCAAGCTGCTTGCCGAACTGCGCCGCATCGGTTACGCCGCCCACCCCTGGCGCGCCGACGAGGCCGCCGAGCGCATGGCCGCAGAGAACCGCCGGCGCATGCGCGAGCTGGGCGTGGCCGGACTGCTGTGGATGCAGGTGATGATGGCGACCATGGCCACCTGGCCGGAATTCAACATCGACCTGTCACCAGAGCTGGACAAGATCCTGCGCTGGACCAGCCTGTTCCTCACCACGCCCATCGTCTTCTATTGCTGCGGCCAGTTCTTCCGCGGCGCCCTGCGCGACTTGCGCACCCGCCACCTGACCATGGACGTCTCGGTCTCGCTGGCCATCGGCGGTGCCTACGTCGCCGGTATCTGGTCGACCGTCACCGGCCAGGGCGAGCTGTATTTCGACGCAGTCGGCATGTTCGCGCTGTTTCTGCTCGCCGGGCGCTACCTCGAGCGCCGTGCGCGAGAACGCACAGCCGCCGCTACCGCGCAACTGGTCAAGCTGTTGCCGGCCTCCTGCCTGCGCCTGGATGCAGATGGCCAGAGCCAGCGCATCCTGCTCAGCGAATTACGAGAAGGTGAGCAGGTGCTGGTCCAGCCCGGCTCGCTGATTCCCGCCGACGGGCGCATCCTCGTCGGCCAATCCAGTGTCGATGAATCGCTGCTTACCGGCGAGTACCTGCCACTGCCGCGCGGTATCGGCGACAGCGTCATCGCCGGCACGCTGAATGTCGAAGGTCCGTTGACCGTCGAGGTGCAGGCACTCGGTGATGCCACTCGCCTGTCCGCCATCGTGCGCCTGCTGGACCGAGCACAGAGCGAAAAACCGCGCCTGGCAGAAATCGCCGACCGCGTTTCGCAATGGTTCCTGCTGTTTATCCTGGTAGCTGCCGCCGTGGTCGGCCTTGCCTGGTGGCAGATCGACTCCAGCCGCGCCTTCTGGGTCGTGCTCGCCCTGCTCGTGGCCACCTGCCCCTGCGCCCTGGCCCTGGCCACACCGACCGCCCTGACCACCGCCACCGGCACCCTGCACAAGCTGGGCATGCTGCTGACCCGTGGTCATGTGCTCGAAGGCCTCAACCAGATCGACACCCTGGTGCTGGACAAGACCGGCACGCTGACTGAAGGCCGCCTGACGCTCAAGGCGATCCATCCGCTGCGTGATCTCGACGAGGGCACGTGCCTGGCCCTGGCCGCCGCACTGGAGAACCGCTCGGAACACCCCATCGCTCGCGCGTTCAGCCAGGCACCTCGCGCTGCGCAATCCGTCGATAGTCATCCGGGACAGGGCCTGCAGGGCCTGGTCGATGACCGCCTGCTGCGCATTGGCGAGGCCAGCTTCGTCTGCGCCCTGAGCGGTCAGGTCGTACCACCGATTGCCAGCGAGCACGGCCAATGGCTGCTGCTGGGCGATGAACAGGGGCCGCTGGCCTGGTTTGTCCTCGACGACCGCCTGCGTGACGATGCCCCGCAACTGATCGCCGCCGCCCGCGCCCGAGGCTGGCATATCCATCTGCTCTCTGGCGACAGCTCGCCGATGGTGGGCGAAGTCGCGCGCCAACTGGGCATCGAGGATGCCCGTGGTGGCCTGACCCCGGATGCCAAGCTAGCCGTGCTCAAGCAGTTGCACGGCGAAGGGCGTCGCGTGCTGATGCTCGGCGATGGCGTCAACGACGTACCGGTATTGGCCGCTGCCGATATCAGCGTGGCCATGGGTTCGGCGTCCGACCTGGCGAAAACCAGCGCCGACGCCGTGTTGCTGTCGAACCGTCTGAGCAGCCTGATCGATGGCCTGAAACTGGCCAAGCGCACGCGCCGCATCATCATCGAGAACCTTGCCTGGGCGACGCTGTACAATGGTCTGGTACTGCCCTTCGCCGCTCTGGGCTGGATCACACCGATCTGGGCAGCCGTGGGCATGTCCCTGAGCTCGCTGCTGGTGGTGCTCAACGCCCTGCGCCTCAGCAGCACCCCGAACACGTAGGAGCGAACGCTGCTCGCGAAGAAGCGGTTCTCGGGCAGAGCTCACTCCTACTCAGATGCCACCATGGAGACCGCATGTCCGCCCTCTATATCCTGATCCCCGTTGCCATCGGCCTGGTCGGCTTCGCCATCTGGCTGTTCTTCTGGGCGGTGGACAGCGGTCAGTACGACGATCTCGACGGCCCAGCGCACAGCATTCTGTTCGACGATGAAGATCCGCTGCATAAGGCTGGCGTCGAGCAGGCCGAAGAACACGGCAAGCAGGACAAACCTGATGCTTGAGCTGGCACCACTGCTGGTGTCTGCACTGATTCTCGGCCTGCTCGGCGGCGGCCATTGCCTCGGCATGTGCGGCGGCTTGATGGGCGCGCTGACTCTGGCGATTCCGCCCGAGCAACGCGGCCGGCGTCTGCAACTGCTGCTGGCTTACAACCTCGGGCGCATTCTCAGCTACAGCCTTGCAGGCTTGCTCCTGGGCCTGGCCGGCTGGGCCATTGCCGGCAGCAAAGCCGAAGTGGCGATGCGCACAATGGCTGCCTTGCTGCTGATTGCCATGGGTCTTTATCTGGCCGGCTGGTGGAGCGGGCTGACACGTATCGAAGCACTGGGCCGCGGCCTGTGGCGGTATATCCAGCCGCTGACACGGCGCGTGATGCCGGTCAGCAGCCTGCCGCGCGCCCTGGTTCTAGGTGGATTGTGGGGCTGGCTACCGTGCGGGCTGGTCTACAGCACCCTGCTGTGGGCGTCCAGCCAGGGCAACGCAGTCAACAGCGCCCTGCTGATGCTGGCGTTCGGCTTGGGCACCTGGCCGGTGCTGCTGACCACCGGGCTGGCTGCCGAGCGCATCACCACCCTGCTGCGCAAGCGCGGCGTGCGCTTGGCTGGCGGCCTGCTGGTCATTCTGTTCGGCATCTGGACCCTGCCCGGCCCCCACCAGCACTGGCTGATGGGGCACTAGAGCAGCGGCAAGCATAAGCACGAGCAGACGTAGCCCGGATGTAATCCGGGAGCAAGATATCCAACATCCCCGGTTTGCATCCGGACTACGCAGCAACAACCCCTGCGGCGCTCAACGCGCCTTTGATTCAGGTCAAGGCCACCGCCCAGGCGCATCCCTAGACTGGCCGCACAGCCTGTCCAGGATTATTTCCCATGCTCGAAGCCATCCAGTGGGATGCCGACCTGATCCGCCGCTACGATCTCGCCGGCCCGCGCTATACCTCTTACCCGACCGCCGTACAGTTTCACGACGATATCGGCCCGTTCGATCTGCTGCATGCGCTGCGCGACAGCCGCAAGGCACAGCGCCCGCTGTCGCTCTACGTGCACGTGCCGTTCTGCGCGCACATCTGCTACTACTGCGCCTGCAACAAGGTCATCACCAAGGACCGCGGCCGTGCCCTGCCCTATCTGGAAAAACTCGAGCGGGAAATCGAGATCATCAGCCGCCACATCGATCGCAACCAGCCAATCGAACAGCTGCATTTCGGTGGTGGCACGCCGACCTTCCTCAGTCACGACGAGCTGCGGCGGCTGATGCAGCACTTGCGCCAGCACTTCAACCTGCTTGATGACGACTCCGGCGATTACAGCATCGAGATCGACCCACGCGAGGCCGACTGGTCGACCATGGGCCTGCTGCGTGAACTGGGTTTCAATCGCGTCAGCATCGGCGTGCAGGATCTCGACCCCGAGGTGCAGCGCGCGGTCAACCGCCTGCAGACCCTGGAAGAAACCCGCGCCATCGTCGAGGCAGCGCGTACCCTACAGTTCCGCTCGGTGAACATCGACCTGATCTACGGCCTGCCCAAGCAGACGCCAGAGCGCTTCGCCCGCACCGTGGCCGAGGTCATCGCCCTGCAACCGGATCGCCTGTCGCTGTTCAACTACGCGCACCTGCCGGAACGTTTCATGCCGCAACGCCGCATCAGCTCCGACGACCTGCCGAGCCCAGCAGGCAAGCTGGCCATGCTGCAGAGCAGCATCGAACAACTGACACGCGCCGGGTATCGTTACATCGGCATGGACCACTTCGCCCTGCCCGACGACGAATTGGCCATCGCCCAGGAAGAAGGCACGTTGCAGCGTAACTTCCAGGGCTATACCACCCACGGCCACTGCGATCTGATCGGCCTGGGCGTTTCTGCCATCAGCCAGATCGGCGATCTGTACAGCCAGAACGACAGCGATATCGCCGCCTATCAGCAGACCCTGGGCAACGGCCAGCTGGCGACGCGCCGCGGCTTGCACTGCAATGCTGACGACCGTCTGCGCCGAGCCGTCATTCAGCAGCTGATCTGCCACTTCGAGCTGCGTTTCGCTGACATCGAACAGGCCCATGCCGTGGTGTTCCGCGACTACTTCGCGGCACTTTGGCCTGAACTTCAGCAACTCGACCGCGACGGTTTGATCGAGCTGGGTGCAGAAGAGATTCAGGTGCGCCCGGCCGGGCGCCTGCTGGTGCGCTCGCTGTGTATGCTGTTCGACCGATATCTCAACGATCAGGTACGCCAGCGTTTCTCCCGGGTGATCTGAACACGAGCAGCCAGCGCCGGTGACGAACTCCGTCACCGGCTGCCGGATCAACCCATCGCCAGCATGGCAGCAGTTTGCATCTGCTCACTCGACAGGTCGTTCTCGCGCATCAGCTTGATCAGGTTGGCATTGGCCGCGGTCAATGCACTATTGAGCGACGCCAGCTCGGTTTGCAGCCCTTCAAGCTGCTGGCGCTTTGTTTCCGCATCGAGGCTCTGATCGCTCATGATCGCCTCGACCTGCGCCTGCTTCTCGACGATCTGCGCACGCAACTCGCGGATCATCTTGAGCAGGTCCTTGATCGCTTTGGGTAGATCGCTGTTATCGATGTCCTCGTTCTTGTCGGACTTGGCCGACATGCTCTTGCCTAACTCGGACAGACTCACACGGAGCCCCTCGCGCACTTCCTCGGGAGTCCGCTCGACTGCGATAAATTGTCGCTGAACACCCTGGGCAAGATTACTCAGCGGCCCACTTGATGGTATGCGCATCGCGCTGCTCCCTGCGTTGGACTATGGTTCTACAGTCTGAATCGGCACCCTGTGGCTAAACTTGAGCGCTCGGTCAGCCCTTATATGACTGGCCGCCACCCAAGCCCTGCGGTACCCTTACGGACATTGCGTGTATATCTGGGAAGCCCGACGATGTCCGAGAGCATCAAGCTGCACAAGCAGCATCAAGCCCATTGCAAGGATTGCAGCCTGGCTGCCTTGTGCCTGCCCATTTCGTTGAACATGGAGGACATGGACGCGCTCGACGACATCGTCAAACGCGGCCGCCCGCTGAAGAAGGGCGAATTCCTGTTCCGCCAGGGTGATACCTTCGGCTCCGTGTTCGCCGTACGCTCCGGGGCGCTGAAGACCTTCAGCCTGAGCGATGGCGGTGAGGAGCAGATCACCGGCTTCCACCTGCCCAGCGAGCTGGTCGGCCTGTCTGGCGTCGACGGCGAGCGCTATCCGGTTTCCGCGCAGGCGCTGGAAACCACTTCGGTTTGCGAAATTCCCTTCGAACGTCTCGACGACCTGGCCCTGCAGCTACCACAGCTGCGCCGCCAGCTGATGCGTATCATGAGCCGTGAAATCCGCGACGATCAGCAGATGATGCTGTTGCTGTCGAAGAAAACCGCCGACGAACGCATCGCCACCTTCCTGGTCAATCTCTCCGCCCGCTTCCGCGCACGCGGCTTCTCGGCCAACCAGTTCCGTCTGGCCATGTCGCGCAACGAAATTGGTAACTATTTGGGCCTTGCGGTAGAGACGGTGTCTCGCGTATTTACCCGCTTCCAACAGAACAAGCTGCTCGAAGCCGAAGGCAAGGAAGTACACATTCTCGACCCGATCGAGCTGTGTGCTCTGGCTGGCGGTAATCTCGACGTTTGAGTTCGCAAGGTATTCGCGGGCTCAACGCATTAGGACCCACGATGATCTTCGACGAATTCAGCATCAAGACCCTGATCCGCCCGGTACCGGACTTCCCCAAGCCGGGCGTCATCTTTCGCGACATCACCCCACTGTTCCAGTCGCCGCGCGCCCTGCGCATGGTCGCAGACAGTTTCATCCAGCGTTACGTGGAAGCCGAGTTCAGCCATATCGGTGCCATGGACGCGCGCGGCTTCCTGATCGGCTCGATCATCGCCTACGAACTCAACAAACCTCTGGTGCTGTTTCGCAAGCAGGGCAAACTGCCGGCCGACGTGCTCAGTGAGGGCTACCAGACCGAATATGGCGAAGCCTTCCTCGAAGTGCACAGCGACAGTCTCTGTGAAGGCGATTCAGTGCTGATCTTCGATGACCTGATCGCCACCGGCGGCACCCTGATCGCTGCTGCCAACCTGGTGCGACGCATGCGCGCAGCGGTCTTCGAGGCCGCCGCGATCATCGACCTGCCTGAGCTGGGCGGCTCGCAGAAACTGCAGGACGCCGGCATCCCCACCTTCACGCTGACGGCCTTCGCGCTCGACAATCATTGAGCCGAAGCACCTGCCACCCGGAAGTGGGTTGTTGATTAAGCCGGGCAATGCCCGGCATCACCGATTACCTTGACCAGACTCCCATGCACGAACTCGAACTGAATCCATCCAGCGATTGGCGCCAGCGCCTGGGCGCAGTCATCGACGGCACGCCCGTACAACGCCTGATCACCCTGCTGATCATCATCAATGCCGTCATTCTCGGCCTGCAGACCTCACCGTCGATCATGGCCGACTGGGGCGCGCCACTGCTGATCCTCGATACCTTCATCCTCGCCTGCTTCGTCATCGAGTTGGCGCTGCGCTTCGTCGCGCGCGGCATCGGCCTGCTGCGCGATCCCTGGGCCGTATTCGATTGCCTGGTGGTCGGCATTGCCCTGGTACCGGCCAGCGGCCCCTTCGCCGTTCTGCGTGCCTTGCGCGTGCTACGGGTACTGCGACTGGTGTCGATCAATCCGAGCATGCGCAAGGTAGTGCAGGCACTGCTCGCTTCACTGCCTGGCATGGGTAGCATCGTCATGCTGATGGGGTTGGTGTTCTACGTCGCCGCGGTAATGGCCACCCAGCTGTTCGGTGAAAGCTTCCCCGAATGGTTCGGTAACATCGGCGCCAGCCTGTATACCCTGTTCCAGGTGATGACCCTGGAAAGCTGGTCGATGGGCATCGTGCGCCCGGTGATGGAAGAATATCCGCTGGCTTGGCTGTTCTTCGTGCCCTATATCCTCGTCGCGACATTCATGATGCTCAACCTGTTCATCGCCGTTATCGTCAACGCGATGCAGAGCACCCACGAGCCAGATGCCGAGGAGCAAGCCACAGTAGCTCGCGCACAGGCGATTCTCGACGAGCTGCGCGCACTGCGCAGCGAAGTGGCCGAGCTGCGCCGTAACACGCCGTAAGCCCCGCCGTCAGCGCAATCCGCCGTTTCTGGCGCTGCGGGTTGCGCACTCTTCCCCCTGATATCTGCCCATCAGACCCGTCTTAAGTTGGCGGCGCTCAGCCCCCGCACGCCCGATAGTTAAATCGTTCAATGACACAGTTGGTCTGTCGAGATTAACCACCTTCGGCACCGAGTGCTGCCAGCCCAAGCCGCACAACAATCGGGAGCACCAACGCCCCAGAAGAGGACTCGAACGATGAGCGCCAGTACTCCACTCCCCCAGACCAAATCCAGCTTTCCGGTGCGTCGCATGGACTTCAGTTTCAGCGATACACCGAAATACTGGTTCTACGACGACCCGTTCATGAGCCATTTCATGAACAACCTGTCGTCGCTGTTCCCCTACGGTGAGAAGTTCTTCGTCGACAGCGTGCGCGCCGTACGCGACCAGGTCAGCGAGCCGCAGCTGAAAAAAGACATAAGCGCCTTCATCGGTCAGGAGGCCATGCACTCCAAGGAGCATGCGGCCTATAACGACTACGCCAACGAGCACGATATCGACCTGGAGCGCCTCGAGCTGCGCATCAAGGTATTGCTCGAATGGACGACCCGCTTCAGCACCAAGAAGCAACGCCTGGCAGCGACCTGCGCCCTTGAGCACTTCACCGCGACCATGGCCGAGCAGTTACTCAACCGTGAGGACCTCACCACCCAGATGAACGACCCGAAGCTCTATCAACTGTGGATGTGGCACGCCATCGAGGAAAACGAGCACAAGGCCGTGTGCTACGACGTCTACCAGAAGGTCTACGGCGGCTACTTCACCCGTACGCTGGTGATGATGCTGACCACCCTGATGTTCCTCGGCGTGATCGGCTGGTTCCAGATTCACCTGCTGCGCAAGGACGGGCAACTGTTCAACTGGCGCAGTTGGGGCTTCGGCCTGAAGAAGCTGTTCGGCCCGCGTAATGGCTTCTTCACCAGGCTGCTCGGTCCGTATCTGGACTACTACCGCCCAGGCTTCCACCCCAGGGATCACGACACCGACACGCTGGAAAATCGCTGGCGCGAGCGCCTCGGTTTCAGCAGCTGAAGCCTCTTGACGTACGGATGTAGACACCAACAAGAACGACAAGCAGGAGTTCGGTCATGAATGCGCCCGTGTCACCCCCTAGCGCTGTCCGCCGATGCAAGATCGCCATCCTCGGCAGCGGCTTCTCCGGCCTCGGTATGGCCATTCGTCTCAAGCAACAGGGCGAGCAGGACTTCCTGCTGTTCGAAAAGGAAGCAGGTGTCGGCGGCACCTGGCGCGTCAACAGCTACCCGGGCTGCGGCTGCGACGTGCAATCGCATCTATATTCCTTCTCCTTCGAGCCCAACCCGAACTGGACGCGAATGTTCGCCAGGCAGCCGGAAATCAAGGCGTACCTGGAAGGTTGCTGGGAGAAGTACCGCCTGCAGGACAAGACCCTGCTGGACACAGAAGTGAGGCAGATGCGCTGGGATGAGCACGCCGAGCTATGGCATCTGCAGGACCGCGCCGGCAACCAGTACAGCGCGCAATTCGTGGTCTCCGGCATGGGCGCCCTGTCGACGCCCTCGATTCCCAAGCTCAAGGGTCTGGAGCATTTCACTGGCGAGATCTTCCACTCGCAACAGTGGAACCACAACTATGACCTGACCGGCAAGCGCGTGGCGGTAATCGGCACTGGCGCATCGGCCATCCAGTTCGTGCCGCAGATCCAGAAGCAGGTCGCGCGGCTCGATCTTTACCAGCGCACCGCGCCGTGGATCATGCCCAAGCCCGATCGTGCCATCCGCGATGGCGAGCGCATGCGCTTCAAGCGCTTCCCGCTGGCGCAGAAGCTCTGGCGCGGCGCGCTGTACGGCATTCTCGAAAGCCGGGTGATCGCCTTCGCCTTCGCCCCGCGCCTGCTGCGCATGGCCCAGGGTATCGCCAAGCTGTATATCAAGAAGCAGATCAAGGACCCGCTGCTGCGCGCCAAGGTCACCCCGGACTACACCATGGGCTGCAAGCGCGTTCTGATCTCCAACGATTACTACCCGGCGCTGACTCAGGCCAACGTCGAGGTGATCACCGACGGTATCGCCGAAATCCTGCCCAGCGGCGTGCGCAGCGTCGACGGCCAGGAGCGCGAAGTCGATGCCATCATCTTCGGCACCGGCTTCACCCCGAGCGACCCGCTACCACGCGACACGGTGTTCGGCCGTGGAGATGTAGACCTGCTCGACACCTGGCCCGAGGGCCCGGAAGCCTACAAGGGCACCATGACTGCCGGCTTTCCCAATCTGTTCTTCCTCATGGGCCCGAACACCGGCCTGGGCCACAACTCCATGGTTTACATGATCGAGTCGCAGATCACCTATGTGCTCGGCGCCCTCAGGCAACTCGAAGAGGGCCAACTGCAGAGTCTGGAGCCCAAGCGCGAGGCGCAGGACGCCTTCAACCGCAAGATCCAGGGCACCCTCGGCAGCACCGTATGGAATGCCGGCGGCTGCATGAGCTGGTACCTGCATCCGGTCAGCGGGCGCAACTGCACGGTATGGCCAGGTTTCACCTGGCGCTATCGCATGCTGACCCGCCACTTCGATCCGCATGCCTACCACTTCAGCCGCCAGCACGCCGCTCACCCGGCGCAGAGCAGTGCCATCACCCTCGATGCGCAGGAGGTCAACGCATGAAATCCTTCGAGAACAAAGTAGCCGCCATCACCGGCGCCAGCTCAGGTATCGGCCGTGCCCTCGCCTGTCACCTGGCGCGCCAGGGTTGCCACCTGGCGCTGTCCGACATCAACGTCGAGGGCCTCAAGGAAACCGCCGAACAGGCGCGCAAGCTCGGCGTCAGCGTCAGCCAGCAGCAGGTCGACGTTGCCGACCGTGCTGCCGTCGAGGCCTGGGCCGAGCAGATCGTCAGCGAGTTCGGCCGAGTCAACGCCATCTTCAACAATGCCGGCGTGGCTCAGGGCGGCACCGTGGAAGGCAACGCCTACGCCGATTACGAATGGATCATGAGCATCAACTTCTGGGGCGTAGTCAACGGTACCAAAGCCTTTCTGCCGTACCTCAAGGCGGCGGGCCAGGGCCATGTGGTCAACGTGTCCAGCGTCTTCGGCCTGTTCTCCCAGCCCGGCATGAGCGCCTACAACGCCAGCAAGTTCGCCGTGCGCGGCTTTACCGAGTCGCTTCGTCAGGAACTGGACATGGCCGCCTGCGGCGTTTCCGCCAGTTGCGTGCACCCCGGCGGCATCCGCACCAACATCGCCAAGACCGCGCGGATGAACGACAGCCTGGCCAAGGTCACCGGTCAGGCCGCCGAACAGGCACGTCAGCAATTCAACGACCAGCTGCTACGCACCACGCCGGAGCAGGCGGCCAGGGTCATCGTAAATGGAGTGCTGGTCAACAAACGGCGCATTCTGATCGGTGCCGATGCCCATGCCCTGGACTGGATGCAACGCAGCATGCCGGCGCTGTACCAACGCCTGGTCACTCTGTCGATGCGCCTGGCTGCCCGCTTCGCGCCCAAAACACGGGGCACGGACGGGGTGCGCGAGATATCCTAGGGCGCACCGATGCTGGCTGCATGCCCTTGGTACGCACGATGCCCAGGGCTTCGAGAATCAGGGTGAGCGCCTACGACAACGCGAGAAAAGTGGCACGTTTGTCGGCCAACATTCGGTTCGCCAGCATTTGCGCTAAGGTCTGGAGGCAGACGCATCACTCATCCACGCGGCGCCGCCACCGGCTCCCAGCTGGAACCTCGGTGTAGCGTCGACACCGAGGGCGGCACCTTGAACCACGAGGTGGCCTCATGAGCGCGCTTACCTGCACCCACCGCGACCACACCATCCACGCCCGTGTCATGGAACACCCCGGCCTGCCGACACCCTGGGCCGGCGGTTGCCAGATTACCGATCCTGACGGCAACACCAGCAAACGCCAGACCTTGCCGGTGGATTACGCCTTCATGGATGACCTGAGCAAGGCCCAGCACGCATCCATCGCTCATGGCAAATGGCTGGTAGACCAGAAGCTGGATCACGGCCGCAGCTGGCATTGAGGCCAACTCAGGCGTAGGGTGCGCCGTGCGCACCGATGGTCCGCACTGGCTACTTTTGCAATGTGCAGGGGCGGTGCGCGTGACGCACCCTACGAGTCGTAGCCCGGATGGAATCCGGGAGAGATCGGAAATGGTCCCCGGATTGCTTCCGGGCTACGAACGGTCGCGCAACGGATCGAGCAGCGGCTTGAGGCCGTTGTGATCGATCTCCTGCATCAGCGCGAGCAGTTGGCCCAGCTCGCCCTTGGGAAAGCCCGTGCGGGCGAACCAGTTGAGGTAGTGCCCCGGCAGATCGGCGATCAGTCGATCCTTGTACTTGCCGTAAGGCATGCGGCGAGTCACCAGGAGTTTCAGCGCTTCGGGATTCATCGGTTGCTCGAATGGCCGGAAAATGATCCGGCCATTGTGCCAGGCATCAGGCCCTGGGCGAAAAGCACCTAGCCACGAAGTGCTTCGCGAACGAAGTCCAGGCGATCCTGACCGAAGAGCATCTCGCCGCCGACAAAGCAGGTTGGCGCGCCAAATACGCCGCGCTTGACCGCCTCCTCGGTAGTCGCCTTGAGCGCGTCCTTCACTGCCGGTTCGGCGATCTGCGCCTGCAGAACGGCCGCATCGAAACCAGCGGCAACCAGCACGCCTGCCACCTTGGCCGGATCCCCCATGTTCACCCCGTCGACCCAGATCGCCCGGAACAGCGCCTGCAAGGCATCGTCGAAACGCTCCGGCTGATACGATTGCACCGCCACCAGCAAGCGCATCGGCGTCAGGGTATTGATCGGAAAATGCGGATTGAAGCGCATCGGCACGCCGTAACGCTCGGCAAAGCGCGCCAGGTCGCGAATCATGTAACGGCCCTTGGCTGGAATCATCGCCGGTGAGGCGTTGCCAGTGGCCTGGAACACGCCGCCGAGCAGCATGGGTCGATACACCAGTTCAGCGTCTGCGTCGCGACACAGACCAGGCAGCTGGGTATAGGCCAGGTAGGACGCCGGACTGCCCAGGTCGAAGAAGAACTCTACTGTCTTGCTCATCCGTTTCACTCGCTCGTTATTGTGATTATGGGCTCAACGCAGATTACCAGCGCTCCATCCACGGCCGCAGGTCCAGCTCGAACGTCCAGGCGTCGCGCGGCTGTGCATGCAAAAACCAATAGCTGTCGGCAATGTGCACGGGATCGAGGATGCCATCCTGATCCTTCTTGGCGTAGAGCTCGGGAAAGCTGTCGCGGATGAAGGCGGTATCGATGGCACCATCGACCACCACATGGGCGACATGGACATTCAACGGCCCCAGCTCACGCGCCATGCTCTGCGCCAGCGCCCGGATACCGTGCTTGGCCCCGGCGAAAGCGGCAAATCCGGCGGCGCCGCGCAGACCCGCAGTCGCGCCGGTAAACAGGATGGTGCCACGGCCACGGGCGACCATTCGCCTGGCCACCGCCTGACTGGTGAGAAAGCCTGAGAAGCAGGCCATTTCCCAGATCTTGAAGTACTTGCGTGCGGTTTCATCGAGGATGCTGCAAGGCACATTGGCGCCGATATTGAACACCATCACCTCGATCGGCCCGATGTCACGCTCGATGCTCTCGACCAGTTCAGCCACCTGCTCCTCGCGCCGTGCATCGGAAGCAAAACCGTGCGCCTCACCGCCTTCGCCGCGAATTTCCTCCAACAGCGGCTGCAGCTTGTCCAGGCTGCGCCGGGTGACGCAGGCGACATACCCCTCACGGGCAAAACGCCGGGCGATGGCGCCGCCGGTGGCATCACCGGCGCCAATGATCAACGCGACCTTCTTGTTCTCGTGCATGGCCTTCTCCATTAACTAACGGTCGTTAGCTGAACGAACGTTATGCTATGCTCTCGGGCAGGTCAACCCAGCATAGAACGGAGTCATCCATGCGCTATTGCGCCGAACACAAGGCCGAAACCCGCGAGCGTCTGCTCGCCAGCAGCGGCGCTATTGCCAAGCAGCAAGGTTTTGCCGTGACCGGCGTGGACGCGCTGATGAAGACCATTGGTCTAACCGGCGCAGCCTTCTACAGCCATTTCCCGAGCAAGGATGACCTGTTCGTCGAGCTGATCGAACGCGAGCTGCGCAACAGCCTGAGCCGACTTGGCGGCGAACCGGGTGACGCCGGGCGTGACAAGCTGCAACGCTGCCTGACAGCCTATCTCAGCCTGGCGCATGTCGAGCAGCCGGACAAAGGCTGTGTACTACCGACCCTGGGTGCGGAGATCGCCCGTGCCGATGAGCGCGTCCGGCTGCGTACCGAGCAGCAGATCCTGCAGTTGCAGAGCACCTGGGCCGAGATCATCGGTGACCCGCAACTGGCCTGGACGATTCTCGCGCAATGCCTGGGCAGCCTGCTGCTGGCGCGCATGATGGCCAGCCAGGAATCGCGTCAGCAGGTGCTCGGCGCCAGCCTGGACATGCTCGAACATACATTGAAGCCTGTCAGCTGAGCGCGGATGCCGTTAACCTATACGGGTTCTTTCTGCCAGGATTGATCCATGTCGCACACCCCTTCCCCGCTGGTTGGTGAAACCCCGCTGCACGCTGCCGAAGTGCGCATCCTCGGCTGCCTGATCGAAAAGCAGCTGACCACGCCGGAAACCTATCCGCTGACGCTCAATGCCGTGCAACTGGCCTGCAACCAGAAAACCAGTCGCGAACCCTTGATGAACCTGGAAACCGGTGAAATCGGGCGCTACTTGCGCAGCCTGGAAGGTCGCAAGCTGGTGCACCTGGTGATGGGTAGCCGTGCCGACCGCTGGGAACAGCGTTGCGACAAGCAGCTGGAGTTGGTCAAACCACAGACTGTACTGCTCGGCCTGCTGCTGTTGCGCGGCCCGCAGACGCTCAATGAGCTGCTCACGCGCAGCAATCGCATGCACGATTTCGACGATGTCGCGGAGGTCCAGCATCAGCTGGAGCGTCTGATCGGTCGAGGTCTGGCGCTACTGCTGCCGCGCCAGAGTGGTCAGCGCGAGGATCGCTACATGCATCTGCTGGGCGAATCTGCAGATCTGGAAAGCCTGCTGGCCAGCCGCCCTGCTGCTCGCGGGGAAGCTGCGGCACCTAGTGAAGATAGACTGGTCGAACTCGATGCGCGCATCGCCGCCCTCGAAGAACGTCTGGCGCGCCTGGAAGGCGCGCAATAACCCAAGGAGCTCATGCATTGAATTTCAAAACTCGTCTCTGCTTCATCCTAGGCGCCACCCTGCTTGCAGCCGGTTGCAGCAGCACCACTGAGAAACCGGCCCCCGCAGCCGCGCCGAACGGCCCTGCGCCGGACAGCTGCACCTCGTCCGCTGTCGAACATTTCAAAGGCCAGACCGCGACACCCGAACTGCTCGAACAGGCACGCCAGCAAGCTGGAGCGAGCACCGCTCGCATTCTCACGCCAAACAGCGTGGTGACCTTGGAATACAATGGTCAGCGCCTTAACCTCAACGTTGACGATCAGCGAGTGATCACCCGCGTATCCTGCGGCTGATGTCACCGGTGGTGCGGGTTGCCCCGCATCACTGCCACCCCCTTTGCACAGGCCAATGCCATGACTTCCCAAGTGGAACCCTGCGCCGAGCTGATGCTGGACAACCAGCTGTGCTTCGCCCTCTATTCCACCTCGCTGATGATGACCAAGACCTACAAGCCCCTGCTGCAGGCGCTCGGTCTCACCTATCCGCAGTATCTGGCCATGCTGGTGCTGTGGGAAAACGAGGGCATCACCGTCAGTGAGATCAGCGCGCGCATGCTGACCGACCCCGGCTCGCTGACGCCTCTACTCAAGCGCCTGGAAAGCGAAGGCCTGCTGCAACGCCAGCGCAGCAGTCAGGACGAGCGCGTGGTGCAGCTGTACCTGACCGACAAAGGTCGCGCCCTGCACGAACAAGCCAAAGCATTGCCTGCCTGCATCCTCAAGGCTTCTGCGTTGAACATGGAACAGCTGGGCAAGCTGCGTGGGGACCTGATCGAACTGCGTAGCCACCTGCAAGACGCCCTCTGACCCCAGGCGATGCCAGCCATCGCCTGCTCTCGCTATCCACTGCTAGGCGAAACCCTGTTCACGCCGCGCTCAACGGCCTCCCTCGCCTATTCACACCTCCCTCACTGGCTCATCCTGAGCCTCGATTCGCTCTGAATCTGGCCAATCACCTACAACATCTGCTGCAAAGCATGGCCGCAACCCCTGCCGCGCCTACTTATTCCTGAAAAATAAACGCTTATAACCAAATCTTCCATCAATTTATCTTGCGCACTAATGTTTTGCGCAATATAGTTCGCTCCATGGAAACGGTTGGCGCACAAAAGATTAGCAAACCAATCCATCCCTACCCCACCGACAAGGATCAATGCCATGACTATCGAAAACGTTCTGTACCGCGCAACTGCTGAAGCCTTTGGTGGCCGTGAAGGCCGCGCTGTCTCCTCCGACGGCATCCTCGACATCGCCCTGTCCACCCCGAAAGAACTCGGCGGCGCCGGCGGTAATGGCACCAACCCGGAGCAACTGTTCGCTGCCGGCTATTCCGCCTGTTTCCTCGGCGCCCTGAAATTCGTCGCCGCCCGTGACAAGCTGAGCATCCCGGCTGACACCTTCATCGAAGGCACCGTCGGCATCGGCGCCATCCCCACCGGCTTCGGCATCGAAGTGGAACTGCGCATCAGCCTGCCCGGCCTGGCCCAAGAAGCCGCACAAACCCTGGTGGATCGCGCGCACATCGTCTGCCCGTACTCCAACGCCACCCGCGGCAACATCGACGTCACCCTGACCATCGTCTGACAGCTGGCAGCCAGCGCTCGTGGCCATCGCCCGAGCGCGGCACCCAAGAGGAGAACCACCATGAAAGCCCGCACCCTGTTCGCCACCGCCCTGACCGCTCTCGCACTCAGCGCGTCGCTCACCAGCCTCGCCCACAGTGCCGAGGCCACGCCCTACCGCTACGGCCAGAACCTGGATATCGCCAAGGTGATTTCCATCGACGCGCCCAACAGCCCACAGTGCGAAGTGGTCACGGCAACGATGACCTACCGCAACAGCGCGGGTGACGTGGAAGTTCTCAGCTACGAACAACTCTCCAGCGTTTGCACCAACCAGAACTGACAACCAGCAGCCCAACTGATCGACAGGAGCTTGACCATGAACATTTCTCGCACTCTGACTGCCGGGCTGCTCGCCTTGGCCATCAACAGCAGCTTCGCCGCTGGCGGCCCCGGCGTGGAACGCAATACCCAGGGTTTCCTCGATGCCCTGGCAGCCGGTGGCGGTCAGCCGCTGGAAACCCTCTCGCCGAAAGACGCCCGCGCCGTACTGGTGGGTGCTCAGGCCAGTGTCAAGGTGGACCTGTCCGGCATCGTCGTGGACACCAAGGTGATCCAGGTGAATGGCCAGTCGCTCACCCTCAAGGTGGTGCGCCCCGAAGGTGCTCGCGGCATTCTGCCGGGCTTCATGTTCTTCCACGGCGGTGGCTGGGTACTGGGTGATTATCCGACCCACGAACGCCTGATCCGTGACTTGGTAGTAGGTTCTGGCGCAGCCGCGATATACGTCGACTACACGCCGTCGCCGGAAGCCAAGTACCCGACCGCGATCAACCAGGCCTATGCCGCCACGAAGTGGGTCGCCGATAACGGCAGCCAGATCGGTGTCGACGGCTCGCGCCTGGCCGTAGCCGGTAACAGCGTTGGCGGCAACATGGCCGCCGTGGTGGCCATCAAGGCCAAGGAAGCCGGTACGCCGAAACTGCGCGCTCAGGTGTTGCTGTGGCCGGTGACCGACGCCAACTTCAACAACGGTTCCTACAACCAGTTCGCCGAAGGCCACTTCCTGACCCGCGGCATGATGGAATGGTTCTGGGACAACTACACCACCGACCCGAAGCAGCGTAACGAGATCCATGCCTCGCCACTGCGTGCCAGCCTGGAGCAGCTCAAAGGCCTGCCACCAGCACTGGTGCAGACCGCCGAAATGGACGTGCTGCGTGACGAAGGCGAAGCCTACGCTCGCCGCCTGAACGCCGCCGGTGTGCCGGTGACCGCTGTGCGCTACAACGGCATGATCCACGACTACGGCCTGCTCAATGTGGTGTCCGAAGTACCGGCGGTACGCTCCGCCATGGATCAGGCGGCGCAAACGCTGAAAAACAGCCTCAAATAAGCGGCTGAAAAAAGAAACCCCGCCACCGTCGCCGGTCGCGGGGTTTTGCTTTTGTAAAAGCGGCTGGGCGGCATTGCGCTCTAGCCGCAAGTGTTTCCTGTCGCGGCTAAAGCCCCTCCCACGGTACAGCGGGCTTACACAGCGCTGCGCACCTGCTCCCAG
>NZ_JACFYX020000014.1:0-145726 GCF_015712105.2 Pseudomonas chaetocerotis
ACGGTATGTCGGCGTTTGGCTCCGCTCGGGTAGAATGCGCGAATTCTGCAGGGGACTTTCATGTCTGACTCGCCGCCCGATCCTTCCTTGTCATCCTTGCCGATCGAGCAGTTGGTCGCTTGCCATGAGTGCGATCTGTTGATGCGCAAGCCGATGTTGCGGGACGGGGAGAGTGCCGAGTGCCCTCGCTGCGGTTATGAGCTTTTCAGCCATCGTCACCATGTCGTACGGCGTAGCCTGGCACTCGTACTGACGGCTCTGCTGCTCTATATCCCAGCCAACTTCCTGCCGATCATGCAACTCAACCTGCTGGGTCAGACCTCGCAGGACACCGTCTGGAGCGGTGTGATTGGCCTGTATGAAAGCGGCATGCAAGGTATCGCTGTTGTGGTGTTCCTGAGCAGCATGGCCGTTCCGCTGCTCAAGTTGCTTTGCCAACTGCTGGTGCTGCTGAGTATTCGTATGGATTTCGGTCGTAGCTACGGTCTGTTGCTCTACCGGGTCTACCATGACATGCGTGAGTGGGGAATGCTCGAGGTCTACCTGATGGGCATCCTGGTGGCGATGGTGAAGTTGATGGACCTGGCTGACTTGAGCCTCGGTCTGGGGTTGTTCTGTTTCATCGCGCTGCTGCTGGTGCAAGTCTGGCTGGAGGTGACCATGTCACCGCATCAGATCTGGGAAGCCCTGTCCGGGGAGGATATCCATGCGGGCGATTGAGGCGGGATTGCTGGTCTGTCACGAGTGTCATCAACTCAATCCAGTCGACGCTGATGCCGAGCATCAGTACTGCAGCCGCTGTGGTGGCCAGATTCATGCCCGTCGGCCCAACAGCCTGGTCAGAACCTGGGCCTTGCTGCTGACGTCGGCGATTCTCTACATCCCGGCTAATCTGCTGCCTATCATGACAGTCAACAGTCTTGGCAAGGGTTCGCCTGCGACCATCATGGGCGGCGTACTGGAGCTCATTAACTTTGGCATGCTGCCTATTGCGGCGGTGGTCTTTATCGCCAGCATTCTGGTACCGACTTTCAAGTTGGTGGGGATTGCGCTGTTGTTGTACTCGGTGCAGCGTCATCAGCCGATGTCAGCGCGCCAGCGCATCCTCATGTACCGCTTCATCGAGTGGATTGGCCGCTGGTCGATGCTCGATATTTTCGTCATCGCCATTCTGGTGGCGGTGGTGAATTTTGGCAGTCTGGCCAGCATCGAAGCTGGAGCCGGCGCCGCAGCTTTTGCCAGTGTGGTGATACTGACCATGCTGGCAGCACTGACTTTCGACCCTCGCCTTATCTGGGATAACACGGAAACCGATCATGACTGACCTTCCTCTGGCCAAGACGCGTCCTGCTTCGAACTGGTCAGCCATTTGGGTGTTGCCCTTGCTCGCGCTGGCGATAGGGGGTTGGTTGGGCTGGCGTGCCTATTCCCAGGCCGGCATTGAAATTCAGGTGCTGTTCGCGAACGGCTCCGGCATCCAGGTCGGCAAGACCGAGGTGATCTTCAAGGGGATCGCGATCGGTAAGGTCACCGAGCTGACGCTCGATCGCAGCGGAGAGCGACGTGGGGTGATCGCCACGCTGGAGATGGACAAGGAGACTGAGCCTCATCTGCTCAGTGGTACGCGCTTCTGGCTGGTCAAGCCGAGCGTGACCCTGGCTGGCATTACCGGTTTGGAAACACTTGTATCCGGCAACTACATCGCGGTTAGCCCGGGTGAGGGCGAGCCGACCCGGAAGTACACGGCATTGCCCGAGGCGCCGCCGCTGGCAGACGACGTGCCCGGTCTGCATCTGACGCTCAAGGCCGAGCGCCTGGGCTCGTTGAGCAGGGATAGCCCGGTGTTCTACAAGCAGATTCAGGTCGGCCGGGTGAAGAGCTACGTGTTGGGCGAAGATCAGAGCACGGTTGAGATAAAGCTGTTCATCGAGCCGCAATATGCGAGCCTGGTTCGTAAGCACACACGTTTCTGGAACGCCAGTGGCGTTTCGATCGATGCCGGGCTGTCTGGGGTCAAGGTGCGTACCGAGTCGCTGGCCAGCATCGTTGCCGGGGGGATTGCCTTTGCCACGCCTGAGCACCGCAAGGACAGCCCGGCCACCGACCCGAGCATTTCCTTCCGCCTCTACGAGGACTATGACGCCGCACAGGCGGGTATCCGCGTCTCGCTGAAGCTTCACGACTTCGAGGGGCTGGAGCCGGGACGCACGCCGGTGATGTACAAGGGCATTCAGGTCGGCCATATGAAGACGTTCAAGGTCGATGCCGATCTGGGCGGCGCTCAGGTGGAGCTGATGCTCGATCCGCGTACCGAGGACTACTTGGTCGAAGGCACTGACTTCTGGGTGGTCAGACCATCCATCTCGCTGGCCGGCATCACCGGTCTGGAGGCGCTGGTCAAGGGCAACTACATCGCCATTCGCCCTGGCGAGAGTGGCAATCCGCCGCGCCGCGAGTTCGAGGCCCGGGCCAAGGCGCCGCCGCTGGATCTGGGGGCGCCGGGCTTGCATCTGGTGCTGTTCAGCGATGCACTCGGGTCGATGGAGGTGGGGAGCCCGATCCTTTACCGGCAGGTCAAGGTGGGCTCGGTACAGAGCTTTCAGTTGTCGCGTGACGACAGCCAGGTGGTATTGGGCGTGCATATCGAGCCGGAGTACAGCCATCTGGTCAACACGTCGAGCCGTTTCTGGAATGCCAGTGGCATTACCCTCAAGGGCGGGCTGTCGGGGGTGGAGGTGAAAAGCGAGTCGCTGCAGACCCTGCTGGCCGGTGGCATCGCCTTCGAGACGCCGCAGCCGCAAGCGGCCAGGAGCGATCGGCGGGTGCAGCGTTTTACCCTTTACGCCAATCGCGAGAGTGCACTGCAATCGGGGCAGCAGATCAGCATTCGGGTCAGCAACGGCGACGGTCTGCAGCCTGGTACGGCGATTCGCTATAAAGGCCTGGAGGTTGGCACGGTGGAGAGCATGAGCCTAACCGACGATCTGCAGGGCGTGGTGTTAGGGGCGCGAATTACCCAGGCGGCCGAGCGTATCGTTCGCGAAGGCACGCAGTTCTGGGTGGTGAAGCCGGAACTGAGCCTGACACGCGCAGCGAATCTCGGCACCCTGGTCAGCGGTCAGTATCTTGAAGTGCAGCCCTCGGCACAGAAGGGCGCGCGTCGTACCGAATTCACCGCATTGGCCAGTCCGCCTAATCAGGCCGTGCGCGAGGAAGGCTTGCGCCTGGTGCTGAGCGCGCCGCGGCGTGGTTCGATCAAACCAGGGGTGATCGTCAGCTACCGCGAGGTGCCGGTGGGCAAGGTGGTGGATTTCGAACTGGGGCCGACTTCGGATCGCGTGTTGATTCATGTGCTGATCGAACCACGTTATGCACCGCTGGTACGTTCGGGCAGCCGTTTCTGGAATGCCAGTGGCATCGGTGTCGATGCTGGGCTATTCAAGGGCGTGAAGGTGCGCACCGAATCGCTGGAGGCGCTGCTTGAAGGCGGTATTGCCTTCGCCACACCGAACAATCCCGAAATGGGTGGGCCGGCGCAGCCAGGGCAGACGTTTGCACTGTTCGACGAGCCGCAGGATGTCTGGATGCAGTGGGCACCGAAGATCGTGCTGGAGTAGGGGTGCGCGTGACCGATTCACCGGTTGCCATGGTGGATGTGAAAAGCGACATCCACCCTACGGACTGCAAACCATGGAAATGAAAGGGGCCGCATTGAGCGGCCCTTTCATTTTTGGTTCTTAAAATCTTGCGGCTGAAACTGCTCCTACGGGTGTGTGAACCGTGGGAGGGGCTTTAGCCGCGACAGGCCGTCAGGCTGGTTCGACCGCGTCGGCCTGCTGAGGCACCTCGACCTTGGCACTTTCGCGCGGCTTGATGAACTTCCAGTCTGCCTCGTCGATATAGATGCCGTTGGGGCCGCTGCCGCCTTCCAGGTCGATGGCCACGTGGGCCGAGACCTGCGGCTTCACCGAAGCCAGGATGGGCACGAAGCCAAGCTGCAGGCTGGTCTCGATCAACGCCTGCTGGTTACGTTCGTCGATGTCCGCGGCCTCGTCGAGGTAGTAAGGCAGGCGCACGCGCCCGGCCTGCTCGCGATCCATCAGGTGCAGCAACAGGTACATGTTGGTCAGCGCCTTGATGGTCATGGTGGTGCCGTTGGATGCGGCGCCATCAATGTCGGTATGGATGATCGGCTGGCCGTGCACCTTGGTGATCTCGAAGGCCAGCTCGAACAGATCCTTCAGGCCCAGCTGGTTGCCGTTGGCCGCGACCAGGCGCGACAGGTAATCCTTGGCTTCCTCGTTCTTCGCGTCCTGATCGGCCGATTGCGACAGGTCGAACACCGACAGGGTCTCGCCTTCCTCGTACTGGCCGGCACTATGGATGATCTGGTCGATATGGCGCAGGGCTTCCTTGTTCGGCGCCAGGACGATGCGGAAGCTCTGCAGGTTGGAGACCTGGCGCTTGTTGATCTCACGGTTGAACAGCGCCAGCTGGTGTTCCAGGTTGTCGTAGTCGCTGCGGATGTTGCGCAGGGTACGGGCGATGTCGGTGACTGCCGCACGGCGCGCCTTGGCCAGCGTCAGCGCTTCGTCCTGACGGTGGGCGTAGGCGTTGACCAAGAGTTGCAGGCGGCGCTCGACGTCGTCCTCGCTGTCGAACTTGGCCACGCCCTTGAGGCGAACCTGGGCGTAGAGCGCTTCGATCTGACCGTCGATGCGCTGCAGCGCCTGCCAGGTGTCCTGGTAGTCGTTGAGCAGCGGTAGCAGGTTGTCCAGCGAGTCGTCCACCGGTTCCATGAACGGTGTGCCGAAGGGCAGATCGGCCGGCAGCAACTGGCGACGACGCAGGGCGTCTTCCAGGGTGCGCTCCTTGGCTTCCAGGTCGGCCAGTTGACGGCCGACCAGCTGCAGCTTGGCGGAGAGTTGCTGCACGCGCTCTGCGAAAGCATCGCTGGCGCGCTTGAGTTCATCCTGGGCGCCTTCCAGCTCGGCCAGGCGCTCCAGTTTCTGCGGCTCTTCGGCCGCCAGGGTCTGGCTCTTGCGGAAGTCTTCCAGGGCTTTCTGTGCATCCAGCACGGCCTGGTACAGGGTTTCGGCCTGGGCCTTGCTGGCGGCGCGGTCGGCGGCGACCGACTGCTGGGTCTTTAGCTGCTTCAGCTCGCGCTCCAGGCGATCTTTCTGGTCGCGCAGGGCGGCGCGGTCGGCCAGGGCTTGCAGGGCCGGCGGCTCGATATGGCTGAGGTCGATGGACAGGCCCGGCACGGCGAAGGTATCGCCCTTGAAGCGATCGAGCACCGCTTCGACGGCCTTGACCCAGTCGTCGCCTTCGGCCTGGATGCCTTTCTCGCCGAGCGGCAGGCTGAACAACTGGCCGTTGAACAGGCGCATCAGGCGGTCGACATCGGCCTGGCTGAATTCCTCGCGCAGGCGCGAGTAGCTGTTGTTGTCGGCATGATCGAGCTGCTGCTTGACCGACTTGAGGCGTTTTTCCAGATCGCGCAGGCGTTCGTCCAGGTCTTCGCTGGAGAACTGGCGTGACTGCGCCAGGGCGCCTGCCAGTTCGTCGTGGGCGTCCTTAGCGGCGAGCAGTTGCTCCTCCAGTACCTTGGCATCGTCCACCAGGGCGAAGTGGTTCTTCAGCACTGAAAGCTCGCCGAGCCAGCGCTGGATCTCGCTGATCTCGCGTTCCAGGCGCATCAGCTCACTGGTACCGCCACGCTGTTCATTCTGCAGGCCGTCCTGCTCGTTGCGGTAATGCTCGGCCTGGATCACCAGCTCTTCCTTGCGCGCATCGGCGTAGTCGTGCCAGGTGCCCAGCAGGTTGTCGAGCAGTGGCGAGAGACGGTGCAGCTTGCCACGCAACGTCTCGCGCTGAGTGACGCCCGAGGCCAGTGCCTCGATCAGCGGGCCGGCGGTGACCAAGGCCTGGTAGTCCTGTTCCATGCGGCGTACATCGCGGAAGGCCTCTTCGGTGGCGGCGATGTAGTCGACGCTGCCGGAGCGCAGGCTGTGCTCGAAGGCATCCAGGAACAGTTGCTTGAGTTTCGCCGCAGTGATCTCGCGCATGTGCAGCAGGTTGATGAACAGCGCGCGGAAGGTCTTCAGGCTCTGCTCGCTGGTCGAGCGCAGCGGGATCAGGGTCAGGTCCAGCGGGATGCTGGTGTGGCCGCCTACCAGCAGGCGTCGCAGTTCGTCGGGCTTGAGTTCGTAGGCGGTGATGCCGGCCTGGCCGAGGTTCTTGAACAGTTCGCGCTGACGCAGGCAGGTGCCGTTCTGCTGATAGTGCTCCAGATCCAGTTCACCGGCGTAGGCGAAGAACTGGTGACCGAAGCCGCCACCCGGGCCGCGACCGGCCACGCCGATCACATGCGGACCATGGGGCAGGGCGACTTCGACGAGGATGTAGCTGGTGTCGCTGGCGAAATAGAACTTGCGCGAAGCTTCCAGGCTGTACTTGCCGAAGCTCATGTCCGACATGCGCGCCAGGATCGGGAACTGCAGGGCGTTGATCGAGGCGGACTTGCCCAGGTTGTTGGCGCCGTAGACCGACAGCGGGTTTTCCAGCGGGAACAGGCCGAGGCTGTAGCCGGCGGTGTTCAGCAGGGCGAAGCGACGGATACCGTAGCGTTCCTGGCTCATGCGTCCATCTCCTGTGCAGCGCGTTCGTCGGCCATGGCGCGGGCCAGGGCATCTTCCTCGGATTCTTCGATATCGATGGCCGCGGTCGTGTCGGCATCGCCGTCATCGTCCAGCAGCACCGGCGCCGGCAGCGGCAGGTCACTGCTGTGCAGGCTGGCGGCCAGGTCGCGGTCGTGCTGCACCGACAGGCAGACGTCGAGGAAGCGGTGCATCGGCGGCAGGAAGCGGTACACGCCGTTGCTGTCCTCTGCGAAGCCGAGCTGGATGAGGCGGCGGATGATCTTGTCTTCCAGCTCCTCGAAAGTGGTTACCTCGGCCTGCAGGAACAGGTCGCGGTACTTCTCCAGCAGCGCCGGCAGCTCGTCGCGGCCGATGCTGCCGCCGTCGAGCACGGAAAGCGGGTCGCGGCCCTGGTCGGCGAGATGTTCCACGAGAATGAAGGTGAACAGCGCCAGGCGCTGGGCGGTCTTGTTCACCTGCGGCGCGACCTGCTCGGGGACGAAGTAGTAGAAACCGCGCGGGTCGCACACCAGCTCGAAACCGAGGGCGCGGAACAGCGCGCGGTACTGGTCCTGCATGCTGGACAGCTGGGCGTAGCACTCCGGCTCGCTGCGCGAGATGTGGTAGCCCTTGAACAGGTCGCGGAAGGCGGCCGCGAGCTGGGTCATTTCTTTTAGATCGATGTTCATGGCAATCCGTTGGCTAGTGGAGCCGAGTAGGGTGCGCCGTGCGCACCGGGTCGTCGGTTATGGTGCGCACGGCGCACCCTACGGAGTCTTGAGCAGGGCATAGGAGCTGAGGCTGACCTCATGTTCGCGGGTCAGGTACGGGCGGCGCTCAAGGCGTTCACGCTGGAAGCGTGACTCGCGCGACAGGCGCGAGAACCAGTAGAGCAGCTCGTCGGTTGCGCCTTCCGGCTCCTGTTCCAGCAGCCAGGCCATCAGGTCCGGCAGCGGCAGCGCCTGTTCGCAGCGCTCGATCATTTCCCGCGCGGTTTTCGGCGCCTTGGGCGCGCCGCCCTTGCGGCTGCCGCTGGCCTTGGGGAAATGCGCCGGCTTTGCTTCGAAACGCGCCAGGGCATAGACGTAGGCTTCGACCTGGCTGGCACTGCCCAGGAAGTTGCTCTGCGGTCGAGTGAACAGCGGCATGGCGGCCTGTGGCACAGCGTCGATACCCTTCTTGCGGATCACTGACAGCGCCAGTGCCGCGCCACGTGTCACGGCGTTGTGACGGCGCGCTTCCTCGCGTAGCGGCAGCAGCAGCTCGCGAGCCTTGCGCAGGGTCAGCTGGGCGGTGGTCTGCATTTCCAGGATGCGCGCGTGGGTGCGCAGCAGCAGGTCATCGTCGACCAACTGGCCGAGGCGCTGCTGGTCGCCGAGCAGGCGCAGCAGCACCTGTTCGACGCGGCGCACGCCCTGCTCGAAGGCGCCGTCGGCGGCGACCAGCTGGATCATCGGCTCGACGTATTCGTCCCAGGTGGCCAGTACTTCGGCATAACGCTGGCGCAGGGGAATCTGTCGATCCGAGGTCTTGGCACGGTAGGCCACGCTGACCAGCGCCTGTTCGTCGTTGGCCAGCTTCTTCAGTACGTCGCGCACACGCATGTCGAGCAGGCGCAACTGGCGCGCCAGGTCGTTGGCATCGCGTACTTCGAAGGCGTCCTGGATATAGCCGGCCAGGCGCTCCAGGTGGCGCAGGTAGGCTTCGATCTCCAGGCACAGGCCCAGGCGGTGCTCACGGCGCAGGTAAGCGAGAAAATCATGGATCTGCGCGTTGAGCTCGAAACGGTTGGGGCTCTTGGCCACCGGCACCAGGATGTCCAGACGAATCCAGGTGTCGAGCAACGCAGTGGTGTCGCTGGGCGTGGCATCGGGCAGTTGCGCGGTGAGCTGGCCGCGCAGCTCCACCAGGCTCAGGGTGCCGGCGTCGAAACGCTCGCAGAGCGGTTCAAGCAACGTCCAGTGTTCGGCGAGGGCGCGCAATACGCGCTTGGGATCGATCATCGAGGCGCCGGTTCCAGGCAAGTTAAAAGCGGTGATTGTACTGCAAGGTGGATGCCGGGTTTGAGTCCGAATCGATCAGAGGCAGGTGACGCTATTCGGCACATTGGGACGGGCTGTGCGTGGGGAACGCGGGCAAGTATTTGAAAAGCCGAGAAAACCTGGGTTGGAGAGGTGGCACGCTTTCTGCCGTGGTTAGCCGTGAACCTGTTTGTGGAGCCCCTGATGTCTGCCCTTGCCTTGAATGTCGATGCCCGTTGGCATGAGCTGCAGCACCAGCGCGATCTGAACTGGGACCTGCACGCCATTACCGACCGTGCCCAGGCCATCGCTTTCCTGCGGCGTTTCGAAAACCGCCTGTGCATTTACTCCAGCTATGTCGAGAAGCTCTACAGCAACTACAGCTTCGTGGTGCCGCACGAGGAGCAGGGCGGTATCACCATCCTGCCGGACGAGATGGCCTGGCATGACACCTTTCACGATATTCCCGCTGATGCGGTGGAGCCCACCGGCGTGCACATCCTGCCGGGTGAAACGGTGGGGTTCGATGGCCTATATATGAAGGTGCCAGGTGAGTCGCGCCTGATTGCCTCGCGCGAATTGCCGTTCCAGGCCGGCTTGCGTCTACTGATCGAGCGCTATCGAGCGCGCGGCGAACATTTTCTGCCCGTGCTGGTGAAAGGCGATCTGCGTGAGTACGAGGCGCGGATGCCATCATTGCATCTGCACCGCATCAATCCTGCCAAACTCGCTCACTGTTCGCGCTTGAGCATCGACGCCATCCGCGGCGCCATCGCCGAGCATCTGCTGAGCCTGTTTCGCCAACAGTGAGCGCTGCGGATGTTGCGCCAATGTGATCCACTCCAGTCTTGTCCGCTCTGGGGACGCGCTGGTGATGGACAGGCCTTGCCCGGTCATATCACTGTAACCGCTCAGCCGTAGGGTTTCCGCTCAGCCAGGCCGGACTCCGGTCATCACCGGTTGTACAAAAAATCTCCAATGCCCTTTCGATATGCGCCAGTTATCGGCACAATTCGCGTCCACTTTTTTCCGGGGGTTGAAAGGGCACCTCTAAAAACGTAGGCGAGGCCGCCAGCACAAGGCAAAACAGGCGAAAAACGGTCGGAGTCGCGTTCGACTTTACGAGTAGTAAATGAGCATTTTGAGCCTGTTTTTAACGCAGCGATGGCAACGCAGGTAGTTTTTAGAGGTACCCGAAAGACCTCCATTGATTGGCCTTGCAGGGGCGACGAGATGATCCAGACGCCGTACTACCTCATCGACAAACAGAAGCTTCTGGTCAACCTGGAGAAGATCGCCTACGTGCGTGAGAACTCCGGTGCCAAGGCGCTGCTGGCGCTGAAATGCTTCGCCACCTGGTCGGTGTTCGACCTGATGCAGCAGTATATGGACGGCACTACTTCGTCCTCCCTTTACGAGCTGAAACTGGGGCGGCAGAAGTTCGCCGGCGAGACCCACGCCTACAGCGTGGCCTGGGCCGACGACGAGATCGAAGAGATGGTCGCCAACTGCGACAAGATCATCTTCAACTCCATCGGCCAACTGGAGCGTTTCGCCGAGCGTACCGAGGGCACCATCCGCGGCCTGCGCGTCAATCCGCAGGTGAGCAGCTCCGACTACCTGCTGGCCGACCCGGCGCGGCCGTTCAGCCGCCTGGGCGAGTGGGACCCGGTGAAGATCGAGCAGGTCATGGGCCGGATTTCCGGCTTCATGTTCCACAACAACTGCGAGAACGGCAGCTTCGAGCTGTTCGACAAGATGCTGACCACCATCGAGGAGCGCTTCGGTCACCTGATCGCTCAGGTCGAGTGGGTCAGTCTCGGCGGCGGCATTCACTTCACTGGCGAGGGCTATCCGATCGATGCCTTCTGCGCGCGCCTGAAAGCCTTCTCCGAAAAGTATGGCGTACAGGTCTACCTGGAGCCGGGCGAAGCAGCGATCACCCTGAGCGCGTCGCTGGAAGTCACCGTGCTCGACACCCTGTACAACGGCAAGCACCTGGCCGTAGTCGACAGCTCCATCGAAGCGCACATGCTCGACCTGCTGATCTACCGCCTCAACGCCAAGATGGCGCCGAATGACGGCGAACACACCTATATGGTGTGCGGCAAATCCTGCCTGGCCGGCGACATCTTCGGTGAGTACCAGTTCGACAAGCCGCTTGAGATCGGTGATCGCCTGTCGTTCATCGACGCGGCGGGTTACACCATGGTCAAGAAGAACTGGTTCAACGGCCTGAAGATGCCGTCCATCGTGGTGAAACAACTCGACGGTAGTGTCGAGGTGGCGCGCCAGTTCGAGTTCGACGATTACCTGTCCAGCCTGTCGTGATCTTGTCGTAGGGTGGATGACGCTTTTCCCATCCACCATGGCGCAGGTGTTCGGTGGACGGATGAAGCGTCGTCCACCCTACGATTTCCAACGTAAGAATTGTCCAAAACGCAGTACCCAGGAGGTGAAACAATTGAAGAAGAATGTTCTGATCATTGGTGCAGGAGGTGTTGCCAAGGTGGTGGCCCATAAGTGCGCGCAACACAATGACGAGTTAGGTCGCATTGCAATAGCGTCGCGCAACATCTCCAAATGCCAGGCCATCATCGACAGCGTGCAGGCAAAGGGCGGTCTCAAGCAGCCCGGCGAGATCAAGGCCTATGCGCTGAACGCCCTGGACGTGGAAGCGACCAAGGCACTGATCCGCGAAACCGAATCGCAGATCGTCATCAACGTCGGTTCGGCGTTCCTCAACATGTCCGTGCTGCGCGCCTGTATCGACACCGGCGTCGCCTATCTGGACACCGCGATCCACGAAGATCCGAGCAAGATCTGTGAAACCCCGCCGTGGTACGGCAACTACGAGTGGAAGCACCTGGCCGAATGCCAGGAAAAAGGCGTGACCGCCATCCTAGGCGTCGGCTTCGATCCGGGCGTAGTCAACGCCTATGCCGCTCTGGCGCAACAACAGTACTTCGACAAGATCGAGTCGATCGACATCCTCGACGTCAACGCCGGCTCGCACGGCAAGTACTTCGCCACCAATTTCGACCCGGAAATCAATTTCCGCGAATTCACCGGCACGGTCTACAGCTGGCAGAACAGCCAGTGGACCCGCAACAGCATGTTCGAAGTCAAACGCACCGACGATCTGCCGGTGGTGGGCGAACAGAACCTGTACCTGACCGGCCATGACGAGGTGCACTCGCTGTCCAAGCACCTCGACGTACCGAACGTCCGCTTCTGGATGAGCTTCGGCGACCACTACATCAACGTGTTCACTGTGCTGAAGAACCTTGGCCTGCTCTCCGAGCAGCCGGTCAAGACCGCCGAAGGCCTCGAAGTGGTGCCGCTCAAGGTGGTCAAGGCCGTGCTGCCCGACCCTGCCTCGCTGGCGCCAGGCTATACTGGCAAGACCTGCATCGGCGACCTGGTCAAGGGCACCAAGGATGGCCAGCCGCGTGAGCTGTTCATCTATAACGTGGCCGACCACGAAGACGCTTTCGCCGAGACCGACAGCCAGGGTATCTCCTACACCGCCGGCGTGCCGCCAGTAGCCGCCGCGCTGCTGGTCGCGCGTGGCGAATGGGATGCCAAGCGTATGGTCAACGTCGAGGAGCTGCCGGCCGAGCCGTTCCTCAAGCTTCTTGATGTGATGGGCCTGCCTACCCGCATCAAGGACGAGCATGGCGACCGTCCCTGGGATCAGTAAGCCTGATTCGTCCAGCAGAATGAAAAAGGATCGCCTCGGCGATCCTTTTTTCCTTTCAGAGCAGTCTCAGATTGTCACCACACCAAACAGCAATGCCGCTGACAGCATCACCAGACTGATGCTCCAGGCCCACAGCACGGTGTAGCGGATGTGTTTGTACAGCTCGACGCCGGCCAGGCCGATGGCCAGGTAAACGCTCGGCACTACCGGGCTGATGCCGAAGCCGGTGTTCTCACCGATCAGCATGGCGCTGGCTACGGCTTGGGCATCGACACCGGCAGCCACGGCGACGTCGCGGATCACCGGCAGCAGTGCAAAATAGTAGGCGTCCGGCGAGAACAGCATGCCCATTGGTACGCCGAAGGCACCGATGATCAAATGCAGCCAGCTGGCTGAGCCTTCAGGCAGCACATTGATCATCCAGTGCGCCATGCCGTCGGACATCCCCGCGCCCGCCAGCACGCCAAGTAGAATGCCGGCCGCGAGCATCACCAGAGCCATCTGCATGGCATCGCTGGCGTGGCGCAGTAAGGCCAGGTTTTGCTCCGGCAGGCTCTGGTAGTTGAGCACCAGGGCGAGGCCGAGGCCGACCATGAAGCAGGCGAACAGCGGAAAGGCGCCAGTGAACAGGCAGACGAGGATGATCAGCGTCAGCGCCAGGTTGGCCCAGTAGCGCCAGCTCATTGGACTCAGCTGGCGGCTGTCGTCGTCAGGTGCATCCGCCTGTGCGGCTTCGTGGTCCGCGATCACACCATGGCCATGGGCGCTGCGCTGGGCACGCAAGCCAAGGAATACCGCCAGAGCCATTACCAGCGCCAAGCCGACTGCCTGCACGGGAATCAGCGAGATCCACAGCTGCGAGGCGTCGATGCCGGTCACCGCCGAGGCGCGTGCGGTAGTGCCGCCCCAGGGCACCATGTTCATCACCCCGGCGCTGAGCACCACCAGGCACAGCAGCATTTCGCGCTTCATGCCCAGGCGCAGGTACAGCGGCAGCAGGGCCGGAATCACCAGAAGGAAGGTCGCCGCCCCTATGCCGTCCAGATGGGTAACCGCCGTTACCGCGACCGTGACCACCGCTACCGCCAGTGGCTTGCCGCCGGTGCTGCGCAGTAGGAAGTTGACCAGCGGCGCGAAGAGGCCACGCTCGCGCATGACGCCGAAGTAGAGGATGGCGAAGATGAATAGCGTGGCTGTTGGAGCCACGGCTTTCAGCCCCTCGGTGATGAACTTGCCGATTTCCCCCAGGCTGAAACCAGCGACGGCGCTGGCGATCACCGGCAGGGTGACGAAGGCGACCAGCGGGCTGATCCGGCGGAGCAGGATGAGGGTGACGATGAGAAACATCAGGCCGAAGCCCAGGGCGGTGATCATGTCGATCTCTCCGGTGTTGTTATTGTTGGAGACAGGGTGAAATGGCGATTCAGCCCGGAGGCGGCAGCCTTAGGCCGAGCAGGGCGTAGCTCAGACTCTTGCCGTGACGGTCCAGCCCGGGGCTGGCGTTGACGCCACCCTCCAGTGCGTTCTCCACCACGAAGTTGATGCCTCCCAGATTTGGCAGCTCGTAGCGTTTCACCGTGCCGATGGCGCGGTGGCTCAGGCATCCGGCCACCCTTTCGCAGGTCAGCTCACGGGCCAGCCAGGCATAGTGCTCGGCGGCGAAGGCGAACACCGCCACGCTCAGGGTATTGCCCTTGTCGCCAGCGCGAGCGTGGGCGTAGTCGCACAGCAGTACATCGGTCATCAGAACCACTCCAGTCGTTGCTGCACCGCGGCGCGTTCGATGAGGAAACTCGCGGTGCTGAGGGATTCGCCTATATACCGTCGTACGCCGCCACCGCCGGCGGGGCCGTTGGTGTAGAGCGATTCGGCATCGAACAGCATGCGTTCCAGCAGGGGCTTGTCGCGATCAAGGAAACTGATGCGCAGGCGCAGGTCCTGGCAATCGGCCGCCTGTGCGAGGCGCTGCTGCAGCCACTGACTGCCAGCGTCGTTGAACAGGCTGGCAACGCCGATCACATCGATCCACGGCGTGAGCTGAGGCGCCAGCTTGGCGCACCGTTGTAGCAGGATGTCTCGTGCCAGCGCTGCCCGCGCCACTGCGCCAGGCCCTGCATAGGAAATCTCCGCTTCGGCGAACCACTTACCGCGCAGGCCGACCAGGGCCTTGAGGTGCGTCGGCTGCGGTTTGCCGCGCACACCTTCGACCGCCACCTGATCGGTGGCGATCTGCCGGACATGAACCTGGCTCAGGTCCATGATCACGTCCGGTGTCAGGTAGCTGGCCGGGTCATGCACCTCGTAGAGCAGTTGTTCCTTCACCGTGCGTTCGGTGACGCAACCGCCGGTACCAGCCGCCTTGCCGATGACGATCTGTCCCTCGGCCGTGACGCTGGCGATGGGGCAGCCGACATTGGCCAGGTCCGGTACGTCCTTCAGGCCAGGGTGAGCGAAGTAGCCGCCGCTGACCTGGGTACAGCATTCGAGCAGGTGGCCGACTGCCGTGGCCTGGGCGATGCGCTCCCAGTCATCGGCCTGCCAGCCGAAAGCATGGCGCAGCGGTCCGACCGCCAGGCTGGGGTCGGCAACGCGGCCGCATAGGACGATGTTGGCGCCGTGATCCAGCGCCTGGACGATGCCATCGGCACCGCTGTAGACATTGACCGAGACCACTTCGCCGTCCAGTTGCGCGGGCAGCCACTGCTGCAGATCAATGTCGCTGCCGAGCAGGTCGTCGCCCACTACGCAGGCGATGCGCGCCGAAGCGTGACGTGTACCCTGCAACTGCTGGCGCAGGCGCATGGCGGCGGCGGTAGGGTTGGCGGCGCCGCCGTTGGTGACGATGGCGATGTCGGCATCCAGGCAGGTCTCCAGCACTGGATCGAGAAATTCGAATAGGCGCAGGGCGTAGCCGCTCTTGGCATCATTGAGGCGGCGTAGCTGGGCTTCTGCCAGGGTGCGCTCGGCCAGCAGTTCGAAGAACAGGAAGCGCCGACCGTCGCGACCGGCGAGGTCGTTGGCCAGAGCAAGCGCAGCATCGGGGCGATCATTCGCGAAGCCCGCGCCGCATCCGATATGGACTGTTGTGGTCATTCTCGATCCATTTCACGGTCAGGTATGCAGCCAGGGTGATACCTGTGGATTTAGTTGTGAATTCGAAATGTGATATGAATTGATAAGAGAATTTTATAAGTTGCCGAGCCATGGACATCAGCTTTCGCCAGCTTCAGGCTTTCGTCCTGATTGCCGAACACCGCAGTTTCAGCCGCGCCGCCGAGCAGGTTCACCTGTCACAGCCGGCGCTCAGCTACAGCCTGCGCAAACTCGAGGATGCCCTTGGCTTGTCGCTGCTGGCGCGCAACACGCGCAGCGTGGAGCTGACCGCCGCCGGCCTGCGTTTTCTCGAACAGGCTCGCCGCCTGCTGCGTGACATGGGTAACGCCGTGCACGACGCGCATGAACAACTGCATCTGGAGAGTGGCTCGTTACGCATCGCGGTCTTGCCGTCGGTGGCCATCGAGCCCTTGCCACGGGTGTTGCAGGAATACCGGCGACGGTATCCCGGCATCGACATCAGCCTGTACGACGGTCGCGCCGGGGAAATCCGCCAGTGGGTGAGTGCGGCCGAGGTGGATTTCGCCATCACCTCGGCGGCCGACGACCTCGGCGCGCTGGATTTCCAGCCGCTTTACGACGATAGCCTGGTGCTACTGGTACGCGGCCACGAGCGCCTGCGCGGCAAGGCGTTGCTCGCTGCGCTACGCGTGCAGGACTACATCGCCACCACCCGCGACACCAGCCTGCGCGGCATGGCCGATGAAACCCTGCTACGTATGGGATTGCAGCAGGATCCTGCCTGGGAAGTGGCCTACATGAGCAGCGCCGCCGCGCTGGCGCGTGCGGGGTTGGGCTTCGCCCTGCTGCCGGCCAGCGTCGCCGACACCTTCAACAGCGACGGCAGCCTCACCGTACACGTACTCAGCCAAGCGCCAGCGCGCAGCATTGGCCTGCTGCAGCGCAAACCGTTCTACCTGAGTCCGCCGGCGCAGGTCTTCATTACCCTGTTGCGGCAACAGGTGGGCGACGCTCAGGGACTATCCGCGCCCCTCGATTCACGCGACAATCGCACCCCAATCAAATGACTGCACTGGATACTTCTGGTTTGAACGCCGAGCTGCGCCGTCGCGCCTACCTCGATGCCATGCAGGTGGCCACCTGGCTGCCGCGTACCGAGCTGCCCTTTGCCGCTCCATCGCGTGCCGAGTTGCTGGCGCCGCCGCCTGCCGAAGTGCCACTGGATATCGTGAGCGAACCTGTGGCCGCGGTAGCCGAGCCGGTGCGCGAGGTGCCTGTCGAGCGTCCGAAGATCGAGATCCCGCGCCCTGGCGCCCAGCCGCGCCAGGCGGCGGTCGAGACACCAGCAGCAGAGCCGGAGCCGGTCGAGGAAACTCCGGCTCGCGTCAGTGCGCCACCGCCGCGTTTTTCCCTGCAGTTGCTGCGCGCAGGCGATTGCGCCCTGCTGGTGGAGCTGCCCACCGGTCAGTCTTTCCAGAGCCGCGACCCGGCCTACATCCTGCTCAAGGATCTGCTGCGCGCCGCGGGCCTGCCGGACAGTCCGCAGCTACTCGGTGAGCCGGTGCGCTGGCCGCTGCTGGTGCGCGGCAATATGGATCAAGGCCCGCAAGCGGCGCTGGAATTCGTGCAGAGCTTCGTGGCAGCGCGTCTGGAGGAACAGCCGAGCGCCTGCCTGTGGCTGGTGGGTCTGCCGGCCATTCGTTTTGCCGGCGAAGGCGACGAACACAGCTACAACCGCGAACTGCAGGTCGAAGGCCTCGGCGCCTGCTGGGCCTTGCCGGGCCTGGAACTGCTGATGGAAGAGCCGGCGCGCAAGCGCGAACTATGGCAGGCCATGCGACGCGTTCGTCAGCGCTGGTCAGCCCCTGCTCATTCCTGAGAACCCCCGTCTTTGTGCCCGAGTTACGCCCAATGAGCGATGCGATTTCCTTCCGCCCGATGACCGAGGCGGATCTCGATGCTGTGCTGAAAATTGAATACGCCGCCTTCAGCCATCCCTGGACGCGCGGCATCTTCACCGACAGCCTCAAGTCCTATAACTGCTGGCTGATGTTCGAGGGTAATCAGCAGGTCGGCCACGGCGTGATCAACCTGATTCTCGACGAAGCGCACCTGCTCAATATCACCGTCAAGCCAGAAAGCCAGGGGCGTGGCCTTGGTTTGCGTCTGCTCGAACACCTGATGAAAGAGGCCTATGAGCTGGGCGGGCGTGAGTGCTTCCTCGAAGTGCGCGCCAGCAACCAGAGTGCCTATCGCCTGTACGAGCGCTTTGGCTTCAACGAAGTGGGGCGTCGGCGTGATTACTACCCGGCAGTGGGTGGGCGCGAAGATGCGCTGGTGATGGCCTGCACGCTGGTCGATTGAGTCGTAGCCCGTACTCAATCCTAGGCTTGCGCCCATGCTCCCCTACGGTTGCTGCGCACCGAGATTTCCGCCCATCATCCCGGATGCCCATCCACCCTCGCCCGGCACAGCACCGGCGCGTAATGCCAGGCGAACAGGGCGAAGGCCACGCCCCAGCAAAGCGCTGCCAACCCCAGCCACCCGCCACCGGCCGAGACCCGGATCAAAGCGCCCAGATTGAGCAAGCCGAAGGCCCAGGCCATCGCCCCAGCTGGTTGCAGGGGGCGTCCGGTGTGGCCGAGGCTGACCCGGGCCATCATCGCCAGGATCAGCCCGCCCATCGCACCCACCGCCAATGCATGGCTGGCCTGGCTGGGTCGTGTCAGCCAGCCCAGATGCCAGGCAGCCATGCCGAGGCTGGCGACCAGCAGCCAGGTGTAGGCCAGATGCAGCGACCACAGCAGCGGCACACGCCAGATGCCCGGCAGGTACCAGCGCCACAGGCGCAGGCCGTGCAGCACGCTCAGCACGATAAAGGGCACGGCCAACCAGGACCGTGCCTGCAGGTTATGTCCGCTGGCAAACAGTGCCGCGACCAGCACGCCGCAGGCCAGCAGCAGACGGTCCAGCCAGGGATGGGCGGCGAAGGCTTCAACCCGCCCCAGGCCGCGCTGCGTGAAGAAGGGGATCACGCGGCCACCGATCAGGCCCAGCATGACTGCAATCAGCCACAGTGCAGCCAGTACCCCTCGGCGTTGCAGGTCGCCATCTCCGATTGCCAGGCCAGCGAGAGTGAAGGACTGACACAGCGCGAGCAGACTCAGGACCAGCAGAATCGGATAGTTGTTGCGCTGTTTTGCGGCAACCAACTGGTGCGCCATCTGCGCGATGAACAGGCCGATAAAGGCCAGTTGCAGGATGATCAGTACCGGCAGCGGCACGGGTGCGAACCAGGCCAGGCGCGCCGCCAGCCAAAAACCGAACAGTGTGATCAACGGCCGCCCGCTGAGGCTGGGGCGGCCCGTCCAGGTCTGTACGGCAGTGAGCAGGAAGCCGGCGATGATGGCCAGACCGAAGCCGAAGGGCATTTCGTGGCGATGCCAGGCCAACATGCCGCTGGGCACCGCAAGGTTTGTCAGGCCGTGCAGCACCGCCGCCCAGAGGGCAACGGCGAGCAGGGCGAACAGGGCTCCGGCGAGGAAGAACGGCCGAAAGCCAAGGCGCCAGAGCGGCGCAATGGCCAGGGCCTGCTTGCGATCAAGCAACAGCATGAGCGCATACCCTGTCGTTCAGGCGTTCCTGAGCGATCAGACGCAGCACGTAGCCGATCTTCAGTACGCTGGGGCCGATCAGTGTCAGGCTGTGGGCCAATACCAGTGTCGGCACATTCAGGTGCTTCTCCAGGCCGTAGGCTGCCGCCAGTCCGACGAGCAGCAGAATCAGGCCGCCCCAGAGCAGTTGGCTGGACAGATGAAGAATGTGCGCAGCAGGAAGATTGAGCGGATACATGGTTTACCTCCTGATTGATCAGCTATCCAGAGCCGAGGCCGGGCCGAAGAACTCGTAGCGGCTTTGCTCGGCGGGAACGCCCAGCGCCTGCAGATGACGCTTGACCTGCGCCATGAAGGGTTTCGGGCCGAGGAAGTAGGCGTCCAGATCGCGCTCGGCCGGCAGCCATTGCTCCAGCAGATCGCGGCTCAGAAAACCGGTGGCATCGGCCTGGTCGCCGTCCCGCGGTTCGCTGTAACAAACGTAGTGACGGATCTGTGGGTGTTCGGCGGCGTGCGCGTCTACCCAGTCACGGAACGCATGCACCTCGGCGCTGCGCGCGCAGTGGATGAAATGGATCGGTCGTCCCGAATGACGCGCCGCGTCGAGCATGGCCAGTGCCGGGGTGATGCCGACGCCTGCGGTGATCAATGCCAGCGGCTTGTCCGATTCGCTCAGGGTGAAGTCGCCGGCTGGCGGGAACAGGTCCAGCTCGTCGCCCTCATGGACCTTGTCATGCAGGTGATTGGAGACGCGTCCGCCTGCTTCGCGCTTGACGCTGATGCGGTACTCGCGACCGTTGGCCAGGGCCGACAGCGAGTAGTTGCGGCGCACTTCTTCGCCGTCCAGCAGCAGGCGCATACCGATGTACTGGCCAGGTTGGTAGTCGAGCAGGGCGCCTCCATCGACCGGTACAAGGTGGAAGGAGGTGATCTCGGTGCTCTCGGCTACCTTGCGCGCCACGCGGAAGGCTCGTGCGCCGCGCCAGCCGCCCGGCGCCGATGCATTCTCGGTATAGAGCTGCTCTTCGGCGCCGATGAAAATATCGGCCAGTTGCTGGTAAGCCACGGCCCAGGCTTCGATCACCGCGTCGGTAGCGATCTCGGCACCCAGCACCTCACGGATCGCGCGCAGCAGGCAGCCGCCAACGATGGGGTAGTGCTCGGGGAGAATCTGCAGGGCCACGTGTTTGTTCACCACCTGACGCACCAGCGGGCCGAGGGCTTCGAGGCGGTCGATATGGCGGGCGTACATCAGCACGCCATTGGCCAAGGCGCGCGGCTGGTCACCGCTGGCCTGGTGGGCCTGGTTGAACAGCGGGCGCACCTCAGGGTACTCGCTGAGCATCATGCGGTAGAAGTGGGTGGTCAGCGCCTCGCCACCGCTTTCCAGCAGCGGCACGGTGGCTTTGATCAGGTCGCGTTGAGTATGGGTCAGCATAAGGGTATCTCCGCAAGACAAATAAAGACGCCGGGGTGGCTCGTCTGGCCAGTTGTGGCGTGCTAGCGTTAGCGATAGATACCTATCAGTAAGCGTGCCAATTAAATAATCCTTAAATATCAGTGGCTTGTATATTTTGTTGTATTAATGACTCGCTTCGGGTGTGGGTCATAATGACTTTGAGTAGTCGAAATGACCGCTAATCCTCTGCTGGAAACGCTTATTCCCCTGGTCGCTGATCTGTCTCGCGAGCTGGACGATGGCGAGCGTTATCGCCGCCTGCTCGCGGCCCTGCGCCAGCTCTTTCCTTGCGATGCCGTGGCGCTGCTGCGACTCGACGGCGAAATTCTGGTCCCCCTGGCGGTCGAGGGGCTGAGCCCCGATACCCTGGGGCGACGTTTCAGGGTCAGCGAGCATCCGCGTCTGGCTGCGTTGCTGGAACACGCGGGGCCGACGCGTTTCGCTGCCGACTGTGGCCTGCCTGACCCCTACGACGGTCTGGTCGAGGGGCTGCATGGCCACCTGGAAGTACACGATTGCCTGGGCTGCCCGTTGTATCTGGACGAGCAGCTCTGGGGCCTGCTGACCCTTGACTCACTCGACCCAGCCAGCTTTGGTCGGCTCGATCTGGACAGCCTCGATGCGTTCGCCAGCCTGGCCGCGGCTACGGTCAAAGTCAGCCAGCGCATCAGCGGCCTGGCGCAGCGGGTCGAGGCCGAGCGCCAGCTCACCGAGTTGTACAAGCAGGCTCGCCAGCAACCGCGCGAGCTGGTCGGGCAGAGCGCGGCGTTGCGTAAGCTGCTGGACGAGATTCGCCTGGTCGGTGACAGCCCGCTCACCGTGTTGATCACTGGCGAGACCGGGGTTGGCAAGGAGTTGGTGGCCGAGGCGATTCACGCGGCTTCGCCACGTGCGCAGCGCCCGCTGGTCAGCATCAACTGTGCGGCGTTGCCAGATGCGCTGGTGGAGAGTGAGCTGTTCGGTCATGTGCGTGGCGCCTTTTCCGGGGCCATGAGCGAGCGCAGCGGCAAGTTCGAGTTGGCCGATGGCGGCAGCCTGTTTCTCGACGAGGTGGGCGAGCTGCCGCTGGCGATGCAGGCCAAGCTATTGCGCGTGCTGCAGAGTGGGCAGTTGCAGCGGGTCGGTTCGGATCGCGAACACCGCGTCGACGTGCGGGTGATCGCCGCCACCAACCGCGACCTGGCGGCTGAGGTGCGTGCCGGACGATTTCGTGCCGACCTGTATCACCGCCTGAGCGTTTACCCGTTGCCGGTGCCGCCGCTGCGCGAGCGTGGTCGCGATGTGCTGTTGCTGGCCGGCTACTTCCTCGAAGAGAACCGCGCCCGCCTGGGGCTGCGCAGCTTGCGCCTGAGTCCTGAGGCGCAGAAGGCGCTGCTCGGTCATGACTGGCCGGGCAACGTGCGTGAGCTGGAACACCTGATTGGCCGTGCGGCGATCAAGGCGCTGGCGCGTCACGGCGAGCGCCCGCGCATCCTGAGCCTGGACGTGCAGGACCTGGATTTACCGGCGACCCAGGCGACGGCTGCCCTCGACGACTTGCTGGCGCCCATTGGTCTGCCCCCGGCAGGCCTGGAACTGCGTACGGCGGTGGATGTTTTCCAGCGCCAGCTGATCGAGCAGTGCCTGGCGCGCCATCAGGGCAAATGGGCCGACACTGCGCGTGAGCTGGGCGTGGATCGTGCCAACCTCAGCCGCTTGGCCAAGCGTCTGGGCATTCGGTAGGGTGCGCTGCGCGCGCCGGGGCTATCGGCGTTGGCGGACGGCGCCCCCTACGCCCCGTCCGTAGCCCGGATGCAATCCGGGGGTTGCCGGCCCCGAATTGTATCCGGGCTACAGACACGAAGGGTTAACTCTGCCGGAACACCAGTGCCTTCAGGTCGCTGTTCGGATCGATATCCGCAAACTCCGGCGGGTTGTCCAGGCGCCGTTCGAAGTGCAGTTGCGGCGCTTCCTCGGCCATGCTGTCGATCAGGAATGATGGGCCGATATCCGGTGAATTGACGCAGGCCAGCACCGTGCCATTGTCGTTCAGCAGCTCTGGCAGGCGGCGCAGGATCTTGCGGTAGTCCTGGGTGAGGGCGAAGCTGCCTTTCTGGAAGGTCGGTGGATCGATGATCACCAGGTCATAGGGCCCGCTCTTGCGCACCTTGCCCCAGGATTTGAACAGCTCGTGGCCGAGAAACTCCACCCGACTCAGGTCGTGCTCGTTCAGCCGATGGTTGTCGCGCCCGCGTGACAGCGCGGCGCGTGCCATGTCCAGGTTGACCACTCGTTCTGCGCCGCCTGCGATGGCCGCGACGGAGAAACCGCAGGTATAGGCGAACAGGTTGAGCACGTGCTTGCCGCGTACTTCTTCCCGTACCCATTGCCGGCCTAGGCGCATATCGAGAAACAGCCCGCTGTTCTGCTTGCTGCCCAGGTCGAGCAGGTAATGCAGGTCGTGCTCGGTGATCTGCCACTGTGTCTGCGGTTCGCCGGCCAGCCACTCGCTTTCGCTGCCTTCTCGGTGACGATGTTGCAGCAGTAGGCCGCGTGCACCGCTGTGCTGCCACTGCGGTGAGCGAGTCAGCTCGTCCAGCAGTTCATACAGGGCGGCAAGGTGCTCCGCTTCGGGTTCGCGAAACAGCATCACCAGAACGATGCCTGACAGCCAGTCGACGGTGATCTGCTCCAGCCCAGGCCAGCAGCGACCACGGCCGTGGAACAGGCGGCGAGTTTCCGAGCCGGGGTGGTTTTCCAGTGCCTGCAGCAGGTGCTCACGCAGGACGGCCAGGGCAGTGTCAGTCATCGCGGGTCAGCACTTCCAGCAGCTCGATCTCGAAGATCAGGTTGGAGTTGGGCGGAATCGCGCCCATGCTGCGCTCGCCATAACCCAGATGTGCTGGCACCTGCAGCTTGCGCTTGCCGCCAACCTGCATGCCCATCAGCCCCTGGTCCCAGCCCTTGATCACCCGGCCGGTACCAATCACGCACTGGAAGGGTTTGCCGCGCGAGTAGGAGGAGTCGAACTCGCTGCCGTCCTCCAGCCAGCCACGGTACTGGGTGGTGATCAGGGCGCCCTTGACCACGGCCTTGCCGTCGCCGGGTTGCAGGTCTTCGATGATCAGTTCGTCATTCATGTCAGGTTTCCTTGCGGTGGCGGTTTTGGCTGGCTTGCACCGAGCGTTCGGCGGGCACGCGCAGTTGGATCAGCAGGTAGTCGGCGAAGGCGGGCGCATAGCCCTGCAGGGCGACGGCGCCGGCCATGCAGCTCAGCCAGCTTTCGGCCAGCGCCTGATCGATCGGCCATTGCGAATGGAAGGCCGGGATGCTGATGCTGCCGTATTTTTCAGCGAACAGGCGCGGCCCGCCCAGCCAGCCGCTGAGAAAACACGCCAGCTTGTCGCGCGGGGCGCTCAGGTCGGCTGGGTGCAGGGCACGCAGAGCAGCGGCCTCGGGGCGTTCGTCCATCAGCCGGTAGAAGTCGTCGACCAGTCGGCGCAGGCCGTCGATGCCGCCTGCGGCCTGGTAGGACGCATCACCGATGCCGTAGGGAGGTGTGTGGCTCATCGCGTTATTCCGCGGAAAAGGCGCCATTGTAACTGCTCGCGTAGAATGGCTTGCCAGTTTGAGGCGCCTAATCCTGTGGGAGGCGCTTTAGCGGCGACTTTCGCGGCTAAAGCCGCTCCTACAGGCTGCCCATGATCTGCCGTGCACCCCGTGACCCAATCCCAATGACGCAACCCCAGCAAGGCTTCGTGCTCAGCCGCCATTGGCGCGACACGCCGGAGGGCACCGAGGTGGCCTTCTGGCTGGCCACCGATGCCGGCCCACGCCAGATACGCCTGCCGTGCCAGGAGTCGGTGGCTTTCATCCCTGTCGAGCAGCGCGCCTGGGCCGAATCACTGCTGCGCACCGAGCCGGGTGTCGAGCTACGCGAGCTCGCATTGCGCGACTTCAAGCATCGCCCGGTGCTGGGATTGTACTGCCGCCAGTACCGCCAGTTGCTGCAGTTGGAGAAGAAGCTGCGCCAGGTCGGCGTGGACGTTTACGAGGCCGATATCCGTCCGCCGGATCGCTATCTGATGGAGCGCTTTATCACCGCCAGCGTGCTGTTCGACGGTATCGAGCAGGAGGACGGCAGCCTGCTCTGCAGGTCGCTCAAGCCTGCTGCCGATTACCGTCCGGCGCTGCGCCTTGTGTCGCTGGATATCGAGACCAGCGCCCGTGGTGAGCTGTATTCCATTGCCCTGGAAGGTTGCGGCCAGCGTCAGGTGTACATGCTCGGCCCGGCCAACGGTGACGCCAGCATCCTCGACTTCGACCTGGAGTACTGCGACAGCCGCAAGGTGCTGCTCGAAAGGCTGAATGACTGGCTGCAGCGGCACGATCCGGACGCCATCATCGGCTGGAACCTGGTGCAGTTCGACCTGCGCGTGTTGCGCGATCACGCTGAGCAACTCAAGGTGCCACTGATTCTGGGGCGTGGCGGTGACGTGATGGGCTGGCGCCAGCACAACAGCAGCCAGCACTACTTCGCCGAGGCGGCCGGGCGGCTGATCATCGATGGTATCGAGGCATTGCGCTCGGCCACCTGGAGCTTCCCCTCGTTCAGCCTGGAGTCGGTGGCGCAGACCCTGCTCGGCGAGGGCAAGGCCATCGACACGCCCTATGCGCGGATGGACGAGATCCAGCGCATGTTCGACGAGGACAAGCCGGCGCTGGCCCGGTACAACCTCAAGGACTGCGAGCTGGTCACGCGCATCTTCGCTCACACCGATCTGCTTGCCTTCCTGCTGGAACGCTCCAGCGTCACCGGCCTGGCGGCCGACCGCAGTGGCGGTTCGGTGGCCGCCTTCACCCACCTGTACCTGCCGCCCATGCATCGCCTGGGTTTCGTCGCGCCGAACCTCGGCGACATTCGCGGCGAAAACAGCCCTGGCGGCTTCGTCATGGATTCGCGCCCCGGTCTCTACGACTCGGTGCTGGTACTGGACTACAAGAGCCTGTATCCGTCGATCATCCGCAGCTTTTTGATCGATCCGCTGGGCCTGGTCGAAGGCTTGCACCAGCCGGATGACGAACACTCGGTGGAGGGCTTTCGCGGCGCGCGCTTCTCGCGTACCCGGCATTGTCTGCCGGCCATCGTCGAGCGTGTCTGGCAGGGGCGAGAGGTGGCCAAGCGTGACGGCAATGCAGCCTTGTCACAGGCTCTGAAGATCATCATGAACGCGTTCTACGGCGTGCTCGGCTCCAGCGGCTGCCGCTTCTTCGATCCGCGTCTGGCTTCGTCGATCACCCTGCGTGGGCACCAGATCATGAAGCGCACGCGCGAACTGATCGAAGCCGAGGGGCATGCGGTGATCTATGGCGATACCGATTCCACCTTCGTCTGGCTCGGGAGTGCGCATGGCGAGGAAGATGCCGCGCGGATCGGTCGTGGGTTGGTGAGCAAGGTCAACGCCTGGTGGCGCGAGCATCTGCAGCAGGCATACGGCCTGACCAGCGCGCTGGAGTTGCAGTACGAAACCCACTATCGACGCTTTCTCATGCCCACCATCCGCGGCACCGAAGAGGGCAGCAAGAAGCGCTACGCCGGCCTGGTGCGCGCCGCCGATGGCAGCGAGCGCATGGTATTCAAGGGGTTGGAGACGGTACGCACCGACTGGTCGCCGCTGGCCCAGCGCTTCCAGCAGGAGCTGTACCGTCTGGTGTTCGCCGGTCAGGCCTACGAGGACTACGTGCGCGACTACGTCAAACGCACCCTGGCGGGCGAGCTGGACGAGCTACTGGTCTACCGCAAGCGCCTGCGTCGGCGCCTCGATGACTATCAGCGCAACGTACCGCCACACGTGCGTGCTGCGCGCCTGGCCGACGAGCACAACCAGCATCTTGGCAGGCCCTTGCAGTACCAGCGCGGCGGCTGGATCAGCTACCTGATCACCACGGGCGGGCCGCAACCGCTGGAGCGTCTGCTGGCGCCAGTGGACTACGAGCACTACATCAGCCGCCAGTTGAAGCCTGTGGCTGATGCCATCCTGCCGTTCGTTGGCGGCGAGTTCGAGCGGCTGGTGGATGGGCAGCTCGGGTTATTCTGAAACCTTCGGATATGTTCAGTGAAGCAGCGAACCCTTTAGACGGCAGCAGGCTCTGTGGCGTCGTAGAGCCGGAAATACTTTGCAAAAGTCGTCTCGTTGAGCAGCGTTCGCGGCCTGAGTATCGTTGCGCCCGTGATACCGGGCCCCTCTGGCGGTTAACCCCGCGATGTCGGATCACAGTCTGTTCAATCTGACTGTAGGAGGGGCTCATGACCGCCCTGGAACCGTTTCTCTTCGCCGACTTCCTCGGCACGGCCACCTGGTTGTGGCTGGTCTTCATTGCTGTCGTCATCTCCCTGCTGGCCTTCGACCTTGGTGTGCTGCATCGCGATAACCGCGAGATCGGCGTGCGCGAAAGCCTATTGTTGTCGGCCGGCTACATCACCGCAGGTCTGCTGTTCGGCGTCTGGGTGTTCTTCCAGAAGGGCGGCGACGCCAGCATGGATTACCTCACCGGCTTTCTGATCGAGAAATCGCTGTCGATGGACAACGTGTTTCTCATGGCCATGATCTTCAGCTTTCTCGCCATTCCACGGCAGTACCAGCACAAGGTACTGTTCTGGGGAATCATGGGCGTGCTGGTACTGCGGGCGATCATGATCGGCCTGGGCGCCGCGCTGATCCACGAGTTCGCCTGGATCCTCTACGTGTTCGGCGCCTTCCTGTTCTTCACCGGCGTGAAGATGCTGTTCTCCAAGCTCGACGATGCGCCTGATCTGCAGAACAACGTGCTGGTGAAGTTCCTGCGCAAGCACCTGCGTGTGACCGAGAATCTGCATGGCCAGCGCTTCTTCGTCCGTCAGGACGATGGCAAGGGCCGCAGCGTGCTGTGGGTAACGCCGCTGTTCCTGGCGCTGATCCTGATCGAGTGCGCGGACCTGGTGTTCGCTATCGACAGCGTGCCGGCGATTTTCGCCATCACTCAGGATCCGTTCATCGTCTACACCTCGAACATCTTCGCCATCCTCGGCCTGCGTGCCTTGTATTTCGCCCTGGCCGCGCTGATCCACCGCTTCGCCTACCTCAAGTACGCGCTGGCGCTGGTGCTGGTGTTCATCGGCGCGAAGATCTTCCTGGTCGGCATCATCGGCAAGATTCCGGCGGCGGTGTCCCTGAGCGTGACCCTGGGCCTGCTGATCGGTGGTGTGCTGCTGTCGCTGTACAAGACTCGCGGTCAGCCGCCCGCGCAGATCTGATCACAGACTCTAGCCCGGCTATGCACGATGTCTGGCCAGGCTTTCGCAACTGGAGAACCATGATGCACAAACACTGGAAAAACCGACTTGCACCTGTCGCACTGGGCTTGGCGTTGATGGCTCTGGTCGGCTGCGATGCGGCCGAACAGTCCGCGCAGAAACTCGCTGAGGAGGCGAAGAAGGAAGCGCAGGCGCTGATCAACGACTCGGTCGGCGAAGTGGTCGATGAGGTCAACCGCCAGGTGGACTCTCTGCAGGAGTCCACCAATCGCGCCTTGGGCAAGGACGAGAAGGAGCAAGACGCCGAGGCGCAGCAGGAGGAGTCCGAGAAACCCCTAGAGCAGGGTGTGGAAACCTGATTTCTGGCTGGCGGCATCGGCTACTGCTGAGCAATTTGGCGCGCCGCCACTTCCTTCTCGGGGCATATGGGATTACCCTGCGCCCTTCTTTGGGGAGTAGCCTGCCGTCGCGCTAGCGTCGGCGCATTGGTCAACATTCTCGGCAACCTGCCGTGGCCAATGCATCCGCTGGGATTGGTGAGACCAACGACTGTCCTGTGCCTGGTCGGGCGCGCAGTGACTTGTCGTTGACTCATGCCCGGTTGGAGTTTCCCTTGAATCCTCTTTCGCTAGTTCTTCTGTCTTTCGCCATGTCGACGGATGCCTTCGCTGCAGCCATCGGCAAGGGCTCGGGTCTGCATAAACCTCGCTTTGCTGAAGCCCTGCGCGCCGGTGTGATCTTCGGCTGCATTGAGGCCCTCACGCCAATCATCGGTTGGCTGATCGGCCAGGCGGCCAGTCGTTTCGTTCTTGAATGGAATCACTGGATCGCCTTCGTACTGCTGGTCGGACTTGGTCTGCACATGATCCATGCCGGTCTAGGCGCCGATGACGACGCGCCTGAAGACAAACCCTCGCGCCATTCCTTCTGGGTCTTGTTCGTCACTGCCGTGGCCACCAGCATCGACGCGCTGGCCGTTGGCGTGAGCCTGGCTTTCGTCGAAGTGAACATCGTGGTCGCAGCAATTTGTATCGGTCTGGCCACCACCCTGATGGTGACATTGGGCATGTTGCTAGGGCGTATGCTGGGGCAACTGGTCGGCAAGCGTGCCGAGATCGTCGGTGGCGTTGTGTTGGTGCTCGTCGGCGCGACGATACTCTACGAACACTTTGCGAGTCTGTAACCAAGGATCTGCCCCAGCGTGCGCTGAAAACGTACTGCCGGCTGCTGCCGCGCCGGACCCTGCTGCCCGGCGGTCCTGCCGTAGCAGAATGGCCGCTACCTGATCGCTGAGGGCGGGATCGGGGGTGGAGTCGAGTGTGCCGAGAGCGGCAGGTGCCCGCAAAAACCGAGGCCGCTGGTGGCTAGACTCTGCCAACTGCTCAGCCCAGCAGACGCCGCGGGCTGAGTATCGCCTCGTCAAGGCCGGCTTTTACCAGGTGTTCCGGCAGCGACTGCCGGCGGATCAGCGCCGCACAGGCCTGGCCCATGGCTGCGCTGGTCTGGATGCCATAGCCGCCCTGTGCTGCTACCCAGAAGAAGTCATCGGCGTGAGTGTCGAAGCCGCCGACCAGATCGCCGTCGGCGACGAAGCTGCGCAGGCCGGCCCAGGTGTGCGCCGGGCGGCGAATCTGCAGGGTGGTGTGTGCCTCGATCTGATGGATGCCCAGTGCGATATCGAGCTCTTCCGGTTGCACGTCATGCGGCACCACCGGGTCGGCATTGGCGGGTGAGCCCAACAGCAGGCCGGCATCGGGTTTGAAATAGAAGGACTCATCCAGGCTTACCAACGCCGGCCAGGCCTGGCAGTCGACACCCGGCGCACCGTCAAAGGTGAAGGCCGCACGGCGTTTGGGCTGCAGGCCGATGCCGGGCAGCCCGGCCAGGTGCGCGATCTGATCGCACCAGGCACCGGCGGCATTGATCAGCACGGTCGCGTAGTAGCTTTGCCCGGCGCAATCCACCTGCCAGCCGCCAGCCTGGCGGGTGATCGTCAGCACGTCGCGGTTGCAGTGAATCTCACCACCTTGCTGGCGGATGCCACGCAGGTAACCCTGGTGCAGCGCTGCAGTATCGATATCGGCGGCGCTGGGGTCGAACAGTGCGCCATGCACGCGCTCACGGCGCAGCACAGGCACCAGCGCGCAGGCCTCGTCAGCGCCGAGCAGGCGAGCCTCGGTGACATGCTCGCGGGCTTGCGCGTACTGGCGCTGCAACTCGGCGGCGTCACCGCTGAAATCCACCACCAGCTCGCCGCGCGGCGTCAGCAAGGGATGTTCGGCGAAACCGGCTGGCGGTGCGTCATAAAAGGCGCGGCTCGCGGCCGTCAGCGCGCGGACCTGCGGCGTGCCGTAGGCCACGGTGTACAGTGCGGCCGAGCGGCCGGTGGCGTGATAACCGGGCTGCGCTTCACGCTCGAGCAGGAGCGTCCTGCCGTGGCGGGCGAGAAAATAGCCGGTCGAAGCGCCGGCAATGCCGGCGCCGATAATCAGGTAATCGCAATGCTGCATGCCGCGTCTATCCAATCCGCAAGGTGATTTCGTCAGGGGGCGCTGTCCAGGTACTGCTCGAGAGGTTCAGAGACGAACAGTGGCTCCCGGCTGATCATGCGCACGCCGTCAGGGCCACTTTCCAGTAGGCGCCGTTCGCTGTGCGCCACGAGCAGGTCGAGACTGTACCCTGACTCGCTCAGGCTGGCAGAGATTTTCCGGATGGCCTGCAGTGCCGCAGGCAGATCGGACTCGAAGTGCCCAAGCAACTGATCGTCATGGCGGATGGTGAGTCGGAAGATGGGCATGGGTGATTAATCCTCGGATGGCAATGCGACCTGGTTTCAGGCAGACGAGAGGCACTCAGACGGCGCAGTAACTGTCAGCCAGCACGATCCGGCCGAAGCTGGCGCCGGTGTTGAGCGGGGTGATGGCCTGCAACCGATCCAGGCGCAGCTCCTGCTGGCCGGTGTCGCCTTGCACCACCAGAAATTCTTCCTTGCTGGCTGTCGTGCGCGTGGTCAGCGCCCTGGCCTCGACGCTCGGACCTTCGAGTCGTTCGATCAGCAAGCGATAGCCATGCATGCAGGCAATTTCCAGGTAGTCGTGCAGAGCGCAGTTCAAGGGACGATACGCGTTCATGGAGTGTCTCCTAGCAGCCTTGCAGAGGAATGATGAAATAGCCTTTGCTGCTGATGGCCGCAGCGACTTCGGGGTGTGCGGGCTCGCTGTGGCAGAACTGGCAGCGGCTTTGTTCGATATCGTCGCCTTGCAGGCCACGTTCGGCCATCCAGTCCTGGGCGAACTGGTTGGCTCGCCCCTGGTCGTTACCCTCGATCAGTACATCGAAGTGCAAGTAGCGGCCGTCACGCGTGCGTACGTGGGTATCGAAAACATTCACCTTCATATCGTTTCTCCTCACTGGGGAGCGAGACGCCGCAGGGCGTCTCGCACGCTCTGGATTACTTCAGGTCGTCGATGGAAGCGCCGAAGTTCAGGTGTAGTACCTGGCCTTCGACCACCAGTGCGGGGACCGACTTGACCCCGGCCTGTTCGGCTTCCGCCACTCGGGTGGCCTGTTCGCCGAGGTGAACGATCTCCACCTTCACCTCCGGAGCCAGCAGGTTCAACAAGGTCTGTTCGGCCGATACGCAGACGGGGCAACCGGCGTGATAGAAGCGTGCTTGAGTCATGGTCAATCTCCTGTTTGTTAATTTGGTATCGAATCGATACTGAATCACAGGCTACGCTCAAATCGATCTTTGTCAATATGGTATTTAGTCGATACTATGTTTCGAAAGGAGTGATACATGACCGACACGACTCTCTTCGATCTGCTCGAAAGACTTTCCAGCCTGACCCGTATCTGGTTTCGCCAGCACCCGCTGCTGGCCGAGTTGCAGCCCATCCAGCTCAGTGCGCTGATGTACCTGGCGCGCTGCAACCACTATTCGAATACACCGCTGGGGGTGACCGATTACCTCGGTCTGACCAAGGGCACGGTGTCGCAGTCGCTCAAGGCGCTGGAAGGCAAGGGGCTGATCATCAAGACGCAGGACGCACGCGATAAGCGCAGCGTGCACCTGGCGCTCACCGATCCGGCCTGGGCGCTGCTGCAGACGCTGCTGCCGCCGGATTTCCTTGCTGCCGGCGAAGAGCGCCTGGGCGCACGTGGCGGGCAGTTGAAAACCCTGCTGACCGACCTTCTGCGGGAAATTCAGCGCGACACCGATGTGCCGGGCTTCGGTCTCTGTGGTAGCTGCCGCTTTCACCAGAAGGTCGATGGCCAGCCGTTCTGCGGCCTGACTCAGGAGCCGCTGCAGTCAAGTGATGCCAAATTGATCTGCCGCGAACATCAACCCCCGGAGGCCGCATGAACAGCCTGCAACTCGACGCATTGCTGACCGGCCGTGCCCTGCCTTTCACCCGGCCTGGCTCGCGCAGCGGCATTGCCAAGGCGCCACGCCAGGAAGCACTGGCGGTGACCACGCAGGGGCTGGCCGGAGACGAGCAGGGCGACCTGCGGGTGCATGGCGGCGTGGAAAAGGCCATCCACCACTATCCGCGCGAACACTATGCCGCCTGGCTGGCCGAGTTGGGCGAGCATCCACTGCTGACGCAGCCCGGTGCTTTCGGCGAAAACTTCAGCACCACGGGTTGGACCGAGGATGACGTCTGTCTGGGCGACCTCATACGTGCGGGGTCGGCCCTGCTGCAGGTTTCCCAGGGGCGCATGCCGTGCTGGAAACTGAGTGATCGCTTCGGCGTTGCCAACCTGGCGCTAAGGGTGCAGCAGTCCGGCCGTACCGGTTGGTATTACCGGGTTCTGCAGGAAGGCGTCGTTGGCGTGGGAGACCGGCTGCAGGTGGTGGAGCGCATTCATGCCGATTGGCCGCTCAGCCGTCTTTCTGCGGTGTTGTTCGACAAGCGCGTGGAGCCCGAGCTGTTGCGTGAATGCCTGGCCCTGCCGCTGGTGCCGTCCTGGCGCAGAACCCTGGAGCGACGCCTGGAAAAAGCCGAGGTCGAGGACTGGGCGCCTCGGCTGCAAGGTACAGACGTCATCGGGTAGCGAGCGAAATGCGCAGATGACTGGAACGGCAAACGGATGCGAATGCTTCTACACTGGTTTCTCTTGTTGATTCCAGGTGGTTCTATACCAAGCGCCTAGCGTTTGCTGTGGGGGCAAGATGAGCAGGTTGATCTGCGCCGACTTCGATGAGTTCGAGGAGGCCTTGTACGGGGTAGAGGGCCGTTATCTGCTGCGTTCACGGCAGCAGCGCGACTGGCGTTTACGTGTCGTCGAGCTCGATGGCGTGGCGCTGATGTTCGGTCGCGAGGGGGCGGGCACGGTCTACAGTGGCGTCGGTCTGCCGGGCTTCTTCAATATCTTCCTGCCGCTGAGCCGGCACGAATGCACGGTACTGGGCGGCAAGCGCCTCGACCGTCGATTGATCGGCTGGATGGTGCCTGAAGCCATGTTCCACATCGATGCCAGCCAGCCAGCGAGCTGGATGACGGTGGCCATGTCATGCGAGCTGGTACTGCGCTGGGCGCAGCAGCATGAAGACGAGTTCGATCTGTCGATTCTTTCCCGCAACCTGGTCTGCGCGGCTCAACAGGATCTGGCGCCGCTGATATGGCTGGCGCTACGTCTGTTACGCATCGACCACTGTGCGCCGCAGGACCTGCATGTTCCGGCGGCCGAGCGCGCAGCACAGGCAGAGTTGATGGCGCTGGTGTTTCGCAGCCTGTTGCCGGTGATGCCGGCTCCGCGAAATCACGCCGGGCATCAGCAGATTCTCCGCCGTGCCCTGGAGCTGCTGGAGGTGACACCGGATGCGCCGCTGCATATGTCCGATCTGTGTCAGGCGTGCTGCACCTCGGAGCGCACATTACGCAATCTGTTCACCCGCTACCTGGGCATGAGTCCGCACCGCTATCTCATGCAGCATCGTCTTCATGCGATCCGCCGGGCAATTGTGCATGCGCAAGCCAATGAGACCATCACTGATATCTGTGCCCGTTTCGGGGTCTGGGATTTCGGTCGCTTCGCAGGTTTGTACCGGCTCTATTTCGGTGAGTTGCCGTCGCAATCACTGCGCAGTCGCCGCGTGCTCGCCGGGCCGCTCAACCCGCGTTGAGCGGTCGCTGCAAGGTGGTACTGGGATACTCGCCGAAAACTCCGTAGTACTCCGCGGCCATACGTCCGCAGTCGGTATAACCGAAACGCTGTGCAACCGCCGCGACGCTGCTCTGTTGCCCATCGGCTATGGCCAGTGCGGCGCGCAGCAGGTGCAGGCGTCGCAGGCGCAGATAACGTGCCGGCGCCATACCCAGCGTATGCACGAAGGCGCTGCGCAAGGTCCGCTCACTGACGCCCACCATTCGACATAGCTCGGTCAGACGTGGCGTGCGCCCACCGGCCAGCGGCAGCAGCTCCAGCACCTGCTGCAGCAATTGTTCATGGGCGGCCTGGCGGGCGCGCTGGCGTGGCGTCATTCGCGGTTGCATGGCGGCGTCCTGGCCGGAGGGGAGCCCTCAGGCTGCACGCGTGCAAAGGTGGTCGCTACGTAAAACAGGCAAATCGCCGGGCATTGAGATTTGCCGATTTTACGTAGCGAACGACCATTCACTACGGCGAGCATCGACTCAACGCTCGCCAGTCGCCGTTCGAGCTGACGAGCCTTCAGAAGCGTTCGATGTGGGTCGACGCGAGGGGAGGCTATATGAGTTCGTCGACGTGCAGCTTGGGCATATGCCTGGTGCTGGCCGGTGCGTTTGCCGCCAGCCAGGCACAGTCTTTCGGGCCTCAGGTGCTCGAGGTCGAGCCATTCGTCGAGTTGCCGTCAGGGGTGCGCTACCCCGAAGGCCTGGCAACCAACCCACGCAACGGCGAAATCTACGTTGGCACGTTCGATATGCGCCAGCCCACCTCCGAGCGCAATAATCAACTGCTTCGCTACGCAGCCGATGGCGGCCTGCTGGCGCAGCGATCATTCGCCGGCATGCCGCTGACCGGGTTGGGCTATGCCGACGGCCAGCTCTATATCCTCAATTTCGGTGCCGGCAAGCTGCAACGCATCCTGGCCGATTTCACTGCGGACACCCCGGTGGAGGATGTGCTCGATTTCCCCCGGCTCGTTCCGCCAGCCCCGGCGGCTCGCATGGTGGACAACCCGGACGGTAGCCAGGATCGGATCGAGTTCGCTGCCAGTGGCATGCCTGCTCCCAACGGCCTGGTATTCGCTGGTAATGGTGATCTTTATGTGTCCGACTCCTTCCAGGGCGCACTGTATCGAATCGCCGACGCCACGCACTGCAAACCCTGTTCGCTTGAAGTGCTGTCGCGTGATCCGCTCCTCGCGACGGCGGGCTTTCTGCCCTTTGGCGTCAATGGACTAGCCCTCGATGATGGCGAGCGCCATCTCTATATCAACAACGCGGGTGATGGCCGCCTGCTGCGAATGCCGCTGCCTGGTGGCAAGTTGCAGGTGGTGGCTGAAAGCTTGCCCGGAGCCGATGGTTTGCTGTTTCACGACGGTCTGCTGTGGCTGCTGGCCAATCAGGTCGACCAGCTTTTGGGGCTCGATGAACAGGGGCTGATCCGTATACGTGCCGGTGGTTTCCGGGGCCTCAGCGCCAGCGGAGCCCCATTGGGCTTGCTGTTCCCTGCCAGCAGCGTGGTGCAGGGCGACTGGATGGTGATCAGCAATCTGGCGTTGCCATTGACCCCCGCCGAAGGCGACGAGTGGGAAGAGCAGGTGCGTACCTGGAATCTGGTGCGGCTTCGTCTGCCGCGATCTTCGGCCGAGGGAGGGGCAAATCATGCCGCAAACCCCTGAACAACCTTTGAATAACGGACGTCGCCAATTGCTGCTCGGCTCTGCCGCGCTGGCAACGGTGATGTTGTTACCCCTGGGCGGTTGCGTGCGGGGCGCAGGCCCCGGTACCGCCCATCCGCAAACCGAGAATGGAGGGCGTAGAACCATGGGCACCATCACCACACGCGACGGGACACAGATCTACTACAAGGACTGGGGCAGCGGCCCGGCCGTGGTGCTCAGCCATGGCTGGCCACTGAACTCCGATAGCTGGGAGGCGCAGATGATGTTCCTGGCCAGCAACGGCTATCGGGTGATCGCTCATGACCGGCGTGGTCATGGACGCTCCAGCCAGCCCTGGAATGGCAACGAGATGAACACCTACGCCGATGATCTGGCTGCACTGCTCGATCACCTGGATGTGCGTGGCGCTTCGCTGTTCGGTTTTTCCACTGGTGGTGGCGAGGTGGCGCGCTACATCGGCCGGCATGGTACCGCCCGGGTGGCCAAGGCGGGGCTGATCGCCGCTGTTCCGCCGTTGATGGTGCAGACCGAGGCCAATCCGGGTGGTCTGCCACTCTCGGTATTCGATGGCATCCGCGCAGCATCGCTCGCCGATCGCTCGCAGCTGTACCGCGACGTCGCCAGTGGGCCGTTCTTTGGCTACAACCGCCCTGGTGCCAAACCCTCGCAGGGAGTGATCGACGCGTTCTGGATGCAGGGCATGATGGCGGGTCACAAGAATGCCTATGACTGCATCAAGGCTTTCTCCGAAACCGACTTCAGCGACGACCTGAAGAAGTTCGATGTACCGACGCTGATCCTGCATGGCGATGACGACCAGATCGTGCCCGTGGACGCCGCTGCCAGAGCTTCGGCCAAGTTGGTGCCACACGCCAAGCTGGTCATCTACCCCGGCGCGCCTCACGGCATCACCGATACCCACAAGGAACAACTGGGCGCGGACATGCTGGCCTTCCTGCGTAGCTGATCGACCATCAATATCATTTCGAGGACTGACCCATGAGTAGCCAGACAGCCCTGATCGTCGTGGATATCCAGAACGACTACTTCCCTGGCGGCCTATGGACGCTGAGCAAGGTCGAGGCCGCCGCCGCGAAGGCGGCGCAGGTGATCGCCGCCTTTCGTGAGCGCGGCGATCTGGTGGTGCACATCCGTCATGAGTTCACCAGCGCCGATGCGCCGTTCTTTCGACCCGGCAGCGAGGGCGCGCATATCCATCCCAGCGTGATCAATCAGGGCGACGAGCCGGTGGTGCTCAAGCATTACATCAATTCGTTTCGCGAAACCGAACTCAAGGCGGTACTCGATAGGCACGCTATCGACGCCGTGGTGATCGTCGGCAACATGAGTCATATGTGCGTTGATGGCATCACCCGAGCCACGGTGGATTTCGGCTACGACACCACGGTGCTGCATGACGCCTGTGCCACGCTCGATCTGCAATTCAACGGTGTAAAGGTGCCGGCCGAGCACGTGCATGCGGCATTCATGGCGGCGCTCAGCTTCGGCTACGCGCCCGTGATTTCCACTGCTGAATATCTTGCCAAAGGCCAGGGACGCTTATGAGCACGGTGACGCCAAGTGCGTGACTGGTCATGCTGGCAAGCCCGGCCTGGGCCCACGGCCCGGAAGGCATCCACAGCGAAGGCGGGCAGGTCGAGGCGACTTTCGATCTGGTGCATACCCGGGTGTTCAAGGAGGGCCGCGATCTGGTCTTCGAGCAACTGGTCGATGGTCAGGCCGGTAGTCGTCTGCCCACCGCCAAAGGCAGTTTTGCCGGTGCCGAGGTCTATAGTTACGTCTGGCCGACGAGTCTGGACAGCGGTTCGGTGAGGTTCGAACAGGAGTCGGGCATTCTTGCCCCGGCGCTGACCTCGCCCCCTGATTTTGACGACACCCCCGCAGCTCGATGGGCGACGCATCCGCAGAGATCAAACGGCGCCATACCGGCCATTGCAGCAAGGCTGATACCGCCTATGGTGAGGAGGCAGGGCGCTGGTTTTGGGTGACTGACGCTCAGGCATGAAAAAGGCGAAGCCTCGCGGCTTCGCCTTGGTTCTACTTGCGCTGGCTCAGTGCTTGCGCGGCACCGGCTTGAGCAGTTCGTCCGGCGGCATTTCGCACTGGATCTTGCGGCCGATCAGTGCCTCGATCGGCGGCAGGGCGAAGGCATCGTCTTCGCCAGCGAAGCTGATCGAGGTGCCGCTGGTGCCGGCGCGGCCGGTACGACCGATGCGGTGCACGTAGTCGTCCGGGTCTTCCGGCAGGGTGAAGTTGATCACGTGGCTGATGGCATCGACGTGGATGCCGCGACCGGCGACGTCGGTGGCGACCATGACGCGGATCTTGCCTTCGCGGAAGCCTTCCAGGGCGCGGATACGCTTGTGCTGGGGAATGTCGCCGGACATCTGCACGGCGCTGATGCCGTCGCGGGTCAGGCGCTCTTCGATGCGCCGTACTTCGTCCTTGCGGTTGGCGAAGACCATGACTCGCGTCCAGTCGTTCTGGCTGATCAGGTTGTACAGCAGCTTGTACTTGTCAGCCGATGCTACGGCATACACGTGCTGCTCGACGGTATCGCTGGCGACGTTCTCCGGCTCGATCTCGACAATGGCCGGGTTGACCGTCCATTGCTTGGCCAGGTTCATCACGTCGTCGGTGAAGGTGGCGGAGAACAGCAGGGTCTGGCGGTCACCTTTCATAGGCGTCTGGCGAATGATCTGGCGCACCTGCGGGATGAAGCCCATGTCGAGCATGCGGTCGGCTTCGTCCAGCACCATCACCTCGACCATGTCCAGGTGCACTTCGCCGCGCTGGTTGAAGTCCAGCAGGCGGCCCGGCGTGGCCACGAGGATGTCGCAGAAGCGCGATTCCAGCTGCTTGAGCTGCTTGTCGAAGTCCATACCGCCTACGAACTGCATGACATTCAGGCCGGTGTACTTGGTCAGCTCGGCAGCGTCCTTGGCGATCTGCACCACCAGTTCGCGGGTCGGCGCGATGATCAGCGCGCGTGGCTCGCCCATGTAGCGCTCTTTCGGCGGTGGGGTTTGCAGCAACTGAGTGATGATCGAGATCAGGAAGGCTGCGGTCTTGCCGGTGCCGGTCTGGGCGCGGCCAATGGCGTCCTGGCCCTTGAGGGTGTAGCCCAGTACGCCGGCCTGGATCGGCGTGCAGTAGGGGAAACCCAGGTCATGAATGGCGTGCATCAGCTCGGGGGCAAGCTTGAAGTCATGGAAGCGCGTCTTGCCTTCGGCAGGCTCGACCACGAAGTCTTCCAGCTTCCAGGTATCCACCGGTTTGGCTGGGCGCTCGCGGCGCGGCTTGTCAGCCTTTGGCGGGCGGGGCTGTTGCTGCGCCGGGCTATCGCCTGCGGTCTCTCTGGTGGTGCGGGCGGGCTTGTTCTTGCGGGTACGCTTCTGCTCTGCGTCACCGCTCTGGGCGGGCGCTGTTACGGGTGACGGCGCTGGTTGTGGCTGCTCGTCTTCGGCTTTGCCGAACATTTTCTTGAGTGCTTTGAGCACGGGCTTCTCATCGACTGGTTAAGGAGTGAACGCCCGCCAGTGTAATGCAAGACGCGGGCGTGGCGAAGTGCTTCGCTCGCGTCTGTCAAGAGGACCGTGCGCTCAGGGCCTCATTTCTCCGGCAGGCTGGCCAGCAGCAGGCGCTGTACATTGCCGCCCATGATCGCGGCAATGGCGTCATTGTCGAAGCCGGCGGTTTGCAGTCCCTCGGTAATTTGCGCCAGGCCGGTGACGTCGAACGGCGTATGCACGGTGCCGTTGAAGTCCGAGCCCAGGGCGACGTGCTCGACGCCGACCTTGTCCGCCGTATAGCGGATGGCTTTGACGATGGCGGCGACCGAGGTGTCGCAAACGGCGGTACTCCAGTAGCCAATACCGATCACCCCGCCCGTGGCGGCGATGGCTTGCAGGTGCTTGTCGCTGAGATTGCGCGTGCCGGGGCAGGTGCCCTCGACGCCGGTGTGCGAGACCAGCACCGGGCGCGTGGCCATGGCCAGTACATCGTCGATCAGCGGGCGCGAGGCGTGGGCCAGGTCGACCAGCATGGATTTTTCTTCCAGGCGCGCGATCACCTGGCGCCCCAGCGGCGTCAGCCCGCCTTTTGCCAGGCCGTGGGCCGAACCGCCCACTTCGTTATCGAAGAAGTGGGTCAGGCCGGCGATACGAAAGCCTGCATCATAGAGCGTATCGACGTTCTCCAGCTGGTTCTCGATGGGCTGCAGGCCTTCGGTGGCGAGCAGACCTGCCACACGCTGCGGGTCTCTGTCCCAGGCCTCGATGAAACGGGCCAGGTCTGCGCGGCTGCGAATCAGCACCAGGCGACCTTCGCTGGCGTGCGCCGCATCCTGCAGCTTCTGTGCCTGGTACAGCGCGCGCTGCAGCAGGCTGTTCCAGGTTTCCCGTGGCCAGCGCTGGGCCATGGCCAGCAGGGTGATATTGTCGCTGTCGGCGGCGTTGCTCTCCATGTTCAGCCCGCGTGGCGTCTTGGTCACGGTGGAGAACACCTGCAGACCGAGGCGGCCTTCGAGCATGCGCGGCAGATCGGAGTGACCATAGTCGTAGCGTCCCAGCAGATCGCGCTCCCAGAGCAGGGCGTCGTCGTGCAGGTCGGCGATGAACAGTCCCTGGTGCAGCTTCTGCGCACCGGCGCTGACTGGATAGGGTGGCGGGCTGGCGACGCTGTTCATCTGCGCGTCGATGACCCGGGGCAAGCCCAGTACGGCGAGGGCGGTGAGGGGGATCAGTAGAAGCAGGGTGATCAGCAGTTTGCGCATGAGTAGCCATCCAGGCATGTTGTTATGCCGGGCACTCTAGCAGGCTGTTAAAAAACTACCTACGTTGCCATTGCCGCGTTAAAAACAGGCTCGTGCACGAGTCCGAGCTAGGCGCCCCCATCAAAATGCTCATTTACAACTCGTAAAGTCGAGCGCGACTCCGACCGTTTTTCGCCTGTTTTTGCGGGGCCGCTATCGGTATTGCACGGGCTGCCTCGCCTACGTTTTTTAACGGCCTGCTAGCAGGGGCGCGTTGCTCGCGCCTTGCCCTGCGGTAGGGTGCGCCGTGCGCACCAAGGCGATCAAGGCTCAGCCGCAGAGGCAGTTACGACCCTGTTGCTTGGCCTGGTACAGCGCCGTATCGGCACGTGCAATAAGGCTTTGCAGGCTGTCCTGATGGCGCATCTGCGCGAGGCCGATGGAAATGGTGACGCCGGGCAGCACGCCGACCGGCGAGTAGAAGGAGGCGATCTGCTCCAGGCTGATACGCAGGCGCTCACCGATACCACGTGCAGCCTCATCGGCGATCTCCGGCAGAAGAATGACGAACTCCTCGCCACCGAAACGTATCAGGCTGTCCTTGGCCCTCAGCTGGCTGCTCAGGGTATGCGCCACCAGGCACAGGGCGTAGTCGCCGGCCAGGTGGCCGTGCTGGTCGTTGTAGGCCTTGAAGTGGTCGACATCGAGCATCAGCAGCGACATCGGTTGATCGTTGAAGGCGCAGCGGGTGCTCTCGCGCTCGAACACGTGCTCCAGCCAGCGCCGGTTGAAGCAACCGGTGAGGGTGTCGACGTTGGCGTTCTGCTCACTGTCGAGAATCTGCCGGTTGCCTTGGCGTACGCGATCACAGAGCAGCTCCAGCAGGTTCTGCATCATCTGAGGGGATTGCTGGAACAGCGCCACCAGGGACTCGCGATGCAGGCGCAGGACGATGGAGGGGCGCTCGGCCACCACGTAGGCGGAGGGATGTTCGTTGTCGATGAAGCTGATTTCACCGGCGCAGTCGCCGACTTCGAGGGTGCTGACGGCCTGGTTGTCCAGTGATCCCAGGTAGACGCGCAACTGGCCCTCGATCAGCAGATAGAGGTGCTGGTTGCGATTGAAGGGGGAGAGCAGCACTTCGCCGGCTTCCAGCTCGCAGGCGCGAAATTCCCGCAGCAACTGGTCCAGGCTGCTGGTGGCGACATTATGAAATAGTCGCAACTGTTGAACTTGCTGCAGGTCTGCCTGCCAGTGCGCCGCTTTCATTACAATCTCGTCGGGCCTGACCGGGCGAAAAGCCCGAGGCACCATCAACGCTCCCTGTCGTGTCTACGAATAGCGTTCGACATTATTCCCGGGGTTCAGGCGTGGCAATGCTTGCCTGAAGCTCTGCCGACCAGCGGTTGCACGAAAATGCAAAGCTGTTAACTGGTGCGCGTCCTTGCGCGCTCTGGATCACGCTGCGAAGTGGATGCGATGGCCTACCGCGTAGCCGGACAACCGCTCGCCAATGGTGGCAGCCAATGCCTGATCCTGATTCGGCAGGTGGATGTGGGCCAATTGACCGGCCTTGTCATCGCTCAGCACTTCGACCCGAACAGCCGGGTGCAACTCATCGACAGCAGCCTGGTAAACACGGGCGATGGCATCGAAGCGCAGCGCTGGTTTGAAGGTCTTGCCCACCGCAGTGAGCGGAATGGCATCGATGATCCAGGCGTCCTTGGGCACAGCAGCGCGTTCGGGAATATGGGCGGCGGCGTGTTCCAGCAGCTCGACTTCGCTGACCTGCGCGCCTGGCTTGAGCTGCACGTAGACCACCGGCAATTCGCCGGCCTTTTCGTCTGGCTTGCCCACGGCAGCGGCCATGGCGACGGCGGGGTGCTTGTGCAGGGCGTCCTCGATCATCTGCGGGTCGATGTTGTGACCGCCACGGATGATCAGATCCTTGCTGCGCCCGGTCAGCCAGATATAGCCGTCGGCATCGACGCGACCCAGATCGCCAGTGTTGAACCAGTCGCCATCGATCCAGATGCCGGCGTTCTTGCTCGCCTGCAGATAGCCCTTGAACACCGTAGCGCCACGGATGCACAGGTTGCCGATCTCACCCTGCGCTGCATCCCGGATATAGCGTCCCTGCTCGTCGAGTACCTTGATGCGCACTTCGCAGTAGGGCATGGGCAGGCCGATGGAGCCGGGGCGGCGTTCGCCTGCCGGTGGGTTGGCGCAACTGCCGCAGGTGCCCTCGGTCAGGCCGTAGCCTTCGAGCAGAGTCAGGCCGGTCTTGGCCTCGAACTGGCGGATCAGTTCCACCGGCATCGGCGCGGCGCCGCACAGGGCGTATTTCAGCGAGGACAGGTCATGACCCTCGCTGGGAATCTGCAGTAGGCCGGCATAGATAGTGGGAACACCGCTGAAGAAGCTGACCTTGTGGCGCGCGATCACCTTCCAGAAGTTGCTGATCAGTGTGGTGTTGCGATAACCCTGCGGTGTGGCCAGCAGCACTTCCGCGCCGCCGATGAACGCCGTAAGCCCGGTGACGATCACGCCGTTGACGTGGAACAGCGGCAGGCCGCAAAGCGTCACATCGCCGACGCCAAAGCGGGTCACTAGGTTCATGCTGTAGGCCATCGCCACTTCGTTGCCGTGGCTGTGCGGCGCCAGTTTCGGCGTACCGGTGGTACCGCCGGTGTGGAAGTAGCTGGCGATGTCGTCGGCGGCAATCACACGGCCGCTTTCCAGGTGGTCGGCGGGGCAGGCGGCGATGGTTTCATCGAAATCCAGAACGCCCTCAGGCAAAGGGCCGCGCTGGGCCTTGATCGCGCTGCGTTGTGGCTCGGGCAACAAATTTGCCATGTCCACGCAGAGAATCGCTTTCAGCTCTGGCAACTGATCACGCAGGGCATCGACCTTGTCCCACAGGTCGGTGCCCGGGAAGGGCGCCAGGGTCACCAGCAGCTCGGAGTCCGACGCGTGGATCAGCTCGGCGATATGCTCGGGATCGAGCAGCGGGTTGATCGCATTGACGATGCCGGCCGCCTCGCCACCCCAGATGGTGTAGTGGGTCTGCGGCAGGTTGGGCAGCAGGAAGGACACCGCCTTGCCAGGACGCAGGCCCAGGCGGTGGAAGGCGTTGGCGGTCTGGGTGATCTTGCCGAGCAGTTCGGCGTAGGTCAGGCGCAGCGGGGTTTCCTCTCCGGTACCCTGGGCAATGAACGACAGCGCCGCTGCCTCGGGATGGGACTGCGCCGTGCGGCGAATCAGCTCGAAGGTGCTGCTGGGCAGGTCGCGATCACTCAGCGGGGTGCGCTCGATCCGTTCAATATCCTGCAGTGTGCGAATGAGGGGCGCTGTGCTCATTTATCGTGCATCTCTCGGGTCGGTCAGTCGACCAGCAATTGGCCCAACCATTGGGCGATATCGCGAATCTCTTCCGGCAGCACCTCGTGCGCCATCGGATAGTCGCGCCATTGCACCGGCACCCCACAGGCGTGCAGGCGGTCATGCGCGGCACGCCCCATATCGGGTGTCACCACATCGTCGAATCTGCCATGCAAACAAAGCACCGGCAGTTGTCTTTTTGTATCCGCCAGCGGCATGTCGTCGCTAAACGTCGGGGCATAGGTCGAGAGTGCCAGTACCCCGCCGAGGACCTCTGGATAGCGTACAAAGGCTGTGTGCAGCACCACCGCACCGCCCTGGGAGAATCCCGCCAGGACGATGCGTTCAGGGGCGATGGCGCTTTCGCGCTCGGCTTCGATCAGGGCGATCACCTGGTCGGCGGACGCCTCCAGTTGCGCCTGGTCGATGGCACGTGCCGGACTCATGGCGAGGATGTCGTACCAGCTCGGCATGCTCCAGCCGCCGTTGATGGTAACCGGGCGGGTTGGCGCCTGCGGCAGGATGAAACGTGTGCTAGGCAGGCGCTCCTGCAGCATCTCGGCGACCGGCAGGAAATCGTAGCGGTCAGCCCCCAGCCCATGCAGCCAGATCACGCTGGCATCGGCGGATTGTGGGGGCTGCAAAATCATGGGTGCGGTCATTGGTAGCTCCAGTGTGGTGCGGGCGCCTTAATTTGGGGCGGCGACCTGTTCAAGGCTTGGCTAATCTGTGAATAAGTTGTCGCACGGGTGAATCTTTTGCCCTTGACCCTCTCATATCCGGCCATTTGCCATGTGCTGGTACGGGGCTTGCTAAGTCTCACTCGAACTGACGACGCGGTGCGCTAACGGTAACACTGTGCCATTGCGCACCGCTCAACAGGCAGGAATCTGCTGTGTGGGGTTCCTAATAGACCGTCGGGGCGGTTGATCGCCCAGATGGATGACGATCCGTCTCTGGCCCGTTCAATCAATGGGCTGGGTGGGGGCAGTTGGCCAGCAGAGGGTAAAGCCGACTAGACTCCTGCCTGACGTTCGAACTTCTCGTCGATACCGTTGCTGCCAGCGGATCGCGTGCCTCAAAAGGGTGGGGAAGGCGGACGGAGACTCCAACACAACAAGAGCAACTGGAGGTTTTTGATGAAGATGGTGAAATCCACCCTGGCTGTGCTGACCACCGCAGCTGTGCTCGGTGTCAGTGGCTTTGCTCAGGCAGGCGCCACCCTGGATGCAGTGCAGAAGAAAGGCTTCGTGCAGTGCGGTATCAGTGACGGTCTGCCTGGCTTCTCCTATGCCGATGAAAAAGGTAACTACCTGGGTCTCGACGTTGACGTCTGCCGTGCCGTCGCAGCTGCGGTTTTCGGCGACGCGACCAAGGTCAAGTACAGCCCGCTGACCGCCAAGGAGCGCTTCACCGCGCTGCAGTCCGGCGAAGTCGACATCCTGTCGCGTAACACCACCTGGACCAGCTCGCGCGACGCCGCACTGGGTCTGAACTTCACTGGCACCAACTACTACGACGGCCAGGGCTTTCTGGTGAACAAGAAGTTGGGCGTTTCCAGCGCCAAGGAACTGGACGGAGCTACCGTCTGCATCCAGGCCGGTACCACCACTGAGCTGAATCTCTCCGACTACTTCCGTGCCAACGGCATGAAGTACACCCCCATCACCTACGATACCTCCGACGAGAGCGCCAAGTCGGTCGAAGCCGGCCGTTGCGACGTGCTGACCTCCGACCAGTCGCAGCTGTATGCACAGCGCATCAAGCTGGCCAACCCGGACGACTATGTCGTGCTGCCGGAAGTCATCTCCAAGGAGCCTCTGGGCCCGGTCGTGCGTCAGGGTGACGAAGAGTGGTTCGACATCGTGCGCTGGACCCTGTTCGCCATGGTCAACGCCGAAGAATTGGGTGTGACCTCGGCCAACGTCGAAGCAACTGCCAAAGACACCAAGAACCCGGACGTAGCACGCCTGCTGGGTACTGAAGGCGAGTTCGGCAAAGACCTCAAGCTGCCGAAGGACTGGGCAGTACAGATCGTCAAGCAAGTCGGTAACTACGGTGAGTCCTTCGACCGTAACGTCGGTGCCGGCAGCGAGCTGAAGATCGAGCGTGGCCTCAATGCCCTGTGGAACAAGGGTGGTCTGCAGTACGCACCGCCAGTGCGTTGACCGTCCACAGCGGCAGGCCTACGGCCTGCCGCTGTCGTTTCCGATTACGTGAACTCCGGCCGGCTTGCGTGCGGCCGGGGCTTCCATGAGGGTTGTCATGCACACGACTGCTAATGCCCCGCGCCCGCGAGGATCGCTTCTGAACGATCCGCAGGTGCGCGCTTGGGCTTTCCAGATCATTGCCGTTATCGCCGTTGTGGCGCTCGGCTGGTTTCTCTTCCAGAACACCCAGGCCAACCTGGAGAAGCGCGGGATCATTTCCGGCTTCGCATTTCTCAATAACAGCGCTGGCTTCGGTATCGCCCAGCACCTGATCGACTACACGGAAAGCGACAGCTACAGTCGTGTGTTCCTGGTCGGCTTACTCAATACCCTGCTGGTGTCCTTCATCGGTATTGTGCTGGCCTCGATCCTCGGCTTTCTGCTGGGTGTGGCGCGGCTATCGCCCAACTGGCTGATCAGCAAGCTGGCCACCGTTTACATCGAGATTTTCCGCAACATTCCGCCGCTGCTGCAGATCCTCTTCTGGTACTTCGCGGTATTTCTCGCCCTGCCTGGCCCTCGGCAGAGCCTGGGTGTTGGTGAGGCGTTCTTCCTCAACAGTCGCGGTCTGTACATGCCGGCGCCTGGCCCTTCGGAGAGTTTCGGGCTGTTCGCGGTGGTCCTGCTGGCAACTATCGTCGGCATCATCGCTCTGGGACGCTGGGCCAAGAAGCGCCGCGAGGCCACTGGCCAGATCTTCCCGCTGCTGTGGACCTCGCTAGCGCTGATCGTGGTGCTTCCCGGTCTTACTGTGCTGATAGGCGGCAACCCGCTGGTGTGGAGCGTGCCGGAGTTGACCGGTTTCAACTTCCGTGGCGGCTGGGTGATGATCCCCGAGCTGATGGCGCTGACCTTGGCGCTGACCATCTACACCGCAGCCTTCATCGCCGAGAACGTTCGCTCCGGGATCATGGCGGTCAGTCATGGTCAGACCGAAGCGGCACGCTCGCTTGGGTTGCGCCCGGGCGTCACCCTGCGCCTGGTGATCATCCCGCAGGCACTGCGCGTGATCATTCCGCCGCTGACCAGTCAGTACCTCAACCTGGCGAAGAACTCGTCCCTGGCCGCCGGTATCGGCTACCCGGACATGGTTTCACTGTTCGCCGGCACCGTGCTCAACCAGACCGGCCAGGCCATCGAGGTGATCGCCATCACCATGAGCGTGTATCTGGCCATCAGTATCAGCATTTCTCTGCTGATGAACTGGTACAACAAGCGCATCGCGCTGACTGAGCGGTAAGGAGCAGCCATGCAGACTCATACATTCAAACCGGACCTGCCGCCGCCACGCATGAGCGTCGGTGCGGTGGGCTGGCTCAAGGCCAACCTGTTTTCCAACTGGTTCAACAGTCTGTTGACCCTCTTCGCGCTTTATCTGATCTGGCTGGTGGTGCCACCGCTACTGCAGTGGGCGATCATCGACGCCAACTGGGTGGGCAGCACCCGCGCCGACTGCACGAAGGAAGGCGCGTGCTGGGTGTTCATCCAGCAGCGTTTCGGTCAGTTCATGTACGGCTTCTACCCCAGCGAACTGCGCTGGCGCGTGGACGCCACGCTGTGGCTGGCCATCGTCGGTGCGGCGCCGCTGTTCGTGCCGCAGATGCCGCGCAAGGCGTTCTACGGACTGGGCTTCCTGGTGATCTATCCGGTGATCGCCTGGTGCCTGCTGCACGGCGGCGTATTCGGCCTGAGCGTGGTATCCACCAGCCAGTGGGGCGGCCTGATGCTGACTCTGGTGATCGCCTCCGTCGGCATCACCGGCGCCTTGCCGCTGGGTATTCTGCTGGCACTGGGACGACGTTCCAACCTGCCGGCGATCAAGGTCATCTGCGTCACCTTCATCGAGTTCTGGCGCGGTGTACCGTTGATCACCGTGCTGTTCATGTCCTCGGTGATGCTGCCGCTGTTCCTGCCCGAAGGCATGCATTTCGACAAGCTGATGCGTGCGCTGATCGGGGTGATCCTGTTCCAGTCCGCCTACATCGCCGAGGTGGTGCGCGGTGGTCTGCAGGCCATTCCCAAAGGTCAGTACGAGGCGGCCGCGGCCATGGGCCTGGGCTACTGGCGGATGATGGGCCTGGTGATCCTGCCGCAAGCGCTGAAGCTGGTGATTCCGGGCATCGTCAACGTCTTCATCGCCCTGTTCAAGGACACCAGTCTGGTGATCATCATCGGCCTGTTCGATCTGCTCAACAGCATCAAGCAGGCGACCACCGACCCGGCATGGCTGGGTATGGCCACCGAAGGCTATGTGTTCGCCGCGTTGGTCTTCTGGATTTTCTGTTTCGGCATGTCCCGCTATTCGCTGCATCTGGAGCGGAAGCTGGATACCGGCCACAAGCGTTAGGAGCTGATCAGTATTGGCTGCGCGTCGGCCAGGCGGCGTTGAAAACATTCTCGGAATGCTCACGTACAACAGTACGCTGCGCTTCCTCATCTGTTTTCGCCTTGCCTGGCTCTAGCTCGCTAAATCCTGGATCAGCCCCTCGAGAGGAGTGAATTTATGAGTGAAGCAATCAAACAATCCAACGCAGAGCCGATGATCCTGCTGCAGGGTGTGAACAAGTGGTACGGCCAGTTCCACGTGCTCAAGGACATCAATCTCAGCGTGCAACCGGGCGAGCGCATCGTCCTGTGCGGCCCGTCCGGTTCGGGCAAGTCCACCACCATTCGCTGCATCAACCGCCTGGAAGAGCACCAGCAGGGGCGCATCCTGGTCGATGGCACCGAGCTGACCAGCGACCTCAAGCACATCGAAGCGATTCGCCGCGAAGTGGGCATGGTGTTCCAGCACTTCAACCTGTTCCCGCATCTCACCGTGCTGCAGAACTGCACCCTGGCGCCGATGTGGGTACGCAAGATGCCCAAGCGCCAGGCCGAGGAAATTGCCATGCACTTTCTCGAGCGCGTGCGTATTCCCGAGCAGGCCAACAAGTTTCCGGGTCAACTCTCCGGCGGTCAGCAACAGCGTGTGGCGATTGCCCGCGCGCTGTGCATGAAGCCGAAGATCATGCTGTTCGACGAGCCGACCTCGGCCCTCGACCCGGAGATGGTGAAAGAGGTTCTGGACACCATGATCGGCCTGGCCGAAGACGGCATGACCATGCTCTGTGTGACCCACGAGATGGGGTTTGCCCGCACCGTGGCCAACCGCGTGATCTTCATGGACAAGGGCGAGATCGTGGAGGAGGCCGAACCGAACGCCTTCTTCACCAACCCGCAGAACGAACGCACCAAGCTGTTCCTCAGCCAGATCCTGCACTGAGCCGGCATCGCGCCATCGATCAGGGAGCCTTCGGGCTCCCTTTTTCATGGGCCACGGGATGCGCCTTGAGTTAGGGTGCGCCATGCGCACCGCGGACCCGAAGCCCTCTCGAATGCCCAGCGCCCCAGATTGGTGTACGCGGCGCACCCTACGGGCCCGGCGGCGCGGCTCCGTTGCCCTGCATGCGCTTGCGGAAGGCGCCCGGCGTTTCCCCGCACAACTGCTTGAAGCGCTTGGCGAAGGTCGCACGGTCGGCAAAACCCACCTGGCTGGCGACCTGCTCCAGCGACTGCGCCGAATCGGTCAGCGCCTGCTGCGCCAGACTGATACGCAGGCGCTGCAGGTAATCGCCTGGAGTCAGACCGGTGGCCTGTTTGAAACGCCGCAACAAGGTACGCGGCGAACAGTGTGCCTGCTGCGCAAGACGGTTGAGATCGATCACTTCGGCGTGATGCTTGCGCAGCCAGGTCAGCAGCGGGGCAAGGGATGTGTCTTCGCTGCTGGGTAGCAGCGGGGCGAAACGCGTCTGCGTACCGCGCTGACGCTCGATCACCATGGCGCTGGCTACCTGTTGCGCCAAGCATTCGCCGGCATGCAGGGCTATCAGGTGCAGACACAGGTCGAGCCCGGCCTGAGCACCGCCGGAGCAGAACAACGGACCGTCCTCGGTCAACAGCAGATCGCTGCGCAGGTTCACCTGAGGAAACTGCCTGGCGAAGGCATCAGCCAGAGCCCAGTGAGTGGTCGCCTGGCGCCCATCGAGCAGGCCGGCAGCCGCCAGCAGGAAGGCGCTGCTGCACAGACTCGCCACCTGTTGCTGGTCGCGTCGGGCCAGCCAGGGCAGGAGCGTGGCGTTGCGCTCCAGGGTGAGGGTGAAGGCACTGCCGGTGGCCGGCACGATCAGCAGGTTGGCCTGCTCGGCCAGCTCAAGGCCGCCATCGACCTGAACCTGCGCGAACTCCAACTGCACGGGCTGGCCATCGAGGCTGAAACGTTGCAGCTGAAAAGTGGGCACGCCGGCCAGGCGATTGGCCAGGCTAAAGGCGTCCTGCGCCATGCTCAGGCTGGAACAGATGGTTTGCGGGCAGACGTACAAGGCGATGCGCAGCATGACGGTGACCTGGAATGGAGTTGGCGATTATTGACACAAAGTTGTCTTTATAGCCAATCGCCACACCCTTCTTCTGCGCCCAGACTAGGCTGCATTCACCATCGCGTCGCAGGGTGCACCGATGTCCTCGCATCGTGGGCGGGTGAATCCGACCCATAACGCACGCAGGAACGAGCCATGAGTCACGCCAACGCCGAACTGATCCAGCGTTTCTACAGCGCCTTCCAGAAGCTCGATGCCGAGACCATGGCGGGCTGTTACGCCGAGAATGTGCGCTTCTCCGACCCGGTCTTCGTCGACTTGCGCGGTGCGGAGGCGGGCGACATGTGGCGCATGCTGTGCAGTCGCGCCGAAGACTTCTCGCTGACGTTCGACGCGGTACACGCCGACGATCATGCCGGCAGCGCGCGCTGGGTCGCACGCTACCGTTTCAGCGCCACCGGTCGTCAGGTGGTCAACCTCATTCAGGCGCGCTTCGTGTTTCGCGACGGGCTCATCGTCGAGCATCGCGATCACTTCGATCTATGGCGCTGGGCACGTCAGGCGCTAGGTGGCAAAGGGCTTCTGCTGGGGTGGGCGCCACCGGTTCAGGCTGCCATTCGTCGACAGGCGGCACGCGGGCTGGCCCAGTTTCGCGGCACGCGCTGAGGCGGGCGGAGGAACGCAGTGGTAGGCTAGTCGGTCTTAGCCTTCAATAAAGAGTGCGCACACCGGGTGCCGCACCTCCACTGCCAATCGAGACCTGCCGTGACCGAACTGATCGTTGCCGTAAAACAGGCCAAAGCCTGGGGGGTCCATGCCGTTACCGCCAGCGGCGTGATCCTTGCCCTGCTGGCATTGCTGGCCGTGCTCGACGGCCAACCCAGGCAATGCCTGCTGTGGCTCGGCCTGGCGCTGCTGGTCGATGGTCTGGACGGCTCGCTGGCGCGCCGTTACGACGTCAAGGGCGTGCTGCCACATTTCGACGGCTCGACCCTCGACCTGGTGATCGATTACCTCACCTATGTATTCATCCCCGCCATCTTTCTCTACCGTTTTATCCCGCTGCCGGATTACACGCCGCTGTTCGCCGTGGGCCTGGTTTTGCTGTCCTCGCTGTTTTGCTTCTGCAACCTGAACATGAAGAGCAAGGACAACTACTTCGTCGGCTTCCCGGCGGCGTGGAACGTGGTGGTGCTGTATTTCTACATCCTCGATGTGCATCCCTGGATCACCCTGGCCATGATCGTCCTGCTGGCCGGCCTGACCCTGACCAAGATGAAGTTCCTGCACCCGTTCCGCGTGCGTCAGTTCATGCCGCTGAATATCCTCGTGACCTTCGTCTGGATGCTCTCCAGCGCGCTGCTGATCCTGCAGTACCCGGTCAATCAGTTCTGGCTGCTGGCGCTCTGGTGGTTGGCCTCGGCCTACTTCGTCGGCATGTGCCTGTGGCGCTCGGCGCGTGAGTGGTTTCCCGTTCGCGGATGACTGCAGCAGTCGAAAAAGCCTGGTTCGTCTATCTGGTGCGCGCCGCCAATGGCGCGCTGTATTGCGGCATCAGCGATGACCCGCAGCGGCGTTTCGCTCAGCACCAGCGCGGCAAGGGCGCCCGGTTCTTCCATACCAGCCCGGCGCTGGCATTGGCCTACGTCGAAGCCTGTGCCGGCAAGGGCGATGCGTTGCGCCGTGAACGGGCGATCAAGCGCCTGAGCAAAAGCGCCAAAGAAGCGCTTATTCTGGCCGTTGATGGCGGTTCATCAGCCTGAGGCGGTTGCGTGCAGGTGCAGCGCGGGTAAGCTGAGGACTTTTGATCCGTCGCGGAGCGCGCCATGCATGAGTTGATCCTTCATCACTATCCGACCTCGCCGTTCGCCGAGAAAGCCCGCCTGATGCTGGGCTTCAAGCAACTGTCCTGGCGTTCGGTGATGATCCCGCCACTGATGCCCAAGCCCGATCTCACCGCGCTGACCGGCGGCTACCGCAAGACCCCGGTGCTGCAGGTTGGCGCCGATATCTACTGCGATACCGCGCTGATCGCTCGCCGCCTGGACGCGGAAAAGAGTACGCCGTCGCTGTCCCCGGAAGGCCAGTGTTTCAATGTCGCGACCCTCGCCCAGTGGGCCGACTCGGTGCTGTTCCAGCACGCGGTGTCGCTGGTGTTTGCCCCCGAATCCATGGCCGTGCGCTTCGCCAAGGTGCCACCGGAGTTCGCCAAGGCTTTCGCCGCGGATCGTGCTGCCCTGTTTTCCGGCGGTACGGCCAGCCGCCTGCCGTTGGAACAGGCGCGCCACCAGTGGCCGGCGCTGATGGGGCGTTTGCAGCAGCAGCTGCAGCAGGGCGGTGGCGACTTCCTGTTTGGCGAACCGTCGGTTGCCGACTTTGCCGTAGCGCATCCGTTGTGGTTCCTGCGGGGGACACCGATCACTGCACCGTTGGTGGACGAGTACCCGGATGTCGCGGCCTGGCTGGCGCGGGTAATGGGCTTCGGCCATGGTTCGCTCAGCGATATGAGTGGCGAGCAGGCCATCGACATCGCGCGCGAGGCGACTCCGGCGGCGCTGCCCGACGAGGCGTTCAGCGAGCCCAATGGCTTCACTGCCGGTCAGCGCGTGGCCATCGCGGCGGTCGACTATGGTGTCGATCCGGTCGAAGGCGAGCTGGTGTTCGTCGGGCGCGAGGAACTGATCCTGCGTCGTGAAGACGAGCGTGCCGGCATCGTGCACGTGCACTTCCCGCGTTTGGGCTTTCGCATCGAGGCGCGCTGAGGCTTCTCGCGCCGCCTGTCAGTAGGCGGCGCGAATGGCTCGTACGTCGTAGCCGTGGATGACCTGCCCGCGCAGGTCGATCACCGGCACGCCGCGGCCACCGAGCGCCTGATACTGAGCGCGACCGGCGGCATCGGTCTCGATATCCACTTCGCGATAGGTGATGCCGTCTTCGGCGAACAGCTCGCGTGTCTTGGCGCAGTAGCCGCACCAGGCGGTAGCGTAGAGCACGATCTCGCCGCTGGCATTGGCCTGCGGTGGGTTTAACCAGCGGTCGATCCTGTCCCAGTTCTGCCACAAGGCCAGGGCGGTAAGGATCAGCAGAATCTTCTTCATCGCGGCGCGTCCTTGTGCGTGGTGGCGGCTTGCAATTGCTGCAGAGTAAAGGGTGTCGGTCGATCCGGCCAATGCAGCGCGAGTTTTTCCAGTTCGCGGGCCAGCAGGCTGGCAACCAGAAGGTCGCGCAGCCAGCGCTTGTGCGCGGGGATCACGTACCAGGGAGATGCACTGCTGTGACTGGCGCCCAGCAGTTCGGCCCAGCGCCGCTGGCGTTCGTCGAACTGGCGGTGCGACAGCAGATCGCTGGCCTTGAGCTTCCAGCGCTTCTCCGGTTTATCCAGGCGTTCAGCAAGGCGCTGGTACTGTTCGGCCTTGTCGATCTGCAGATAGCACTTGAGCAGGCGGATGCCCTGAGCGGACAGTTGCCGTTCGAAGGCCAGCAATTGCGCGAGGCGTCCAGGTAGTTCGTCCTCACCACAGAGTCCGTCCAGAGGATCGCAGATCATCGCCTCGTAATAGCTGCGGTTGAATACGGCGATCATGCCGGACGCTGGCAGGCGCTGACGATAGCGCAAGAGAAAATGGTCCCGGCGTTCGTGTTCGTTCGGTGCCTGAAAGCTGTGTACAACCAGGCCTTGTGGATTGCAGGCGCTCAGAACGCGGCGGATCACGCCGTCCTTGCCGCTGCAGTCCGGGCCTTGCAGTACCAGCAGCAAGGCTTGGCGCCGATCGGCCCAGAGGCGCGTCTGCTGCCCCTTCAGCCAGGGTTTGAGTTGCTCCAGGCGTGCCTTGGCCTCGTTCTTGTCGAGGCCCAGGGTGCGCGCCGGGTCGCCTGTCAGTGGCGTCTTGGGTTGGCACAGGCACGCATCAAGCAAGTCATCCGCCAGGCGCGCGCTCATCTCAATCCTGGCGACGCTTGAGCTGGTCTTTCAACTGGGTCGGCAACTGGCGAATGATCAGCATGTCGCGGCCTTCGTCATACTCGACCTTCGAGCCCAGCAGGTGCGCCTCGAAACTGATCGACAGCCCCTCGGCACGGCCGGTAAAGCGCTGGAACTGGCTCAGGGTGCGTTTGTCCGCCGGAAATTCCGGCGCCATGCCGTAATCCTTGTTGCGGATGTGTTCATAGAAGGCCTTGGGGCGCTCTTCGTCGATCAGACCGGAGAGTTCGTCGAGGGTGATCGGCTCACCGAGCTTGGCCTGGCTGGTGGCGTAGCCGACCAGGGTCTTGGTCTTTTCGCGAGCCTGCTCTTCGGGCAGATCTTCGCTTTCAACGAAGTCGCTGAAGGCCTTGAGCAGGGTGCGCGTTTCGCCCGGGCCGTCGACGCCCTCCTGGCAGCCGATGAAGTCGCGGAAGTAGTCCGAGACCTTCTTGCCGTTCTTGCCCTTGATGAAGGAGATGTACTGCTTGGATTGCTTGTTGTTCTGCCACTCGCTGATGTTGATGCGTGCGGCCAGGTGCAGTTGGCCGAGGTCCAGGTGCTTGGCCGGGGTCACGTCCAGCGCGTCGGTCACCGCCACGCCCTCACTGTGGTGCAGCAGGGCGATAGCCAGGTAGTCGGTCATGCCCTGCTGGTAATGGGCCAAGAGTACGTGGCCGCCGGTGGAGAGGTTGGATTCCTCCATCAGCTTCTGCAGGTGTTCGACGGCCTGACGGCTGAAGGCAGTGAAATCCTGCTCGCCATCGAGATAGGCCTTTAGCCAGCCGCTGAACGGGTAGGCGCCGGATTCTTCGTGGAACAGCCCCCAGGCCTTGCCCTGCTTGGCGTTGTAGCTCTCGTTGAGGTCGGCCAGCAGGTTCTCCATGGCTTGCGACGTGGCCAGCTCGCTGTCGCGAGCGTGCAGCACGGCGGGGCTGCCGTCGGGCTTCTTGTCGATCAGATGGACGATGCAGTGGCGGATCGGCATGGCGGTCTCGTGGGCAAATGAAACAGGGGCGCAGTTTACCCGAAGCGGGTGATGGATTCTGGTGCGGATGTATCCGTGAGCGGTGTTGAAAGTCATGCAGCACGTCGCGGCTAACGCCCCTCCCACAGCGCGTGGGGTGGATGTCGCTGTTTACATCCACCGCTGTGGTGGATCGATGAAGCGTGATCCACCCTACGGATGCCGTCGCTGCTGCAGCACGCGCAGCCGCTCGATCACGTAGCGCACGTGCATGTGCAGTTCGTACAACTCGTTGGAACGCGTAGGGTGGATGTCGCTTTTTACATCCACCGCTGTGGTGGATCGATGAAGCGTGATCCACCCTACGGATGCCGTCGCTGCTGCAGCACGCGCAGCCGCTCGATCACGTAGCGCACGTGCATGTGTAGTTCGTACAACTCGTTGGAGTACGACAGTGGCACTTCCACGGCTGCCAGCTCGTCTTCCATCTGTTCCAGGCGTTCGATCTCGCTGCCCAGCTCGTCGGGCAGGGAGCCGGCGTGCAGCTTGCGGTCGACTTCGCGCAGGTGCTTGTACCAGCGGTAGATACGCGCACGGATGCGCCACTGGTAGATCGGACCGACGGCCTTGAACAGCGGGATCATCACCACGATCAGGGGGATCAGCAGAATGATGTAGCGGTCGGCCAGCGAGGCGATACGGAACGGCAGGTAGCGCTGCAGGATTGGCAGGCCCTTGTCGTAGTAATGCCCTGCATCCTTGTGCAGTTCGAAGGTACGGGGCTCGGCGCTGGGAAAGGTGCCGGCGGCGTCGAGCAGGGTACCGTCGCGCATCACTTCGCGACTGGCCTCGAGAAACAGTGGCACCAGGCCGGGGTTGAAGGCGTCATTGACCACCAGAGTGGCGACCGGAGAAAGGGTGACGATGTCGCGATCAGGTGCATTGCTGGCCAGATCCAGCAGACCTTCACCGACCTTCACCTGATTGAAGAACGGCAAGCGCGCTGCGTAGGCGGCGGCGCGACGAAAGTGCGCCAGGGCGATGTCCGGGTTGGCCGCCAGTTGTTGCACCAGGGCGTTTTCTGCCGGGCCAACGAAGAATGCTGCATCCAGTTCACCGGCCATCAGCGCGCGGGCGGCCTTGCCACCCCCGATGCTCTGCCAGCTTTCGGGATAGTGTTCGGGCTCGATGGCATTGGCGTCGAGGATGGCATCGCTGGCTGCGCGGGTGCCGCTGCCTTCGCCGCCCAGGCCGAGGCGCAGTGGCAGCAGATCGGCAATGCGATCCAGCGCCACGTCACGTCGATAGAACAGCCAAAGGGGCTCCTGATAGATCGCACCCAGGCTTTCCAGCTGACGCTGTTCTTCGGGGGCCAGTTGACGCTCCAGGCCGCTCTGCACCAGGGCGATCTCCACTTCCGGGTCCTTGGCCAGCAGACGCTGCAGGTTGTCGCGCGAGCCAGAGGTCGGCACCAGATTCAGCTCGAATCCTTCCTTGGCCAGTTCTTCCTTCAGGCGTTCGGCGAACTGCTGGTAGGCACCGCCTTGGGCGCCGGTGGCCATGCTGGCACTCATCGGCGGTGGCGGTGCGACGAACTGGAACAGCGCCCAGACCAGGCCGGCCACCACCGGGACGATCCACAGGTTGGCCAGGATCATGATTTTCAGGTCGTTGAGTACGCGGCGCATGAGGCTTCCTTTCGGCGAAATCAGGGTAAGGATAGAACCCCATGCGCCTCACGGTCACCTGTTGGGTGGATGACGCCCTTTTGTCCAGCATCAGGCTCGCGGTGGATCACAGGGGGTGTGCTCCGCCCTACGCCAGCGCCTTGTGCCTCCCACGCAGGTGACTGAACAGCAGCAGCGCGGCGAGCAGCCCGACGGCATACAGCGCATCGCTGCCGAGCATCATCAATACCGCTGCACACAGCAGCCCGCTGAGTCCGGCCAGCAGGCGCCAGATACCACTGAGCAGCACCCAGCCGGCGGCCATGCTGAGCAGGTAGATCAACACGAAGTTGCCATTGGCATAGCGGATCAAATCGTCCACCGAGAGGTTCAAGGTGGCCGAGAGCAGGGCGCACAGCGCGCAACAGATCACCACCAGCAGCAAGGCGCTACCCGGTACGCCCTGGCGGTTGCGCACGGCCAGTCTGGCCGGCAGGCGACCTTCATCGGCCAGGCTCCAGATCAGCCGGGCGAAGCCCTGGATGTACACGTTCATCGAGGCGAAGCAGGCCAGATAACCGAGCACCGCCACCAGCACGCGCGCCTGCTCACCCAGCAGTTGCTCGAACAGACGGGGCAGGGCGGTGGTGTCGCTGTGCACGTTGCCGTAGGTGGCAAAGCTCAGCACTGCCACCGAGCAGGCCCAGTACACCAGGCCCGCCAGCAGCACGCCGAGCAGTAGCGCCAGGGGGAAGTCGCGCTCCGGGTGTTTGAACTCCTCGCCCAGATGCGTGAAGGCCTCGATACCGACGAAGCACCAGAACATCACCCCCAGCGCCGTTGGCAGCAGGTGCCATTGGCTATCCATCGCCGGCAGCAGTGGTTGGCTGGCGCGCGGCAGGTCACCGACCCACCAGATCAGCGCCACGCTGGCGACGATGGCCACGGCGATCAGCCCCTGCAGCATGCCCGATGCTTTCGGTGGACGCTGGCCAAGCAGGAGAATGGCGCCCAGCGTGGCCAGTTCGATGAGCAACAAGCCACTGCGATCGAGATCGAACAACGCCAGCCAGAAGCCGCTGGCAATATGCAGGGCGGCAGGCAGACCGACCGGCAGCACGGCGAGAAACAGCAGGGCGCTGACCCCTTCCATGCGCACACCGAAGGCGCGGCCGATCAGGTGCGGCGCGCCGCCGGCATGAGGGAAGCGCTTGCCCAACTGGGCGAAGGTGAACGCCACTGGCAGTACCAGGACGATCAGCAGCATCCAGGCCCATAACGACGCTTCGCCCGCCGCCGTGGCCGCCAGTGCCGGCACCACAAAGATGCCGGTACCGAGCAGCGAGGTGCTGAGCAGGGCGATGCCCTGCAGGAGGCCCAATTCCTTGTTCAATCGACTCATGGGGTATGCTCACGCCTTTGCAGATACCGCCATGGTAGAGCGCCGCCTGGTTGCAGGTTGTCGCCTTTTGCCGACGAAATGGCGGTTTCCCTCGTCAACCTGATTGCCGCCCCGAGAAGCCCCGTGGACAAGTTCGATCGTCAGATCCTCGCCCTGCTGCGCAGTGATGCGCGTACCTCCGTCAGCCAGATCGCCCGTGAGGTCAACCTGTCACGTTCGGCGGTCAGTGAGCGGATTCGTCATCTGGAAGAGAGCGGGGTGATTCGCGGCTATCACGCCCAGGTCGCGGTGCCCGGTGAAGGTGGGGTCAAGGCCTTCCTCGAGCTGTTCTACCAGAATGCCCGTTGCCAGGATTACGTCGAGCGCATGCGCGAATACCCGGAAATCCGCCATTGCAGCGGTATCAGCGGCGAAACGGACATGCTGGTGCTGATCGAAGCGCCAAACATGGCGCGCCTGAGCGAAGTGCGCGCGGCCATCGAAGCCTTCCCGCAGATGCAGCGGGTCAAGACCCACATCGTCGTGCAGGACTGGCCGCTATGAGCCTGCGTATCCTGCACACCTCCGACTGGCACCTGGGCCAGCACTTCATGGGCAAGACCCGCCAGGCCGAGCACCAGGCCTTCTGCACCTGGTTGCTGGAACAGGTGCAGGCACACGATGTGGATGTTTTGCTGATTGCCGGCGACGTGTTCGACACCGGCGCACCGCCCAGTTACGCCCGCGAGCAGTATTACCGGCTGGTGGTGTCGCTGCGCGACGCCGGCTGCGCCCTGGTGGTGCTTGGCGGCAACCACGACTCACCGGCGATGCTCGGTGAAAGCCGCAGCCTGCTGGCGCAACTGGGCGCCCAGGTGGTGCCGGGTGTGGGCGTCGACCTGGCCGAACAGGTACTGCTGCTCAATGATCGTACTGGCCAGCCGAGAGCGGTTCTCTGCGCCATTCCCTTCATTCGCCCGCGCGACGTGCTGGCCAGCCAGGCGGGGCAGAGCGCGCAGGACAAACAGCAGTCGCTGCAGCAAGCCATCGCCGAGCATTACCGGGCGCTGTACGAGCTGGCGTCGAGCAGGCGTGACGAGCTGGGCCAGGCGCTGCCGATCATCGCCACTGGTCACCTCACCACGGTTGGTGCCAGCGCCAGCGAGTCGGTACGCGAGATCTACGTCGGCAGCCTGGAAGCCTTTCCCACCAGTGCCTTCCCACCGGCGGACTACATCGCCCTTGGCCATATCCACCGCCCGCAGAAGGTCGGCGGGCTGGAGCACATCCGCTACAGCGGCTCACCGATTGCGTTGTCCTTCGACGAGGCACGTCAGCAGAAGGAAGTGTTGCTGCTGGAGTTCGGCGCTGCCACGTTGCAATCGATCACACCGCTGCCCGTACCGGTGTTCCAGCCGATGGCCAGCCTGCGCGGCTCGCTCAAGGAACTGGCAGGCGCCATCGCCGAGGTAGCTGCTCAGGGCACACCCGAGCGGCCCGTATGGCTGGAGGTGCAAGTCAGCACCGACGATTACCTGAGCGACCTGCAAAGCCGCATCAACGCACTTTGCGAGGGGCTGCCGGTGGAAGTACTGCGCATCCGCCGTGAACGCGGCAACGCCAGTGCCGGCCTGGCCAGCGAAGCGCGGGAAACGCTGGATGAACTGTCGGTGGAGGACGTCTTCGTGCGCCGTCTGCAACAGGAAACGCTGGCTGAGGAGGATAGTCAGCGCTTGCAAGCGTTGTATCGGCAGGTACTGGAATCGCTGCCAGGAACCTAGCTGCCCTGGTGCGCCTTGCTCGTTAGCAACACAACTACGCACGAAACACGACGACCAGGCTGGCCATCGAGCCGCACAGTAGGGTGATCGCCAAGACGTGGCACAGGACTGACTTCCGTTGGCGGCGCTCATAGCGAAATCAGATGGAACAACGTCGACAGATCGATGATCTGAATCACGGTTGCTTCGCTACCGGGAATGTGGTGGTCGGGGCAGATCTTGATACGGATTGGGTGCCGATAAAATGCTTCAACCGAAGCAAGTTGAACACACCAATCCATGGCCTGATTCGGATGAGGAGTAGATAACTTGTGAAAGCAGCAGTCTACGATACAGCCGGCGACCCTAGCGTTTTGAACTACATCGATCTTCCAAGACCCGCTATTGGAGCAGGCGATGTTCTGATTGCCGTTGAGGCCATTTCGCTTGAGGGGGGGGATCTGATCAATCGTCGCTCTACAGCGCCGCTTCATCCGTCCTGGGTAGTCGGTTATGCGGCATCCGGCACCGTGATAGAGATCGGGGCGAGCGTCAAAGACCGCAAGGTCGGGGACAGGGTGGTAGCGTTCGATATGCAGGGCTCGCATGCCGAACTCTGGCCTGTGCCCGAGGCGCGAACATGGCGCATACCTGATGAACTAGATGCCTCGGATGCTGCGGTTGTACCAATCTCGTTTGGAACCGCCTACCACTGTCTTTTCACGCGAGGCGCACTTAAGCGTGGAGAGACTGTTCTCGTCCAGGCGGCTGCTGGCGGGGTAGGTGTTGCTGCTCTTCAGCTCGCTGCACAATCGGGCGCGACAGTAATCGCTGTCGCAAGCGGTGCGCATCGCAGAGATCGCATGCTTGAGCTCGGCGCAGACCATGTAATAGACCGCGCTAACTGTGATGTGGTGGAAACGGTTCACAAGCTCACTCATGGCGCAGGTGTCGACCTCGTTATCGATCCGGTCGGAAAGACTCTGCAGGCCTCCCTGTCTTCCCTCGCGCATGAGGGGCGTCTTGTATTTGTCGGTAATGCGGGTGGCGGTAGCCTGACAGCCGACCTTTGGCCACCGATGCAGGCCAACCAGACACTCTTGGGAGTGTTCATGGGTACCCTTTTCGAGAGGCCCGCTGTACGGTCGACTGTTGACAGCATGTTGAAGGCCGTCGCTACGGGCACTCTTCGCAGCGTCATTGATCGGACCTTTACGTTATCGGAGGCTGCCATGGCCCATGAGTATGCAGAGAAGGAGAAGCCGCTCGGGCGTATTGTTATCAAACCGTGAAGCCATTCTGAGCAAGGCGGCGACCCCTTTTCCTGTGATAAAAATGGCCCAAATCGCTGACCGTCGGGGGTACCACATGTAATTGTTCGCGTGGCATCACATGATGTTCCATGGCTTGAATATGAAGGTATTCCTGCATATCCGGAATGGCAGCCCAACCGCGTATGAGAACCCTGACAACCTCCTGGGTCAGCGCCTGGTCAGATCTTGGCCTTCAGCCTCCGCCAGGGCTGTTCGAGCAACTCATTCGTGCCTATGAAGAGCCCCAACGGCACTATCACTCGCTGCAACACCTGCGCGAGTGCCTGATGCATTTCGACCAGGCGCGGCACTTGGCGCAGCAGCCGGGCGAGGTGGCCATCGCACTCTGGTTCCATGACGCCATCTACGACGTGCGCGGCAAGAACAACGAGCGCCAGAGTGCGGATTGGGCCATCCGGGTGCTTGCGGGTTGTCAGGCCAGCCAGGCGACGTTGGCGCGGGTCGAACGACTGATCATGGTCACCCGGCACGACGCGACGCCAAACGAGCCGGATGAGCAGTTGCTGGTGGATATCGACCTGGCCATTCTCGGCGCCACGCCTGAGCGTTTCGCCGAGTACGACGCCCAGGTGCGTGCCGAGTACGCCTGGGTGCCGGGCCTTGTGTACCGCATGAAGCGGCGCAGCGTTCTGAAGTCATTTCTGGCGCGCTCGATGATTTACAGCACGGATCATTTCAGGACGCGCTACGAGGCACAGGCTCGGATCAATCTGGCTGGCGTGGTTTGACAGGCGATTGAGCGAAGCCTGCATCGCTTCCGATGCGACAAGCGTTCTATGCTGTGAATAGTGGCCATTCGACAGGGGAGCGAAGTGCCGTTGTTCAATAGCTTGCTGCGTGCGCTTGACCCTTTGCATGGAGTGCCGGATGCGACTCGGCAGGGGTTTGCGTGCTGGTATCTACAGGCGAAGATTCCGCAGATTCGCTACGTGGCTTTTCTGACCATGGCGCTGTATCTGATCTATGCCGCCATCGAGCAGAACGTCGAGGCCGATCAGCCCTTCGCGCGGTTCATCGTGCATGCGTTGTTGGTACCGGTAGCGTTGCTGGCTATCGGGCTGCTGAGTTTTCAACCAGGTCGGCAGCCGCTGATGCTGGGGTTGCTGTCACTCGCGCCCATCATTTCGGTGCTGTCCAATCTCTACTTCAATTTTGGCTCACCGCGTTTCGCCTTCTACGCGCCGGAGATCTATCTCAACCTGATGTGGACATTCGCCATCTCCGGGCTGACGCTCAGGCGTGCCATGGCTACCGCGTTGTTCTCTCTGGCCGCGATCTTGCTGGTCACGCTCGAGCACTCGCTGACGCCCGGCATGCAGCGCCTGCACCTGATCTGGATTCTCGCATCGTTCTCCTTTGGCCTGCTCAGCGCCTTTCTTCTGGAAAAGGCGCACAAGCACATGTTCCTGCATCAGGACAGCCTGGCCCTGAGCGCCAGTGTCGACAGCCTGACCGGGCTGTGGAATCGTTCGCGTACCCTGCGTTTTCTGATCGAGGAAGTGGCGCGGACCAACCGTTATGGCACGCCGTTTTCGGTGGTGCTGATCGATATCGATCACTTCAAGAGCGTCAACGATACTCATGGCCATGCGGTGGGGGACAGCGTGCTGCGCCAGTTCGCCGGTCTGCTGCGCGACGGTGTGCGAGTGATGGACAAGGTCGGGCGGCTTGGCGGCGAGGAGTTTCTCATCATTCTGCCGGAGACCGATGCGGCTCATGCAGAGCAGGCCGTGCAGGCCCTGCAGAAGCGTATCAACGGTTTTTCGTTCGAGCGGGTGCAACGCAAGAGCGCCAGTTTCGGCATCGCCGAGTATCGCCCTGGCGAAAGCCTGGACAGCCTGATGGAGCGGGCGGACCAGGCGATGTACCGCGCCAAGGCCAGTGGCCGCGACCGTATCGAGATGCTGTGAACGCTTGGGCCTGAACCGCTCATGTGCGGCACTGGTCGAAACCGCTGCAACCCTTCCTGTGGAGAGCGTCATGTACAGAACTGCGCACTTTCTTCTCGCGGCAGCGGCCGTTCCCCTGCTGCTATCCGGCTGCGCCAGGTCGTCCGGCGAGCAGGACGCCAGTGTGACCGAGCAATGGCTGGGGCGCTGGAACGGGCCAGAAGGTACCTACCTGGATATCAGTGGCACGCCGGCCGACTACCGTCTGACCATCGCCAACCTCGACGGCCCGCGCCGCTTCGTCGGCCGTGCGCAGGGGGCGAAGATCGTCTTCGTGCGCGATGGCGTGGTAGAGAGCATCAGCGCCACCGACGGCGAAGCCACCGGCATGAAATGGCTGCTGGATAAACAGAATTGCCTGACCGTGCGCAGCGGCGAGGGTTATTGCCGCGACTGAGCCTTTACGTGGGGGCGGATATGCCAGAATGACCGCCTCCAACGGCTTACGACCTGTGCATGAAAATCCTCAGCCTGCGCCTCAAGAATCTCAACTCCCTCAAGGGCGAATGGAAGATCGACTTCGCTTCCGAGCCTTTCGCCGGTAGTGGCCTGTTCGCCATTACCGGGCCGACCGGGGCGGGCAAGACCACCTTGCTCGACGCCATCTGCCTGGCCCTGTATCACCGCACGCCGCGCATGAGCACGCTGTCGGCCAGTGGCAACGAACTGATGACGCGGCACACCGCCGACTGCCTGGCCGAGGTTGAGTTCGAGGTCAAGGGGCAGGGCTATCGCGCCTTCTGGAGCCAGCGCCGTGCGCGCGACAAGGTGGACGGCGCGCTGCAGGCGCCCAAGGTCGAGCTGGCGCGTATCGCCGATGGCGAAATCCTCACCGACAAGATTCGCGAGAAGGAAAGCCTGACCGCCGAGCTGACCGGCCTGGATTTCGAGCGCTTCACCAAGTCCATGCTGCTGGCCCAAGGCGGTTTCGCGGCGTTTCTCGAAGCCAATGCCAACCAGCGCGCGGAGCTGCTGGAGGAGCTGACCGGCACCGAGGTTTACGGGCAGATATCCCAGCAGGTCTACGAGCGCACCAAGGCTGCCGAACAGGCACTCAATCTGCTGAAAAGCCGCGCACAAGGCATGGAACTGCTGGACGAGGCGCAGCGCACCGAACTGCAGGCCGAGCATCAGCGCCTGAGCCAGGACGAGACCCCGTTGTTGGCCCGGCAGCAAGCTCTGCAGGCCCAGCGTCGCTGGCGTGAAGCGCTGCAGCAGGCCGAACAGCAGCGGGAGCAGGCTCGATTGGGACTGGAGCGGGCCCAACAGGCGCGTCACGATGCGGCCGGTGAACTGCAGCGTCTGGCCGCCAGTGAGCCGGCAGCGCGATTGCAGCCGCTGTATCTGGCCTGGCAACAAGTGCAACAGGACAGGCAACAGGCGCAGCAGGCGCTGGATGACCTGCACCAGCAGCAACGCTGCAGCAGCGAACGGGAACAGCAGCAACTCTGGCTGGCCAGCCGCTATGCCCAGCAATGCCTGAGCGTGCGTCAGACGGAGCTGCAGGGGCTGGTCAGACAACGCGAAACCCTGCGTGCACGTCTCAGCAGTGCTCCGCAACAGGAGCGTCTGGGTGAATTGCTTGGCGGCTGGCGCGCGCAGTTCGATCTGCGCGGGCAACTGCTCAAGGAGCAACAGGCGTTGCACGCGCGCTTGGTGCAGGAGCGTGAACAGCTCGCCGCCTTGCAGCGCCAGCGTGATCAGCTCGGTGCGCAGCAGGCCGACGCGCTGAAGCACCTGGAGGCCGCGCGTATCAGCGAAGCCAGGCAGCACAGCGAACTGCAGGCCTTGCTCGGCGAGGGCGACGAGGCTGGGCTGCGTCAGCGTTGGCAGCAGCTGCAAGTGCAGGGGCGCGCGTTGGATCGCCTGGAGCAACTGGCACTGGTCCGTGAGCAAACGGCCGCCCAGGTCGCCGAACTGACCCCGCGTCTGGCTCAGTTGCAGGTGCAGCACGCCAGCAAGAACGATGAAATCACCGGCCTGCGCGAGCGTTACAAGGCGCTCAAGCAACAGCAGGCCGACAAGGAAAAACTGCTGGAGCAGGAACAGCGCATTCAGGATCTGGAAGCCTACCGTGCCCAGCTGCAGCCGGGCGAAGCCTGCCCGTTGTGTGGTTCTCACGAGCATCCGGCGGTCAGTCAGTACCAGGCGCTCAACGTCTCCGTCACGCGCCAGGCGCTGGAGCAGTGCCGCAACGAACTGGCGCAACTGGAAAGCCAGGGCGGCACCCTGCGTGACGCACTGACCCGGCTGGCGACGCAGATCGCTCAGGTTCAGCAGCAACTGGAGCAGGCAAGCCAGCAGGCCGCCCAGCAGGACGCGCAGTGGCAGCAGCAATTGGCCGAGCAGGCGTTGCAGGTGGCCGGCACCGCAGCACTGCGTGAACTACAGAGGGGCCATGAGCAAAGCCTGCTGCAGTTGCAGGAGCGACTGGCTGCGGTCGAGAGCCGGCAGGCCGACTTGACTCAGGCGCGTAGCGCCCGTGAGGTGGCTGAACGGGGTTTGGCCGATGCACAGCAGCGCCAGGCGCTATTGGCGCGTGATGAGGAGAATTTACTGACGCGACAAGCCGAGCAGGGCGAGCGTCTGCAGCATCTGGAAAGGGAGCTGCAGGACCACCAGCGGATGCTGCTGAGCAGCCTTGCAGGCTTTGCCACGGAGTTGCCGGCGGACGCCGCTGCCTGGTTGGCCGAACAGGAAAATACCTGGCGCGACTGGCAGCAGGCCCAGGCGCAGGACCAACAGTTGCAGGAGCAGCAGCGCGAGGCGCAGCGCTTGCTCGCTGAAGTGCAGGCACAGGCCCAGCACTGGCAACAGCGCTGGCAGGACGAAGGTGCGATGACGCTGGCCGAACCCGAGCCATCAGCACAGCCGCAAGCGGCGTTGAATGAGGCCGCCAACGGCCTGGCCAGTGCTCAGCGTGAAAGCGATGCGTTGCGCGGCCGCGAGCAGAGTCAGCGGACAGTACTACAGCAACTGCAGCAACGTTCGAGCGAGGCCGAGCAGCACTGGCTGACGGCTTTGGCGAGCAGTCCTTTCAGCGATCTTGCGGCGTTTCTCACTGCGCTGCTGGAAGAGGGTGAGCGAGAGCGTCTGGCGGCTTTGCAGGCAGGTGTGGAGCGCGCTCTTACCGAGGCTTCGACGCTGTTGGCTGCCGCCGATGCGCAACTTCAACAGCTCAGTGCCACACCGCAGACAGCGCTGGCGCTTGGTGAACTGGATGAGCAGTTACAGGTACTGCAGAGCGAATTGCGTGCACTGAGCCAGCGCCAGGGTGAGTTGCGCGCGCAGTTGCAGGCCGACGATGCACGGCGCAGCAGCCAGCAGGCGCTGTTCGCCGAGATTGACGCGCAGGAGGGGGAGCACGCCCTCTGGCAACAGCTCAACGGCCTGATTGGCTCGGCCGACGGCGCCAAGTTCCGCAAGTTCGCCCAGGGGCTGACCCTCGATCACCTGATCCATCTGGCCAACCGCCAACTGACGCGGCTGCACGGGCGTTATCAGCTGGCGCGCAAGGGCAGTGGCGAGCTTGAACTTGAGGTGTGCGACACCTGGCAGGCCGATGTGGCGCGCGACTGCCGCACGCTGTCCGGTGGCGAGAGTTTCCTGGTCAGCCTGGCGCTGGCGTTGGCGCTGTCCGACCTGGTCAGCCACAAGACCAGCATCGATTCGCTGTTTCTCGATGAGGGCTTTGGCACCCTCGACGGCGAGACGCTGGAGGTGGCGCTGGATGCGTTGGACAACCTCAACGCCAGCGGCAAGACCATCGGTGTGATCAGCCATGTCGAGGCGATGAAGGACCGCATTCCCGTGCAGCTGCGGGTGCACAAGGGCGTCGGCCTGGGCTACAGCCGGCTCGACGCGCGTTTTGCCGTGAAGGAAGGAGCGTAGTGATGCTGATGCGAGCGAAGGACTCCACCCTGTTGGTCATCGACCTGCAGGAGCGACTGCTGCCGGCTATCGATGGCGGGGCGGCGGTGATCGAACAGGCCTCGTGGCTGGTGCGTGTGGCGCAGCGCCTGCACGTGCCGGTGATCGCGACCGAGCAGTACCCCAAGGGCCTGGGCTATACCGAGGCGGGCCTGCATGAGCTGCTGCCGGGCGAGGGGCTGCGGGAGAAGATTCATTTTTCGGCGACCGCAGGAGCAGGGCTGTTCGACTTGCCGGGTGGTGATCGCCAGCAGTTCATCGTCTGTGGCACGGAAACGCATGTCTGCGTGCTGCAGACGGTACTCGGTCTGCTGGCCGCCGGGCGTGAGGTGTTCGTGGTCGACGAAGCCGTAGGGTCGCGTCGGCCGCGTGACAAGGCGCTGGGCCTGGCACGCATGGAGCGTGCAGGCGCAGTGATCGTCTCGCGCGAGATGGTCGCCTTCGAGTGGCTGGAGCGGGCAGGTACCGAGCTGTTTCGCGAGATCAGCCGCGGTTTCATTCGTTGATGCGTAGCCGGGTGCAATCCGGGAATATCAGGCACCGCTGCCCCGGATTGCATCCGGGCTACGGGGTGGCCTGCTTCGGCTTGGTTTGGTAACGGCCTTACTGGCGAAACTGCGGTAGGCGGGCGAGCCACTGGCATGTATTGGGCGCGTAACCCTGATCTGGCCGAGCGGGTCTGGACCGAGATGCCGCATCAGCGTGAGTCGCTGGTCTACCAGGCATGGGTGAAGGCTTGTCCGGTGCGGCCCTGATGGCGGTAAAAAGTGCGGCGCACTATTCCCGTGTCGCCTCGGGCTCGCTAGATTGCGCGGCTTACCCCATGCATCCGTTCAGGTGAATCGCGCATGACTTTCGCTGCCTGGCTGACCATCGGCCTGTTCGTCCTCACCTATCTGGGCATGGCTGCCGGCGGCATCCGCGGCTTGCGTATCGACCGCAGCTGGATCGCCTGTTGTGCTGCCGTTCTGTTGTTGGTGAGCGGTGCGCTGAGCATGGAGGACGCAGCCCATCATCTCGACCCTGGCGCGTTGTTGCTGCTGTTGGCGCTGATGCTGATTTCCGCGCAGTTCGATTTTTCCGGGGTGTATGCCTGGCTCAACCGCTACCTGACCGAGCATGCCGAGCACCCGGCAGTGCTGTTGTTCGGCGTGGTGCTGCTGGGCGGCTTGCTCTCGGCGGTGCTGGTCAACGATATTGTCGCCTTCGCCCTGACCCCGCTGTTGTGTCGCAGCCTGCACCTGCGCGGGCTGGAGCCCCGGCCGTTTCTTCTGGCGCTGGCGCTGTCGTGCAACGCGGGTTCGGCGGCGAGCCTGATCGGCAATCCGCAGAACATCCTCATTGGTCAGGCTGGCGCTCTGGATTTCTGGGGTTATGTGGCTGTGGCCGGGCCACCTGCCGTGGTCGCGATGGCCATCGTTTACGCAGTGATCTGGCTGCAGTGGCGCCATCGTTGGGGGGAAGCCGGGCCGTTGGCCGCTGACGATACGCCGGTCGAGCATATCTACGGCGCGCGCAGCTATCTCAAACCGCTGCTGGCCACCCTGGCGCTGCTGGCGTTGTTCGCCACGGCGCTGCCGCGTGAGCTATCGGCGCTGCTGATCGCGGTGCTGGTGATGGTGTCGCGGCGGGTGGACAGCCGCGACTACGTGAATAAGGTGGACTGGAACCTGCTGTTGCTGTTCGTGGGCTTGTTCCTGGTCAGCGGCGCCGCGCTGCAGTTGCCGCAACTGGCGCAGAGCGCCGCCTGGATGGTCGAACATGGCCTGTTGCCGCAGGGCGTGATCTCGCTGGCGACTTCATCCCTGGTGGCAGGCAACCTGATCGGCAACGTGCCGTTCGTGGTGCTACTGCTGGGCCTGATGCCGGAACTGTCGCATTCGGTGCTGATTGGCCTGGCAGTGATGTCGACCCTGGCCGGCAACCTCCTGCTGATTGGCAGCGTGGTCAATCTGATCGTTGCCGAAGGGGCGAAGCGTCAGGGCGTCAGGCTTGGTTTCGTCGATTACGCGCGCAGCGGTGTGCCGGTGACGTTGCTGAGCATGACGGTGGCCGGGCTGTGGCTGGTGTTCGGTGGCTGGTTGCCCTGGTAGGGAGATCGGTGCGCCGCGCGCACCAGCAGGTCTCAGCGCCAGCGATGCTTGCTCCAGGTGCTGCGCTCTTCGGCATTCTTGAACGTCCAGGCCACCAGGCGACTCTGCTTCTGCCCCTGGGACATGCCGAGAATACGCACCTCGGCAGTACCGGCCTTGGCCAGCCAGCCCTGGAGCAATTCCACATGGCTGCCTTTGGACACCAGGCTGCTGAACCACAGCACCTGCCCGGCCACCTGCGCACTTTCGCTGGCCATGCGCTTGAGAAAGGCTGCCTCGCCACCCGGGCACCACAGCTCGGCCGCCTGGCCGCCGAAGTTGAGCACCGGCAACTTGCGCTTGGGGTCGAGCTTGCCCAGGTTGCGCCACTTGCGCGTACTGCCGCTGCTGGCCTCGGCGGCGCTGGCGTGGAAGGGTGGATTGCACAGGCTCAGGTCGACGTACTCCTGCGCCTGCAGCAGGCCGAGGAAGATGTGCTCGGCATTGGTCTGTTGGCGCAGCTCGACGCCGCCGGCCAGTTGCGGGTTGGCGGCGACGATGGCACGTGCTGATGCCAGTGCTTCCTTGGCAATGTCGGCACCCATGAACTGCCAGCCATATTCGCAGCGACCAATCAGTGGATAGATGCAGTTGGCGCCGACGCCGATATCCAGTGCTCGCACCATGGCGCCGCGAGGAATCTGCCCATCGTTGTCCGTCGCCAGCAGATCGGCGAGGTTGTGCAGGTAATCGGCGCGCCCCGGGATCGGTGGGCACAGGTAACCGTCGGGAATATCCCAGTGGCGGATGCCGTAGTACTGCGCCAGCAGCGCGCGGTTGAATACCTTGACCGCGGCCGGATTGGCGAAGTCGATGCTCGGCTTACCGTAGGGATTGGTGATGACGAAGTCGCCCAGCTCGGGACTTGCCTTGATCAGCGCGGGAAAATCGTAGCGCCCCTGGTGACGGTTGCGCGGATGCAGCTCGCCCTTGCTCGGTGCGGTTTTCACGGCGGCGGGGGCGGGCTTGCGTGGGCGTCTGGGCGGCTGGGGCATGAACGAGTATCTGGCGGTTCGGGCGCAGGATTTTCGCATGCTTTGCTTGCGGCTCGTAACCCATGGAAGCGCGGGAGCGACCTGTGCTGCGATCAAGGAAAGCTGGCAAGTGGCCATAAAGTGGCTGACCTTGTGTTGATCCAGGTCAATCGTGGACTCGCCTGCGGCCTTAGACTGCGCGCCTCTTCGATCAGCAGTTAGGAGGCACCATGACATACCTGGAATGGAGCGACGACCTCGATACCGGCATCGCGGTCATCGACGATCAGCACAAGCGTATCGTTGCCATGATCAATCAGTTGGACGATGCCCAGCGCACCGCCAACAAGGTGAAGGTGGGTACGGTGATCGACGAGTTGATTGACTACACCGTTTCTCACTTCGCCTTCGAGGAAGCGATGCTCGAGGAGGCGGGCTACGTCTTCACCAAGGCACACAAAAGGGTGCACGCGCTGTTCATCAAGCGTGTGGAGGACTACCGCCAACGCTTCATCGGCGGCGAGGATATTGCCGATGAGCTCAAGGGCTTGTTGGGGCGCTGGTTGTTCAGTCATATCCGCAGCGATGATCGCAATTACGTCGAAGCCATCAATGACAACCTGCGCCGGCTCAGTGCCGACACCTCCGAGGGCGGATGGCTGCGCCGCGCCGGTCGGCGATTCTTCCGCAGTGCGGCGTGAGCTGTCTCAGAGCGGAAAGATCAGCGGTACCAGCATCACACTGACGATCATCACCAGCAGGGTGAAAGGCACGCCGATGCGCACGAAGTCGCCGAAGCGGTACTGACCCGGCCCCAGCACCAGGGTATTTACTGGCGAAGAAATCGGCGTCATGAACGCGGCCGAGGCAGCCAGGGCAACGGTCATGGCGAAGGGCAGTGGCGAGACGCCCAGCGCCTGCGCCGTGGCAATCGCCACCGGCGCCATCAGCACCGCCGTGGCGGTGTTGGAGATGAACAAGCCGATCACTGCGGTAAGCACGAACAGGCTGGCGAGAATCAGCCGTGGCCCGGCATCGCCCAGGCCGCCCACCAGACCCTGCACGGCCAGTTCGACGCCACCGGTTTGCTGCAAGGCCTGGGCGAAGGGCAGCATGCCGACGATGAGGATCAGCGTCGGCCAGTGAATGGCGCGATAGGCGCTGTCCAGGTCGATGCAGCGGAACGCGCCCATCAGCAGGCAGGCGATCAGCGCGGCCTGCACGTTGGGTACCAGGCCGCTGACCATCAGCAGCACCATCACTGCCAGGCTGAGCAGGGCGTAGGGTGCCTTGCGCGCAGAAGGCGCCACCTCGGCCACTTCCGCCGGCAGGCTGAGCACCAGAAAATCCCGACTCAGTCCTTGCAGGCGGTGGATGTCACGCCAGGCGCCGGCCACCAGCAGGGTGTCGGAGGGCTTGAGTTTCTCGTCCACCAACACGCCTTCCAGCGCCTGGCCCTGGCGGCGCAGGCCGACCACATTGAGTTTGTGCCGCGAGCGAAAGCCCAGTTCCTGGATGGTCTTGCCCGGCAACTGCGACTCCGGCGGCAGCGCCACCTCGGCCAGGCCCAGTTCATGCGCGTGCAGGCTGAAATACGAATGCGGCAACGGCATCGGTTCCAGGCCCAGTGCCTGGTAGCTGCCGAGCAGGCCGATGGTGGGACTGACAATGTCCACCAGCAGCACGTCGCCCGGCTCCAGCAGGGTATTACCGTTGGCCATCAGCAGCAGAGTACGCAGGCGCTGGCGGCGCTCGATGGCGATGACGTTGATGCCGTGATCACGACGCAGCTGCAGTTCGTTGAGCACCTGATTGGTCAGGGGCGAGTTGGTGCGTACCTGCAGGCGCCGTTCGCGTTCGCCCAGGCGGTAGCGCTCGGCCAGGTCAGCCAGGGTCAGGCGCGGCGGCTCGCCTCCCTCACCAGCGTTTTTGCGCACCAGCCAGCGTCGGGCGATCAGCATGTAGCCGACACCGAGCACCAGCACCGCCAGGCCGATGGGGGTGAGATCGAAAAAGCCAAAACCATCCAGGCCGGCGCGGCGCAGTTCGGCATGCACCACCAGGTTCGGCGGTGTGGCGACCAGCGTCAGCATGCCGCTGATCAGCCCGGCGAAAGCCAGTGGCATCATCAGTCGCGCCGGGGCGATGCGCAGGCGCGCAGCCACGCCGAGCACCACGGGGATGAAGATCGCCACCACGCCGGTTGAACTCATCACCGAACCCAGGCTGGCCACCGCCAGCATCAGCAGAATCAGCAGGCGCGTCTCGCTGCTGCCGGCCCTGGCCACCAGCCAGTCGCCCAGTCGGTAGGCGATGCCGGTGCGGACCAGGCCATCACCGATGATGAACAGCGCGGCGATGAGGATGACGTTGGCGTCGCTGAAACCGGCCAGCGTCTGTTGCAGGTCGAGTACGCCGGTCAGCGGCAGGGCGACCAGCACCAGCAGGGCGACCACGTCCATGCGTGGCTTGCCGATGATGAACAGAGTAACGGCGCCGGCCAGCAGGCCGAGCACCCAGAGCAGATCCGGATTCATGGGGTGAGAGGTACCTGAGAAAGGCAGGAGTTGTCCTTGCGATGCCTATGCGATGGCCTTTCAGCCCGCCTAGTGGCATATGGCCCAAAACATGTCCAGTCCGGCACTGTTGCCCTGCTGGGAGCCCCACGTTGCAGCCCTCGTGTGGCAGTAAACGTATTCTAACTTCTCGATGGCCTTAATTGGCGTTCAGGTGCCTTTGACGCGGCAGCTTGTCGCGCAGAGTGCTAGCACACGTTGGTTATGATGGTGTAGTTAAGGGCAATGTTGCCCTACATCGCCTTATGCAGGGAGTAACATGAAACATGGATGAATCGGCAAGAACTACGGCAGAGAAAATTGCAGCAGTCACTTTGACTGCCACCGAGGTGCTTAACGAGTGTTTGGGGCGCCTGCAACTGCATAACTCTGCGATCAATGCAGTGGTGACCTTGGACTCGCAGATCAAAAATACTGCGACTCTGGCGGATGAGCGAGCGGCTCGTGGTGATGCGCTAGCTCCCTTGCATGGTGTGCCGGTGACTATTAAAGATGCGTTCGCAACGGCTTATCTGCTGACTACCAGCAGCCATCCACCCTTGCGGACTCATCTGCCGAAGCAGGATGCCACCGCTGTTTCGCGTCTACGTTCGGCAGGAGCGTTGATTGTCGGCAAGACCAACCTGCCAGAGCTTGCAAGTGATCCGCAGTGTTGGAGTCCATTGTTCGGTGCGACCAACAATCCCTGGAACCCGTCGCTTACCAGTGGAGGAAGTTCCGGTGGCAGCGCAGCCGCAGTGGCAATGGGGTTTTCCTTTCTGGACTTGGGGAGTGATATTGGTGGCTCCATTCGTATTCCAGCCGCCTATTGTGGTGTTCTGGGTTTCAAGGCTACGGAAAACCGCATTCCCCGCACTGGGCACATCCCTCATCTACCAGGGAGGCCCCGTAGTGTTCGGCACATGCTTTCATTCGGCGTATTGGCTCGGCATGTAGAAGATCTTCGTCTGGGGCTGGATGTTTTGAGCGGGGCCGATGGTATCGATCTGGAAGTACCGCCAATTACCCCCAGATATCCAGAGGTACGGCATGGACGTCCATTACGGGTGGCCTGGTGGGATGACTTCGCAGGCTTGCCACTCTGTTCGAGAACTCGTCGAGGACTGCTGCGTACCGTGGAGCGTTTGCAGCAGGCGGGCGTGCAAGTTCAACGTTGTGCACCGGTTGATTTCGACGTTTTACAGGCCTGGCGGGCCTATGGAATTATCGCCGGTGCTGAAATCGGACTGGGGATGCCGTTTATGGAGCGCCAGATCTTGCGGGCATCCGGAGGTTTTCTGCCTCGTTCGCAGGTGCTGACGCGTAGCCTAGTTAAGGGCATGGGAGGAAGTTGGTCGCGTTACAGCCATGCGTTGAATGCGCGTGACGAACTGATCATGCGATTGGAAGAGTTCCTCGGCTCCTGGGATGCCTGGCTGTGTCCTGTGGCTGCTGGTACTGCCTATCCCCACAGTCGACGTGGCAAGTTCAGCAAACCTCCAAGCATTCTGGTTGAGGGTGAACCGCTGCCTTACTTCGAAGCCAGCATCGGCATGACCAGTCTTTTCTCCCTAACAGGCAACCCTGTCGTGGTAATGCCGGCAGGTGTCGAAGATGGCTTGCCGGTTGGTTTGCAATGGGTGGGAAGGCGTTGGCAGGACGAAGCCCTGCTGGCGGTCTGTTCTGAGGTGGAGCCGATGTTGGATGGTTATCAGCGACCGCCACTACTGATAGAGGGCCTCAGGGGTAACCCAGCGTGGTCTTGATCTGCTGCAGGTTGGCGGCGATCCAGCGTTTGTCGATCGGCCCCCAGTCGCGAATCTGGTAGTGGCCGGCGTTGTTGCGCTCGCCCTCGTTTTGCTCGAACTGGCAGTCGATATCCAGTTCGGCCAGTGCCGCAAGGGTGTCCTGCGCGGTACGTCGAGGCATGCCGGTGGCGTCCATCAGCGCCGGCACGCTGACAGCCTGGCCGCTGTCGATCAGCCAGGCGACGTAGAGGCGGCGGTAGAAACTGGTGCGGGTCTTGCTCGTCTGCATGCTGACTCCCTGTACGTATCCGAGCGCCTTAGCAGGCTGTTGAAAAACGACCTACGTTGCCATTGCTGCGTTAAAAACAGGCTGGAACGCCAGCCCGGTCAAATGCTCATTTACAACTCGTAAACCCGAGTGCGGGCCCCGTGCTTTTTTCGCCTGTTTTTGTGGGGTCGCCATCGGTATTGCACTGGCCGCCTCGGCTCGGGCTTCCTGCTTCGCTCCGCCTCCTGCATCCATGCAGTCGTCGCCTACGTTTTTTCAACGGCCTGTTAGCCAATCAGGTGGCGAACATCAGCATATAGGTGGCGGCACCGGCCAGGTAGCCGATGAAGGCCAGGCCGCTGATTTTCTTCAAGTACCAGATGAAGTTGATTTTCTCCATGCCCATGGCGGCCACGCCCGCGGCCGAGCCGATGATCAGGCAGCTGCCGCCGGTGCCGGCGCAGTAGGCGAGCATTTCCCAGAAGTTGCCGTTGACCACGAAATTACGCAGCCATGGCAGTTCGTGCGCTGCGGCCGCCGCCAGGTTTTCGGGACTGACCAGCGGATACATCTTCATGGCACCGGCGACCATCGGCACGTTGTCCACCACGGCCGAGAGCATACCGATGGAGATGGCGATGCTGTAGACGTTACCCAGGCTGTCCTTGAGCAGGGTCGCTACCTGGATCAGGTGACCGGCGCTGGACAGCGCGGAAACCGCAAGCAGGATGCCGAGGAAGAACAGCACGCTGGTGATGTCGATACGGCGCAATACGCCGACTACCGACAGTGGATCTTTCTCTTCGCTGTTCTTGCTGCGGTGGATGATCTCGGTGGTGATCCACAGCAGGCTGAGGCCGAAGAGGATGCCCATGTACGGCGGCAGGTGAGTGATGGTCTTGAAGATCGGCACGAAGATCAGAGCACCCAGGCCGAGGCCGAACACCAGGTTGCGTTCGAAGGGGGTGGTTGGGTCGCGGCGGCTTTCGGCGCTTTCCTTGATGCGTGGCTCGGCTACTTCACCCTTGAGGCGAAAGCTCATGATCAGCAATGGCACCAGTAGACAGACCAGGCTGGGTAGGAACAGCTTGGTGATGATGCCAGTGGCGGTGATCTGGCTACCGATCCATAGCATGGTGGTCGTCACGTCACCGATGGGCGACCAGGCGCCGCCCGCGTTCGCGGCGATGACCACGATGCCGGCGTAGAACCAGCGTTCGTGACGGTCGGCGATCAGCTTGCGCAGCAGCGAGATCATCACGATGGTCGTGGCCAGGTTGTCCAGAGCGGCGGACAGGAAGAAGGTGATCAACCCCACCAACCACAGCAGATGCACACGTTTGTGAGTTCGGATGCGGTCGGTGATGACCTTGAAGCCCTCATGGGCATCGATCAGTTCGACGATGGTCATGGCACCCATGAGGAAGAAGAGGATCTCGGAGATCTCGCCGAGGTGGTGGCGCAGTTCTTCGACGACATGATGGGTGTTGGTGCTGGCGCCAGCCGTACCGGTACCGAGCATCGGCAAGATGCTGTCGGCGCCGAGAACCAGCAGGGTCCAGGCCGCTACGGCGGTGAGCAGCGCCGAGGCCGCCTTGTCGATCTTCAACGGGTGCTCCAGTGCAATGCACAGGTAGCCGAGAACAAAGACGAGAGCCATCAACGCATACATGATCAGGTTTCCGATTTTTTATAAGAATATGAGCGCCCGGTATGACGCCGCCGGGGGAGGCCGCAGAAGATGCCTGAAAAGTTCGGCAATTGGGAGTGGGCAGCGCAGAAAACACTGTTTGGGAGAAGTCAAACGATACTTTATGGCGAGATTCTGTAAGCGCGTGAGCTCCAGCCCTCCTGGATCAAAGGTGCGCGGCAGTTTCTGCTGCATCGCTCACGGCGCTTCGATCAGCGCCGTGGGCGATGGCTCGCTCAGCTCTCTTGAGTACGACGCTTGGGCGGCAGCACATAAGCCAGGACGATAGCCAGCACTGGCATGATCAGGTTGAAGAAGCAGTACGGCAGGTAGCTCAGGGTGGCAACGCCAAGCGTCGCGGCCATGTAGGCGCCGCAGGTGTTCCACGGCACCAGCACTGAAGTCAGAGTGCCGCCGTCTTCCAGGGCGCGTGACAGACTGGTCGGCGCCAGGCCACGTTTCTCGTATTCGGCGCGGTACATGCGCCCTGGCAGCACCAGGGCGATGTACTGGTCGGCGGTGATGATGTTGGTGCCAATGGTGGTGGTGATGGTGCTGGCGACCAGGCCGCTGTCACTGCGTACCAGGCGCAGGGCGCTCTGCAGCAGGCGTTGCAGCAGGCCGAGGCGCTCCAGCACACCGCCGAAGCACATGGCGCAGATGATCAGCCACACCGTGGTGAGCATGCTGGCCATGCCGCCCTTGGACAGCAGGCCATCGAGTTCGGCGTTGCCACTGGCCGACTCATAGCCGGCAAACAACGCGCTCCATACCGTTTTCAGCGGCGCCAGGGTGCCAGCCTGAGGGTCGGCCAGGCGTGCCATCACCTCCGGCTGGAACAGCACGGCGAACACCGCACCGAGCAGGGCGGCGAGAAACACCGCCGGGAAGGCAGCCCACTGACGCACCGCGAGCAGCAACAGGAACGCCACCGGCAGCAGCAGGTGCCAGCCCAGGTTGAACTGAACCTCCAGGGCGGCCAGCACTTCGACGATGCGCCCAGTGTCATGCTCGGCGCTGGCCTGCTGGCCGAGGGTGAAGAAGATCACCAGTGCGATCAGCAGTGCCGGCACGGTGGTGCGCAGCATGTTGCGGATATGCGCGAACAGATCGGCACCCGCAGCAGCGGGTGCCAGATTGGTGGTGTCCGACAGCGGCGACAGTTTGTCGCCGAAGTAGGCGCCGGAGATGATCGCCCCGGCGGTGATTGCCGGATCCAGTCCCAGACCGGCTGCCACGCCCATCAGGCCGATGCCGAGGGTGCCGGCGACTGTCCAGGAGCTGCCGATGGACAGTGCGGTGAGCGCGCAGATCAGGCAACTGGTGAGGTAGAAATACTCGGCGCTGATCAGCTTCAGGCCCAGCCAGATCATGGTCGGCACCGTGCCGGCGAGAATCCAGGTGCCGATCAGCGCGCCGACCGCCAGCAGGATCAGGTTGGCCTTCATCGCCATATGGATGCCGGCGAGTATGCCTTCCTCGATCTCGGCCCAGCGCAGGCCGTTCTTCAGACCGACCAGGCCGGCAACGAAGGCTGCGCTCATCAAAGCGATCTGGTTCGGGCCGCTGGAGGAGCTGTCGCCGAACAGGTAAACGGAAAGGCTGAGCAGCACGACAAGTACGCCAATTGGCAGCAACGCGTCGAGCAGGGAGGGGGAGCGAGCGGTCATGGGTGTTCCGGGTGATCGATCAAACAAGGAGTAGAGGCCTGGGAGGCGCTCTCCATAAAGTTAAGTCTGCGCCAGCTGTTGCTGGACGCGCTGTGCAGGGGCGGGCTGCCCATGTGGGGTACCGATGGTGAGCTGAAGCCCACCCACAAAAAAGAAACCCGCGCCGGTTATGGCGCGGGTCTTTCGGTGGTGCGCAGTGATCAGAGTGCGGCGATCTTGCCGCGCTGCTCGACCATCTTGGCCAGGGCCTGTTCAGCCTCGGCCAGTTTGGCGCGTTCCTTGTCCAGCACTTCAGCCGGGGCCTTGGCGACGAAGCCCTGGTTGCTCAGCTTGCCGCCGACGCGCTGTACTTCGCCTTCCAGGCGACCGATTTCCTTGTCCAGACGCGCCAGTTCGGCGTCCTTGTCGATCAGCCCGGCCATCGGCACCAGCACTTCCATCTCACCGACCAGCGTGGTGGCGGACATCGGCGCTTCTTCACCGGCAGCCAGCACACGCACCGACTCCAGCTTGGCCAGCTTGCTGAGCAGCGGCTCGAAGTCGGCCAGGCGACGCAGATCGGAGGCCGAGGCGTTGGCGACGATGATGTCGATGCGCTTGGCCATGGAGATTTTCATCTCGCCACGGATCTGACGCACGCCGAGCATCAGTTGCTTGACCCACTCGATGTCCCCTTCGGCGGCGGCGTCGATGCGGCTCTCATTGGCCACCGGCCAGGGTTGCAGCATCAGCGTCTCGCCGCTGACGCCGGCCTGAGCCTTGATGCGCTGCCAGATTTCTTCGGTGATGAAGGGCATGAACGGGTGGGCCAGACGCAGGATCACTTCCAGCACGCGTACCAGCGTGCGGCGGGTGCCGCGCTGGCGCTCGATGGGCGCGTTTTCGTCCCACAATACGGGCTTTACCAGCTCCAGATACCAGGCGCAGTACTCGTCCCAGATGAACTCGTACAGGGTTTGCGCGGCCAGGTCGAAGCGGAAGGCGTCGAGGTGGCGGGTGACGTCAGCCTCGGTGCGCTGCAGGGCGGAGATGATCCAGCGGTCTACCGGGGACAGTTCGACGGTCTCGCCATTGATGCCGGTGTCCTTGTCATCGGTGTTCTCGATGACGAAGTTGGCAGCGTTCCACAGCTTGTTGCAGAAGTTGCGGTAGCCCTCGACGCGGCCCATGTCGAACTTGATGTCGCGGCCAGTGGAAGCCAGCGCCAAGTTGGTGAAGCGCAGGGCGTCGGTGCCGTAGGCGGCGATGCCGTCGGGGAATTCGGCGCGGGTCTGCTTGGCGATCTTCTCGGCCAGCTTGGGCTGCATCATGCCGCTGGTGCGCTTGGCCACCAGAGATTCGAGGTCGATACCGTCGACGATATCCAGCGGATCGAGCACGTTGCCCTTGGACTTGGACATCTTCTGCCCCTGACCGTCGCGCACCAGGCCGTGCACGTACACGGTCTTGAACGGAATCTGCCCGGTCAGGTGGGTCGACAGCATGATCATCCGGGCGACCCAGAAGAAGATGATGTCGAAGCCGGTGACCAGCACGTCGGTGGGGTGGAAGGTCTTGAGGTAATCGGTCTGCTGCGGCCAGCCGAGGGTGGAGAAGGTCCACAGGCCGGAGCTGAACCAGGTGTCCAGCACGTCTTCGTCCTGGCGCAGGTTGGCATCGCCGAGGTTGTGCGTGGCGCGTACTTCCGCTTCGTCACGGCCGACGTAGACGTTGCCGGCATCGTCGTACCAGGCCGGAATGCGGTGGCCCCACCAGAGCTGACGGCTGATGCACCAGTCCTGGATGTCACGCATCCAGCTGAAGTACATGTTTTCGTACTGCTTGGGCACGAACTGGATTTCGCCACTCTCGACCACGGCGATGGCTTTCTCGGCCAGCGGCTTGGTGGAGACGTACCACTGGTCGGTCAGCCACGGTTCGATGACGGTGCCGGAACGGTCGCCTTTCGGCACTTTCAGGGCGTGGTCTTCGATCTTTTCCAGCAGGCCGGCGGCGTCGAAGGCAGCGACGATCTGCTTGCGCGCGACGAAGCGGTCCAGACCGGCGTATTCGGCTGGCAGGCTGCCGTCGATCTCGGCGTTGACGCTACCGTCGATATTGAACACCTGGGCCTGAGCCAGCACAGCGGCGTTCTTGTCGAAGATGTTGATCAGCGGCAGGTTGTGGCGCTTGCCCACTTCGTAGTCATTGAAGTCGTGCGCCGGGGTGATTTTCACGCAGCCGGTGCCGAACTCGGGGTCGCAGTAGTCATCGGCAATGATCGGAATGCGGCGGCCCAGCAGCGGCAGTTCGACGAAGCTGCCGATCAGCGCCTTGTAGCGCTCGTCTTCCGGGTGCACGGCCACGGCGCTGTCGCCGAGCATGGTTTCCGGACGGGTGGTGGCGACGATCAGGTAGTCCTTGCCGTCGGCGGTCTTGTTGCCGTCAGCCAGCGGGTAACGCAGGTTCCACAGCGAGCCTTTCTCGTCGTGGTTTTCCACTTCCAGGTCGGAGATGGCGGTGTGGAACTTGGTGTCCCAGTTGACCAGGCGCTTGCCGCGATAGATCAGACCGTCCTCGTGCAGGCGCACGAAGGCTTCTTTCACGGCTTCGGACAGGCCGTCGTCCATGGTGAAGCGCTCGCGCGACCAGTCCACCGAGCTACCCAGGCGACGAATCTGACGGGTGATGGTGCCGCCGGACTGCTCCTTCCATTCCCAGACTTTCTCCAGGAATTTCTCACGGCCCAGATCGTGTCGGCCAATGCCGTCGGCGGCCAGCTGACGCTCGACCACCATCTGCGTGGCGATGCCCGCGTGGTCAGTGCCCGGCTGCCACAGGGTATTGCGGCCCTGCATGCGGCGGAAGCGGATCAGCGCATCCATGATCGAGTTGTTGAAACCATGGCCCATGTGCAGGCTGCCGGTGACGTTCGGCGGCGGGATCATGATGGTGTAGGGCTCGCCCGAGCCTTGCGGGGCGAAGTAGCCCTTGGCTTCCCAGTTCTGGTACAGGGCGGTTTCAATGGCGTGCGGCTGGTAGGTCTTGTCCATGCGCGGCGGGACCCTTTGACGGCTGATCGGAAAAGCCGACAAGTATACCGCTTCTGAGCGTCAAGCCATAAGCCTTGAGCTGTAGGGCGGGTGCAACCCGTCATCCATGGTGTGGCGGGTTGCACCCGCCCTACGGGAAATGGCAGACCCGCGTTCAGTTTTACGGTTGGGTGGCGGCTTCGTCTACTTGCGTGGCGGCAGCAGGCGCGGCAGGCGGGCTTCGAGGCGGCGCTTGAGTTCGGCCTCGATCTGCGGCACGAAGTCGTCGATCACATCCTGCAGGATCAACTGAGCGGCGGCGCGCAACTCGGCATTGAGGTGTTGCATATCGCGGGCACTGTCATGCAGGCGTGGCTCGATGCGCTCGCGCAGCGTGCTTGGCGCCAGCGTAGGCTGTGGCGCTGGTGTCGGTGCGGGCGTCGGCGTTGCGTGAAAGGGCGGCGGCGGGCCAGGCGGCGCGCTGACGATATCGGATAGCACCGGAATGCTGTCCGGATCGAGCGAGTCGATCAGCAGCGGCGGTTCGCTGCCGTTATCGCCCAGCAGCTCGCGAATCGACTCCAGGTCGTGCAGCAACTGAGCAGGTTTCTGTGGAGGCTTGGGGGTGTCCATGGTTATCGGCGCAGCGAGAAAAGGGGCTGGAGTGACTTGTGTTGTGAGCGTGCACGGACACTAAAGTTCGACGCGTTGCGGATCATACCCGCGCTGGCGATAGGTACGGAAATTCTCGCGACAGGCGTTGAGCAGTTCAGGCTGCTGATTGACGATCTCGATGATGCGGGAAAAGCGCTCGATATGCGGTGACAGGCTGCTACCAAGGTTGATCAGCACGCCCTGCTCGGTGCTCGGCACTTCGTCGATGCCCAGCGCCACGGGTGACAGTGGCGCATCGCGATGCAGATCATGAGGCACGAAACGTTCGGCTTTGAACGTCCATAGCAGTTCCTCGAGTTCACCGCACTGCGCCTCGTCGCTACCGCGAACGAATACCGGTAAGCCGGCGCTCCAGGCCTTGAGCGCCAGTTGGCATGCCGTACGCAGGCGGCCCACGGTGTCGTTGGAGGAGAGAACGTAGAACTCGATTCTGGGCATTCGGTTTTTCAACAGTCGGACGGTGGTGATCTGGATGTCGTAGGAGCGGATTCATTCGCGATGAAATCGCGGATGAATCCGCTCCTGCAAGAGCATGGCCCGGATTCTGGATCAGACCTTGGCGCGATCCAGCAGGTACTGGGTCAGCATCGGCACCGGACGGCCCGTGCCACCTTTGTCCTTGCCGCCGCTGATCCAGGCGGTGCCGGCGATATCCAGGTGCGCCCAGTGGAAGTTCTTGGCGAAGCGCGACAGGAAGCAGCCCGCCGTGATGGTGCCGGCCTTTGGCCCACCGATATTGGCGATGTCCGCAAATGGACTATCAAGCTGCTCCTGGTACTCGTCGTACAGCGGCAGTTGCCAGGCGCGGTCGTCGGCGCTTTCGCCGGCCTTGAGGATCTGCTTGATCAGCGCGTCGTTGTTGCCCATCAGACCGGAGACATTGCTGCCCAGGGCGACGATGCAGGCGCCGGTGAGGGTGGCGATGTCGATCACCGCCTGCGGCTTGAAGCGCTCGGCGTAGGTCAGGGTGTCGCACAGCACCAGACGGCCTTCGGCGTCGGTGTTGAGGATCTCCACGGTCTGCCCGCTCATGGTGGTGACGATGTCGCCGGGGCGGGTGGCGCGGCCGCTGGGCATGTTCTCGGCACAGGCCAGCAGGCACACCAGGTTGATCGGAAGTTGCAGTTCCAGTACGGCCTTGAGCGTACCGAACACGCTGGCGGCGCCGCACATGTCGTACTTCATCTCGTCCATGCCGGCCGCCGGCTTGATGCTGATGCCGCCGGTGTCGAAGGTGATGCCCTTGCCGACCAGGGCGAAGGGTTTCTCATCCTTCTTGCCGCCCTGGTAGTGCATGACGATCATCCGTGGCGGCTGCTCGCTGCCCTGAGCCACGGCGAGGAAGGCGCCAGCACCCAGCTCCTTGAGCTTCTTCTCGTCGAGGATCTCCACCTTGAGGCTCTTGTACGCCTTGCCCAGCGCTTTGGCCTCTTCGGCCAGGTAGCTGGGGTGGCAGAGGTTCGGCGGCAGGTTGCCCAGGTCCTTGGTGAAGGCGACGCCACTGGCGATGGCGCGGGCGTGCTGCAGGCCGCGCTCGGCAGCGGCCAGTTCGGCCTTGTCGACGATCAGGGTGATTTTCTTCAGTGCACGTGGGTCGGCCTTCTGGCTCTTGAACTGCTCGAACAGGTAGGTCCCGTCGGCCAGGGTCTCCACGATCAGGCGGGCCTTGCCGTAGGTATCGCGGCCCTTGACCTTGAGTTCGCCCAGGGCGAGCAGGGCATCGCCGCCGCCCAGGCCCTTTAGCACGCCATGCACGCTTGCAACCAATTTGCGCAGTTGACGGTCGGATAGGTCGCCCTTGCCGCAGCCCACCAGCAGCACGCGTTCGGCTTTCAGTCCGGGCAGGCTGTGCAGCAGCAGGGTCTGGCCCGGCTTGCCGGCGATGTCGCCACGCTTGAGCACGGCGCTCAGCGCACCGTTACTGGCCAGGTCGACGGCCTTGGCGGCGTCGCCGAGCTTGCGCCCTTCACCGATGGTGACGACCAGGGTCGCGGTTTTCAGGGTTTCCGCACGGGTGCTTTTGACGAGGAATTCCATAGTGAGCTGTCCCCAAGACAAAGAGTCGGGTTTGACGGATAATGGCCGCCATTTTTCGAGGGTCCACCCTGCGGTGGGCCGGCAAGTAGGTGCGGCTAGTGTGAGCGCTCGCGCCTGAGCCTGACAACCCTGGAGCGTCCGGTTTGATCGTCTTCCGTTATCTGTCCCGTGAAGTGCTGGTGACCCTTAGTGCGGTGAGTGCCGTGCTGCTGGTGATCATCATGAGCGGCCGTTTCATCAAATACCTGGCCCAGGCCGCGCAGGGCGTGCTCGATCCCGGCGTGCTGTTTCTGATCATGGGCTACCGGATTCCCGGCTTCCTGCAGCTGATCCTGCCGCTTGGCCTGTTCCTCGGTTTCCTGCTGGCCTACGGTCGTCTGTATCTCGATAGCGAGATGACCGTGCTGTCAGCCACTGGCATCAGTCAGCAGCGCCTCACTGTCTACAGTATGGCGCCAGCGTTGATCGTCGCCCTGCTGGTGGGTTGGTTGAGCCTGGGCCTGGCGCCACAAGGTGTGGCCAGCGTGTCGCGCATCCTCAACGAGCAGGATGCCCTGACCGAGCTCGATACTCTGGTTCCGGGGCGTTTTCAGTCGCTACGCGATGGTTCACGGGTGACCTATTCGCAGGAGCTGTCGCCTGATCGCAGCGAGCTGCGTGGCGTATTCATGTCGGAGAAGCGCTTCTCCTCCGATGGCACCTCGGAGCGTGGCATTACCGTGCTGGTGGCAGAGAGTGGTCGTCAGGAAATTCAGGAAGACGGCAGTCGCTATCTGATTCTGGAAAACGGCTATCGCTATGACGGCGAGCCGGGCGAGGCCGACTATCGCGCCATCCAGTACGACACTTATGGTGTATTGCTGCCCAAGCCCGAGGTCGCCATCGAAGCCAGCGAGCGCGAGGCGACGCCGACGCGTGAGCTGTTCGGCAGCGACGACCCACGCCTGCAGGCCGAGTTGCAATGGCGCCTGTCACTGCCCTTGCTGGTGTTCATCGTCACCCTGCTGGCCGTGCCGCTGTCGAAGGTCAACCCGCGCCAGGGCCGCTTCCTCAAGCTATTGCCGGCAATCTTTCTCTACATGGCTTACCTCGGTCTGCTGATTGCGGCACGTGGCGCGCTGGACAAGGGGCGTTTGCCCGAAGCGCTGGGATTGTGGTGGGTGCATGGCATCTTCCTCGCCATCGGCTTGTTGTTGCTGTATTGGGAGCGTCTGAGTCTGTGGTGGGCCAGTCGTCGTGCGCCGGTGTCGGAGGTGGCTCATGGCTAAATTGGATCGCTACATCGGTACCCAGGTGTTCTTCGCCATTCTGGCAGTGCTGGGCATCATTCTGGGCCTGGCACTGCTGTTCGCGTTCATCGACGAATTGGGCGATCTGAACAAGGGCGATTACGGTCTTGGTCAGGCGCTCTGGTACGTATTGCTGACCGCTCCGCGTCGCGCTTACGAGATGCTGCCGATGGCGGCGCTGATCGGCTGCCTGATCGGTCTCGGTTCGTTGGCCAGCAACAGTGAGCTGACCATCATGCGTGCGGCGGGTGTCTCCATCGGGCGCATCGTCTGGGCAGTGATGAAGCCCATGCTGGTGCTGATGCTGGCCGGCATTCTGATCGGCGAATACGTCGCGCCGCTTACCGAAAACCAGGCCCAGGCAGATCGCGCGCTGGCTCAGGGGGGCGGTGCGGCGCAGAGCTCCAAGCGCGGCATGTGGCACCGCCAGGGGCAGGAATACGTACACATTAACGCCGTGCAGCCCAATGGCATTCTGCTGGGGGTGACGCGTTACCGCTTCGATGACGAACGCCATCTGCTTTCGGCCAGTTTCGCTCGCCGTGCCGAGTACCGTGACAGCCACTGGATGCTGCGCAACGTGCAGACCACGTTGCTGCACGAAGATCGCTCCGAAGTGGTCAATCAATCCGAAGAACGCTGGGAGATCGAGCTCAACCCAGAGCTGCTCGGTACGGTGGTGATGGAGCCTGAAGCGCTGTCGGTCACCGGGCTGTGGCAATACATCCATTACCTGGGTGAGCAGGGCCTGAACAATGCCCGCTACTGGCTGGCGTTCTGGACCAAGGTGTTGCAGCCGCTGGTGACCGGTGCGCTGATGTTGATGGCGATTTCCTTCATCTTCGGCCCGCTGCGCTCGGTGACCCTGGGGCAGCGCGTATTCACCGGCGTTTTGGTGGGCTTCATCTTCCGTATCGCCCAGGATCTGCTGGGCCCTTCGAGCCTGGTATTCGGTTTCTCGCCGCTACTGGCGGTGCTGGTACCGGCAGGTATCTGTGCGCTGGCTGGTGTGTGGCTGCTGCGTCGGGCTGGCTGAGGCGAATCAGGGGCATGAAAAAGCCGGTTCAGTGAACCGGCTTTTTTGCATCTGCTCAGGGCTATTTCTTGTGAATATTCTTTGGCAGTTGCACCACACGACTATCGGAGTAGATATCGTGCCAGGTGCGTCCCTGCTTGTCCCACAACAACCAGAGGAACCCCAGCCCAGCGAACAGCCAGGAGCCGATGGCGACCACGAAACGCAGCAGGGCCTGCCAAAGATCGATGGCGCTGCCGTCGGCGTTCTGGATGCGCAGCCCCCAAGCCTGCATGCCCAGTGTCTGGCCATTGTGCGTCCAGAATTTGGCGAAGAAGGCGAACAGCGACAGCAGCACCAGGCTGGCAAGAATCGGATCATGGTCCAGGGCGCCGGCTTCGGACATGGCCATCAGCGCATCGCCGCCGTGAATCAGGCGCAGAATGCCCTGCTGATAGATCAGGGTGACCACCATGATCAACGCCACGCAAAGCAGAAAATCATAGAAGAGGGCCGCCAGGCGACGAATCAGCCCGGCAGTGGGGAAGTCTCCCTGCGGACGTAATTGGTGTTTCGGCATGATGGGCTCGCTGAGACGAAAGTGCGCGCCATTCTAACCGCGACTTTGTTCTCGAAATAAAGAAGTGCATGGGCTATATGTAACCTGGCGCTGCGACGGGAATAACAGGCAAAAAAAACCCCTGACGGATATCAGGGGTTCTTCAAAGCAGCGGCGATTAGCCCAGGACTTGAACCTGGTCAGCCTGCATGCCTTTTTGACCTTGCACAGCTACGAAGCTGACTTTCTGGCCTTCTTTCAGGCTCTTGAAGCCGTTGCCTTCGATCGCGCGGAAGTGCACGAACAGATCCGGACCGCTTTCGGGAGTGATAAAACCAAAACCTTTCTCGTCGTTAAACCACTTGACGGTACCGTTCTGACGATTCGACATGTCTTTTTCCTTGAAACTAGAGTTGATGACAGCCTCCAAGTATAGAGGGCTGAGACTGGTTGCAAGGAGTAATAGAAGTCGAGCGGGATGTAGCGGATCTGGATGATCTGCTGCACCAGAGTCACGATTCACAGCGACCCATGCAAACAGTTGGTTCACTCTACGCTAACTTTTGCGCAATTGCCAACCCCCGCCAGCAAGGTCGCCGGCCAGGTTTTGCGAGGCTTGTCGAGGTGCAGAAAAGGTTCATCGGCAACATGCTTGCAACCATTGCCCAAGTTGTTCGCGCAGATACGAAAAAGCCCGCAAGACCAATGTCTTGCGGGCTTCTAATCGTGGTGCCCCGGGGGAGACTCGAACTCCCACTCCTTTCGAAAACGGATTTTGAATCCGCCGCGTCTACCGATTCCGCCACCGGGGCACGATGGCGGCGCAGTATAGGGATGCGTCTTGCTTCGGTCAATCGGCGTTGGTGCTGCGCTTGACTGATCTACTAACGGCCAATGGTGTTGATGATGGCGTCCGGCTTTTATTGCATGGTTACGGCTAGAATCGCCGGCTGTCATCAAGCGTGCCGAGTGCGACGCATATAAATAGCCTGGGGCATTGCGAGGGAGAAGGAGGAGTGGTCAATATCTTGTGCAGAACGCTTGTCGCCGGCCTGCTGCTTGCGCCTGTTGTTCAGGCCCAGACCCTGACTTATGCCGTGACCGACGAGAGCTGGGCGCCTTACTGGATAGTCGAGGATCAGCGCGTCAGCGGCATCTTCCATGAACTCATGCTCGCGCTGGATGAGCGATTGCCTGAGCACCTGCAAGCCAGTCACCCGCTGCCGCCTTTGCGTACGCAAAAGCTTTTCCGTGATGGGCAATTGCAGATCGAATGTTGCGTGAGCAAAAGCTGGCGTAGCGATAGCGATCAGGAGGCGGTGTCGCTATGGACGGTGCCTGTGCTGGAAACCGAAGAAATGCTGATCTTCGCGCCGGGCAGGAGCTTCCCCTATCGGCATCTGCAGGACTTGCGGGGGCGCTCGATCGCAACGGTGCGCGGTTATGGCTATGCCGGCAGTGAGTATTTTCAGCGCAACGATGGCGCCGATGTTCGAGCGCTGATCTATCTGGTGGCGCAGGGGCGTAGCGAGGCCGGCATTCTGGATCGGCTGGAGTGGCGCTATCTTCAGCATGAAGACGCGCGGTTGCAGGCGCCACGTTGGCAGGTGGAGGAAGGCCCGGCGATCAATCGCTCACAGCTGCGCTTGCGCCTGCATCGACAGTTGGCCGGACGGCTCGAGTTATTCAATGCTGCCATTCGTTCTCTGCAGGCCGATGGCACCTTGGCGCGTATCGTCGCCAGGTATGCGCCTAAGGCTCACGTGGTCGGGCAGGTGGAAATCCGGTAAGCTTTGCCACCCTGCAGAAATACCCCCTCCGAATCATGCGTGTTGCCGATTTTCACTTCGACCTTCCCGAGTCGCTGATCGCCCGTCATCCACTGGCCGAGCGTCGTGCCAGTCGCCTGTTGCAGCTCGACGGCCCAAGCGGTGAGCTGCGCCACGGCCAGTTCACCGATGTGCTGGAACAACTGCGTCCTGGTGATCTCATGGTGTTCAACAACACCCGGGTGATTCCGGCGCGTCTGTTCGGTCAGAAGGCCTCCGGTGGCAAGCTGGAGGTGCTGGTGGAGCGTGTGCTCGATCAGTATCGCGTGCTGGCCCACGTGCGCTCGAGCAAGTCGCCCAAGCCCGGTTCGCAGATTCTCATCGACGGTGGCGGCGAGGCCGAGATGGTCGCACGTCACGATGCGCTGTTCGAGTTGCGTTTCGCCGAGCCGGTGCTGCCGCTGCTGGAGCGTGTCGGGCACATGCCGCTGCCTCCTTATATAGACCGACCGGATGACGAGGCGGACCGTGAGCGCTATCAGACCGTCTATGCGCAGAAGGCGGGTGCCGTAGCGGCTCCGACTGCGGGTCTGCACTTCGATGACGAGCTACTGGCTGCGATCCGCGCCAAGGGCGTGGAGACTGCGTTCGTGACGCTTCACGTCGGTGCTGGCACTTTCCAGCCGGTGCGGGTCGAGCGTATCGAAGATCACCATATGCACAGCGAGTGGTTGGAGGTCGGTCAGGATGTGGTCGATGCCGTGACGGCTTGTCGCGCACGGGGTGGGCGGGTGGTCGCCGTTGGCACCACCAGCGTGCGTTCGCTGGAAACCGCCGCGCGCGACGGTGAGTTGAAGCCCTTCAGCGGTGACACCGACATCTTTATCTATCCGGGGCGCCCGTTTCATGTGGTCGATGCTCTGGTGACCAATTTCCACCTGCCCGAGTCGACCCTGCTGATGCTGGTGTCGGCCTTCGCCGGTTATCCCGAAACCATGGCCGCCTACCGCGAAGCCGTGGCGCAGGGTTATCGCTTCTTCAGTTACGGTGATGCCATGTTCATCACCCGCAATCCCGCCGCTCGCGGGCCCGAGGTTTGAGTATGTCGCGCACCTGTCGCATGTCCTTCGAGTTGCTGGCCACCGACGGCAAGGCCCGTCGTGGGCGGCTGACCTTTCCGCGTGGCGTGGTGGAAACCCCCGCCTTCATGCCGGTGGGCACCTATGGCACGGTCAAGGGCATGCTGCCGCGCGACGTCGAGGACATCGGCGCGCAGATCATCCTCGGCAACACGTTCCACCTGTGGCTGCGTCCAGGCATGGAGGTGATCAAGAAACATGGCGACCTGCATGACTTCATGCAGTGGCAGGGGCCGATCCTCACCGACTCCGGCGGCTTCCAGGTGTTCAGTCTGGGCGCGATGCGCAAGATCAAGGAGGAGGGCGTGTACTTCGCCTCGCCGGTCGATGGCGCCAAGGTCTTCATGGGGCCGGAAGAGTCGATGCAGGTGCAGCGTGACCTGGGCTCGGACATCGTGATGATCTTCGATGAATGCACGCCGTACCCGGCCGAATTCGACGTGGCCAAGCGTTCGATGGAGCTGTCGCTGCGTTGGGCCAAGCGCTCGAAGGTCGCGCACGGTGAGAGCAGCGCAGCGCTGTTCGGTATCGTCCAGGGCGGCATGCATGAAGAGCTGCGCATGCGCTCGCTCGAAGGGCTCTGCGAGATCGACTTCGATGGCCTGGCCATTGGCGGACTGTCGGTGGGTGAGCCGAAGGAAGAGATGATCCGGGTGCTGGATTTCCTGCCGCCGCACATGCCGGCCGACAAGCCGCGCTACCTGATGGGCGTAGGCAAGCCGGAAGACCTGGTCGAAGGCGTGCGCCGTGGCGTGGACATGTTCGACTGCGTGATGCCCACGCGCAATGCGCGCAACGGCCACCTGTTCGTCGATACCGGCGTGGTGAAGATTCGCAACGCGGTGCATAAACACGATGATTCGCCGCTGGATCCGACCTGCGACTGTTACACCTGCAAACATTTCTCGCGCGCTTATCTGCACCATCTGGACAAGTGCGGCGAAATGCTCGGTAGCATGCTCAATACCATCCATAACTTGCGGCATTATCAGCGGGTTATGGCTGGTTTGCGCGAGGCTATCGGACAGGGTACATTGGCCGCCTTCGTCGAAACCTTCTATGCCAAGCGCGGCCTGCCTGTGCCGCCGCTTGACTGATTCCCGAACGATTCAAGATCTTTTCCATTAGGAGTGTTACATGAGCTTTTTCATCCCTGCCGCTTACGCTGACACTGCGGCTGCTGGTCCTGCCGGCAGCGGTTTCGAGTGGGTCTTCCTGATCGGCTTTCTGGTCATCTTCTATCTGATGATCTGGCGTCCGCAGGCCAAGCGCGCCAAGGAACACAAGAACCTGCTCGGCAACCTGCAGAAGGGCGACGAAGTGGTCACCAGCGGTGGTATCGCTGGCAAGGTGTCCAAGGTTGCCGATGATTTCGTGGTGATCGAGGTATCTGACACCGTCGAGCTGAAATTCCAGAAGCAGGCCATCGCTGCCACTCTGCCCAAGGGCACGCTGAAAGCCATCTGATTCGGTTCTCGGTTTTTCCATTCCACGGGGCGCTTTAGGGCACTTCTAAAAACGTAGGCGAGGCAGCCAGCGCAAGGCAAAAGCAGGCGAAAACGGCCGGGGTTGCGACCGACGTTAGGAGCGATAGCCGAGCATTTTGATCGGACTCGCGCACGAGCCTGTTTTTAATGCAGCGATGGCAACGCAGGTAGTTTTTAGAGGTGCACTTTAGCGCCCCGCGTCATAAAGCGGGCGGCCCGTTCATGCTCAATAAATACCCTCTGTGGAAGTACCTGCTGATTTTGTCCGTTCTGGCAATCGGCCTGGTGTACTCCATTCCCAACCTCTATCCAGACGATCCTGCCGTGCAGATCAGTGGCGCCAGTTCGGCGCTGAGCATCGAGCAGGCGGATGTAGACCGTGCCAGCAAAGCGCTGCAGGACGCCGGCATTTCCGTCAAGGCGGCCAGCATCGATGAGCGTGGCCGTGGCGGTCTGATTCGTCTGATCAAGCAGGATGACCAGTTGCCGGCCAAGGACATCGTCCGTCGTGTTCTGGGCGATGATTACGTCGTGGCGCTGAACCTGGCGCAAACCACCCCCGACTGGCTGCGTAACCTGGGTGCGAGCCCTATGAAGCTCGGCCTGGACCTGTCCGGCGGTGTGCACTTCCTGCTGGAAGTCGACATGGACAAGGCGCTGGATGTGCGCCGCAAGGTCTATGAAGGTGAAATCAAGAGCCTGCTGCGCAAGGAGCGCATTCGCTACCGCAGCATGCCGGAAAGCAACCAGCGCATTCAGCTCGGCTTTGCCGACATTGACGCGCTGGAAAAGGCCCAGCGCCTGATCCGCAAGGATTACAGCGATTTCGAACTGACTACCGTCGAGCGCAATGGTCAGCAGGTCCTGCAGTTGGGCCTGACTCAAGCGAAGATCGCCGAGATTCGCGAATACTCGATTCGCCAGAACCTCACCACTGTCCGCAATCGCGTCAACGAACTGGGTGTGGCCGAGCCGCTGGTGCAGCGCCAGGGGGCCAATCGCATCGTGGTGGAACTGCCGGGCGTGCAGGACACTGCCGAGGCCAAGCGTATTCTCGGCAAGACCGCCAACCTGGAGTTTCGTCTGCAGGCCGACCTCGATGCCCCGCGCGGCGCGACCGAGTCCTTCGGTTTTCGCGAGGAAGGTCGTCCGCCGGTCCAGTTGGAGCGTGAACTGATCATCACCGGTGACCAGGTGACCGACGCCCAGGCCAGTTTCGACGAGAATGGTCGCCCGCAAGTGAACATTCGCCTCGACGGCCACGGCGGCGATCTGATGAATCGCGCCACGCGCAACAATGTCGGCCGCAGCATGGCGGTGATCTTCATCGAGCAGAAGCCGGTCACCCGCTACGTGCGCCAGAACATCGATGGCGTCGAGCAGGAAGTTGCCGTTTCTTCGTTCGTCGAAGAGAAGAAGATCATCAGCCTGGCGACCATTCAGTCTGCGCTGGGTAGCCAGTTCCGCATCACCGGTCTGAACGGTCAGGGCGAGTCATCCGAGCTTGCGCTGCTGCTGCGCGCGGGTGGTCTGGCGGCACCGATGTACTTCGCCGAAGAGCGCACCATTGGCCCGAGCCTGGGTGCCGAGAACATTGCCAAGGGTATCGCTTCCACCGAGTGGGCGATGATCTTCGTGGCAATCTTCATCATCGCCATCTATCGCTTCTTCGGTGTGCTGGCGACCGTTGCCCTGGCATTCAACCTGGTGCTGCTGGTCGGTCTGATGTCGGCAATCGGTGCCACCCTGACCCTGCCGGGTATCGCCGGTATCGTGCTGACCCTGGGTATGGCGGTTGACGCCAACGTGCTGATTTTCTCGCGGATACGCGAGGAGCTGGCCAATGGACTACCGGTCCAGCGTGCCCTGCACGAGGGCTTTGATCGTGCCTATTCGGCGATTCTGGACAGTAACCTGACCACCTTGCTGGTGGGCGGCATCCTGTTCGCCATGGGGACCGGTCCGGTGAAGGGGTTCGCGGTGACGCTGTCGCTGGGCATCATTACATCGATGTTCACCGCCATCATGTTCACCCGTGGCCTGGTCAACCTGATCTTCGGTGGCCGTAACTTCAAGAAGCTGTGGATCTGAGGTGCAGCCATGATCAAGTCAACCATTCGTTTCATGGCGATCCGCAATATCGCCTTCTCCATTACGGTCGTGCTGACGCTGATCGGTCTCGGCGCGCTGTTTTCCAAGGGGCTGAATTTCGGCCTGGATTTCACCGGTGGCACCCTGATTGAACTGCAGTATGAGCAGCCGGCCAACCTTGATCTGATCAAGGCCGAGCTGGGCCAGGCAGGTTATGCCGACGCCGTGGTGCAGAGTTTCGGCGCCAGTACCGATGTGCTGGTGCGTCTGGCTGGCGATTCCCCTGACCTGGGCAATGAAGTCGCGGCTGCGCTGCGCAAGGTCGACGAGGCTGCGCGCTTCGAGGTCAAGCGCGTCGAGTTCGTCGGCCCGCAGGTGGGTGAGGAACTGCGTGACCAGGGCGGTATCGCCATGCTTCTGGCGCTGGGCGGGATCATGCTCTACCTGGCTTTCCGCTTTCAGTGGAAGTTTGGTATTGGTGCGATCGCATCCTTGGTGCACGACGTGGTGATCACCTTGGGTGTGCTGGCGTTCTTCCAGGTTCCCTTCGACCTGACGGTGCTGGCGGCGGTGCTGGCGATGATCGGTTACTCGCTCAACGACACCATCATCATCTACGACCGGATTCGCGAGAACTTCCGCGTGCTACGCAAGACCTCGCTGATCGAGAACATCGACGTATCGATCACCCAGACCCTGCTGCGTACCATCGCCACCTCGCTGTCCACTGCGCTGGCGCTACTGGCGTTGCTGTTCTTCGGTGGTGACGTGCTGGCGGCCTTCGCCCTGACCTTGCTGGTCGGTGTGGTGGTGGGGACCTACTCCTCGGTCTATATCGGTGCCACCGTGCTGGTGTGGCTGAAGCTCAGCGTGGAGGATCTGATTCCTCCAGTGGCCGAAGCTGAAGCCGACGACGGTCGTCCATGATGTTGTGATGGACTTCATGAAAGACAGCGAAAGCCGCGGCAAGTCGAACTTTTCGCGGCTTTTTGCTGTCCTAGGCAAGGAGAAAGGGCGCGAGTCGCCGAGCCTAGGAGACACAAAAATGAATAAATCACTGTTGGTAGGTGCCGTACTGGGTGCTGTGGGTGTGACCGCTGGTGGTGCTGTCGCCACTTACAGCCTGGTTGATCGCGGCCCGGATTATGCCGAGGTGCTGGCTGTAACCCCGATCAATGAAACCGTGAAAACCCCGCGGGAAGTGTGCAAGGACGTGACGGTCACTCGTCAGCGTCCGGTGCAGGATCAGCACCAGATTGCCGGCACCGCTATCGGCGCCATTGCGGGCGGTCTGCTGGGTAATCAGGTCGGTGGTGGTACTGGCAAGAAGATCGCCACCGTCGCTGGTGCGGTCGGCGGTGGTTACGCCGGCAACAAGATTCAGGAAGGCATGCAGCAGCGTGACACCTATACGACCACCGAAACCCGCTGCAATACCGTGACTGACACCAGTGAGAAGCTGGTGGGCTATGACGTGAAGTATCAGTTGGGCGAGAAGGTCGGTACCGTGCGCATGGATCGTGATCCGGGTAGCCGCATTCCGATCAATGATCAGGGTGAGTTGGTGCTGGTGCAGCAGGCTCAGTAAGAATCTAAAGCAAAAAAAAACGCCCCTCGGGGCGTTTTTTTATTGCTCGATGGATAATCAGCGCTTCATCGACGGTGCCAGGTGCGGCTGGATCGCAGTCAGTACGGCCTTGAAGCACTTGGTGTTGCCGGCAACGATCTGGCCTTTCTCGAGGAACTCGTGGCTGCCGCTGAAATCGCTGACCAGGCCGCCTGCTTCCTGAATCAACAGGGCGCCAGCTGCCATGTCCCACTCGGACAGGCCGAATTCCCAGAAGGCGTCGTAGCGGCCGGCTGCGACATAAGCCAGGTCCAGACTGGCGGCACCGGCACGGCGTACGCCGGCGGTCTGGCCGACCAGGCTGCGGAACATGCCCAGGTAGTTCTCGAGGTTGTCCAGCTGCTCGTTGCGGAACGGGAAGCCAGTGCCCAGCAGTGCGCCGTCCAGGCTCTTGCGGTTGCTCACGCGCAGGCGGCGACCGTTGAGAGCGGCGCCACGGCCACGGCTGGCGGTAAACTCTTCCTGGCGAACCGGGTCGAGAACGATGGCATGCTCGAGGCGGCCCCGGTATTTGCAGGCGATGCTGATGGCGAAGTGTGGAACGCCACGGATGAAGTTGGTGGTGCCATCCAGCGGGTCGATGATCCACTGATAGTCAGCGCCGTCGCCACTGCCTTCCAGGACGCCACCTTCTTCCCCCAGGAAGCTGTGGGTCGGGTAGGCCTTGCGAATGGCCTGGACGATCATCAGCTCGGCGGCCTTGTCGACCTCGGTGACGTAATCGTTGGCATCCTTCTCGTCTACCGAGATGACATCCAGGCGCTCGATGGAGCGAAAGATCATTTCACCGGCGCTGCGAGCGGCGCGCAGGGCGATATTCAGCATGGGCTGCATGGGAGGTTCACCTGGGGCGTTAAAGAAAGCCGGCCATGTTAGCAGAAAACCGTTGTCGTTGAAGCGCCGTCTGTACGTTGCATGGCATTAATCGGAGGGCTTGGGTAAGATCGATGCCCCCTGAAGATTTCTGAGAGTGTCTGCGTTGCTGGACAATATTCGCGTGGTTTTGGTGGGCACCAGTCATCCGGGCAACATCGGCGGCGCGGCGCGGGCGATGAAGAACATGGGTCTGTCGCGCCTGGTGCTGGTCGAGCCGGAGGATTTTCCTAGTGGCGATGCTGTGGCGCGTGCGTCCGGCGCGACCGATGTGCTGGATGCTGCTCATGTCGTCGGTAGTCTTGAAGAGGCGCTGGTCGGTTGCAGTCTGGTGATTGGCACCAGTGCCCGTGATCGGCGCATTCCCTGGCCGCTGCTGGATCCGCGCGAGTGCGGCGTGACCAGTTGCGAGCAGGCTGCTGCTGGCGGCGAAGTGGCGTTGGTGTTCGGTCGTGAATATGCCGGCTTGACCAACGAGGAGCTGCAGCGATGTCAATATCACGTGCATATCCCGTCCAATCCCGAGTTCAGTTCGCTGAATCTGGCGGCGGCGGTGCAGGTGCTGGCCTACGAGGTTCGTATGGCGTGGCTCACGGCGCAGAATCTGCCGACCAAGGTAGAGAAGCTGGAAGCCACTGCGATGCTTAACACCCAGGCAGCGACGGCAGATGAGTTGGAGTCCTTCTACGGTCATCTGCGGCGCGTACTGGTGATGATCGGGTTCCTCGATCCGCAGAAGCCGCGGCACCTGATGACGCGCCTGCGTCGCCTTTATGGGCGCAGTGCGGTGAGTAAGCTGGAGATGAATATCCTGCGCGGCATCCTTACCGAGACAGAGAAGGCCGTGCGTGGAGAGCCTCACAAGCAGGGGAAGTCTGATGTTTGAGCGCATTCGAGAAGATATCCAAAGTGTTTTCCATCGTGATCCGGCAGCGCGCAATGCCTTCGAGGTGGTGACCTGCTATCCGGGTCTGCATGCGGTCTGGTTGCATCGTGTGGCGCATGCTCTGTGGCGTTCGGGTTGGAAGTGGCTGGCGCGCGTGGTGTCCAACTTCGGGCGCTGGATGACCGGTATCGAAATCCATCCGGGTGCCAAGATCGGACGGCGCTTCTTCATCGATCACGGCATGGGTATCGTGATTGGCGAGACCGCCGAGATCGGTAATGACGTTACGCTCTATCAGGGTGTGACGCTGGGCGGTACCAGCTGGAACAAGGGCAAGCGCCATCCAACCTTGGAGGACGGTGTCGTGGTTGGCGCTGGGGCCAAGGTGCTGGGGCCGTTCACGGTCGGTGCGGGTGCCAAGATCGGCTCCAATGCGGTGGTGACCAAAGCCGTGCCGGCTGGGGCGACTGCAGTTGGCATTCCCGGCAAGATCATCGTCAAGTCCGATGATGAGCAGGAAGCCAAGCGTCAGGCCATGGCCGAGAAGATCGGTTTTGATGCCTATGGCGTCGGTCAGGACATGCCCGACCCGGTGGCGCGCGCCATCGGCCAGTTGCTCGATCATCTGCATGCTGTCGATGGTCGCCTGGAGGGGGTGTGCAAGGCGTTGACGGCCCTGGGTAGCGACTATTGCGCCAAGGATTTGCCTACCTTGCGCGACGAGGACTTCGCCGACGTGTGCAAGGATCAGCAGCAGAGTGACAAGCCTGCTGCCTGATGCGCGCAGAGGCGGCATTTGCTATCATGTCGCCTCTTTTTGCGGTCAATCCTGAGTAAATCAATCGGTCTTATAGTTGACTTAAATACTCGGAAATTGCATACTTCGCCGCAATTCAGTGATTCGTGGTAGAGAGCCATGCGACTGACCACCAAAGGCCGTTACGCCGTTACCGCCATGCTGGATCTGGCGCTGCACGCACAGCACGGTCCCGTTTCCCTGGCCGATATATCCGAGCGGCAGGGCATTTCCCTGTCTTATCTCGAGCAACTGTTCGCCAAACTGCGCCGTGGCAGTCTGGTTTCCAGCGTCCGTGGCCCGGGTGGTGGCTATCAGCTTTCGCGTGACATGCGCGGCATTCAGGTGGCTCAGGTGATCGATGCGGTCAACGAGTCGGTCGATGCCACGCGTTGCCAGGGGCAGGGCGATTGCCACTCTGGCGACACCTGTCTGACCCATCACCTGTGGTGCGATCTCAGTCAGCAGATTCATGAGTTCCTCAGTGGCATCAGCCTGGCCGATCTGGTCGCGCGCCGTGAGGTTCAAGAGGTCGCGTTGCGCCAGGATCAGCGCCGCTGCACTGGCAGGACGCCGCGTCTGGATAAGATTGAAGCGTCTGCCATCGAGTGAGCAGGGCGTTTGCCTGATAGGAGAAACCCAATGAAATTGCCCATTTACCTCGATTATTCCGCCACCACGCCGGTAGATCCGCGTGTTGCGCAGAAGATGAGTGAATGCCTGCTGGTCGACGGTAACTTCGGCAACCCGGCCTCGCGTTCCCACGTCTTTGGTTGGAAGGCTGAAGAGGCTGTAGAAAACTCTCGTCGCCAGGTGGCTGAGCTGGTCAATGCCGACCCACGCGAGATCGTCTGGACCAGCGGCGCTACCGAGTCCAACAACCTGGCGATCAAGGGCGTTGCGCACTTCTACGCCAGCAAGGGCAAGCACATCATTACCTCGAAGATCGAGCACAAGGCGGTGCTGGACACCACCCGTCAGCTCGAGCGCGAAGGCTTCGAGGTGACCTATCTGGAACCGGGCGAAGACGGCCTGATCACGCCGGCCATGATCGAGGCGGCGCTGCGTGAGGACACCGTGCTGGTGTCGGTCATGCACGTCAACAACGAAATTGGCACCATCAACGATATCGCTGCCATTGGTGAGCTGACCCGCTCCCGTGGCGTACTGCTGCATGTCGATGCTGCGCAGTCCACCGGCAAGGTGGAAATCGATCTGGAGAAGATGAAGGTCGATCTGATGTCCTTCTCCGCGCACAAGACCTACGGCCCCAAGGGCGTCGGTGCTCTATACGTGCGCCGCAAGCCGCGTGTGCGCCTGGAAGCGCAGACTCACGGTGGCGGTCACGAGCGCGGTATGCGTTCGGGTACCCTGGCCACTCACCAGTGCGTCGGCATGGGCGAAGCGTTTCGTATCGCCAAGGAAGAAATGGCTGCAGAAAATCAGCGTATTGCTGCTCTGCGTGATCGTTTCTACCGCCAGCTGGAAGACATGGAAGAGCTGTACGTGAATGGCAGCCTGACTGCTCGCGTGCCGCACAACCTCAACCTGAGTTTCAACTACGTCGAGGGTGAGTCGCTGATCATGGCGCTCAAGGACCTCGCCGTATCGTCCGGTTCGGCCTGCACCTCGGCTTCCCTGGAGCCGTCCTACGTGCTGCGCGCCCTGGGCCGCAATGATGAGCTGGCGCATAGCTCGATTCGCTTCACCTTCGGTCGTTTCACCACCGAAGAAGAGGTCGATTATGCCGCTGCCAAGGTCCGTGAGGCCGTGGACAAGCTGCGCGAGCTGTCGCCCCTGTGGGATATGTTCAAAGAAGGTGTCGACATTTCCTCCGTGGAATGGGCAGCACACTGATAGCTGCCGAGGTGGATCGCTCGATGGGCGATCCCGCCTGAAGAGCGGCACCTGATGAGAGAGGAAGTACAACATGGCTTACAGTGACAAGGTCATCGACCACTACGAAAACCCGCGTAACGTCGGCAAGCTGAACGCTGAAGACCCGGATGTCGGTACCGGCATGGTCGGTGCGCCGGCCTGCGGCGACGTGATGCGCCTGCAGATCAAGGTCAACGAGAGCGGCGTCATCGAAGACGCCAAGTTCAAGACCTACGGCTGCGGTTCCGCTATCGCCTCCAGCTCTCTCGCTACCGAGTGGATGAAGGGCAAGACCCTGGATGAGGCCGAGAGCATCAAGAACACTCAGCTCGCCGAAGAACTGGCACTGCCGCCCGTGAAGATTCACTGCTCCGTGCTCGCCGAAGATGCCATCAAGGCTGCCGTGCGCGACTACAAGCAGAAGAAAGGCTTGCTCTGATACGAGGTTTGTAATGGCCATCACCATGTCTGAAGCAGCTGCCCGCCACGTGCAACGCTCTCTTGAAGGGCGCGGCAAGGGCGAGGGTATTCGCCTCGGTGTGCGCACTACCGGTTGCTCCGGCCTGGCCTACGTGCTCGAGTTCGTTGATGAGCTGGCGGCAGAGGATCAGGTATTCGAGAGCCATGGCGTCAAGGTGATCATCGATCCCAAGAGCCTGGTCTATCTCGATGGCACCGAACTGGACTTCGTCAAGGAAGGCCTCAACGAGGGCTTCAAGTTCATCAACCCCAACGTGCGCGGCGAATGCGGTTGCGGCGAAAGCTTCAACGTTTGAGGCGCTCGCGTGGGTAATCCTTGTCATTTCGCCCTGTTCGACCTGCAGCCGAGCTTTCGCCTCGATCTGGAGCAGCTGGCTGCTCGCTACCGTGAGCTGGCGCGTCAGACTCATCCTGATCGTTTTGCTGATGCCGGTGAGCGTGAGCAGCGTCTGGCGCTTGAGCGCTCGGCCTGTCTCAACGAGGCTTATCAGGTTCTGAAAACGCCATCTCAGCGTGCGCGCTACCTGCTTGCGATGCGTGGCCCCGAGCTGCCGCTGGAGGTGACGGTGCAGGATCCTGACTTCCTCCTGCAGCAAATGCAGCTGCGTGAAGAGTTGGAAGAGCTGCAGGATGACGCCGATCTTGCTGGTGTCGCAGTCTTCAAGCGTCGCCTGAAAACAGCGCAGGAGCAGCTCAACGAGCGCTTTGCTGCATGCTGGGATGACGAAACTCGCCGTGAAGAGGCCGAGCGCCTGATGCGCCGCATGCAGTTCCTCGACAAGCTCTCTCATGAAGTGCGCCAATTAGAAGAGCGCCTCGACGATTAACCTGTAGGTTGCCACGGCAGCCTGCCTGATGACTTCAAGAAGACCATGGCCTTATTGCAGATCGCCGAGCCCGGGCAGAGCCCGCAACCGCACCAGCGCCGTCTGGCGGTGGGGATTGACCTGGGTACCACCAACTCGCTGGTTGCCGCTGTGCGTAGCGGCCTGGCCGAGCCCTTGGCTGACGATGATGGCAAGGTCATCCTGCCGTCTGCCGTGCGTTACCACGCTGGAAGCATCGAGGTCGGCGAGTCGGCCAAGTTGGCCGCCGCCAGCGATCCGCTCAATACCGTGCTGTCGGTCAAGCGCCTGATGGGGCGCGGTATCGCCGACGTGCATCAGCTCGGCGAACAGATGCCCTACCGCTTTGCGGCAGGCGAGTCGCACATGCCTTTCATCGAGACGGTGCAGGGGGCGAAGAGCCCGGTCGAGGTGTCGGCGGAAATTCTCAAGACCCTGCGTTTACGCGCAGAGCAAACCTTGGGCGGTGATCTGGTCGGTGCTGTGATTACCGTTCCGGCTTATTTCGATGACGCGCAGCGTCAGGCCACCAAGGACGCTGCGCGCCTGGCCGGTCTGACCGTGCTGCGTCTGCTCAACGAGCCTACTGCCGCTGCAGTCGCTTACGGACTGGATCAGAAAGCCGAAGGTGTGGTCGCTATCTATGACCTGGGCGGCGGCACGTTCGATATTTCCATCCTGCGCCTGACCGGCGGCGTGTTCGAGGTGCTGGCTACCGGCGGCGACAGCGCGTTGGGTGGTGACGATTTCGATCATGCCGTGGCTGACTGGATAATCCAGCAGGCCGGCATTTCCAGTGATCTCGATCCGGCGACCCAGCGCAGTCTGCTGCAGGCCGCCTGTGTGGCCAAAGAAGGGCTGACGGATGCCGATAGCGTCGAGCTGAGTCACGGTGATTGGCGTGGTTCGCTGTCACGCACGCAGCTCGATGCGCTGATCGAGCCGATGGTGGCGCGCAGTCTCAAGGCTTGTCGTCGCGCCGTGCGTGATTCCGGTGTTGAGCTCGAAGAGGTGGGTGCTGTGGTCATGGTCGGTGGCTCCACCCGTGTGCCGCGTGTGCGTGAGGCTGTCGGCGAGCTGTTCGGTCGTGCGCCGCTGACCAACATCGACCCGGATCAGGTGGTGGCCATTGGTGCTGCGATCCAGGCCGATGCCCTGGCCGGCAATCAGCGTGACGACGGCGAGGAGTTGCTGTTGCTGGACGTGATCCCCCTGTCGCTCGGCCTGGAAACCATGGGCGGGCTGATGGAGAAGGTGATCCCGCGCAACACCACCATCCCGGTGGCGCGTGCGCAGGAATTCACGACCTACAAGGATGGCCAGACGGCCATGATGATTCATGTGCTGCAGGGCGAGCGCGAGCTGATCGCCGATTGCCGATCCCTGGCGCGTTTCGAATTGCGCGGCATTCCGCCGATGGTGGCAGGGGCGGCGAAGATTCGCGTGACCTTCCAGGTCGATGCGGACGGTCTGCTCAGCGTTGCTGCGCGGGAGCTGGCTTCCGGCGTCGAGGCGAGCATTCAGGTCAAGCCGTCTTATGGCCTGACCGATGGCGAAATTGCACGCATGCTGCAGGACTCCTTCCAGAACGCCGGTGATGACAAGGCGGCCCGCGTGCTGCGTGAGCAGCAAGTCGATGCCCAGCGCCTGATCGAGGCGGTCGAGGGTGCGCTGGAAGTCGATGGCGAACGCCTGCTGGATGCCGAGGAGCGCGAGGTTATTGAGTTGCAGGTGCAGGAACTGCGTGAGCTGCTGGCTGGCAGCGATGGTCTGGCCATCGAGCGGCAGACCAAGCGCTTGTCGCAGGTCACTGACGCCTTCGCGGCCCGCCGCCTGGATTCGACGGTAAAAGCTGCTCTGGCCGGGCGCAATCTGAATGAGATCGAGGAATAATTGATGCCGCAGGTAATTTTTCTGCCTCACGAGCGATTCTGCCCGGATGGTCTGGTGGTGGAGGCTGAGCCTGGCGTTTCCATCCTCGAGTTGGCGCATGAGCACCATATCGAGATGGAAAGTGCCTGTGGTGGTGTTTGTGCCTGCACCACCTGTCACTGCATCGTGCGCGAGGGTTTCGACTCGCTGAACGAGGCTGACGAGCTGGAAGAGGACTATCTGGACAAGGCCTGGGGGCTCGAGGCTCAGTCTCGTCTGGCCTGTCAGGCCATCGTCGGTGAGGAAGATCTCACCGTCGAGATTCCCAAGTATTCGCTCAATCACGCGGCTGAAGCGCCGCACTGACGGGTAGCTCCCTCAACCGGCGTTTCGCGCCACCTTCTCCCGAAGGGAGAGGGGCCTGGGGAGGGCGTCGCTACGTGACCTTCACGTTAACCAGGAAGCATCATCATGAGTCTGAAATGGGTGGATGTGCTGGATATCGCCATCGAGTTGAGCGAGCAGAAGCCGGATATCGATCCGCGCTACGTCAACTTCGTCGATCTGCACCGCTGGGTCGTGGAGTTGCCCGAGTTCTCCGATGACCCGCAGCGTGGGGGCGAGAAGGTACTGGAGGCGATACAGGCCGCCTGGATCGAAGAGCTTGACTGAAACAGGCGCTTGCGGCGCCTGCCCTACGCTTTTAACCGGAACCCGCGTATAATTCGCGGGTTTAATTTTTCGCTTTAACCCTAAAGTTTCTGGAGCTTCACATGGCTGTTCAACGTACTTTCTCCATCATCAAGCCTGACGCCGTTGCCAAGAACGTCATCGGTGAGATCACCACCCGTTTCGAAAAAGCCGGTCTGCGCGTCGTCGCTTCGAAGATGGTGCAACTGTCCGAGCGTGAAGCCGCTGGTTTCTATGCTGAGCACAGCGAGCGCGGCTTCTTCAAGGACCTGGTCGCCTTCATGACCTCCGGTCCGGTCATCGTTCAGGTTCTGGAAGGTGAAGATGCCGTTCTGAAGAACCGCGAGCTGATGGGTGCTACCAACCCGAAAGAAGCTGCTGCCGGCACCATCCGTGCTGACTTCGCCGTTTCCATCGACGAAAACGCTGTTCACGGTTCGGATTCCGAAGCCTCTGCTGCTCGCGAGATCGCTTACTTCTTCTCCGCTACCGAGCTGTGCGCGCGCATTCGCTGATTGGCGAATGAAGCGAGGGTGAAGCCATGACCAATACCACCGGCAAGATCAACCTGCTGGGCCTGACCCAGCCGGAAATGGAACAGTTCTTCGAGTCTATTGGCGAGAAGCGCTTCCGTGCCGGCCAGGTAATGAAGTGGATTCATCACTTTGGCGTCGATGATTTCGCCGCCATGACCAATGTCGGCAAGGTCTTGCGCGAAAAGCTCGAGGCCTCTGCCGAGATTCGCGGCCCGGAAGTGGTCAGCGAAAACATTTCTGCCGATGGCACGCGCAAGTGGGTAGTGCGGGTGGCGTCGGGTAGCTGTGTGGAGACCGTGTATATCCCGCAGAACGGCCGTGGCACCCTGTGCGTCTCGTCGCAGGCCGGCTGCGCCCTGGATTGCAGCTTCTGCTCCACCGGCAAACAAGGCTTCAATAGCGACCTGACCAGCGCCGAGATCATTGGCCAGGTATGGATCGCCAACAAATCCTTCGGCAGCGTGCCGGCCAAGGTCGACCGTGCCATCACCAACGTGGTGATGATGGGCATGGGCGAGCCGCTGTTGAACTTCGATAACGTCGTCTCAGCCATGCAGATCATGATGGACGACCTTGGCTACGGTATTTCCAAGCGTAAGGTCACCTTGTCCACCTCCGGCGTGGTGCCGATGATCGACAAGCTGGCTGAAGTCATCGACGTGTCCCTGGCCCTGTCGCTGCACGCGCCCAACGACGAACTGCGCAACCAGTTGGTACCGATCAACAAGAAATACCCGCTGGAAATGCTCCTGGCCGCCTGCAAGCGCTATATCTCCAAGCTTGGCGAGAAACGTGTGCTGACCATCGAGTACACCCTGCTCAAGGGGGTCAACGATCAGCCCGAGCACGCTGAGCAGATGATCGCACTTCTGGCCGATGTACCTTGCAAGATCAACCTGATTCCGTTTAATCCCTTCCCCTTCTCGGGGTACGAGCGGCCGAGCAATAACGCCATTCGCCGCTTCCAGGACCTGTTGCACAAGGCTGGCCATAACGTCACGGTACGTACTACCCGTGGTGACGATATCGATGCTGCCTGTGGCCAGTTGGTTGGTCAGGTCATGGACCGTACTCGGCGCAGCGAGCGCTACATCGCCGTGCGCCAGTTGGGCAACGAGGCGCAAGAGCCTCATGCTGCCACCAATCGAAATTGAAGAGAGGATGTCTATGACCCTGCGCCCAGCGCTGTTATTGCTCGTTGTCAGTCTGCTTGGTGGTTGTGTGACCACGGGCGATGTCGACCCCATGCGTACGGCGAAAGGGCGTGACGAAGCACGTGATGCCTATGTGCAACTGGGTCTTGCCTACATCCAGCAGGGCGATACCCAGCGCGCCAAGGTGCCGCTGAAGAATGCCCTCGATCTGGATTCCTCCAGTGCCGACGCGCATGCCGCTCTGGCCCTGGCCTTCCAGTTGGAGATGGAACCGAAGCTGGCCGATGAGCATTTTCGCAAGGCTCTGTCCCAGCGGCCGGATGATGCCCGCCTGCTCAACAATTACGGCGGCTTCCTGTTCGAGCAGAAGCGCTACAAGGAGGCGATGAGCACGTACCTCAAGGCCGCGGAGGACAACCTCTATCCAGAGCGCTCGAGGGTTTTCGAGAACCTGGGGATGACTGCTGTGCAACTCGGCCAGCGTGAGCAGGCCAAAGAGTACTTCCAGCGCGCCTTGCGCCTGAGCAGCAGACAGCCGCGCGCATTGCTGGAGATGGCTGCGATGTCCTACGAGGACAAAGAATATGTACCGGCTCGTGCCTACTACGACAGCTACAGCGAAATAGCGCCACAGAATGCGCGCAGCCTGCTGCTCGGCGCGCGTCTGGCCGAGGTGTTCGAGGATCGTGACAAAGCCGCCAGCCTGGGGCTGCAGTTGCGTCGCCTGTATCCGGCCTCTCAGGAATATCAGCAATTTGTTTCGGGGCAACAATGAAAGCGGCACATAGCGAAGTGACTCAGCCGATGCCGAGCAACCCGGGTGAAAGCCTGCGTCAGGCCCGGGAGGTCAAGGGGTGGAGCGTTACTGAAGTGGCGACTCAGCTCAACCTGACTCCGCAGCGTCTTGCCCAGATCGAAGCCGGAGCGTTCGACAAACTGCCGGGTACCACCTTCGCCCGTGGTTACATTCGCGCCTATGCCAAGCTTCTCGAAATGGACCAGAACCGGCTGGTGCTGGAGTTCGATCAGTTCACGGGGACCGATGCCACCGGCAGTAGCGTGCACGCTCTTGGCCGCATCGAAGAGCCCGTTCGTTATTCGCAGAGCATCCTGCGCTTAGTGAGCTTTCTGCTGCTGCTGGCATTGATCGGCGCTGGTTTTCTCTGGTGGCAGGATCAGGGCCGTCCGGTGGCCAGTCTGGCTGACCTGGGGCTCGAGCATGTGGAAGTGGAGGGTGCCGACGGTACCACTCAGGTGCACTCGCTCGCCGAGCCGGAAGATCAGGCGGTAATCGCTGCTCAGGGTGGCGAGCAGGGCACCCCACTGCTGCTGCCGGAGGCACCAGGCGAAACAGCGGAAGAGGCTGTTTCCACGGTGCAGCCTGCCCCTGCTGTCGAAGCAGATACCACTGAAAGCGCACCAGAAGCTCCTGCTGACCCTGTGGCGAGCGCGCCGGCAGTCGTCGCCACACCGTCTGCGCCTGTTGCCGAGCCGTCTGCACCCGTCGCTGTTGCTGCAGGACAGGGCGCGCTCAACGTGCAGTTCACCGCCGATTGCTGGACTCAGGTTACTGATGCCGACGGTAAGGTCCTGCTCAGTGCACTCAAACGCAGTGGTGAGCGCGTCGAACTTGCCGGCAAGGCACCTCTGGAACTGCGCCTGGGCTTTGCCCGTGGTGCCCAAGTGACCTACAACGGCGAAAGCGTGGACATTGAGCCGCACATGACTGGCGAAACCGCGCGCCTGAAATTGGGGTTGTAAAGCATGCATTGCGAATCACCGATCAAGCGCCGACTGTCGCGCAAGATCTGGGTTGGCTCGGTTCCGGTGGGCGGCGATGCGCCGATCGCGGTCCAGAGCATGACCAACACCGACACCAACGATGTGGCGGCTACCGTGGCGCAGATTCAGCGCCTGGAAGATGCCGGCGCCGATATCGTGCGCGTTTCGGTGCCGGACATGGACGCCGCCGAAGCCTTCGGCCTGATCAAGCAGCAGGTGCGCGTACCGCTGGTGGCCGATATTCACTTCGACTACCAGATCGCGCTGCGCGTGGCTGAACTGGGCGTCGACTGCCTGCGTATCAACCCCGGCAACATCGGCCGCGAAGATCGCGTCAGGGCGGTGGTCGAGGCAGCCCGTGACAAGGGCATCCCGATCCGTATCGGCGTCAATGCCGGCTCACTGGAAAAGGATCTGCAGAAGAAGTACGGCGAGCCGACTCCCGAAGCATTGGTCGAGTCCGCGCTGCGCCATGTCGAGCACCTCGATCGTCTCAATTTTCCGGACTTCAAGGTCAGTGTGAAGGCATCGGATGTGTTCATGGCCGTTGAGGCCTATCGCCTGCTGGCCAAGCAGATCGAGCAACCGCTGCACCTGGGTATCACCGAAGCCGGCGGGCTGCGCTCCGGTACTGTAAAGTCCGCCGTCGGCCTGGGCATGCTGCTGGCCGACGGAATTGGCGATACCATCCGCATCTCGCTGGCCGCCGACCCGGTGGAAGAGATCAAGGTCGGTTTCGACATTCTCAAGTCTTTGCGCCTGCGTTCGCGTGGCATCAACTTCATCGCCTGCCCGAGCTGCTCCCGGCAGAACTTCGATGTGGTCAAGACCATGAACGAGCTGGAGGCCCGCGTCGAAGATCTGTTGGTGCCGCTGGATGTGGCCGTGATCGGCTGCGTGGTCAATGGTCCCGGTGAAGCCAAGGAGGCGCATATCGGCCTCACTGGCGGTAGCCCGAACAACCTGGTCTACATCGACGGCAAGCCGGCCTCTAAGTTGACCAATGAAAATCTGGTGGACGAGCTGGAGAAGCTCATTCGCGACAAGGCAGCCGAAAAGGTCGCCGCCGATGCCGCTGTGATCGTGCGCGGCTGATCCGTGCGTAAGGAATACAATTGAGCAAGTCCCTGCAAGCCATTCGTGGCATGAACGACATCCTGCCGGAGCAGACGCCTGCCTGGCGCTACCTGGAAAATACTCTGGTCAGCCTGCTCGATGGCTATGGCTACAAGGAAATCCGCCTGCCCATCGTCGAGTACACCGAGCTGTTCGCTCGTGGTATCGGCGAGGGTACCGACGTGGTCGACAAGGAGATGTACACCTTCCTCGACCGCAACGAAGAATCCCTGACCTTGCGTCCCGAGGGCACTGCCGGTTGCGTACGCGCCGTGCTCGAGCATGGTCTGTCCGGTGGTGGCCAGGTGCAGAAGCTCTGGTACGCCGGCCCCATGTTCCGTTACGAGAAGCCGCAGAAAGGCCGCTATCGTCAGTTCCATCAGGTGGGCGTGGAAGCGTTCAACCTGCCTGGGCCGGACGTCGATGCGGAATTGATCGTGCTCACCTGGCGCCTGTGGAAGCAGCTTGGCCTGGCCGATGCCGTGACCCTGCAGCTCAACAGCCTGGGCTCCAGCGAGGCGCGTGCGGCTTATCGCGATGCACTGGTGGCCTACCTGCAGGAACGGTTCGATCAGCTCGACGAAGACAGTCAGCGCCGTCTGACCACCAATCCGTTGCGCATCCTCGACAGCAAGAACGAGGCGACCCAAGCCGCGCTGGTTGGCGCGCCGACACTTGGCGACTACCTCGATGAGGAGTCGCGCCTGCACTTCGAGGGCGTCAAGGCGCGCCTGGATGCGGCGGGCATTCGCTACCAGATCAACCACAAGCTGGTGCGTGGCCTGGATTACTACAATCGCACCGTGTTCGAGTGGGTCACCGACAAGCTTGGCGCCCAGGGCACGGTATGTGCCGGTGGTCGTTACGATGGCCTGGTGGCGCAACTGGGTGGCAAGGCCACGCCGGGTGTCGGCTTCGCCATGGGCGTCGAGCGCCTGGTGTTGCTGCTCGATACCCTGCAACTGCTGCCGGCCGAGCTCAACCGTGCCGCCGATGTCTACGTCTGCGCCTTTGGCGAGGCGGCTGAGCTGGCGGCGCTGACGCTGGTCGAGCGTCTGCGCGACGAGTTGCCGGGGCTGCGCCTGTTGCTCAACTCCGGTGGTGGCAGTTTCAAGAGCCAGTTCAAGAAGGCCGACAAGAGCGGCGCACGCTATGCGCTGATTCTGGGGGACGACGAATTGGCAGGGCGCGTGGTAGGTTGCAAACCGCTGCGCGACGACAGTGAACAACAAAGTGTTGCCTGGGATGCTCTGGCTGAGCATCTGGCTGCCTGCCAGCAGGCCTGAGCAGGTTCTCGATTAGGAGTACGGGGTTAGACATGCAGACCGAAGACGAAGAGATCGCGCAACTGAAGGACTGGTGGGATCGTAACGGCAAGCCTTTGCTGGCCGGTGGCGTACTGGCACTGGTAGCCGTATTCGGCTGGCAGGGCTGGCAGAAGTACCAGGACAATCAGGCGCAAGGGGCCTCGGTGCTTTACCAGCAACTGCTGGAAACCGCGCTGGACCCGGCCGGCAAGCCCGATGCCGCGAAAGTTGCCGAATTGGCCGGCAAGCTCGACAACGAGTTCGGCGGTACCCACTACGCCCAGTACGGCAGCCTGTTCGTCGCCAAGGTCGCCGTCGAGGCAGACCGCCTCGATGATGCCGCTGCAGCGCTGCAGCGCGTACTCGACAAGCCTGCTGACGCCACGCTCGGTGAGCTGGCACGTCAGCGTCTGGCGCGTGTGCTGGCCGCGCAGGACAAGGCCGATGATGCACTGAAACTGCTCGATGCCCAGGTCGAGGATGCCTTCCTCGCCAGCCGTGAAGAGCTCAAGGGCGACCTGCTGGTACAGCTGGGTCGCAGCGATGACGCGCACGCTGCCTATCAGAAGGCCAAGGATGCGCTGGCCGAAGATGCCGCTGTTGGCGGTCTGCAGATGAAGCTGGACGACCTGGCAAAAGGGGATGCGTGACGTGATGCGTTGGAAAAATGCCGCACTGCTGGCTCTGGCCGTTCTGGTCGTGGGTTGCAGCAGCAATAGCAAGAAGGAACTGCCACCCGCCGAACTGACCAAATTCGACGAAGAAGTCGAGTTGCGCACCGAGTGGAGCCGCTCTGTCGGTGACGGTCAGGGCGAAACCTTCAACATGCTGGTACCGGCCATCGATGGCGAGGTGATCTACGCCGCCGACGTCGAAGGCCTGGTCATGGCCATGGACCGCAACAGCGGCAAGGTCATCTGGCGCAAGAAACTCGAAATCCCGGTTTCCGGTGCCATTGGCGTTGGCTACGGCCAGGTGTTGCTGGGTACGCTCAAGGGCGAAGTGATAGCGCTCGACTCCAGCGATGGTGAAGAACAGTGGCGCTCGCGCGTGACCAGCGAAGTGCTGGCTGCGCCGGCCAGCAACGGCGATATCGTCGTGGTGCAGACCCAGGACGATCGTCTGATCGCTTTCGATGCCAGCACCGGTAGCCAGCGCTGGATCGTTGAAAATACTCCGGCCGTACTGACCCTGCGTGGCACTGGCGCTCCGCTGGTGACCAACCGTCTGGTGGTCGCTGGCCTGTCCAGTGGCAAGGTGGTCGCGGTCGACGCCCAGCGCGGCCTGCCCGTGTGGGAACAGCGTGTAGCCATTCCGCAAGGCCGTTCCGAGCTGGAGCGCGTGGTAGACATCGACGGCGGCCTGCTGCTGTCCGGTGGCACTGTCTACGCGGTGAGCTACCAGGGTCGAGTCGTGGCCATGGATCTGGAGTCCGGCCGCGTGCTGTGGCAACGCGAGGCATCGAGTTCGGTAGGCGTCGCTCAGGGCTTCGGTAACGTGTACGTCAGCCATGCCAGCGGCACCGTCGAAGGTATCGACGAGCGCAGTGCTTCGGCGCTGTGGAGCAACGATTCCCTGGCGCGCCGTCAGTTGTCGGCACCGCAAGTGTTCTCCAGTTATGTGGCCGTGGGTGATGTGGAGGGCTATCTGCATCTGCTGAGCCAGGTCGATGGCCGTTTCGTCGGTCGTACCCGTATCGACAGTGATGGCCTTCGCGCCCAGCCGTTGGTGGTGGGGGATTGGCTGTACGTCTACGGCAACAGCGGCAAGTTGGTGGCACTGACCATCAAATGAACCGACTATGCTGCATCCAGACCTGAGTCTTGGATGCCGCAGCGCAACAGATTCCGGCCGCTGCCCCTGCAGCGGCCTTTGCATTTTCTGAATTAACTCAAGTGGAGAGCCTGATGGTTCCCGTAATTGCCCTGGTGGGCCGGCCGAACGTCGGCAAGTCCACACTCTTCAACCGCCTGACCCGCAGCCGCGACGCCATCGTCGGCGACCTGTCCGGTCTGACCCGCGACCGCCAGTATGGCGAGGCGAAGTGGCAGGGGCGCACCTATATCGTGATCGACACCGGTGGTATTTCCGGTGACGAAGAAGGCATCGACGCGAAGATGGCCGAGCAGTCGCTGCAGGCCATCGAAGAGGCTGACGCCGTGCTGTTCCTGGTGGACGCGCGCGCCGGCATGACCGCTTCCGACCAGATGATCGGTGAGCACCTGCGTCGTCGTAACAAGCAGAGCTTCCTGGTGGTGAACAAGGTCGACAACCTTGACGTTGACCTGGCCCGCGCCGAGTTCAGTCCCATGGGGCTGGGCGAGCCGCTGGCGATTGCCGGTGCTCATGGCCGTGGCATCACCCAGATGCTGGAAGTGGTGCTCGGCGCCTTCCCCAAGGATGCCGGTGAGCCGGAAGAGGGCGCCGAAGAAGAGGAAGAGGTGCTCGAAGGCCAGGAGGCCAAGCGCATTCCCGGTCCGAGCGAGAAGGATGGCATCAAGCTCGCCATCATCGGCCGCCCCAACGTGGGCAAATCGACCCTGGTCAACCGCATGCTGGGTGAAGAGCGGGTCATCGTCTATGACCAGGCCGGCACCACCCGCGACAGCATCTACATCCCGTTCGAGCGTGACGACGAGAAGTACACGCTGATCGATACCGCTGGCGTGCGCCGTCGCGGCAAGATCTTCGAGGCCGTGGAGAAGTTCTCCGTGGTCAAGACGCTGCAGGCCATTCAGGACTCCAACGTCGTGGTGTTTGTCATGGACGCCCGCGAGGGTGTGGTCGACCACGACCTCAACCTGCTTGGCTTCGTGCTGGAAAGCGGCCGCGCTCTGGTCATCGCCCTGAACAAGTGGGACGGCATGGATCAGGGCCAGAAGGATTACGTGAAGACCGAGCTGGAGCGCCGGCTGTTCTTCGTCGACTTTGCCGATATCCACTTCATCTCCGCCTTGCACGGCACTGGTGTCGGCCATCTGTACAAGTCGGTGCAGGCCTCGTTCAAGTCAGCCATCACTCGCTGGCCCACCAGCCGCCTGACGCAGATTCTCGAAGATGCCGTGAGCGATCACGCGCCGCCTCTGGTCAATGGTCGCCGCATCAAGCTGCGCTATGCCCACCTGGGGGGCGCCAACCCGCCGCTGATCGTGATCCACGGTAACCAGGTCGACGCGGTCCCGCGTGCCTATTCCCGTTATTTGGAAAACACCTTCCGCCGTGTGCTGAAACTGGTCGGTACGCCGATTCGCATCGAGTACAAGGGCGGCGAGAACCCCTACGAGGGCAACAAGAACAAGCTCACCGACCGTCAGGTGAACAAGAAGCGCCGGCTGATGAGCCACCACAAAAAGGCTGAGAAGAAGCGCAAGGACAAGCGTAAGTAAGCGCTGTCGCAGCGTGCGCGCCGGGGATCACTCGGCGTGCACGGCATAAGCTTCCAACACATTTTCATAAGCGCTGTGGGTGCCGCCTGCAGCGCCCTTCGGCTATTCTCGCGGCTTGCCTTGTTCCTCTTGGAAGTCGCGATGCTCGTCAGCAAACTGCCCAACGTTGGCACCACCATCTTTACGCGGATGTCCCAGCTCGCACTGGAGACCGGTGCGATCAATCTCTCCCAGGGCTTCCCTGATTTCGACGGGCCGCAGGCACTGCGCGAAGCTGTGGCGCGCCACGTCATGGAAGGGCGCAACCAGTATTCGCCGATGACCGGGCTGCCGAGCCTGCGTCAGCAGGTTGCGGCCAAGATCGCCCGCAGCTATGGCGTGCAGCGTGATGCCGACAACGAGATCACCATCACCCCCGGCGCCACCGAGGCGATCTTCTGCGCGGTGCAGGCGCTGATTCGTCCGGGTGATGAAGCCATCGTCCTCGACCCTTGCTACGACAGTTACGAGCCGTCGGTGGAACTGGCCGGTGGCCGTTGCGTGCATGTGCCGCTGGCATTGCCGGATTTCGCCGTGGACTGGCAGCGTCTTGCCGAGGCGATCACGTCGCGCACCCGACTGATCTTTCTCAATTCACCGCACAACCCCAGCGGCGCGCTGCTGACCCGTGCCGATCTGGACAAGCTGGCCGAGCTGATTCGTGGCCGCGATATCCATGTGATCAGTGACGAGGTCTATGAGCACCTGATCTACGACGGCGCCCGCCATGCCAGCGTACTGGCCCACGACGAGCTGTATCAGCGTGCCTTCGTGGTCAGCTCCTTCGGCAAGACCTACCACGTGACCGGCTGGAAGACCGGCTACGTGGTGGCACCGCCCGCGCTGACTGCCGAGCTGCGCAAGATTCACCAGTACGTCAATTTCTGCGGCGTGACGCCACTGCAGTTCGGCCTGGCCGATTTCATGGCCGCCCACCCCGAGCATGTCGAAGAGCTGCCAGCCTTTTACCAGGCCAAGCGTGACCTGTTCTGCGACCTGCTGGCGGGTTCGCGTTTCACCTTCACCCGCGCGCCAGGCACCTACTTTCAGTTGGCTGATTACTCGGCCATTCGCCCGGATCTGGACGATGTGGCCATGGCCGAATGGCTAACCCGCGAGCACGGCGTAGCGGCGATTCCGGTGTCGGTGTTCTATCAGTCGGCGCCCAAGGAGATGCGCCTGGTGCGCTTCTGCTTCGCCAAGCGCGAGGAGACCCTGCGCGAGGCTGCCGAGAAGCTGTGCGCGGTGTGATGGTAGGGCGGGGGTAACCCGCCTGTGAGGTGTTGGCGGGTTTCATCCGCCCTACGGCGAGCGAGGCGCCCCAATGAGCGACAAAACCGATCTCGAACTGGCACTGATCCAGACCACCCTGGCCTGGCACGACCCTGCCGCCAATCGCGAGCACTTCCAGGCATTGCTGGAACAGGCGCGCGGCGCCGATCTGGTGATCCTGCCGGAAATGTTCACCACCGGATTTTCCATGGAGTCGGCCGAGCTGGCCGAGCCCGAGGATGGCCCTAGCAGCGTCTGGCTGCGTGAGCAGGCGCAGCGTATCGATGCGGTGATCTGCGGCAGCCTGATCATCCAGGTGGCGGACGGCAGTTACCGCAATCGCCTGCTCTGGGCGCGCCCGGATGGCTCTTTGGCGCACTACGACAAGCGTCATCTGTTCCGCATGGCCGGCGAGCACAAGCATTACAGCGCAGGTGACGAGCAACTGGTGTTGGCGCTCAAGGGCTGGCGAGTGCGCCCGCTGATCTGCTATGACCTGCGCTTCCCGGTATGGAGCCGTGACGCCGGTGGTACCGATCTTCTGCTGTATACCGCCAACTGGCCAGGGGCGCGCCGCCAGCACTGGAACCGCCTGCTACCGGCGCGAGCCATCGAGAACCTGTGCTATGTCGCGGCTGTGAACCGCGTCGGAGAGGACGGCAAGGGCCATGGCTATACTGGCGATTCTCAGGTGCTGGATTTCCAGGGCGAGGCGCTGCTGGCGGCAGGCGATGGTGATGGTGTGTTCCGCATCCGGCTGTCGAGCGAGGCACTGGCCGCTTACCGCGAGCGCTTCCCCGCGCACCTGGATGCCGATGCCTTCACCTTGAACTGACCAGGAGCTACATGAACATGGACGTACAGCAGAGCAATCCCTTCCAGCCTCCGCAGGCTGAACTGCAACAGGCCACCACGCAGCAGTCGCCGCTCTACAGTGTCGCGGGTGTGGGTCTGGCGACCTTCATCGGCACGCCGCTCGCTGGCGCCTGGCTGCTGGCGCATAACCTGCAACTGCTCGGCCAGGCCCATCGCGTGGCAATGGTCTGGGGTATTTCCGTCTTCCTTCTGGTGGTTACCTTGGTCCTGGCTTTCGTCTTGCCGGAAGAGGTGCCCGCCATGCCGTTCGCCATCGCACAGTTAATGGCGATGATCATGTTTGCCAAGAGCCTCATGGAGGCCGATCTCAAGCAGCATGCCGAGGCCGGTGGTGCGTTTCTGTCCAACTGGCGGGCCGCGGGTATCGGTCTGATGTTCACCCTCGGCCTGGCCGCGCTGATGTTCGCGGTGCTGATGATCGTCGAGATGTAAACGTCTTGATTCCCGGATTTGATCCGGGCTACGCATACGAAAACGCCGGGCAATGCCCGGCGTTTTCGTGTTCGGCGCTGAAGAATCAGGCCGCTTGCGACTCGGCCTGGCTCAGGGCGCGGTTCAGCGCGCTGAACAGGGCGCGGAAGCTCGCCGTGGTCAGGTTCTCGTCGATGCCGATACCGTGCAGGGCACGACCGCCGTTGACGCGCAGTTCGATGTAGGCCGCCGCCTTGGCATGGGTGCCGGCGCCAATGGCGTGCTCGCTGTAGTCCATGACTTCGACAGCGACCGGCAGCGCAGCCGCCAGCGCTTCCAGCGGGCCTTTGCCGATGCCGCGCCAGTGGTGGTTCTCGCCACCTTCGACGACCTCTACATCCACTGCACTGGTGCCGTTCTCTTCCTGCAGGCGATGGCCTTTCAGGGCGTAGGGCCTGCGCGCTTGCAGGTACTCGGTTTCGAGCAGTTGATGGATCTGTGCGGCAGTCATTTCCAGGCCGAGACGGTCGGTTTCACGCTGCACCACCTGGCTGAACTCGATCTGCATGCGACGCGGCAGGCAGATGCCGTACTCCTGCTCGAGCAGGAAGGTGATGCCGCCTTTGCCCGACTGGCTGTTCACGCGAATCACCGCCTCGTAGTCGCGGCCAATGTCGGCCGGATCGATCGGCAGGTACGGTACTTCCCACAGGGCGTCTTCCTTCTGCTGGGCGAAGCCCTTGCGGATGGCGTCCTGGTGCGAGCCGGAGAAGGCGGTGTGAACGAGGTCGCCGACATACGGGTGGCGCGGGTGTACCGGGATCTGGTTGCAGTCCTCGACCACCTTGCGTACGGCGTCGATGTCGGAGAAGTCCAGCTGCGGATCGATGCCCTGGGTGTAGAGATTCAGCGCCAGAGTCACCAGGCAGACGTTACCGGTGCGCTCGCCGTTGCCGAACAGACAGCCTTCGACACGGTCTGCTCCGGCCATTACCGCCAGTTCCGAGGCAGCGACGCCCGTGCCACGGTCATTGTGGGTGTGCACGCTGATCAGCACGCTGTCGCGGCGGTCGACATGGCGGCCGAACCACTCGATCTGGTCGGCGTAGTTGTTCGGCGTGGCGCACTCGATGGTGGCCGGCAGGTTGAGGATCAGCTTGTTCGTCGGGGTCGGTTGGAACACGCCGATCACCGCGTTGCACACCTCGACGGCGAAGTCGATTTCGGTGCTGCTGAACACTTCTGGCGAGTACTCGAAGCCCCACTGGGTTTCCGGTGCGGCATCGGCCAGGCGCTTGATGGTGGTGCCGGCGGCCACGGCGATGGCTTTGACGCCGGCCTTGTCCTGATTGAAGACGATCTTGCGGAAGCTCGGCGCGCAGGCATTGTAGTAGTGGACGATGGCCTTCTTCGCGCCCTTGAGCGACTCGAAAGTGCGCTCGATCAAATCGTCACGGGCCTGGGTCAGCACCTGGATGGTGACGTCGTCGGGGATGTGGCCACCCTCGATCAGCTCACGGACGAAGTCGAAGTCGGTCTGCGAGGCGGACGGGAAGCCCACTTCGATTTCCTTCAGGCCCACGGCCACCAGACACTTGAAGAAGCGCATCTTCTTCTGCGCATCCATCGGCTCGATCAGCGACTGGTTACCGTCGCGCAGGTCGGTGGACAGCCAGATCGGTGCCTGGTCGATGATCTTGTCCGGCCAGGTGCGATCCGGAATCTGGATCTGGGTGAAGGGGCGATACTTCTTCGACGGGTCTTTGAGCATGGTCATGGTGAAAATCCTTGGGTCCAGACGCCTTGTCTGGGAAACGAATAGGGCGGTCGACGGTGGCCGGATGGCCGCAGAGATTCAGCCCCGCAGTCGCGGGCTGACCAGGCGTAGGCAGCGATGTTGCCGTAGCAGAATGAGGGTATGTGCAGTGTTCATGCTGCCAACCCTAGTGATCTTGATGAAGGCTGGCAAGCATTGCGTGAAAATTGGTAGAAACGATCTTCTACTGCTCTTTCGCGACGTTTTATGGCGCATGAGGGCGCCTGTTTGAAGGAACATTGCGTGGGCGTTCACAGCGAGTCGAAGACCGGGTATGCCCGGCCTTCGCCCCGTGCTTCAGCCTGGTTGCTGAGCCACCAGGGTCGGGCGCAATTCGCGCATGTCCGCACCGCTCGGATGCTGGAACACGCGCAGGCCGAACTCGGGGAGGATGGCCAGCAGATGGTCGAAGATGTCTGACTGGATGCCTTCGTAGGCATTCCAGGCGATGGTGTTGGTGAAACAGTAGATTTCCAGCGGCAGGCCATCGGCGGTCGGATTGAGCTGGCGCACCAACAGGGTCATGTTCTGGTGGATGTTCGGGTTGTGGCGCAAGTAGTGTTCGACATAGGCGCGGAAGCTGCCGATGTTGGTAATGCGGCGAGTGTTCACCGCCTCCTTGCCGTGTTCGGCCAGCCTGGTGTTCCAGTCCTGCAGTTCCTGATCCTTGCGATCCAGGTACTCATCGAGAAGCATGAAGCGGCGCAGGCGGGCGATTTCCTCGTCGCTGAGAAAATGCACGCTGGTCTGATCCAGGTACAGCGCGCGCTTGATCCGGCGGCCGCCGGACTCCTGCATGCCGCGCCAGTTCTTGAACGGGTCGGTGATGAAGCGCTTGGTCGGGATGGTGGTGATGGTCTTGTCCCAGTTCTGCACCTTCACGGTGTGCAGGGCAATGTCGATCACATCGCCATCGGCGTTGAGCTGGGGCATTTCCACCCAGTCGCCGACGCGCACGATATCGCTGGAAGAAATCTGCACGCTGGCCACCAGTGACAGCAGGGTGTCCTGGAAGATCAACATCAGCACGGCAGCCATGGCGCCGAGACCAGACAGCAGGATCAGCGGCGAGCGGTCGATCAGCGTCGCTACTATCAGGATCGCGGCGATGGCGAAGATGGCGATCTTGATCACCTGCAGGTAGCCCTTGATCGGCTTCAGGTGCGCATTCGGGCGGCGCTGATAGAGGGTGTTGAGAATATCCAGCAGGGCGCCGATGGCCAGGGCGATGGTCAGCACGATGAAGGCGCCGCAGACGTTCTGCGTAACCGTCACCACGGCTTCCGGCATGCCCGGCACTACGGCCACACCGGAGGAGAGCACCAGCGCCGGTACTATATTGGACAGGCGCGTGATGATGCCGCTTTCCTTGATCTGGCCATGGCGGCCAACGGCGGTGGCGCCCACCACGCGATAGATGGCGCGTACCAGAATGCGTTTGACGATCCAGTTCGACAGCCAGGCGGCAATGATCAGGGCGAGGGTAGCGGTGAGTGTGAGCAGTTCTGGCTGAGTGTTCAGCCAGTCCATCCAGGTGTTGAGCTCATTCGGCATTTCCGGCTCCGAAGCAGGCAGGAGGAACGGCCGACGCTACAGGGCCGGCCATCTGAGCCGCCGTACCCTAGCAAAAATACTCGGTTAACCCAAACGGCAGCTGTTGCAAGCTGCGTACTCTCAGGGCTTGAACGCGCCGATGAAAATTGCTGGGTCGACCCGCGCGTCGTTGAGGCTGACGTTCCAGTGCAAGTGCGGCCCCGTGGCACGTCCGGTGGCGCCGACCTTGCCGACATGGCCGCCTCGGGCAATGTCGTCGCCGAGCTTCACGTCGACCTCGGACAGGTGGCAGAACATGCTGATCAACCCCTGGCCGTGGTCGAGGAACACGGTCTTGCCATTGAAGAAGTAGTCACCGATGAGGATCACCTTGCCGGCTGCCGGCGCCTTGATCGGGGTGCCACGGTTGGCGGCGAAATCCAGGCCCGAGTGTGGGTTGCGCTCTTCACCGTTGAAGAAACGACGCAAGCCGAACGGGCTGGACAGCGGGCCGTTGACCGGCTTGTCGAACAGCAGATTGCTCGGCTGGCGTGCGCTGAACTGCCGGTAGGCGTGGGTCTGCTCGGCCAGTTCGCGTTCGATGCGTTTTAGGTTGGCGGCGTTGGGCGTGACCTGCTGCTGGTTCTTGATGGTGATGCGCTGCTCGGTGTAGTGCTTGGCACCCACCTGGAAATTCAGCCTCTGGCCGCCCTCGACCTCTACCTGCTGAGTGCCCGGCTTGACGCTGAGTGGAATGCCGACGATGGCAATCCAGCGCTTGCTTTCTTCATGCACGGTCAGCACCGGCTTGCCCTGATAGCGCACCTTCGGCGCCTGCGCCGGATTACCCAGATCGATCACCGCCACACCACCCGGCACCGGCTTGTTCAGCAGGCGGGTGATGAAACCTTCGGCATGGACGGGGAGGGTGAGCGTGAGGGCAATACAGGCCAACAACAATCGCAGCATAGTGGGCATGGAGCTGGGTTTCCGGTTCGAGATCGCGGGCTATGCTGGCGCAAATACGCGCCGGTGCAAAGCCCGGCGGACGTCGATGGACTTTATCAATGTTGCTCGGCAGCCAGTTGTTGCTCCAGCTGTTTGCGCCAGACGGTGTCGAGTGTCTGCAGTTGCACGGGGCCGTACAGCGCCGCTGATGCGCCGGTGTGCCAGGCCCAGAGCTGATCGCCGTAGTCGTAATGCCACCACTCGCTGGACAGGTTGCTGAAGCCTTGCGCCGCCATGGCGTTGTAGAGCGTGCGGCGGTTGTCGCGTACCTGCAAGTCACGCTCGCGGTAGTCCGCGAGCTGCTCGAAGTGTGCCGTGGCCGACAGTGGGCTGGCCTCGTCGAAGGCCGTACCCATATCCAGCCAGCGGCCGTCTTCGTCGCACAGGGTGACGTCCACGGCGCCTCCGGTCAGGTGCGGACTTGGCGTATTGCGGCTGCTGCTGGGCGGCGAGACGAACTGTCGGGTCAGGTGCTCGAGCTGGCGCTCGTCCAGTTTCGGGTAGTACTCGCGGATGGCGTCATACAGGCTGTCGTAAAGGTACTGCTGCACGGCGAATGGGCGCCACGCATCGAGCACTACCAGGTGTACGCCGTGCGGCAGGCTTCTGGCTACCTGCAGCAGGCGCTCGAATACAGCCATGCGTGAATAGCATTCGGGCAGCGCATGGCGCACCCCCATGCGGAAATAGGCTGGGTATACGCGCAGTACCCGGCTCAGGCTGAGGGGGTGCAGTGGCTGTTCATCATCGACGATGGGAATGGCTGCGACGGCTGGCCAGTCCGGCTCGGGCTGCAGCGGGATCGGGGTGGTGAAAGAAGTCATGGCATCAGCTCAGCAGGCGGGGTAACCACAGGGTCAGGGACGGGAAGATGATCAGCAGGTAGAGCACCCCGAGCGCCATCAGCACGAACGGCCAGATACCCTTGAACATCTCGATGATGTCCAGCTTGCTGATTGTCGCGACGATGAACAGGCAGGCTCCCATGGGGGGCGTGATCATGGCGATGGTGATGTTGAGGGTAAAGATCAGCCCCAGGTGTACCGGATCCACGCCGGCGGCCAGGGCCACCGGGACGATGATCGGTGTCAGCAGCATCAGCACCGAGACTTCTTCCATGACCATGCCGCAGATGAAGATGATGGCGCTGATCACCAGCAGGATCAGGGTCGGCGAGTCGCTGAACGGCCCCAGCAGCTCGGCGAAGGCGCTGGCGACCTGGGTGTAGTTGAGTAGCCAGTTGACCACCGATGCGGCGGCGATGATGGCGTAGATACTGCCGGTCAGGCGCACGGTTTCACGCAGCGAGGCCCAGAAGCCCTGGAGCGAGAGTTGGCCGCGCAACAGTCCGATCACCGCGACGTAGAGCACGATGAGGGCGCCCGACTCGGTCGGAGTGACGACGCCCAGGACGATGCCGGCGACGATCAGCATAGGCGCCACCAGCGCGGTTGCTGCACCGGAGAGGGCGGCGAACATTTCGCTCCATGCCGGTTTGGCATGGCGTGTCTGCAGACCGGCCTTGTGCGCATAGATCGCGTTCATCGCCATGAAGCCCAGTGCCAGCAACAGGCCTGGCACCACGCCCGCGAGGAAGAGTTCACCGACCGAGGTGTTGGTCAGCGAGGAGTAGAGAATCATGAAGATGCTCGGCGGGATGATCGGACCGATCAACGAGCTGCCAGCAGTCAGGCCGGCGGCGAACTTGCGCGAGTAGCCTTCCTTCTCCATCGCGGGCACCAGCAGCGAGCTGAGCGCCGAGGCATCGGCGGCGGCCGAGCCGTTGACACCTGCGAAGAACACGCCGGCCACCACGTTGACGTGACCGAGGCCGCCACGCAGATGGCCGACCATGGCATTGGCCAGGCGTATCAGGCGCGGCGTCATGCCAGAGGTGTTCATCAGGTTGCCGGCGAGGATGAACAGCGGAATGGCCATCAGCGAGAAGATGTCCATGCCGCCGAAAAAACGCTGCGGCAGGATGTTGATGAACAGGTTGACGTCGACGAACAGGAAGCCCACCAGAGCAGTCAGCAGCAGGCAGAAGAACAGCGGCAGGCCCAGCAGCAGGTTGACGACGAAGGCGAGAAGCATGGCAACACCCATCATGGTTGCACACTCCCGGCTGTTTCGTCGGTGTCGGGTGCCGCCGGCCAGGGGCCGCGCAACAGGATCAGCAGTGTCAGCAGGCTGAAGCCAACAGGCAGGCTGAGCAGTGGCCATGTCCGGCTCACACCCAGACCCAGGCTGCGAAAGCGCCCGGCATCGAGCGCATAGCGCAGGCTGACCCAACTGGCGAATGCGAAGAAGGCGGTGGCTGCCAGCCATTGATAGAGGCGTACCCAGCGCGCCAGATGCGCAGGCAGGCGCTCTTCCAGCAGATTGATGCGCATGTGGCCGCCCTCGACCCACAGGGCGCCCAGCACCAGCATGACGCTGCCGATGATCAGGTAGCGGGCCATCTCATCCAGCCAGATCGGTGCGCTACCGAGCAGGTAGCGGGCGAATACGCCATAGATGAGCAATAGCAGGTCGAGCAGTAACAAAAGGGCGCCGAGATTGAACAGCAGGGCGCGCACACGTTTGATGAACGCAGGCATGGTGGCTCCGAGGCGAAGACTGGGCCGCGCCCTGGTCAAGCAGGGCGGGCCGTGGCGGACGGTGGGTTACTGGACGGTGCTCAGCCCGACGTCCTGGAGTGCCTTGTCGATCCAGTCGGCATCGATGCTCTGTTCCTTGAGCCAGCTCAGGTAGGCCGGTTGGCCCTGACTGCGAAATGCCTGTAGATCCTCGGTCGAAGGTTCGATGATTTCCATGCCCTTCTCCTTGAGGAAGGCCAGTTCCTTTTCCTGCTGTTGGGCAATCGCCTCACGATTCAGGCGTGTGGCCTCCAGCGCTGCGTCGCTGAGCGCCTGGCGATCTTTTGTCGAGAGCGACTCGAGCATTGCACCGTTGGCCACCAGGAACTGGTCGGAATACTGGATGTTGGCCAGAGTCAGGTACTTCTGCACCTGATAGAGGCTGCCGAGGATGATGTACGAGGTCGGGTTCATTTGCCCGTCGGCTACACCGGAGCGCAGCGCCATGTAGAGCTCGGTCCACGGAATGGGCGTGCCGGAGGCGCCGAAGGATTCATACAGGGCGACCTGGCTGGGGTCCATCGCGCGAAAGCGCAGGCCCTTGAAATCCGCCGGTGCCGCGATTGGCTTCTTGCTGTTGGTGAAGTTGAGGAAGCCGCCTTCCTCCACTACTGCGAGCAGTTCCGTGCCGGTGCGCTGTTTGAACTCCTGCTTGGCGGCCTGCCAGTAGGTGCCCTCATCGAAGAAGCTGTGGGCAGCCTGGGCGTCCTTGAACATGAACGGAATGGCGCTGACGTAGATCTCCGGGAACAGCGGGGCAATGCCGGCAAAAGAGGCCACGTTGAGTCCCGGGCCGCTGATCACCTGTTCCATGCGTTGTTCTTCTTCACCGAGCATGCTGTTGGGGTAGAGCTTGATTTCCAGCTCGCCACCGCTCTTTTCCTCGACCAGACGTTTGACGTTGCTGGCGAACAGGTGAACCGGGTTTTTCTCCAGGTCGGCCGCGCCGTTGTAGCTCATGTTGATGACGGTGGCCGCCTGGGCGAGGGACGCGCTCAAGCCCATGGCGGTGAGCAACAGGCCGGTGCCGAAATGGCGGCCGAGATTGCCGAACAGAGTCGTTTGCATATTGTTTTCCTTATGGCAGAACTAGGGTACAGAAGGGCGCGGACTGCTTGATTCTTATAGGAAAAGCGAAGCTTTGGCGCAGGAGCAGAGACACGCTAGCCGTTGTCGTGTTGACTATTCAAGTCGATGGGTGATGCATGAAAGTCAACACCTGGGCGGCGCTGTCAGGCGCTGCGAGCCAGCCCCGGCGCATCGTCACTGAAGAAGCGCATGCTGTTGCGCAGGTGCTCCAGGCAGGCCAGGCTGGCGACCGTCAGCTCACGCCCCTGGTGGCTGAGAATGCGCGCGCGGGCATCGCGCAGTGCCGGGTTGGCCATGGGCAGTCGGCGGATGCTGCCGGCCTGCAGTTCATGGCTGACGGTCAGCTCCGGCATGAAGGCCACGCCAATGCCGGATTTGACGAAGTTGGTGAGCACGGCCACCGAGTTGGTACGAAGTTTGGGGCGCAGTTCCATGTGCTCCAACTGCGCCACCATCACCGCCAGCTGGCCCATGCCGGTGCTGCTGTGGATCAGCGCCAGGGCTTCGCCGCGCAGCTCGGTCATCGATACGGGACCGCGATGGCTGGCCAGGCGATGCTGCGGCGGGATGATCAGGTCGAGTGGCTGGCGGGTGTCGACATGCACCGTCAGGGCTTCGTCCTCGATCGGTGCATAGACCAGTGCGAGGTCGACGGCATCTTCCTTGAGCAGGCCAACGGCCTCGTTGGCACCCGCCATCTGTACTTCCAGGTCGATGCCGGGATAGCGCAGGATGAAGCTCTGCAGCGGCTGCGAAATCAGGTCGGTGATGAAGCCTTCACCGACCGCGATGCGGACGCTGCCCTGACGCAGCCCCTGGAGGTCGCAGAGGCGTGACAGCACGCCCTGCTCGTTGGCGCGCTGCTGGCGGAAGTGGGCGACCAGCATGTTGCCGGCCTCGGTGGGAATCACACCTTGTGGCGTGCGTTCCAGCAGGCGAATTTCCAGTTCCTCTTCCAGCGCGCTGAGTTGTCGGCTGATGGCCGACGGATCGATGTTCAGGTGTTGGGCGGCTTTGCGCAGGGAGCGAAAGTGCACGACCTCGTTCAGGTAGGCGAGGGCGCGCTGGCTCAGGCGGGACATCGGCAGGGCCTCCGGCGGCAGTCAATCCAGTAGCGACAGCGTCGCCGGCTGTATGTGGTTGTCTTCGACGCGTACATCCAGTTCGCCCTCACTCAGGCGCGCCTTGAGGCGCTGGCCCGGCCGGGTCTGCGCGGCGCTGCGCACGGCGTGGCCACGTTCGTCGAGGAGGATGCTGTAGCCACGGCCCAGGGTGGCCAGTGGGCTGACGATCTGCAGTTGCGCGGCCAGGGCGCCCAGTTGCTGGCGCTGGTTGCGCAGTTGACCTTGCATGGCACGCGGCAGGCGCGTGGCCAGGCCATCCAGACGCTGGCGCAGCAGGGCCAGGTTGCGCCCCGGATGCTGGGCGGCGAGGCGTGCATCGAGGCGGGCCAGGCGCTCGCGTTGATTGGCCAGTTGCTGGTTGAAGGCGCGGCGCAGGCGCATGTCCAGGTCGTCCAGGCGCTGGGCTTGCTGGCGCAGGCGTTCGCCGGGGTGGCGTAGGCGTCGGCTCGTTCCTTCCAGGCGTAGACGTTCGCGAGCCAGGCGGCCCTGCATGTGCAGGACCAAGCGGCGTTGCAGGTTATGCAGGCGCTGCACCAGCTCGCTGCTGTCCGGGGCCAGCAGTTCGGCGGCGGCCGAAGGCGTCGGTGCGCGCACGTCGGCGACGAAGTCGGCGATGGACACGTCCGTCTCGTGGCCCACGGCGCTGACGATGGGCGTGACGCAGGCAGCCACGGCGCGAGCAACGGCTTCCTCATTGAAGCACCACAGGTCTTCCAGCGAACCGCCACCACGGGCCAGGATCAATGCATCGAAACCCTGCGCGTCGGCGCGCTGCAGGGCGCGGACGATCTGTGCGGTGGCCTCGCGGCCCTGCACGGCGGTGGGGATCAGGTTCAGCTCCACCTGCGGCGCGCGCCGGCGAAAGACGCTGATGATGTCGCGGATCACCGCACCGGTCGGTGAGGTGACGATGCCGATGCGCTTGGGGTGAGCGGGCAGGGCGATCTTGCGTTCGGTAGAGAACAGACCTTCGGCGCCGAGCTTCTCCTTCAGTGCCTCGAAGGCCAGGCGCAGGGCGCCGTCACCGGCGGGCTCTACGGCGTCGAGAATCAGCTGGTAGTCGCCGCGCCCTTCGAACAGCGAGACCTTACCGCGCACCTTTACCGCCAGGCCATCGCGCAGCGCCTGGCGTACGCGCGCGGCGTTCTGCCGGAACAGCGCGCAGCGCACCTGGGCCTGGCTGTCCTTCAGGGTGAAGTAGATGTGGCCGGAGGCCGGGCGGGCAAGGTTGGAGATTTCTCCCTCGACCCAGATGCCGGCGAACACGTCCTCCAGCAGCAGGCGGGCGCGGTTGTTGAGCTGGCTGACGCTGAGCACCTCGCGGTCGAGGTTCAGGCGGGCAAAAGGATCATTGATCATGGGGCGGCATGATAAGGCGAGAGCGATATCGGCGCGACCTTCATCAGGCGTCTTGCAGCAGGCGTTCGAGCAGCCAGGCCGCGACCGGACCGAGCTCGCGCTGGCGCGACCAGATGGCGTCTACCGTCACCCGCCGCGGCCAGCCACTGCAGGGCAGTTCATGCAGGCCACCGAAGCCGTAGGCATCGACCAGTTGCCGCGGCAGTTCGGCCCAGCCGAAGCCGAGTCGTGCCATCTCCAGCAGCATCAGGTAGTCCGGCGCGGCCCAGCAGCGGCCGCCGCTGCCGGGCAACTCGTCCGTGTTCGCATCATCATGGGCGACGCTGCTCAGGCGTAGCAGGCGCCAGCGCGACAAGTCCTCCTGACGCACCTGGGGCAGCGTGCTCAGGGGGTGACCCTTGGCGACGAACAGGCCGAACTCGCTGCTCATTTCCAGGCGGGCGTGGGCGATATGCGGCGGATAGGTCGCTTGCGCACCAAGCAGTCCCAACTGCGCGCGGCCCTGCGTGACCAGATCGAGTACGTCGGTCTGTTCGGCGATCAGGCTCTCGAACTGCAGATCGGGGAAGCGCTGATCCAGCTCCTGCAGGCGCACCTCGTACTGTTTCGGCTGATAGGCGTCGGACAGTGCCAGCGTCAAGCGCGCCTCCTGGCCTCTGGCCAAGCCGGCGGCGTGTCGCGCCAGACGGTCGCTGGCGCAGAGGACTTCCTCGGCATGAGCCAGCAGGCTGGCACCGGCTGCGGTCAGCTGCAGTTTGCGCGGGCCGCGTTCGAACAGTGCCACGCCGAGGTCGATTTCCAGGCGGGCGACTGCCTCGCTGATGGTCGATTGGCTCTTGCCCAGACGCCGCGCTGCGGCGCTGAGCGATCCGCAGTTGGCCGCCTGGGCGAAGGCCTGGAGGGAATCGGGGGAAATATTCATATCGGTTTTGCCGATGGCAGCTGCCTTTGGTTTGGCTGATATTCCGATGATCATAGCGCTCGTCGTCACTTATCACGAGGTTCGTTTCATGACTCAGCCCCTGCCGCGCTCCCTGCGTGAGCGCATCGGTCACGCCCTGGCCTTCGAGACCATCGCCGTGCTCATCTGCGCGCCGACCATGGCCTGGTTCATGAACAAGCCGCTGCTGCACCTGGGCGTGCTGACCCTGATGTTCTCCACTGTGGCGATGCTGTGGAACATGCTGTTCAACTATCTGTTCGACCGCGCCCAGAGTCGTCTGGGCTTCGAGCGCGGCCTGTGGGCGCGGGTCAGCCATGCGCTGCTGTTCGAAGCGGGCTTGATCGTCGTGCTGGTACCGCTGGCCGCCTGGTGGCTGTCGATTGGCCTGCTCGAGGCGTTGCTGCTGGATATCGTGCTGATCCTGTTCTTCCTGCCTTATACCCTGGCGTTCAACTGGATCTATGACGTGTTGCGTGCGCGCTGGCTGGCTCGGCGCGAAGCACAGGCGATTGCTGTGATCTGTCGCGGGGCTTGATTTGCCGGTGGCAGCGCCTAAGCTGCCGCCTTTCTTTGCACCTACTTCGAGCCCCATGACTGCACAACTGATCCTCGTCCCGCAGATATCCACGCTTCCTGCCCATGAAGAGAAGGCACGGGCCATGCTGCGCTGGCTGGTCAAGCGGGAAATCGTCGAGGCGCTGCCGACCACTTGTGGCCAGGGCGGAAACGGCATGGCCTACGCCATCGGGCCGGGCGCTCGGCGTATCGCCCAGTGTCCCGAGTTGCTGCCCTATGGTCAGGCGCACAATGGCCTGGAAATCATCACCAACCGCTGCATATACATGCCGACGCAGGGCTTTCTCGAAGAGGCGGGCTGCGCCGAATGCCGCAAGGAAGTGGGCGTGCCGCTGTTCGACAGCCTGGAGCTGTGGTGGCCAGGGGAAACCGACAACTTCACCTGCCCGGAATGCGGACATGAAGATGACATCAACGGCTTCCTGTTCCTGCAGCCCTGCGGGTTTTCCAACCTGGGCTTCATCTTCAACGGCTGGATGGACGCCGGCCTGCGCCCGGCGTTCGTCGAAGAATTCGGCGAACGCCTAGGCTTTGCGGTGAGGCAGGTGCGGGTGGATGACCCGGCTTGAGCGGTTTTCAGCCAATTGTGGGAGGGGCTTTAGCCGCGACTTGTGCAGTCTTCAGTCGCCGCTGAAGCGCCTCCCACAGGCGCTCAGCAGTTGCCATCAGGATAAGCTCAGAACTCGACGCTGGCTGACAGGCGCACTTCGCGCGGCTCGCCCACGGCGATGCGCAGATTGCCGCCGCTGGAGGAGTAGTAACGTTCGTCGAACAGGTTGCGTACGTTCAGTTGCAGGCGAGTCTTTTCGCCGAGCAGTTGGCTGTCCCAACTGACGAAGGCATCGGCCACCGTGTAGCTGTCCAGCCAGAATGTGTTGGCGTTGTCGCCGGCACGCTCACCGACGTAACGGGCGCCGCCACCCAGTCGCCACTGACCCAGCTCCCGGGGCAGATGCAGATGATGGACGAGGTAGAGACTGCCGACATTGCGCGCGGCGTTGACCAGTTCGTTGCCTTCGTTGGCCGGGTCATCGAGGATTTCCGTATCGGTGTAGGCGTAGCTGCCAAGCAGCTCCCAGCGCTCGCTGAGGCGGCCGGTGATATCCAGCTCTACGCCGCGCGAACCGACCATGCCTGCGGCTTCCGATACGGAATTGTTGGTAACTACGACGTTTTCCTTCTCGATATCGAACAGCGCCAGGCTGGCGCCGATACCTTGAGGCAGATCGAGTTTCACGCCCAGCTCGTAGCTGCGACCTTCTTCGGGATCGAATGCCTGGCCAGTATTGGTATCCGAGGCATTGGGCACGAAGGAGCGGCTGTAGTTACCGTAGAACGCCACCTGATCGTTCAATTGGAACACTAATCCGCCGAAGGGCAGGAAGGTGGTGTCTTGCCGGTCGGTAGTTGGCTTGTACAGCACCCCTCGACCTTGCCCGACCAACTGCTCGAAGCGTTGGTAACGGCCGCCAAGCACCAGAATCCACTGCTCGTTCAAGTGCCAGTTGTCTTTCACGTAAAGTGAGCGCGAATGCAATTCGTCGCGGCGATCGCTCTGTGACAGATTGAGCAGGGAGGGGGCGGCAAGGTTGCCGTAGACCGGGTTGTAGATGTTGAAGCCGCCGACTGCCGGGCCGCGCCAGGTATCGCCACGAAAGTTGTCGACGCGCTCTGTGTCTGCACCAATCAGCAGATCATGGCGCTGACCGAATAGCGTGACCTTGCCGATCCAGTCCCAGGCCAGATATTGGGTCTGGTTGTCATGCTCGCTACCATCGGAGCGGCGGCTGAGCGCGCCTGTAGTGGCATTCAGAGCATTGGGGCGAGCTTCCGCATAGTCGTAGCGCTCGTTGTTCCAGCCATAGGTGAGGCGGCTCGACCAGTCGGCGCTGAGCTGGTACTCGGCAGTAGCCGTGAGCAGTTCATCGATACCTTCAGCCTTGGACCAGCGCTCGCTGAAACGGTCGTTATAGGAAACCTTGGCCGGCTTGCCGTTGATGATCACCGTGCCTCGATCCACCGGACTGCTGTATTCCTTGTATTCGTAGGCGATGTTGAGGCGCAGACGTTCGCCCTCCCAGCTCAGCGAGGGCGCGATCAGGCTGTGCTCTTCGTCGCCGAAGTTACGCCAATAATCTTCGTGCTGACGCTCGGCAACCAGGCGAAAGGCCAGGCCGCTATCGGCAATTGGGCCGGTAACGTCGACTGCCAGGCTACCTCCGCCGAAGCTGGAGCTGTCCGCGCTCAGTTGCGTGCCCCATTGGTACTGCGGTTTCTTGCTGATGACGTTGATCAGGCCACCCGGCTCCAGCGCGCCATACAGCAGTGAGGCCGGCCCCTTGAGCACTTCCACGCGTTCGGTGGTGGCGCTGAAGTTGCGTGAGAGGCTGGAGCGAATGCCGTCACGGAGGATCGACCCGTCGGCGTTGGCACCAAAGCCGCGTTTGACGAAACCGTCCTGAGTACCGGCCAGCGTGTTGCTCTGGGTCATGCCACTGACGAACTTCATCGCATCGTCCAGCGATCTGACCTGGAAGTCCTCGATGGTCTGTGGCGTTACCACCTGTACTGATTGGGCCTCATCCTTGAGTGCGACGGAGGATTTGCTTGCCGTGCTGGCGCGCTTGGCTTGGTAGCCGTCTTCTTCCATGCTGGGCTTGGCGACCACCTCCTGACTGGGCAGCTCCAGCTCCTGGGCCAGCAGTTGACCGGCTGGAAGCAGGCAAAGGGTAAGCAGAGTGGCGCATTGGCTGCTCAAGAAAGGGCGGGCAGATTTCATTTGGCACTCAAGTGCAGGTGTTTTTGAGAATCATTATTGTATGATTTTCAAGGCATGACTGCCTAGAGGCATACTTTGCATTGAGTGAGATGGGCTCGCTGGGTATAATGCCGCGCTTCTTATTTTCCCGCTCGGGAGCCCGCCATGCTGCGCATCAGCCAAGAAGCACTCACTTTCGACGACGTCCTGCTCATCCCCGGTTATTCCGAGGTGCTGCCCAAGGATGTCAGCCTGAAGACCCGCCTGACCCGCGGCATCGAACTGAACATCCCGCTGCTGTCTGCAGCCATGGACACCGTTACCGAAGCGCGCCTGGCCATCGCCATGGCCCAGGAAGGCGGCATCGGCATCATCCATAAGAACATGACCATCGAGCAGCAGGCTGCCGAAGTGCGCAAGGTCAAGAAGTTCGAAGCCGGCGTGGTCAAGGACCCGATCACCATCGAGGCCGACGCCACCGTGCGCGACCTGTTCGAGCTGACCCGCCTGCACAACATTTCCGGTGTGCCGGTGCTGTCCAACGGCGACCTGGTGGGTATCGTCACTTCCCGCGACGTGCGTTTCGAGAACCGTCTGGACGCTAAAGTTCGTGACGTGATGACGCCGAAAGAACGCCTGGTCACCGTCAAGGAAGGCGCAGCCAAGGAAACCGTGCGCGAGCTGCTGCACAAGCACCGCATCGAGAAGGTGCTGATCGTCGATGACGCCTTCGCCCTCAAGGGCATGATGACCGTCAAGGACATCGAGAAAGCCAAGGCCTATCCGCTGGCGAGCAAGGACGATCAGGGGCGTCTGCGTGTCGGCGCTGCCGTCGGCACCGGTGCTGATACCGGTGATCGCGTAGGTGCTCTGGTCAATGCCGGTGTCGACGTGATCATCGTCGACACCGCCCACGGCCACTCCAAGGGCGTGATCGACCGCGTGCGCTGGGTCAAGGAGAACTTCCCGGAAGTGCAGGTGATCGGTGGCAACATCGCCACGGGCGCAGCTGCCAAGGCGCTGGTCGAAGCTGGCGCCGATGGCGTCAAGGTCGGCATCGGTCCAGGTTCCATCTGCACTACCCGTATCGTGGCCGGTGTCGGTGTTCCGCAGATCAGCGCCGTGGCCAATGTGGCTGCAGCACTGGCCGGCACTGGCGTACCGCTGATCGCTGACGGTGGCATCCGCTTCTCTGGCGACCTGTCCAAGGCCATCGTCGCTGGCGCTTCCGCCGTGATGATCGGCTCCATGCTGGCCGGTACCGAAGAAGCACCGGGCGAAGTCGAGCTGTTCCAGGGCCGCTCCTACAAGGCATACCGCGGCATGGGCTCGTTGGGTGCTATGGCTCAGGCGCAAGGCTCGAGCGACCGTTACTTCCAGGATTCTTCGGCCGGTGCCGAGAAGCTGGTGCCGGAAGGTATCGAAGGCCGTGTTCCTTACAAGGGCGCGATGAGTGCCATCGTTCACCAGTTGATGGGCGGTCTGCGTGCCTCCATGGGCTACACCGGCTGCGCCACCGTCGAGGAAATGCGCACCAAGCCTGAGTTCGTGCGCATCACCGGCGCCGGCATGGCCGAGTCGCATGTCCACGATGTGCAGATCACCAAGGAAGCCCCGAACTACCGGGTCGGCTAAAAAATCGATTTGACGCTGCTGCGCTTGAGCATGCTGCGTTGGAGAAAAACTCGAGATGCTCATTTGCTTCAGCAAACTCCGCTCTGTCGTTTCTCTCCGCCTTGCCTGCCCGGCGCTCGCTACGCGGCAAATCGATTTTTGCAATGTTATGAATAACGGGGCTGTTCGATCAGCCCCGTGTCATTTGTGAATACCTACGAGAGACGGCCATGGCCCACGACATTCACGCCCACCGCATCCTCATTCTGGACTTCGGTTCCCAGTACACTCAACTGATCGCCCGCCGCGTGCGCGAGATCGGCGTCTATTGCGAGCTGCACCCCTGGGACATGAGCGACGAAGATATCCGCGCCTTCGCTCCGCGCGGCATCATCCTCGCCGGTGGTCCGGAGTCGGTGCACGAAGCCAATAGCCCACGTGCTCCGCAAGCCGTGTTCGACCTGAACGTGCCGGTACTGGGCATCTGCTACGGCATGCAAACCATGGCCGAGCAGCTCGGCGGCAAGGTGGAAGGTTCCGACCTGCGTGAATTCGGCTACGCCCGTGTCGACGTAGTCGGCAAGAGCCAGTTGCTGGCCGGCATCGAAGACCATGTCGACGCCGACGGCGTGCTCGGTCTCGATGTGTGGATGAGCCACGGCGACAAGGTTACCCGCCTGCCGGAAGGTTTCCACATCCTCGCCAGCACCCCGAGCTGCCCGATTGCCGCCATGTGCGACGACACCCGCCACTACTACGGCGTGCAGTTCCATCCGGAAGTGACTCACACCAAGCAGGGCGGTCGCATCCTCTCGCGCTTCGTGCTGGAGATCAGCGGCTGCGAAGCCCTGTGGACCCCGGCCAATATCGTTGAGGACGCCATCGCTGCCGTACGCGCTCAGGTCGGCGACGCCAACGTGCTGCTCGGCCTGTCCGGCGGTGTCGACTCCTCCGTGGTCGCCGCCCTGCTGCACAAGGCCATCGGCGATCAGCTGACCTGCGTGTTCGTCGACAACGGCCTGCTGCGTCTGCACGAAGGTGATCAGGTCATGGCCATGTTCGCCGAGAACATGGGCGTCAAGGTGATCCGTGCTGATGCCGAAGAGCAGTTCCTCGGCAACCTGGCAGGCGAGTCCGACCCGGAGAAGAAGCGCAAGATCATCGGTCGCACCTTCATCGATGTGTTCGATGCGCAGGCCAGCAAGCTGGACAATATCCAGTTCCTCGCCCAGGGCACCATCTACCCGGACGTGATCGAGTCGGCTGGCGCCAAGAGCGGCAAGGCCCACGTGATCAAGAGCCACCACAACGTTGGCGGCCTGCCGGAGGAAATGAACCTCAAACTGGTCGAACCACTGCGTGAGCTGTTCAAGGACGAAGTGCGCAAGATCGGCCTGGAACTGGGCCTGCCCTACGACATGGTCTACCGCCACCCGTTCCCGGGCCCGGGCCTGGGCGTGCGCATCCTCGGCGAAGTGAAGAAGGAATACGCCGACATCCTGCGCCGCGCCGACCACATCTTCATCGAAGAACTGCGCAAGGCCGACTGGTACCACAAGACCAGCCAGGCATTCGTGGTGTTCCAGCCGGTGAAATCGGTCGGTGTCGTCGGTGATGGCCGCCGTTACGCCTGGGTCGTCGCCCTGCGCGCCGTGGAAACCGTCGACTTCATGACCGCACGCTGGGCGCACCTGCCCTACGAGCTGCTGGAGACCGTCAGCGGCCGCATCATCAACGAGATCGAAGGCATCTCCCGCGTCACCTACGACGTGTCGAGCAAGCCGCCAGCGACCATCGAGTGGGAATGATGCCCCTCCGCGCATAGCTCCTGCGTGACGAAACCCCGGCCCTGGTGCTGGGGTTTTGTTTTTAGGCCTCGTGTGGCGTGCTTTCTGGCGCCTGCGGAAAGCCTTGGCTCGGGTTAGGTTTTCATTTCTTTGAAAAGGACGCGTCTATGCCCTACGACTCGCTACCTGCCTGGTGTTCGCGCACTTTGCTGACGGCGCTGCTGTTGTTCCTGGCGCCCTGCGCACCGAGCAAGTAACTGAGGTGGGTCGCGCCTGGTGCATAACGGGCTCGATATCAAGAGATGTTAGTAAATCTATATGCAAGTCATTATCGTTTTGATGTGTGTTTTCTGCTATGTTGCCGCCGCCAACCAGGCGGTATCGCCACGATAGAAAGATGACAAGGCAGGCCGCTGACACGCCTCTTAACCGATAAGGACCATGAGCATGACCGATAGTAAGAACGGGGTTCTCGATACACGAGCGCCCTGGCGGCGCGTTACCAGCGTTGCTCTGTTTTGCACGCCGCTGGTGGCTGCGCCTCTCTACGTTCAGGCTCGAGAGGCAAGCGCAGTCGCAGAGGATGAACCCTTTCGTCTCGCGCCAATTATCGTCAACGCCAAGGCCTCGGCAGGTGATGATGCCAGCTCGGTCGTTGCTCAGGAGCTCTGGGTCGGCGGCAAGGTCGCTACCAGTATCCTCAATACTCCGGCTTCCGTTTCCGTGGTGACTCAGAAGGAAATCGAGCAGCGCAGCGTCAACACCACAGAAGAACTCCTGCAATACACGCCAGGCGTCATCACTGACTTCTACGGCAGCGATGACCGCAACGACTATTTCAAGATTCGTGGCTTCCAGGCGACCACCTACCGCGACGGTTTGACACTGAGCTCCATGCGCGGTGTTCGCGAAGACCCGTTCGCTTTTGAGCGTGTTGAAATTCTGCGGGGCGCCAACTCCACGTTGTTTGGCGCGGCCGACCCAGGTGGTTCGGTGAACTTCGTGACCAAGAAGCCGCGCTTCGAGAAGTTCGGTCAGATCTATGGCACCTACGGTTCCTTCAATCACAAGGAAACCGGCATCGACGTTGGCGATGTGCTGAATGCGGATAAGACCCTGGCTTATCGTTTCACCGGCAAGTTCCAGGACAGTGATCGTGAATATGATCACTCTCAGGACGACAATCAGCTCCTGATGGGCGGGCTGACCTGGGCGCCCACGGCCTATACCTCGGCAACGCTTGTCGTGGATCACCTCAAGACCAAGAGCACCCCCAACAGTGGCGGTTACCCGACAGACAGGGAATATGACCGCGATGAATTCTTCGGTGAGCCGGGCTACAACTTCCACGATGTGGAACGCACCAATATCAGTGGTAGTTTCAGTCACGACTTCGACAACGGTTTCATCCTGCGCAGCAACCTGCGGTACAGCGAGCTGACGGATGATTTTGCTTACCTGTACCTGAGCGGGACAGGAACGGGAACCCTGCGAGATCGTGATGCTTTTGGTACCGATACCGATGCCGAGCAGGTCAACGGTAATCTGATGCTGCAGTACGATGCCCGTCTCGGAAATATCGATAGCAGCACCATGGTGGGAGTCGAGTACGGCGATTCCACGACCGACGCCAGCTCTATCTACGCCAGAGCGACACCCATTGATATTGCCAACCCGGTCTACAGTGGTGCTCCAGGCGGACTGTCGCCCTACCTTGTTCAGCGCCGGGATTACACCACCAAGTCGGTATTCCTGCAGCAGAACCTGTCGTTCTACGACCGCGTTATCGTGACTGCGGGCGTGCGCAACGATTCGATGGATCTGACTGAAGCCGACAAGCTCGCCTCAATCAAAACCTCGGACAGTTTTTCTGAAACGTCTTACCGTGGCGCATTGACCTACATCGTCAGTGACGAGGTTTCGACCTATGTCAGCATGGTGGAATCCGTTTCTCCGCCGGAGATCGGCGTCACTCCGAAGCGGGGCAAGCAGTATGAAGTAGGCGCGAAGTATTCACCGGCAGGCATGAATGCGCTCTTCTCTGCCGCCATCTATGACCTGACTCAGGAAAATGTCTCCATTGCCGTTGTCGTGCCTGGCGCTGGTATTCAGCGGCAGACGGTGGGTGAGACGAGGGTGCGAGGTCTGGATCTGGAGGCCAAGGCCGAGCTGACCGAGCACCTGAGCCTGGTCGGCGGTTACTCCTACATGGCGTCGGATGTACTTCGCGGTTCGCTGCGAGATGGCACGTCTCTCAAGGGCAATGAATTTGAAGTCACGCCACGGCATAGCGCTTCACTCTGGGGCTACTACAGTGTGCCGGGCACGAAGGTGAGCGTAGGTCTGGGTGCCCGTTACATTGGTGAATACTATTTTGCTGCCGCCAACACCGATAAAAGCGATGCCGCTACAGTGTTCGACGCTGCCTTCACCTACAACATCGTCAAGGGCACAGATCTGGCTCTGAACGTCAGCAATCTGCTGGATGAGCAGCACGTGGTCGGCTCCGGTACAGCTGACTACTACAACCCGGGCCGTGAGGTTACCGCCAAGCTGAGCTACAGCTGGTAAGTCGGCCCAGGCGCTTGGACGGGGCCAGTAGCCATTGCTTGACATTGGCTTCAGGGTTCAATGAAGAAACCGGCTTCGGCCGGTTTTTCATGGCTGCATGCTTTCAGTGTGGCAGCAGAGACAGCGTGACGGTGAGTGTGAACAGGCTCAGGCTCAGAAAACTGATCAGCAGCAGGCGTCTGTCATTACGAATCTGGCTGGTGAGTATCGCCTTGCGCGGGCGCCAGTCGCAGGCAATCGTGAGCCAGCGTTTTTCCAGCAGCTGGCGCCAATCGTCATCGCTTAGCCAGCAGGCGATGTGGTGTGCCGGTAAATCCAGCGCAGGGAACAACTCCTCGCACGTCAACGGGCCCAGGGATACCTGAAAGCGCTGACCGTGACGCTCGCAATCGAGTTCAAGGCGGATTTGCGGGCGGGTATCCTGGACGTGAATGTCTTCGGGATCAGGTGTGAATACTTCATAAGACGTGATTTGCGCCGTGCCCGGACGCAACAAGGCTCTGCGGATTTTTTCCCAGAGCAGTCGCATAAGTTTGTAAGAAGCCCAGGCGGAAAAGGCGAAAAGCAGCAGGCTGATCAGCCATAGCAGGCCGCCGAGCACAATGAAGAGCACGATCACGCTCAGAACCCTGTAAGCAGTGTCGGCGCAGCTTCCCAGATGAGGTAGCCCATGATCATCAGCATGATTGCGGCGAAGGGCGATGCGGCGCTTGGGGCTTCGGGGGAGGCATCGGCCGGGTTCGCTTTGGGAACGTATAGCAGAAAGGTTCCTTCCTGCTGGTTGAGCTCGACATGCTCTTGGTTGAGCACGAGATGCTCCACTTCGTAGGTGTGTTGTTCGTACTCGTAACGCAGGCGATAGACGGGCTTGAGGCTGACCATTGTATTTTTGCCAACGCTGATGCGTGCGTTGACAAGCTTCTGATCGATGATCGTCGCTTTTACGATCTCGTGTGGGCGGCTCAGCCGGTAGCAGTCAGTCCAGATCATTTCCCCAAACGCAGCCATGAGCCCGATCCACATGAGCAGGAGCATGGGGGTTATCGCCACCATCATGATTGCCAAGGGGGCGTCGAAGAAGAAACTGTCCATGTTCTGGTGCGCGTTCCTGTGAAGTGCCCTGCGATTCTATACCGATCGGCGGTTTCCTATCTGGGCGGTATCTCGCACCTGATGCCGCGGCAATTTGTCTTGCCGGGGCGCTCGTCTGGTCATCCATGAAAATGAGAAGATACCGCAATTGAGTATGCCCGCAGATTGCCGAGGATGAAGATGTCGTTTACCCGTAGACAAGTGCTCGCCGGGCTTGCTGGCCTGGGTGTTGCCGGCTTCGGCGCCGGCGGTGTGCGTTACTGGTTGGGGCGCCCTGAGAACGTGGCGACCCATGATTACGAACTGATCGCCGCGCCGCTGGATCTGGAACTGGTACCGGGGCATGTGACCCCGGCCTGGGGTTATGGTGGGCGGGCGCCAGGGTTGGAGCTGCGTTGTCGTCAGGGCGAGCGCTTGCGGGTGCGCTTCATCAACAAGCTGGAGCAGCAGAGCACCATCCACTGGCATGGCATCCGCCTGCCACTGGAGATGGACGGCGTGCCCTACGTTTCCCAGGCGCCGGTACTGCCGGGCGAGTACTTCGATTACGACTTCATCTGCCACGACGCTGGCAGCTTCTGGTACCACCCGCATACCACCAGCGCCGAGCAGTTGGGGCGTGGCCTGGTCGGGCCGCTGATCGTCGAGGAGCGCGAGCCGACCGGCTTCCGCCATGAGCGTACGCTGAGCCTGAAGACCTGGCATATCGACGAGCAGGGCGCCTTCACCGAGTTTCTGGTGCCGCGCCAGGCAGCGCGCGAAGGTACGCGTGGGCGTTTGACGACCATCAACGGTGAGTCCAACCCGACCCTCGAATTGCCAGAAGGGCAGGTGGTGCGCCTGCGTCTGATCAATGTCGACAGCACCATTACCTATCGCCTCAATCTGCCGGGTGGCGAGGCACGCATCTATGCGCTGGATGGCAACCCGGTTCAGCCGCGCCCTTTGGGCAAGGAGTACTGGCTGGGGCCAGGTATGCGTATCGACCTGGCGCTCAAGGTTCCCGCTGCTGAAGAGGAGTTGTCCCTGCGTAACGGGCCGCTGCGTCTGGCGACCTTGAAGGGCATCGCCAGTAGTGAAGTGGCCGGGGATTGGCCGCCGGCGTTGCCGGCCAACCCGATCGCCGAGCCTGACCTGTCACGTGCCGAGACGTTGCGCTTCAACTTCGAGTGGGCCGCCGCGCTGGCCTCGCCGGCCGACGAGGCAGCCGGTCGCTACAAGTACTGGCAGATCAACGGCCAGGCCTGGGACATCAACGACAAGACGTGCGCCGATCGCCCGATTGCCACGCTGAAGAAGGATGGTCACTACATCTTCGTGCTGCGCAATATGGCGCAATATCAGCACCCGATTCACCTGCACGGCATGACCTTCAAGGTGCTGGGTTCGGATCGACGCAAGATCGTTCCGTATTTCACCGATACCTACCTGCTGGGCAAGAACGAGACGGCGCGCATCGCCTTCGTTGCCGATAATCCTGGGGTGTGGATGTTCCATTGCCACGTCATCGACCATATGGAAACGGGGCTGATGGCGGCCATCGAAGTGGTGTAGGGTAGGCGCCGTTTTCAGGTCCGCGTAGCAGAGCGGTCCCCCTTCGGATTGATGCAATGAAACGACCGCAGATCATCGATCGCTCGCGTGACGAGCATTTCATGCGCCTGGCCCTGGCGCAGGCGTGCCTGGGCGCGGAGCAGGGCGAGGTGCCGGTCGGCGCCGTGCTGGTGCAGGATGGCGAGGTGGTCGGGCAGGGCTTCAACTGCCCGATTCTGCGTCACGACCCCAGTGCCCACGCCGAGATGGTGGCGATCCGCGCGGCGGCGCAAAGCGTGCAGAACTACCGACTGCCCGGCAGCACCCTGTATGTCACGCTGGAGCCCTGCAGCATGTGCGCTGGCCTGATCGTGCATGCGCGCATCGCCCGGGTGGTGTTCGCCGCCAGCGAGCCGCGCGCGGGGGTGGCGATCAGCCAGGGGCAGTTCTTCGACCAGGGCTTTCTCAATCACCGCGTGCGGGTGGAGGGCGGGTTGCTGGCCGAGGAGAGCGGTGCGCTGCTGAAAGATTTCTTCAAGGCTCGGCGAGGCTGAGCGTTCTCACAGGGAATGAGCATGAACAAACGGATATTGAGTGTGCTGGCGCTCCTGGCTGCGCCGGCGTTCGCTGAGCAATCCGAGGTGTATCTGATCGCCAGCGTGCAGCTGGGCGGCTCCAACCTGACGCAGAGCATTTTCCTGCACGAGCCGCAGATCACCACGCTTGAAGAGTGTCAGGAGGCCGTGCGTGTCGGCCAGCGTGACCGCGACTGGCAGCGTTATCACCACATCTTCATGCGTGATCGCTTCCAGGGCTTTACCGGTCATCTCGACTATCGCTGCGTGTTCAGTGCTCAGGGTTTCAGCGCCTGGAACGACCGCGCGCGTTACAACCATCCCTATCTGATCAGCATCGACGAGCAGGCCAATCTGCAGGTCGAACGGATAGCGAGTCAGGCGCAGTGTGCGACTCGTCTCAAAAGCCTGCCCCAGGCGCGGCAGGCGATCAGTCGCTGTGCAGTGGGGAGTCAGGGCTTGCTCTGACTGCTAGGGTCTGTTGCCGTTTCGCGCACGGCCGCGACGGAGCCAGTTTTTGCGTGGGGCTAGGCGCGAGACGCGAAGTTTGGTCGCCCAAATGAGCCGTCGAGTAACGACGTTCCACGCAAAAACTGGCCCGTCCCTTCGGGTTGCGCGGCAAATTGCGCCATGCGTCGTTGCGGGATTTGACAAGGGAACGACCATTGCCTGCATCCCACGCCTTGCGGAACGCCGCCCGGCCATGGCGCAATTTGGCGCAGCAACGCGGCTCGCGTCGAAACGGCAACAGACCCTAGAGTGGTGGGGTCTGTTCTTCGGGCTTGCGCTTGTCGATGCCGGGCAGGTGGGTACCGCTCTCGGCTACTTGCGTGCCTTCCAGCTGCGGCTGGGTTACCCAGGTGAGAATGTCGTAGTAACGACGGATGTTGCGCACGAAGTGCACCGGCTCGCCGCCGCGGGCATAGCCGTAGCGGGTCTTGCTGTACCACTGCTTTTGCGCCAGGCGTGGCAGGATCTTCTGCACGTCGGCCCACTTGTTCGGGTCCAGTCCTTCGGCTTCGGTCAACTTGCGCGCATCTTCCAGGTGGCCGCCACCGACGTTGTAGGCGGCCAGTGCGAACCAGGTGCGATCCGGCTCGACGATACCTTCCGGCAGTTGCTGGTGAACCTGGATGAAGTAGCGGGCACCGCCGTCGATGCTCTGTTTGGGGTCGAGACGGTTGGAGACGCCGACCGATTGGGCTGTGCGCTGGGTGAGCATCATCAGGCCGCGCACGCCAGTCTTGGAGGTGGCGTTGGGTTGCCACAGCGACTCCTGATAGCCCATGGCGGCGAGCAGGCGCCAGTCAACCTGGTTGGCGTGGCCGGCCTGGCGAAACATCTTTTCGTAGCGAGGCAGGCGTTTTTGCAGGTGCTGGGCAAAGGTGTAGGCGCCCACGTAGCCGAGTACGTCGACGTGGCCGTAGTAGCGCTCCTTCAGGCGTTGCAGGGTGCCGTTGGCCTCGGAGCGCTTGAGGAAGGCGTCGATCTCCTGCAGCAGGCTGTCATCCTCGCCAGCGGCTACCGCCCAACGCATGGTGTTGGTGTCGCCGAGGTCGAAGGCCACGCGTACGTTGGGGAAGTACACCTGGTTCATCGCCAGCTCGTTGGAGTCGACCAGGGTCAGGTCGATCTGTCCTTCGTCGACCATGCGCAGCAGGTCGACCACTTCTACCGCGTCGGATACCTCGAACTCCAGCTCCGGTTGTTCCAGCTTGAGGGCGGCCAGTTGTTCGGCGTGGCTACTGCCGGCCAGCACCAGGATACGCTTTCCGACCAGGTCCGCAGGTTTGGTGGGGCGGCTCTCGCCCTGGCGATAGATGACTTGTGGCGTGACTTCCAGATAGGGGATCGAGAAGCGTGCCTGGCGCTGGCGCTGTGGCGTGTCCACCAGGCCGGCGGCAGCCATTACCGGGCCGTTGGCGAGGTCGAGGCTGGAAAACAGATTGTCGAGGTTGTCCGCGGTTTCGATCTTAAGTTCGAGGCCGAGATCGGTGGCGAAGCGCTTGGCCAGTTCATATTCGAAACCGGTGGCGCCATTGCGATCCTGGAAGTAGGTGGCGGGGCTGTTGCGAGTGACCACGCGCAGCTCTCCCTCCGCCTTTGCCTGCTCGAGTACGCTGGGCTTGGGTTCTTCGCCGCAGCCAGCAAGCATCAGGAGGGTTCCAATCGCCAACAGCCCTTTGGCGCAACGCATGCGTATCGCAGGTCGTGCAAACATCGGCGCAGTATACGCAAAGCGCAGGCGGCGCCATATCTCGACAGCGCTTCGCTTCTCTGCTAGTGAGTGTTCGTCCTTTAAGCGCCAGGCTACAGGTGCCGCAGGCCAACGCTTTAGGGTAGAATGCCCGGCCTCCAGCACACCCCTTCCCAGAGGCTGTTCCGACGATGTTGATTCTGCGCGGCGCTCCCGCCCTTTCCGCTTTCCGCCATGGCAAATTGCTCGAGCAACTGACCAGCAAGGTGCCGGCCGTGACCGGGCTGTACGCCGAGTTCGCGCATTTCGCCGACGTGACAGGCGTGCTCAATGCCGATGAGGAACAAGTGCTGGCGCGGCTGCTCAAGTACGGCCCGAGCGTGCCGGTGCAAGAGCCCAGCGGCAAACTGTTTCTGACCATTCCGCGTTTCGGCACCATCTCGCCCTGGTCGAGCAAGGCCAGCGACATCGCCCGTAACTGTGGCCTGGCCAAGATCCAGCGTCTCGAGCGCGGTATCGCCTATTACATCAGCGGCGAGCTGAGCGAGGCCGACAGTGCTGCCGTCGCCGCACTACTGCATGACCGCATGACCCAGCTCGTTCTGAATGCGCTGGAAGACGCCGCCGCGCTGTTCAGCCACGCCCAACCCAAGCCGCTGACCGCCGTGGACGTACTCGGTGGTGGTCGCGCCGCGCTGGAGCAGGCCAACCAGGATCTGGGCCTGGCCCTGGCCGAGGACGAAATCGATTACCTGGTGAAGAGCTTCAATGACCTGGGGCGCAATCCGCACGACATCGAGCTGATGATGTTCGCCCAGGCCAACTCCGAGCACTGCCGCCACAAGATCTTCAATGCCAGCTGGGACATCGACGGCGAGAGCCAGGACAAGTCGTTGTTCGGCATGATCAAGAATACCTACCAGATGCATAACGAGGGCGTGCTGTCCGCCTACAAGGACAATGCCTCGGTCATCAAAGGCCACACCGCCGGGCGCTTCTTCCCCAACCCTGAGACCCGCCAGTACGGCGCGGTGCAGGAGCCGGTGCACATCCTGATGAAGGTGGAGACGCACAACCATCCGACCGCCATCGCGCCGTTCCCGGGCGCTTCCACCGGCTCCGGTGGCGAGATCCGCGACGAAGGCGCGACCGGCCGTGGCGCCAAGCCCAAGGCCGGCCTGACCGGTTTCTCGGTCTCCAACCTGAACATCCCCGATTTTCTCCAGCCCTGGGAAAAGCCTTACGGCAAGCCCGAACGCATCGTCAGCGCGCTGGACATCATGATCGAAGGCCCGCTGGGCGGTGCCGCGTTCAACAACGAATTCGGTCGTCCGGCACTCAACGGCTACTTCCGCACCTTCGAGCAGGCTGTCAGCAGCCCGCGTGGCGAAGAAGTGCGCGGCTACCACAAGCCGATCATGCTCGCTGGCGGCCTCGGCAACATCCGCGAGAACCATGTGCAGAAAGGCGAGATTTCGGTCGGCGCCAAGCTGATCGTGCTCGGCGGCCCGGCCATGCTCATCGGCCTGGGCGGCGGCGCCGCCTCGTCGATGGCCACCGGTGCCAGTTCGGCCGATCTGGATTTCGCCTCGGTGCAGCGCGAAAACCCGGAAATGGAGCGCCGTTGCCAGGAGGTCATCGACCGCTGCTGGCAGCTGGGCGAGGCCAACCCGATCAAGTTCATCCACGACGTCGGCGCCGGCGGTATCTCCAACGCCCTGCCGGAGTTGATCAACGACGGTGGTCGTGGCGGTCGCTTCGAGCTGCGCAACGTGCCCAACGACGAGCCAGGCATGGCTCCGCACGAAATCTGGTGCAACGAGTCGCAGGAGCGCTACGTGATGAGCGTGGACGCTGCCGACTTCGAGCGTTTCAAGGCCATCTGCGAGCGTGAGCGCTGTCCCTTCGCTGTAGTCGGCGAGGCCACCGCAGAGCCGCACCTGACCGTGACCGACAGCCACTTCAGCAACACCCCGGTGGACATGCCGCTGGAAGTGCTGCTGGGCAAGCCGCCGCGCATGCACCGCAGCGTCAGCCGTGAAGCCGAGCAGGGCGATGACTTCAGCGCCGCCAGCGTCGATATCGAGGAAGCGCTGGGTCGTGTGCTGCATCATCCGGCCGTGGCCAGCAAGAGTTTTTTGATCACCATTGGCGACCGCACCATCACCGGTCTGGTGGCACGTGATCAGATGGTCGGCCCGTGGCAGGTACCTGTGGCCGATTGTGCCGTTACCGCCACCAGCTTCGACGTCTACACCGGTGAAGCCATGGCCATGGGTGAGCGCACGCCGCTGGCGCTGCTCGACGCGCCGGCTTCCGGTCGCATGGCTGTGGGTGAGACCGTTACCAACCTGGCGGCTGCACGCATCGAGAAAATGTCCGACATCAAACTGTCGGCCAACTGGATGGCGGCTGCCGGCCACCCCGGCGAAGACGCCCGCCTGTACGACACCGTCAAGGCTGTCGGCATGGAGTTGTGCCCGGCGTTGGGTATCACCATTCCGGTGGGCAAGGACTCCATGTCCATGAAGACCCGCTGGCAGGAGGAAGGCGTCGACAAGAGCGTGACCTCGCCGTTGTCGCTGGTGATCACCGGTTTTGCGCCAGTACAGGACATTCGCCAGACCCTGACTCCGCAACTGCGCATGGACAAGGGCGAGACCGATCTGATTCTGATCGACCTCGGTCGTGGCCAGAACCGCATGGGTGCCTCGATCCTGGCGCAGGTCTATTCGCAGATTGGCCAGCAGGTACCGGACCTCGACGACGCTGAAGACCTCAAGGCCTTCTTCGCCGTGATCCAGGGCCTAAATGCCGACGGCCATCTGCTGGCTTATCACGACCGTTCCGACGGCGGCATGCTGACCACCGTGCTGGAAATGGCCTTCGCCGGTCATTGCGGCCTGTCGCTGAACCTCGACGCGCTGGCTGACGACAGCTCCGAGCTTCCAGCCGTGCTGTTCAACGAAGAGCTGGGTGCGGTGATCCAGGTGCGCCAGGACGCCACGCCGGAAGTGCTGGCGCAGTTCAGCGCAGCCGGTCTGGACGACTGCGTGGCCGTGATTGGTCAGCCCGTGAACAACGGCGAGGTCAGCATCAGCTTCAACGGTGAGCCGGTGTTCGCCGGTGAGCGCCGTCTGCTGCAGCGTCAGTGGGCCGAGACCAGCTACCGCATCCAGCGTCTGCGCGATAACGCGCAGGGCGCGGATCAGGAGTTCGACCTGCTGCTGGAAGAAGACAACCCCGGTCTGTCGATCAAGCTTGGCTTCGACGTCAACCAGGACATCGCTGCGCCTTACATCAAGAAGGGCGTGCGTCCGCAGGTCGCTATCCTGCGTGAGCAGGGCGTCAACGGCCAGGTGGAAATGGCCGCCGCATTTGACCGTGCCGGTTTCTCCGCCATCGATGTGCACATGAGCGATATCCTCGCCGGTCGCGTCAGCCTGGAAGAGTTCAAAGGCTTGGTGGCTTGCGGTGGCTTCTCCTATGGCGACGTGCTCGGCGCCGGTGAGGGCTGGGCCAAGTCGGTGCTGTTCAACGCCCGTGCTCGCGATGCCTTCCAGGGTTTCTTCGAGCGTCGTGACAGCTTCACTCTCGGGGTGTGCAACGGCTGCCAGATGATGAGCAACCTGCACGAGCTGATCCCTGGCACCGAGTTCTGGCCGCACTTCGTGCGCAACCGCTCCGAGCAGTTCGAGGCGCGCGTGGCCATGGTGCAGATCCAGGAGTCGGCCTCGATCTTCCTGCAGGGTATGGCCGGTTCGCGCATGCCGATCGCCATCGCCCACGGCGAAGGCCATGCCGAGTTCGAGAGCGAGGAAGCGCTGCTGGAAGCCGATCTGTCCGGCACCGTGGCCCTGCGCTACGTCGACAACCACGGCAAGGTCACCGAGAGCTACCCGGCCAACCCCAACGGCTCGCCGCGCGGCATTACCGGTCTGACCAGCCGCGACGGCCGTGTGACCATCATGATGCCGCACCCGGAGCGGGTATTCCGCGCCGTGCAGAACTCCTGGCGCCCGGACGAGTGGCAGGAAGACGGCGGCTGGATGCGCATGTTCCGCAACGCCCGCGTCTGGGTGGACTAATAGCGGCCGCGTAGCGGCCCTCTGATGACCCTCTCCCATTGGGAGAGGGTGCCCGCAGGGCGGGAGAGGGAAGGCGGCAGCGCACCAGTTTTCTGATGACCTTCTCCCGCAAGCGGGAACGGGGAGCCGGGTGCTTGGCCCGGATGCAATCCGGGAAACTGCAGTCACACCTCTCCCCGGATTCCATCCAGGCTACA